>LJUJ01000017.1 GCA_001303785.1 Caldifarciminota bacterium SM23_42 | reverse complement strand
ATTGGCGCCAAAACGATGGGTCGAAGAACCCATCTCCATGAACCCGTTGGAACAGATGCCGATCGAGTTGTAGTCGGTACCGTAAAACTTGAAGGTGAAGGGCAGGGTTACGGTCACCGTGTCCGCATCCTCATCCGTGATCTCGGAGATGATCGTGCCCGGGCCCGGCGGCGCGATCTCGAACCAGTCAAAGGTCGGAGCATAGGTCTGCAACCCGCCTGAGTAATAGGCATAATAGTAACCGGTGTCTGAAGGCACGGGTTCGCCGATTGCCAGCAGAAAATCTAATGTGTCAACATACATGCCGGACTCGACGATCAAATCGCAGTCCACGGTCGTGCCGTAGGCTGCCGAAGCACTCGCCGTGACATTAAAGGGATCAGACGCATTGCTTGCTGTATCACCAATAGGAATTGCTCCGAAGTTGCCCGAATTGTCGTTCACCGTGATAAGTGGAGAATACGTCACGAGTGTCGAGGTAACGCTCATTGCCGGTGCAGCTCCGTGATTTGAAACGGTCACTACTAAATCAGCTGTTTCTCCCGGTTCTAGAATGCCGTTAGCATCGATGATCGAGTAGCCGTGGTAGATTAGATTAGGCAATGGATTGATATAGATCTGGATTGCATAATCCCAGGTACCGCTATTACATGAAAGACCAAGGTCGAAATCTGCTTGGTACCCCAAAGGCACCGAGCCTGCCGCGGACATTGTAAAAATCATTTCCACAGTATCTTGTGGTAGGATGTTCCCCACATAGCAGCTATCATCGATCATTGTGACATACGAACTTGTGGTGCTAACCAATCCGCAAGAATTCTTCGCGGTATCTACACCCA
This sequence comes from Caldifarciminota bacterium SM23_42, assembly GCA_001303785.1. Taxonomy (GTDB): domain Bacteria; phylum Hydrothermota; class Tepidihabitantia; order SM23-42; family SM23-42; genus SM23-42. Next base: position 39,657 of record LJUJ01000017.1, on the reverse strand, counting down.
TGTTGTAAACCTGAATGACCAAACTCACCTCCTCGCCGCTTTCCCAGAACCCGTTACCATTGCCGCCTGGTGCGGTGTCGACGATCCAGTAATCAGGAACGGTCAAGTACGCCGCAGTCAACGGGCCAGCCATTAGTGATAGGGCCGCGACTTGGGCTTTGATCACCTCGGTGCAGAAACCGTTGTCATTGTACCCGGAACCAATTGTGTCGCCTGGTTCATGGTAGTAAGGATTGACCGGTGGGTTGTCTTCGATATTGCATAGTGCAAGATATCCGTTCTGCCAGAAAGGGTGGTGGTCAGAATATGGCGCTGAGTTGACCATCTGTTTATTTGTGAGCAAGTTAGTGTAAGAATCGGCCGCCGCAATGAAGAAGTCTGCAAATGGTTCACATGCAGGGTTTGATATCTTGGCAAGTACATCGACGCTTTCGGGATACGAGTTCACGTAGGCGATCATGTCGGCGTTCAGAACACCAAGGATACTGTCACCCTGAGAATTCGCCAGTGAAGCATAGTAATAGCTGCCATAAAGACCAAACTCCTCACCTGAAAAGGCGATATATCTTACTGAATACTCAAACTGATGGTCTTTCATCACTCTCATCGCCTCGATGACGCCAGCCGTGCCGCTTGCATTATCATCGGCACCCGGGGCAATGTCGGGTGCAAGGTAGGACGTTGCATCGAAGTGTCCGCATACTACACTATATATGCTATCTGGATATGTAGTACCCCGCTTTACTCCTATAACATTCGGGGCGTGACCACCGGTGTGATACTGAAAATAAACTGAGTCACATCCGTATGCATTGAATTTGTTGGCGATGTAATCGGCGGCTGCGAAGCACGAATCATGTGTGGAATACCGGGTGACGAAATCCTGCAATCGTTGTACATAACTTAAGATGCTATCCGGATCCACCTGGTCGACAATCCCCTGGACGAGCGGGTTGTACGTAAAGCGCGGTGCTTGTTTATCACTGCGCACGAAAGCCTTGAAGGTCAATCTTTGCACGTCGACTTTTTCTCGTATGAGGGGTTCAAGCATGCCGGGCGCGATTCTTAGTAGATGTTCTGGGCCATCAATGAACAGAACCTCACCGTAATCGCGTAGGTCGATCCGTTCGTTCCTGTAATATACCACATAGTATTCATTCGGTTGGGGATCCTGGCCAATTATCATCTGCGAAAGACCCGTAAGTCTGTCAAATTCATTGTCATTGACGAGTAATATTGCAGAATTCTCGAGCTCGGCGATCACTGTTAAACCTTTTTCGAATATTGGGTCTAACCTTTGTTTATCCAAATCCAGAAGCACCAGGTAATCCGTGGCAAATGCTGTGGTCAACAATATAAGTACAAACAAAAATATTCTTTTCATAATCATTAAACTCCCATCAACAACTCAACCAATAAACTATCATTTAAGTAGTATCGCCTTCTCAACACGGCCATAGTCGCCAGTTGTGAGCTTAACAAAGTAGACACCAGCCGGCACCTCGCGACCCAGATCATCAATCCCGTTCCAGGTAACCATATAATGACCAGGTTCCTTTGCATCATCAGCCAGATCGCTAACCTTGCGGCCAGCCGCATCATAGACTACTACACTGATTTCTGTCTTCTGTCTACTGGCTGCTGTTTCCAGTACTTGGAATCGGATATCGATCTGCCCATGAGACGGATTTGGTGACAGAAGAATATTCACAATTGCTTCGCCAAGAACGCTGCCTTCCTCGATTCCCGCCGGATACCAGAAATGTAGTGCGTCTAAATCGAACCCGGCATATTGTGTTCCCTGCGTATTTCCATCATCAACGATCTTCACATATCTTGCTTCACTCAACCCGGTTGCAGAAATATCGAAACTTGCGGTCCCCGTATCGGCGCCGCAAGAAATCCACGAACCACTCCAGTCATTGCTCACGTAGACATTATAGCCTTCGTCCATACCATCGTTCCCTTCGGATACGACAAAATCGTCCCCTGGGCCATCGGTGATCGGTGTGTTCGGGCCCACATCAAGAACAACATATCCAGACCACCCGAGAGAAAGCCACAGACTATCTTCGGGGCCAAGTGCAAATCTCGGATTGGTCTTGTTATTCACTTCCGCGTGCATGGCGTACCGACACAAGACTACTCTGAACGCTGAAAGGTATGACGAATCCGGCGTGAGAAAAACGTCACCGACCGATACGCTGCCAGTTGCAGGAACAATCACGCTGTCGATGATTTTAGGAGCGTAGCCGTTGGCTAGTATGCATAAATCGTACGTCCCCGGTTCGATCATTTTATGAAAATCACCGAAATTTGGATCGGTGTACACATCGATACGGTCAGGATTCATGAACTCAATCCGTGCGTAAATCGGACTATTGGTAATCGAATCCTTTACTACTCCCTCAACACCCCAGCCTGCGCGATTACAAACATCCATCAGAGCGTCGCGGTTGTCATAGCAAATCTGATCGATTGCCGAAGAACTCGAAGGCTCGAGTGTTTCGATTGTCCATGCGAGGGCACCACTGGTCCCGATTGTATAGTCCTGCAGACAGCCGGTCGTCTGATACCAATCATAGCCGTTGATGGCCGTCAGATTGGCAGAATCTGCATAGATTTCTGACAATAAAATAATGTATTGACTATCTGGCGGGTCGGCGTAGTGATAGTCCCAGGGGTAGTTTACGTATTGAGCGACTGAATGGTAATTGTATTCCAGACTAATATTGTTTTCCTCGAGATGCTGCATCATTGATCGTGTTTCAATCTGCGAAGAGGGAGCCGGGCTGCCACCCCAACCGTCCCAAAAGAAGCCGTAGTCGCGGTTCAGGTCTACGTTGTTTGCATTACGACGCGTATTCGCCACCTTGCCGTCTGGATTTATTGTAGGTAATACCCATATTTCAGAGCTATTGATTAGGTTCTGTACTTGTGGTACAGATGAGTAATTTGTCAGCAAATGCCGCAAGAAATAGAGCGTGATTTCAGTTCCGATGTGTTCATCACCATGCATGTTTCCGGGAAGACGGATCTCGGGTTCGTTTTCTTCAACTTGTGGATTATCGGTGACGCGCATTGCCCATATTGCTCGACCCAAAACACTGTACCCGATCGTGTCGAGGCGACATATCTCCGGATAGTCACTCACAAACGAATCGAGCACCGAATACACCTGATTATAGGTGTGATAAAAGCCTCTCTGGAATATTTCATCCTTGTAGGCTTGATAATCTTCGATGAGAATGCCGACGTCATAGCCGGCATTCCTCAGTATTGTGATTTCGTCGGCGGTGACCAGAGTCTTAACGAAATCCGCACCGGCGTCGATAATCGTCAGCCGAAATTTGTTCAGTGTGTATACTTCATCGTGTTGTTGGATGGTGATTGTCGCAAGACTTACTTTATCGCGCGTTTCTGAGAATCCCAGACACAAAAGCGCAATGGATAAGGCAAATATTTTTCTTAACATGGTTGTCTATTACCCCCATTCAATGAATCCCGATTGCCAAGGTCTAGCGTAATAAGATGGCCTTTTTGACATAATGATCATTGCCGGACTCAAGCTGCACAAAGTAGATTCCGTTGGGGACAGCCTCGCCAGACTCATCATAGCAATTCCATGCTACTGTATTACGTGTAGCGTTGGGTTCTATGCGAAAGGATTTGACAAGACGGCCCGTAGCATCGTAGATAGACAGTCGCGCCGCTTCTGGATCGACATTGCCCAATGTATAACTGATACGTAATTGATTTGTGGAAGGATTTTGGAGTAAGGAAATCGATGAGATGGTCTCTGTTGGATTTGCAATATCACCTTGATCAATACCGACTGAAACCTCGACGCGGGCCAAGCATGAGTAGTCTCCCCACCCCCACGTAGTATTGAATCCGCGCACCAAGTAGAAATATTCCCCGGCCGGATGGTCGACGAAATCGTATAGCGTATCTGTGATATCCGTAGCAACCGTATCCACATCATTGAACAAGCATACCGGGTATACATCATCAACATAGAAACCATTGTTGAGTACAGAACCGTCGGTCATCGCACGAAACCTGATGTATACGGACTTGCCGAGCCAATCTTGGAGTGAATATGCCTTACGGACCCATCCGCCTGAATTTCCGTTGAAGCGCGTGGTGTCGAGGTTGAACCATTCCTTTGTGTTCTCTGACACTTCAACCACTGTAACATCGTAATTCGTCTCTAAATCATACCAACACCAGAAAGTAACAGAATCTTCTGGGTTCACCATAAAAGGATGTGCGGTTTGGACTGCGTTATTCATTTCATTGGCATTACCGGAGAAGTAACTGTAGTCGCCTGAATGGGCTTGGGTGGTTGATAGGGTGAACCCTTGTAGTATCCAGCGGTTGGTGCCCGATTCTAAACTGTCTTCGATCACCGCTGGATTTGATAGCTCAATCAATTCCCAGTACAATGGATTGTTGTGAGCAGGATTGCGTGCATGCCAGCTTAATGTGAAATCGGAGCCCGTGGTGTCTACCGGATATATTAGCGGTGAGGGGACGATGCCTTCGGTAGTGATCATCAACGAATCAGCAAAACCGGCAAGGTACTTGGCTGCTTTGAAAACCTGGTGCGAGACAAAATCCAAATCACTCGGAGGCTGATAGAAAGTGGTGCCGATTTCAGCGCCGTAGAATAATGTTGATAATCCAGCTACATAATGATTATAGCCGTATACCCAGTCTCGCGTGTTCCCCGCGGTAGGGTAGGGGTTGGAGTAGGATGGCCCAGGCGTGTATGTACCACTGGATAGACACTGCATCATATTTGCCATGTGAGCGCCCTTTTGGTCGTAGAGGATTGAATCCGGGGTACGTTGAAGTTTATATCCCCATGGATACATAACCTGCTCGCCGTAACTATGCAGGGAGAATCCAGTTACGATCTTGTGTTCTCGAATATATGTAGTGTATGCCCAAACTTCGTCACCACTGAACGCGAAGGCTCCACAAAACGTAGAGGCGGAAGGTCGATGCGTGAGCTGACCCTCATCGGCCGCGCCCCAGTAGCCGTCGGTCTCGCCATTTAGTGCGCCGCCATAATTGCGGTTTGGATCGGCGCCGATCGAACCGCCAAATGGTTCACGATTCTTGCGCCACATATTACCGCCAGGATAGTCGTATACGTAGCCGTCGACATTAATCAACGGGAAGCAGTATATTTGTGTTTCGTCTATGATATCCGTGATTTCTGGTACGTTCCCGTATGAACGCATCATAGAATCGGCAAAGAATAACACGGCTTGAGGGGTTGCCCATTCTCGCGAGTGATGGCAGCCATCAATGGTGAAGCCGGGTTCATCCTCCTCGAGTTGCGGATTGTCCGATATCTTCACGCCGTAAATCCATCTCCCCTCGTAGGTTGGAAATGGTAGGGAGTCGAGTATGCATATTGAAGCGTTGTTTTGGGCTAAATTTCTTAGTGAATCGGTGATTTCGGTATACGACAGGTAATATCCACGGACCTGATCCTTTGCGTGCTCAAGGCTGTATATCGTCACCTCATAAGGCAGTCCAGACGCGATTACCTTGTCGAGGCCGTATTGGTCAACAACCAGATCGAACCATTCGCCATGCCTGCCGGCTGCAATATCTAGTGACTTTTCGTCAACCCGTTTCAAATCCTGCCATGAGGGTGCATATACCCTGACGATCATATCCTGGGCTGCGCCAATAACGAAAATTGTCGATATTAACAATATAGTCCTTTTCATCGATTAACTCCCTGTTTGATTGCAAACGGTGTCAAGTGATGTGTTTGAATATCAGAAAACTGCTTGTGGTATTCAATCTAACTTGCATTCCGTTCGACTATTATAATAACCGAGTACATCTTGTCAACTATTGATTTGGCGACTATTCTGCCTATAATTGCCCAGATGAAGTACCGCAATCCAATTCCGACCATCGATATTATCATTGAAATTGCCGGAGAAATTGTACTCATCAAGCGGAAAAATCCACCCCATGGTTGGGCGATCCCGGGTGGCTTTGTTGACTATGGTGAATCGGTCGAAGAGGCGGCCCGACGCGAGACAAAGGAAGAAACTGGGCTAGACATTACAGGCTTGAGGCAATTTCACACTTACTCAGATCCGAATCGTGATCCGCGCCATCATACGATATCGGTCGTATTTGTGTGTCAAGCCAGTGGCAAACCGAGAGCATCCTCTGATGCGGCTGAAATAGGTTTGTTTACCAAGGATACCTTACCTGAAGAACTTGCCTTTGACCATCGTCAGATTTTGGACGATTATTTCAACAGAAGATATTGAATCCATGAAATTATTACACACAGCTGATGTGCACCTGAAAAAAGACGATAAGAAACGACTTGAAATATTTGAATGGATGCTCGACAAAGCAGGTGAGATGAAGGTAGATTGCTTTGTCATTGCCGGTGATTTGTTTGAGTCGGATACGGACGCTACACAGCTGAGGCAAACCGTCCGGAAAATGTTCGAATCCGTGAAATGTACTTTCTTGATTATCCCTGGGAACCACGACTTACATTCGTTCGGGCCGAACTACGATTATGGCGAGAACGTTGTGCAGCTGACCGAAGAACCTTTTCATTTTATTGAAAGAGACGGCGTAAGAATCTGTGGAGTTCCTTATCAGGAAAAGAAATTCAGCGATTGTATCAGAAATATCCCGAAGGATATCGATATTCTCATAGCGCACGGGACTTTGTATGATCAGTCATTCATTTTTTCGGTGCTCGAAGATATAGAAACCGAATACATGCCTATCTATCCGACGCACCTTGACGGAATTGCGCGTTACGTGGCTCTGGGTCACCTTCATTCGAGAAATATCGAACTACAATATGGCGGCACGCAGGTTGTCTATCCTGGTTCGCCGTCGGCGATCGACACCAAATGCGTTGATGCGAGATACTTCCATTTGATTGACGTTGATGGTTCGGATCTGAAGGTGAGCAAGTGTCTTGTAGATATTGCGCCTCACTGGGTTGAGAGGGATTTTTTCGTTTTCCCGGATGTCGAGAATGAAATGATCATTAAGATTGAATCTTTTTTGGCAGAGACCGATGATTCGACCACAATGCCGAGTATCGTTGTTCGGGGCTACACGGCGGCAAGTGAAAAAGAGTTCAAGTACCGCGTTCAATCCATGTACACACAATACTGTAAACGGTTTCAGGATTCCAGGATTGAGATCGATACGCAATCATGGGATATGATTATGAAGAACAGAATGGTACAGCGGTTTATGAGCAAGACGCAGGAGTTGGATGACCGCCTCCGCACCAAGGTCTTTGAAATCACTTTTCCGATTTTCGACAAGGTTCTGAGATGAAGGTTGATAGAATCTTCATTGAGAATTATGGTCCGATAGAGAAATTTGATATTAGACCCGCCGCATTTGAGCTCATCTTCGGCTCAAATGAAGCAGGCAAGACTGCAATAGTGGAGATATTGAATTATGTTCTGTTTAAACGCACAATAAAAGAATTGAGGTATAAAAAGCCCCACGCGATGCTGGTTGAAATTGAGGATCGCGGCAAGACTCACAAGTTACCGTCCAAGAAGATAGTTCTTGAATTACCAGTGGGAGATATTTCGAACTTGCTGTACGTGCAGGCATCCGAGGCTTCGATCTATGGATCCCGCGGTGAGGCGAGTTTCTGGGATGGTATGAAGTCTATGTTGAGTAGGGTCGGTAAAGGAATATCATTCACGAAATTAGATGAGCAGATTTTCGAGGCGGTTGGTCTGCAGCCCAAACGTGAAATATGGAAACGCGAAAAGCAGGAGCAGATTGATAAGGATAGCAGACGCAAGGCAGCTCTCGAGGATTATTTGAAGAGAATCGGAGAGATCGAGGAACAGGAAGCCGAGCTAGCCGATTTGATAGAGAAGAATAAAGCGCTCAAGAAGGCCCTCGGTGACATGGAAAACTACAAGAAATATCTCACCTACGAAGAGTTGTCGAATCTCTATAAAAGATTTAGAGAAACCCGGACCGAATTGCAGGAATACGAAAGATATAAGCGTGAGTATCTGGCCGAGTGGCAAAAATTGCAGGCTGAGAGAAAAGTACGCTTGGATGCGCGTGCACACCTCGAAGAGAAGAAAAGAGAAGTGGATGACCTCGAAAAGGAATTGACTGCATTGAGAGCCAAAGAGAAGATGGCCGCCGAGCGCGAACTCAAGTCGTATCGTGGCATGCCCGAGCAAGGAGGGAAAGAAGTATCTTTCGCCTTCGCAGTTGGGTTACTATTAGGGGCGGTAGCGTTATTCGTAGCGTCTTTCTTTGTTAGAATACCATTGGCAATAGCAGCTCCCTTTTTGGCAGTTGCAGTCCTCGTATTTTTCTATACTGTCTACCGACGGAAAAGAACGAAAAAGTGGTTGATGGATACGGATATGCTGTTGCGTAAGGCACAGGAGGTTTTTCACGACATGAAGGGTCTTGCGGAATTGCCGGATAGACTAGGCAAATTAAAACAGGATATTATCACAAGAGAAACGCTGTTGCAGGAAAAAAATAGGGATGTTGCTCGCTTCTCGAGAGAAAACAGCCTTGCCGAGGTAGATGAAAAAATGTCAGTCTTGCGTTACAAGACTGGGCTCGCCGAGATTTCAGACTTAGAAAACAAAATTGCCAAGAAAGCCAGAATCGAAGAGGCGCTCACGCGGCTGAACGCCGGCATATCGCAGCGGCTTCACGAAACAGAGGATAAGAAGTGGGAACGGCTGATTAGTTCGATGAAAACTGCTAAACCTGAGACAGAACCAGATCTGGAATTGGAAATGGACATCAAGAAACAAAAAGACGGATTACAGGAAAGGATGGATAAGCTGACAAGAAGCATTCAGTTGTTCCGTAATGTTGAGCAGGCGAGAGTTGACGTGGCAAATGATCGTGACGCCTTTATCGAATATGCTAAACTGAACAAGAGGTTAAGTGAGAATCAACTGGAGAAAGAGGCGGCGCTTGCGGCGCGCAAGATACTCCTTAGTATGAGTAGTGAGTTGGATGAATTCATTGAAGACATTTTGAGCGGGGAAGACGGTCTGAGTTATTATTTCAAGTTTGTTACTGAGCGCTACGGTCAAGTAACAGTGAAAAACCGCGATTTTGTAGTGACCGATGCCTCAGGCAAGAGCTATGAAGTCGAAGAACTAAGCAGTGGCGCGCGAGATCAACTGCTGCTGTGTTTTAGGATTGTGGCGCTGCGTAAGATATATCCGGACGGCGCTTTCCTGATTCTGGATGACGCCTTCATCTTTGCGGATTGGCAAAGGCGTCGGAGGCTTGCCCATTTGATGAAAAACTTCATCGACCAGGGGAATCAAGTAGTATATTTGACTTCGGATGATCATACCCGCGATTTATTTGCCGATTGCGGGGCACACATAACAACATTAGAGTAGAAAACAAAAATAACTTCTCATGAGACTGCCGGCTGGTGTTTCGACGATGATTTTGCAGGGTCTGGGAATGCCTGACTTGAATCACAGAACAAAATCCCGTTATACGCAGAGGCTGCACAAAATAAGAAAACAGATGACGATGCTTTCCGATGATTTTGCGTCAAGTATTCCGACTGAAGGCAACTATTCTGATGCATACTTCGCCTATAATTTTCCGATGAATCTTATGAAGACAATAGTAGTTGTTCAACAGATAAGATCATGGTACGCGGCTCTCTTTTCAAACAAGCGACGCGTTAGTGTTCTCGATATTGGATGCGGCGAGGGTGCTGGAATGCTAGGATTCTACCACGGCTTAAGGGATCAGGGTGACAAACGGGCACTCGATTTGGTTGGAATTGACGGTTCGAGAAAGATGCTACGGCGTGCCAAGGCTTTAGCCGCGTGGACCAGAAAAAGCGATAGAAGATTGAAGACTCGATTCTTGAGCCAGAATATCGATAGTGCGTACCGGTGTGAGCCGAAAGGTCGGTTCGATGTTATACTATTGGTCAATTCACTGGCCGAAATCATACCCGAAGAGGTGATACCAACACAATTTATCAAAGCGGTCGCCAGATGCCTAACTGATGACGGACTGGTTATAATCATTGAACCGGCTTTGAAGAGGTTGGCGCATCGTGTTATGAGACTACGCAGTTCTCTAGTCAAGCAAAGAACTTTGCGGGTGTTGTTACCTTGCTTGCATGACAATGACTGTGCATTACTGCAGGTGGAAAAGCGGAACGAATGGTGCCATCAGTCAATATCGTGGTCGCCCCCTGACTTTCTCAAGATAATCAATCAAGGGCTTAACCGGGAGATTGATATTCTGAAATTTGGCTATTTGGTACTTGCCAAGAGCGGGGTTACGTTAATAAGACCCCAGGGTCACTTGGCGATCAGCCAATTGCTTACGGAAAAAGGTAAGAAACGTTGTTTTTTGTGCACACCGGCTGGAAGGGTAGAACTGGTGAGGTTGAACAGGGCACGAACCTCCTGCAATGAGAGTTTTGACAAAATAAAAAAGGGCAGTGTAATAGAAGTGCACGACGTTACAATGAAGAAATTAAGTTATTGGCAGGTAAAAGATAATACCATAATAAGCATCCTGAAATAGGAGAGCCCCGTGTTTGCCACCGGGGCTCTCGTTCACTGCTTCGTTTTTATAAGCCTAATCCACAGCCAAAGCAGCCGCTGACTTTGCGACGGTATGTGAAGCCAACTGATAACTTGAATCCCTGATGGGGTCCTTCGATGCCTCTAACACTTGCAAGATTGACACGATAGCGTGCATCGAGGATTAATCTGATGTCGTATGTCCTAAAGAAAACGACACCTCCACCGGCATTCAGAGTCATGCCATAAGCAGTTTCTCCATATACATAAGGATCTTCTGAATCAATGGTCAACCAACCAAAGCCTATTCCACCACCGAAATAAGGCGATATTTCCTTCTTGCTTAGCATGTACAACATTGAGATCTCCGGAAAGCAGGCTTCTGCGGCCGTGCCGTCTATATCGTTGAGATCGCCCGGAAATGTTACGTACCCTGCAACTTCTGCAACCATACGAGGCGTCTCGTACCAATAAAGGGCGCCAAGATGATACAGAGTACTGGCTTCACCATAGCCCGATATGGGTTGTAACATGCCAGTGGTAACTCCCAGAGTATGGAATACCCGTCTTCTCGCTGGCTTTTTCTCCTCTTCTTCTGTTACCAGACCAACTTCAACGGTCTCTTCTGCTTTCTTTCCTTCGGAAATCGATTTTGCCAGTCTTTTCACTACCGTATCGAGGTCTTCAGCTGTCTTGGCGGCAAGACTACCCGCCCAAACAACTTCCTTGGTCAGAACATTTACGATGGACAATTGCACGATATGTTTGTCGCCCAACCGGGATACGGAACCGTATATTGCGTGCTCGACATTCGCGGCAAGTCCTGCCTCTGCGGCACAACTGCTTTCATAGCATTCCAGTATGTCACCGACGGCGTCATCCATGGCATCAGGATTGAGCACTGTATGGCCGTAGTTGATGAGGTCACTGGTCAATAGGGTCGCCACGGCCTCAGTCGTTGCGTAAGAAACACCAACTGGTTTGAGATGTAAGACACCATACTTGGCTGCATCTGCAGCCAAAGGTATAAGCCATACTAGGCTCATTGCCAGCCATTTAACTCCATTGCGCTTCATGATTCCTCCTCTATATCTCTTCACTACTGCCGGCAGCAAGAATCCTATGCTCGGGAACATGCCGCCGGCAGTACAGTTCTTGATCGTAACTTCTGAAAAGTCTTTTAAAGACATTGTACTTAGACATTGAGCAATATCTATGCCAGGAAAAAGGCATTGAATTTGGAGAGAATAAGTCAGTTTGCCGCACAGAAATCATGCTCAGTGCACAAAAATTGTGCAATAACTTGTGATGCTGACATTCAACGTGGTCGATTAGCAGTTGAGCAAGGGTCTTAATGTTTTCCTTCGATTCTACATTAGCAACAGATTTGCTTCGATCGTCAGTACAGAAACGAACTGCCACCAATGAATTCACGCAGGATTGAGTTCGAAGGAACGTCGCGGTCAGCAAGATCGTAGAAAAGATTAAAGAAATCAAGAAGTCTTTTCGCCTCAACATATTCCGCAGATTCTTTTCTTATCCGTTTGATTATGGGTACGCAGAATCTCTTTAGCACTGCCGGTTCATATATGAGAGCCGAATTGAACATCTCATCGGCCTCTTCTTGAAATGGATAAATATTCTGTTCCTCACCTCTTCTGACGGAACCCCAGATTCGTAGAACTCTCTGGACGCGGTATCCACGGAAGTATGTATCGCGTGCGATGCGTCTTATCATACGCGTGTCAGTTGTGGAGATACGATTATGGTCATCGATATTGAGTTGGGTCAAAGAACTTATGTATATTCTGAATTTCAGAGATTTGGGTATTCGGCGCGTCAAAGCATTATTCAGGCAGTGTATACCTTCGAGCAATACTACATAATCATTTGTCGCGGCGACGTTTTGCCCTTTATTACGCCGTCCAGTAAGGAAATTGAATTTGGGCATCTGTACTTCTTTGCCTTTTATGATCCTGAGTAAATGGTCGTTCAGCAACTGTACGTCGACAGCACCAATCGTTTCGAAATCAAGACTGCCTGATTCATCTTTAGGTGTTTTGCTGTGAGGGAGGAAATAGTCGTCAGTCGAAATAACAAGCGGTTTCACCCCGTTAACAATGAGCTGTATGGCCAGGCGTTTGGTGAAGGTCGTCTTGCCCGCACTACTGGGGCCGGCAATGAGTATGATCTTGCTTTTCTCTCTGACGACTCGATCGGCGATATAGGCGATCTTCTTTTCATGCAATGCCTCAACAACCTTTATTATTTCTGAACCGTTGCCTTCTTTGATTGCCTGGTTCAGCGCCCCGACGTTGTCGATGCCCAGGATCCTAGCCCATTCTACATACTCATTGAATATCCGGGCGAGTTTGGGCTGGGGGCGGAACTCGGGCAATGCAGATAAGTCTTGCCAATGCGGAAAGACCATGATGAAACCGGGCGCAAAGTATTTCAAATAGAACAGAGGTGTCTGTGCTGTTGATTCGAAAGGCGGAATGGCGTACATGTCATAGAGATCAAGTAGCGAGTACATGGTTACGGTCTGCTTGCGGATATTCTTGAGAAGCCTGACCTTGTCGAGTTGATTAAGATTACGGAAGAGGTAGATAGCTTTCTTCTTTGGAAAATTCGCTCGCTGGATAGGCAGCTCTTCTTTGATGATCCTTTTCATCTGATTTTCGATATCCTTTACACCTGTTGCTTTCAGTTGACGTTCCAGGGTGCAATAAAAACCTTTGCTCATTGAATGCTCGATACGCAATTTTGATTTTGGAAACAACTTTCTCGCCGCCGTACAGAGAATCAGGGACAATGTGGATTGATAGCGTCGCCATTCGTTCAGGCGGTATAGATCTTCAATAGTTCTTTTCTCTCCAGGTGACACGCTATGTTCTGGGTCCAAATATCGCGGTACCCACACGAATCATGTTGGATCCTTCTTCAATGGCTATCTCGAAATCTGAAGTCATGCCCATCGATACAACAGGAAATGGCCGGTCGAATTCTTGAGCCAATTCGTCGCGTAATTCACGTAGCATAAGAAAACATGGTCTTGATGCCTCGGGATCGTGAACTGCCCAGCCCGGTCCAATTGTCATCAATCCGAGCACGTCTATTTTTTTCAATCCCTTGATGCCTTGGTAGAAATCAAAGACCGCGTTGGGTGTAAGCCCGAATTTTGACGGTTCCTTAGATGTGTTGACCTCGATGAGGCACTCTGTTTGCTTCAGAGCACGTTTCTCAATCTCTTGAGCGAGCCTCATGGAATCGAGGCTTTGGATCATGGAAAAAATTTTCACCGCTTCTCTCACCTTGTTGGTCTGAAGGTGCCCGACCATGTGCCAATGTACTTTGTCGCCGATAACCGAGAATTTATTTCTTGCCTCCTGGACTCGATTCTCACCGATGATGCTTATTCCGCAGGCAATTGCCTCTTCGATCTTCTCGACAGAAATGGTCTTGGCAACTGCGACGACGGTGATTTCATCAGGATCTCGATCCGAACGGGAGGCTGCCATTTCTATGCGTTCTCTGAGTTTTTCGACGTTCTCCTTGATCGACATGGTCTATTATACGAAATAAGGATATTGTGTCAATCATCGGCCGCCACTGGACGGATCGTACAGCCAAATTGCATCGTTGACTTCACCCATCGTTTTTGTATAATAGAACGAAAGGAGATTTATGGCCAGGAGATGTTCAATATGCGGCAGAGGAGCACGTGTCGGCTCAAGCATCAGCCACGCGGATAATGTTTCAAAGCGAAAGTTCCGCATCAACCTACAGAGGGTCAAAGTAAAGAAGGGTGGTGAGGCAAAACGAATACTTGTCTGCACAAGGTGTTTGCATGCTGGCAAGGTAAGCAAAGTAAAGTAACTCAGTGCCAAGATTTAATCCCTTTGACTACATTTTCATTTTAAGACCGTTGATTCTTATACCATCTTGGAATTTTCTCCTGATCGGCAGCTTTTTGGCCGCGCGGCAGGGCCGATTTAACACCGAGGTTGTTCTGGGATTATTGATCTACACCGGCATCATGGGCGGTGTTTATATCTTGAATCAGATCATGGACATCGAGACCGATCGACTGAACAAAAAACTCTTTCTTCTGTCTGGGGGCTATGTGACGAAGACCGCAGCTTGGGTCGAGATGGCGGTGCTATGGATTGGTGCTTTTTTGTTGTCTATACAGTTTGGAGTAACATTTCTGATTCTCGTAACCATCTCTATTGTCCTGGGCGTTTTGTATTCCTTGCCTCCGATTAAATTAAAGGGAAGACCTGTCCTCGACACGCTGTCCAATGGTATTGGTTACGGGATGATCAATTTTGCCGTCGGCTGGTTGCTCGTCCGGAATTTTGAGTGGTCCATGTTTACACACTTCTTGCCGTATTTTCTCAGCATCAGTGCCGTGTTTATTAATACTACAATTGTTGATATAGAGGGTGACCGCAAGGCGAATGAGATAACAACTGGCGTCTACTTGGGAGCAAATGCTTCTTATGTTGTGTCGACTATTGTCATGGCTGCGGCGGTCGTCCTGGCATACGTGCAGCGTGACTATATCTGTCTGATTCCTGCGGCCATTTCTTTGCCACTCTTTGTGTACGTGGCTAGTTATAGGTTCGCATTGAACAAGATTAACCGAGGAGCAACCATTGCATCATTCAGGTTGCCTGGTTTTGTGTTCACGATTATCACGGCGATATTGTATCCTGTGTATTTTTTGGTTTTATTGGTAGTGTTAGTTGCAATGCGTGTTTACTACAAGCTTCGCTTTGGCATGACCTACCCCACGTTTGCCCAGGGTTGAGGTTCTCGCCCCTTTTTAGTTAACGAATGATTGCAGTATTGGATAACAAAAAAGGGATGGTTTTACCATCCCTTTTTTGACATTTTCCCCTTATTTTACGGCGTTTTTGAGGTCACGGCCCGCCTTGAACTTTGGAGCCCTCTTTGCTGGCACGTCGATCCTCTCACCAGTACGAGGATTACGGGCGGTTCTTGCCTTTCTCTTGGAAACCGAGAACGTACCGAAACCCACTAGTGCTACTTTGTCACCACTTTGTAGAGCGTTGGTGACCGATTCGACAAAGGTATTCAAAGCAATACCTGCAGCACGTTTGGATATCTTCGCTCTTAGTGCCATTCTCTCGATAAGTTCTGCCTTCGTCATAACTTTTCACCTCCTTCCGTTCATCATTATGTTAATTTTACACGTAATTCTACGTTTGTCAAGCCCCAATTGACGTATTTTCAAGGGCTCGCGCGACATCGTAATTTCCTGCGTGAAGTTGACATGACTGAAGAAATTATTATAATAATGCTAATGACTACAAAAATTGCTATGCTGACAAGTGGTGGCGATGCGCCGGGAATGAATGCGGCGGTAAGAGCTGTAGTGAGGACCGCACTACACTACGGACTCGAAGTATTCGGTATCCGAGATGGCTACAATGGTTTAGTGTTTGATGATATTGTACGAATGGATCGGGGTTCGGTGGCAAACATAATCCAGCGAGGTGGTACGATGCTGGGGACCGCACGCTCCAGCGATTTTGAGACCACTCAGGGAATGGAAAAAGCAAAGAAGGTGCTCACCAAACACGGGATTGATGTAATAGTGGTGATCGGCGGTGATGGAACAATGCGCGGCGCTAAGGAATTCTCTGAGAAGTTTGGCGTGAACATGCTTGGCCTGCCGGGCACGATCGATAATGATCTGTACGGCACCGATTTTACGATTGGCTTTGATACGGCGATAAACAACGCCCTCGAGGCTGTCGATCGTATAAGAGACACTGCGGCCTCTTTGGAGAGGCTTTTCTTTGTTGAAGTCATGGGACGTTTCTCTGGTTTCATAGGTCTGGCCGTTGGTTTGGCCGGTGGTGCGGAGGATGTGTTGATTCCGGAAACGCCTACCGACATTGATGCCTTAGCCAGCAAGATCAATGAGAGTATAAAACGGGGGAAGAAGTCGAATATCGTTATCGTTTCTGAGGGTGACGAGGCCGGCAACGCTTTTACCATCGCCGAAAAGGTAAAGAATTGTGTTAAGGAAGACTACCGCGTCGCGGTGTTAGGATATATACAGCGCGGCGGGGCACCCACAGCAAATGACCGTATTCTTGCTTCAAAACTCGGTTTTGCTTCTATCGAGGCCGCGCAGAAGAAAAAATTTGGCTGTATGGTCGGGGAGGTCGACAAGAAGATTGTATGCACTCCTTTTGAGGAAACCTATACGAAGAAGAAGAAAATCGATCCCACGATATACAAGATAACCGCAATTTTGGCTAAGTAGTTTCGTACGGTAGAGTCAATTCGCTACAACAGGTGATGTTGTGAGAAAGAGTAATATCCTCGCTCGCAGATGATCACATGGTCGACTATGTTCACACCCATTATTTCACCGGCGCAGCGTAATCGCTCAGTTATTTTTAAATCATCTTCTGATGGTTTGAGTATGCCGCTTGGGTGATTATGGATGAGGAAGATAGCCGAGGCATCTTCGTTGAGGGAGAATTTGAATACCTCACGTGGATGAACCAGACTCGCATCCAGGATTCCTTTGCTAACCGTGTAGTCATTGATGAAGGTATTTCTGCCATCCACGGCGACCACTTTAAAGACCTCATGTTTTAGACCGCCAATGAGTGGATAGTAATATTTATAAATGGCTTCAGGATTCTTGAACCGTATTTTCTTGTTGCTCCTGTTGGATAGCGAGCGCCGGCCCGCCTCAAGGGCTGCAAGTATCGAGACGATTTTGGCCCTGCCCAGTCCAGAGATCTCCATTCTTTCGACCTCACCGACCGATTTCTGGCTGAGTTTTCTCAACCCACCAGCCTTTGTTACTATTTCTTGAGCCAGGTCGAGAGCGGTTTTGTTTTTCAACCCCTTGCCGATTACGATAGCCAGGAGCTCGGTATCGGTTAATCCGTAGCAGCCTTTTTCGTAGAATTTCTCACGGGGTCGATCGCTGGCCGGCCAGTCCTTTATTCTCACCTATTTGAATAGGGTGAAACGCAAGATGAAGCCGGCGAAGACGATGGATACAGTAGACATGAGCTTTATTAGGATATTCAATGAGGGACCGGCGGTGTCTTTGAAAGGGTCGCCTACAGTATCACCGACGACCGAAGCTTTATGTTCGTCTGATCCCTTCCCGCCCAGGTTGCCCTTCTCAATATATTTTTTTGCGTTGTCCCAGGCGCCGCCCGAGTTCGCCATCATCAAGGCAAGCGCAAATCCGGTTATCAGGGCGCCCACGAGCAATCCGATAACACCATTTGGTCCGAGCAGGATGCCCGTCGCGATGGGTACGACAACGACCAGCAGCGCGGGCACGATCATTTCTTTCTGGGCCGCCACCGTGCAGAGGCGTACGGTCTGAGCATAGTCAGGTCGCACTTTGCCTTCTAACAACCCTGTTATCTCTTTGAACTGCCGGCGTACCTCGAGGACGATGTAGCCAGCAGTGCGGCCTACGGCTTTGATCGTTCTAGAGCAAAACAGGAAGGGCATCATGGCACCTAGAAATAGCCCGATGATGACTTGAGGGTTGGTGATTCGAAAATTGAAATCAGGAAACGCCATTGCGATTTGACTACGGTATGCGGCAATCAGTGCTAACACGGTCAGGGCTGCTGAGCCGATGGCGAATCCCTTTCCCGTTGCCGCAGTAGTATTTCCGATAGCATCCAGGGCATCGGTTCGGGTACGGATTTCTGCTGGCAGGTTGGCCATCTGAGCATTACCGCCCGCATTATCAGCAACCGGTCCGTATGCGTCGGTGGCGAGGGTGATGCCCAGTGTCGATAACATACCGACCGCAGCGATGGCGACGCCGAATAAACCGTATGCCGGCCGTGCGGCACCACCTGGTATATAGTAGGCAGCGAAAATGGCAAGCGCGACGAAGACAATCGGGGGTACTATCGACAGCATACCAACGCTGATACCCTCGAGGATAACCGTAGCCGGTCCAGTTTTTGTTGCCGCAGCGATCGCTCTTGTTGGACGGTAATTATCCGAGGTGAAGAATTCGGTCGAGTAGCCAATAATCACTCCACAGGCGAGTCCGATGAGTATTGGCCAGTAGAAGTTGAAGTGTTCGGGTAGAATGAGTTTCATGATCACGGCCGACACGATAGCCATCACAATACCTGCTGCCCAAATGCCTTTACGTACCGCAAGCAGTAGTGCGTGCTGGCTTGCTTCCTCCTTGGTACGCACGAGGAAGGTGCCGAGCACCGAAGATAGCACACCGGCTGCAGCAAGAATCAGCGGTAGGATGATTCCTTTGGATCCCAAACCCGCCGCATATGCCAGCGCCATTGCGGCAACAATAGATCCGACATAAGATTCATACAGATCGGCACCCATGCCCGCAACATCACCCACGTTGTCACCGACATTGTCGGCAATCGTCGCGGGATTACGGGGATCATCTTCCGGAATATTAGCTTCTACCTTGCCCACCAAATCAGCGCCGACATCTGCCGCCTTGGTGAAAATACCGCCGCCCACGCGTGCGAATAGCGCTTGGAATGACGCTCCCATTCCATAACAGACAAGCGTTTGTGTGATTATCAACATGCGCTCGCCGATGGGTTGAGTCCGGTAAACCCAGTTGAGCAGAAAATACCAGAAACTGAGATCGAGAAGACTCAAGCCGACTACAACGAACCCCATCACGCCACCGGCGGCAAATGCTACACGCAGAGCACTATTGAGGCTCGTCCGCGCCGCATTGGCGGTTCGGGCCGAGGAATTCGTGGCTTGGGTCATGCCGATGAATCCGGATAAGGCCGAGAAGAAACCACCGGTCAGAAAAATGAAGGGTACCAGGGCAGGCAGCAGTTTACAAAAAGAAAGGATCAGTAGCACCGCGAAAACGATTAGAAAAATGACAACAACGACACGATACTGCCTCTTCAGGTATGCGCGGGCACCTTCGCGCACCGCCTGTGCAATCTGCCGCATCATATCAGTGCCCTCGTCAAATTTTTTGGTTGTTTTTGATAAGAAAAAGGCAAACAACAGAGAAAGAAGCGAACCGATCGGCGCGAATATAAATATCGGTAACATCCTACCTCCTAAAATGGAAGACTTTCGGTTTCTCCCTTTTGTGGGTGGTTCTCTTCACTACCTCTTTTAATTTCTGACAAGTGTCATCGGTGATTTCGCCTTTTTCGATTAGCCTCAGTGCTTCATCCATTTGGTCATAGGTGAACCCCATCTCCGCTTCGTCGGTTTGCCCGGACCATAATCCGGCGCTGGGGATCTTTTCGATTATTGTCTCGGGTATGTTCAATTCACGGGCCAGTTCTCGAACTTCGCCCTTGTACAGATCGCCTATGGGCATAATATCACACGCGCCGTCACCGTACTTTGTGAAATAGCCTAGTGAGATTTCGGTCTTGTTGCCCGTACCGCACACTAGATAATGGTTAAGGTTTGCGTAGTAGTATATAACGACCATGCGTAACCGAGCCTTTATATTGCCTAATGCAACACGATCATTGCTCGATATTAGTCTGACAAGACCGTTATACGTTGGAGTCAGATCAATGTATTGAGTTTTCATGTCCAGTCTCGATGCCATTGCCGACGCATCATCAAGGTCTTTGACATCGGACTCAATGGGAAGTATCAGACCCAGACAATCGTCGGTTGCTTTTCTTAGTAGGGCTGCACATACTGTGGAATCGAGACCTCCACTCATACCCAAGACAAAGCCCTTGGTCGCGGTTTCTTGTAGTTGTTCTTTCAACCACTCGGTGATTTGTTCAGTAACATTCTTCCACATGTTGTCATGATTATAATAAAAACGTGGTAAAAATCAAGATTCGCGACCCTCATGGTAGACGACTCCGGATGTCTCGTTTTGGCATTTTAGCAATTACCGAAATGCTCAGTTAGATGTTCTATAATAGATACAATTTATGGGGGCTTTTTGACAACCTGCCTTTTTTCAGAGGATTCTGATAAAGATTGCTCAAGACGAGTATCCAACCATTCACGTTACCTGCGTTCGATCAGGTTTTTTCCCTGAATAGGCGTGAAATCACCATGACCGATCCCTCGACACATACGTTCTCGAATCCACCCCTTGATTTTCCTTGTATTTTACAGATAATTTTGTGATGAAAAACAAGGAGTTGGCGAGGATATTTAACCGTATTGCCGATGCATTGGAGTTCAAGGGTGACATGGTGTTCCGCATTGTGTCGTATCGGAAGGCGGCTCGGATACTCGATGATCTCGTTGAGGATATTGAGGTGTTGAATCGGGAGGGCAGGGTTGTTGAATTGCCGGGTATTGGCGAGGGTATCGCTAAGAAGATCGATGAGTACCTCAAAACTGGGAAAATGAAAAAATACCGGGAGGTCACCAAGGGAATACCCGATTCGCTGTTGAGCATGCTCGACATACAGAATCTCGGGCCAAAGACACTCGCGCTCGCAAACAAGAAGTTGAGTGTAAGAACGCTTACGGATTTGAAAAAGGCAATTGCGAGCGGCAAACTGGCAAAGTTGCCACAGATGGGCGAGAAAAAGGTCGAGAACATAAAGAAAGGTATTGAATTATATGAAAGAGGTCATGCCCGGCTCTCGATTGCGGTAGCAGAAGGAGTGGCCTCCGAGATTGTCGCATACCTAAAAGCAAAACCCAACGTGCTAGACATCTCACCGGCTGGTTCGCTGCGTAGGTGGAAAGAGACAATCGGTGATGTTGACATACTCGTGACTGGTAGAAACGGCGCGAAGATAATAAAGTTGTTCACAGAATTCCCAAAGACCGAGCGCGTGCTTGCCGCAGGAGAAACCAAAGGTTCGATTATGGTCGAGGGTGGAATTCAGGTTGACCTCAGGATCGTCTCACCCAAGTCGTATGGAGCGGCGCTGCAATACTTCACTGGTTCTAAGGCGCACAACGTGAAGTGTCGTAATATTGCTAAGTTAAAGGGCATGAAGTTGAGCGAATATGGTTTGTTTAAGGGACGTAAGACGGTGGCCGGGAAAAACGAGAAAGATGTGTACAGAGCGCTTGGTTTGACCTATATACCGCCAGAACTGCGTGAGGATCGAGGTGAGATCGAAGCCGCGCGCAAGAACAAGTTGCCGAAGTTGGTCGAGCTTAAGCAGATCCGAGGCGACCTGCAAATGCATTCAACCTATTCTGATTCTTCGGCGACCATTACTCAGCTTGCGGATTTCGCTGAAAGTCTCGGATATGAATACATTTTGATAACTGATCATTCTCAGTCGGCGAAGTATGCTCACGGTCTGGATTTGAAACGTTTGTACCAGCAGTGGAAGGAAATCGATCGGATTAACAAAAAATCAAAAAAGGTATTTGTGTTGAAGGGTATTGAGGTTGATATCCTGAAAGATGGCAGACTTGATTATCCCGATAAGATATTGAAACAGCTTGACCTGGTCGTAGCTTCGATTCATCAGGGGTTCACAAAGAATGTTACCGAGAGAATATGCACGGCGATGGACAACATTCATGTTGATATTATCGGTCACCCAACTGGACGATTGATTTCGTCACGCGAGGGGTATGTCATGGATATCCATAAAGTAATGGAAAGAGCGGCTGCAACCGGCACCTGGCTTGAGTTGAACGCCTATTGGGATCGCTTGGATTTAAGCGACGTCAACCTGAAAGTGGCGAAAGATATGGGGATTAGGATTTCGATTGGCACCGATGCCCATGACACCAATGGTTTGCTCTGGATGAAGTTTGGAGCTGCAACCGCACGCCGGGGCTGGCTTGAACCCCGCGATGTTGTCAACACCTATCCGCTTAAGAAGTTGCTCATCTCAAGAAAAATACACAAGAAATAACAGGTCTTTAATACTTGTAAATCTTCTCGCCGCGTTCTATTTCAAAAAGATGGACATTAGAATAGGCGGCGTGTACCGTATTTGGATATTTAGTAGTAATCTCAGTGAATATCACTATTGCCTCCTCCTTGTAGTTTGTTTCATTTGTAATCTCAAACAATACACGATTCAGATGTCCCTTTTCAGATAAACCCAAGGGGTATTCATCGGTGTTTTGGTATTTGCTGCAGAATTCGTCCCACATGGTCAGCTCTTGTTGGATGAGTTCGACGGAATCCAGCCAGGGAAGATGGCCAAGCCGGAAAATGTTGATGAGGCGATATTCTGCCTTCGAGGCAAATGGGCTGTCCGGAAAAGCATTAACAAGTATTTTGTAAACATCACCATTATAGTAAGCTTGTTCGATCTTATCGTTAAATGAGAAACCAGGTAACGAGTCAGATTGACCCTTTAATGCTAGGGCTTCATAAGATTGTCCCAGATAATATAACGCCTCGCTCAGATATTTTGAGTCGTCAAAGTACTTGGTGAAAATGTCAAGAAGCCTTGCAGACTTAACATACTCGCCTTCGTCGAAATAGCCACGGGCAAAAACAAATTGCTCATCTTCGGCGATTTCTTCATTCAAATCAATCAGCACATTCCTGTTTAATTCACCAGTTGCGCTGTCATACTCGACTCTTACCGTCTCATTTATATGCTCGACAATTTCCACCATGTCACCAGTAGTTAGAATACGCATCTTGTGATCATTACCATAAAACCAGACGTTGTCAACGATGACGACACCAGCATTTGCAGAAAGAATGAGTATAATCAGGGCGTGTATCACAGAGGTAGTATAAGGAATTTAGTCGATTAGTCAATGGATGTTGGTTACGTATCGCAAATAGTAGAGTTCTCGACGGGCTCGAACCTTATACTTTTTTCTTCGAACAAGCGCGCCGGGTTGAGAAGTGCGTGCGCATAAGCGGATTGACTTCTTGTGCATTATATGATATCATGAAACGAGGAGGATGAGTGGCTTTCAAAATATTGGTGATCAATCCGGGCGCGGGTTCCACACGTGTTGCTCTGTTTGCTGACGAAAATCCAGTGTTCGAGGAGAATCTACGACACGATCCAGAAGAGCTGTTGAAATTTCCGAAAATCATAGACCAGTACGAGTTTCGCAGAGAAAAAATAATGATGCTTCTGGAATCAAAGGGCGTAGACCAGAAATCGTTGCATGCGGTTGTTGGTCGAGGCGGACCCTTTAAACCGTTAAGCAGTGGTACTTATGTTGTGAACGATAGACTGATTCAGGATGTAAAGACAGGCGATTATCAGTCTGAACATCCTTCGTTGCTGGGTGCAATGATCGCTAAGGAAATTGCTGATGGTCTTAATATCAAGGCATACTTTGTCGATCCGGTATCCGTTGATGAGTTTTGGGAACCGGCTCGGTTTTCCGGATTAAAAGAGATCAAAAGGAAAGCATTGAGCCACGCATTGAACGTACGTATGGTGGCCAAGAAAACAGCTCGGGCATTAGGTAAACCTTACACAAACTGCAATTTCATTATCGTGCACTTAGGTACGGGCATAACCATCGCCGCGCACTACAAGGGGAAGCAGGTTGATTCGTCTAATGCCAATGAAGACGGGCCGTTTTCGCCACAGAGGACCGGAGCGCTGCCCACGATTCCTCTGGTGAAGTTATGTCTTATTGGTAACTACAAATACGAGGATATCAAGAAGAAACTTAACCGAGAGGGCGGGCTTTTATCTTACTTGGGTACGGATGATATTCGGGAAATCGAGAAGAGAATCGCTCAGGGTGATAAAGAAGCCGACGGTGTATACAATGCTATGATATACCAGATTGCTAAGGAAGTGGGTGCATATTCAGTGGTCCTCAAAGGCGATATTGATGCCATGATCATTACCGGCGGTATCGCCAATTCAAAAAAGTTTGTATCACATCTGCAAGATTGGATATCTTTTTTGTGTGACAAATTCTATATATATCCAGGAGAAGGTGAGATGGAGGCCATGGCGCTTGGTGTACTACGCGTTTTGAAAAAAGAAGAAGAAGTGAAAGAATACACGTGACCCGTCTATCTCCATTGATCGATAATTTGCGGAGTATAATAATATGGGTGAGAAAATAAAACTGAAATATCATCATATCGGTATACCTACAACCAAACCGATTAATGGTGAGGTTTATTTGGAGAAATATAAGGTTTACCATTATGGATACGATAGAAGTGAATATGGAATTGAATGGATGCGATATGAAAAAGACTGTCCATTACCTGAAATTGTAAAAACAGTACCACACGTGGCTTTTGAAGTCGAAGATATTTATGAAGCAATTAAAGGAAAAAAAGTAATTATTGAACCCAATAGACCTTCAGAGGGGATCTTAGTTGCCTTTATTGAAGAACATGGTGTTCCTATTGAGTTCATCCAAATTAAAGAAAAGAATGATAACGGTTTTTGGCCACGAAGTTTTTTGTTCCGCAAAAGTTAACAAAGTATAGCCCCTCGCAGGGTCTACGACTGGTTGGTTTTGTTGACTTTCTCCAAAAGGTAGAAAAGTTTATGCCTGTCCCCAAGGTTTGTTGACATGTGTGGTTTCATGTGTATAATAGAGCCACACCTATGAAATCACTATTATCGGGTAATGAAGCTGTTGCCCGGGGTGCTTGGGAAGCAGGCTGCAAGGTGGCCACGGCGTATCCAGGAACACCATCAACCGAAATCATTGAAAACATTACGAAATATCCAGAAATAAATGCCGAGTGGTCGGTAAACGAAAAGGTTGCGCTGGAGGTTGCGGCCGGGGCAAGTTTTGCAGGAGTCCGCGCCCTTGTCGCCATGAAACATGTCGGATTGAATGTTGCCGCGGATCCTTTTTTTACAATGGGATATTCCGGAGTAACCGGTGGTATGGTGGTTGTATCGGCAGACGATCCCGGTATGTGGTCTTCGCAAAATGAACAGGACAACCGTCACTATGGTCGACACGCTAAGGTACCGATTCTGGAGCCAGCCGATTCCCGTGAGGCGAAAGTCTTCACGAAACTTGGATTTGAGATTTCCGAGAAATTTGATACACCGGTGCTGCTGCGATTAACCACTAGAATCTGTCATTCGTCATGCCTTGTGGATCTCGAAAGGAGAAAAGAGAGAAAGGTAATAGGTTATGTCAAAGATATTCGCAAGAGGCTCGTATTACCCGCGCACGCCCGAATTCTACATACGGTTGTTGAAGAACGCCTGAAGAAACTCGCTGGTTACAGTGAAACGTGGTCGTATAATAAGATCGAAAGAGGTAAGAAAACGCTGGGGGTCATTACCTCGGGCGTATCCTATCAATACGCAAGAGAGGTATTTCCTGATGCGAGTTTTCTGAAGCTGGCTTTCACATATCCATTGCCGGAGAAATTGATAAAGAAATTTGCCCGGCAGGTTAAAAGATTAATCGTGGTCGAAGAAGGCGATCCGATTCTCGAGACCGAAATAAAGGCAATGGGGGTTAAAGTAATGGGTAAGGCTAGGATTCCGCTATGCGGTGAGTTAACTCCAAAAATTGTCAGAAACAGCTTCACGAAGGCGAAAAAAGTAACAAGAAAGAAGGACGAAATTCCGCCGCGTCCACCGGTTTTGTGCCCGGGTTGCCCACACCGTGGTGTCTTCTATATTGTAAGCAAGCTGAAGCTCGTCGCCACCGGTGATATCGGATGCTATACACTGGGTGCTCTGCCGCCCCTTAACGCCATGGATACGTGCGTTTGCATGGGGGCCTCGGTCACCAACGCGCAGGGTCTGGAAAAGGCGTTGGGTAAAGATATCAGTAAGAAGCTGGTTGCGGTGCTCGGCGATTCGACTTTTTTTCATTCGGGTATAACCGGTTTGGTCAATGCAGTTTACAACAAGGGAAGTCTTAATCTGATAATTCTGGATAATTTCACCACCGCCATGACCGGCCATCAACCGCATCCGGGTACGGGTAAGCTTGCCAAGGGTGAGCAAGGTAGGCGGATACCACCCGAGGATGTCGCGCGTGGTTGCGGAGTCGAACTGGTGCGAGTGATCAATCCCAATGACTTGGAGACAACCGAGGCAGCGATAAGAGAAGCACTCGCTTATGAAGGGGTCACCGTTCTGATTTTTCGCAGACCATGTGCTCTATTAGTGAAACCAAGGCCGCCGTACCGGATCGATCCGGCGGCATGCAATGGCTGTCGCCTTTGCTTGCGCATTGGCTGCCCGGCGATAAGCCTGATCTTTCCAAAGGATCGAGAAAAACCACTGGCCGTAGTGGATGAAGCATTATGTGTTGGTTGCGGTCTGTGCGTGCAGCTCTGCCAACGTGATGCAATTATTCTATCCGGGGAAGCCGATGCCCAATAAGAGGCTGGACGCTAACAATATTACAATCTGTGGGGTCGGCGGTCAGGGTATCATACTCGCTTCGGACGTTTTGTGCTATGCTGCTTTCCTTGAAGGATTCGATGTCAAGAAGAGTGAAGTGCACGGCATGGCGCAGCGCGGGGGAAGTGTCATAACCCATGTGCGGTTTGGTAAGAAGGTCTATTCACCGCTGATTGAAGAGGGCACGACCGACTGTATTTTGGCATTTGAGAAACTCGAGGCGTTACGTTACATAGGTTATCTTAGGAAGGGTGGTACGGTCATCGTTGACAACCGGGAAATACCGCCGATGAGTGTACTCGTGGGTCAAGCAGACTATCCCACAAATATCGACCAAAGATTAAGGAAATCCGGCAATATACAATTCATTGATGCCACGAAGATGGCGCTGGAATTGGGCAATATTCGTGTCGTCAACATAATCCTCTTGGGTGTACTTTCCAAATTCTTGTATTTCGCTAAGGAATCTTGGGAAGAATCAATTAGGAAAAACATTAAAGAGAAATACGTAGATTTGAACGTCACCGCATTCATCAGGGGTCGGGAATTCTGATCGACACCGCGGAATCCGGCTTGCAGTGAAATGACTAGGTTGCACGTGCATATGGCCGGACGTGAAGTAGAGTTGAATAAAAATATGATGTCGATAGGCACAACTTTCAACTATGATATTCCCTTGAAAGAACAGCTGCCGATAATGAAGCGGGCAGGTTTCAGCCATATTTCTGTAGGCGCACGGCTCGAACACTCAGGTTACTTGACGATGTCGGGACGACACAATGTCAAGAAAATGGTAGCTAATCATGGTATGGCGGTCTGCTCGATACACACGCCATTTGGTAAAAACATCGATATTTCGTCGCCAAATTCTGTGACTGTGAGCAAAACCATGGATTGTTATAAGAGATGTATTGATGCCGCACAGTATCTTGGCGCGCGTGTTGTGATATTTCATCCCACTGCCTATAGGCAATTCGATCAGTTGGATCAGCGCAAAAAGACCATCGTGGAAAATGTGAACGGACTGCTGGATTATGCGGGAAACCGGGGGGTGCGGCTGGCAGTCGAAAACGAATATTTCTCCCCCGCCAATGATATCCTGCGTTTCTCGCTCGACATGATAGCCGATGCAAGATATGGAATCTGCTATGATACATCTCACGATAATCTAGTTCCCTCGCGGTTGAGGATTTTCAAGAAATACGGTCATCGACTCCTTACCACTCACCTTTCAGATAATCGGGGCACGAATGATGACCATGTTCTGCCCGAAGAAGGTTCTTTTCCCTGGCACAAATTTTGCCGGGTCTTTTCAAAGATTCGATTTACTGGTATTCCTTTATTGGAAGTGGAGATGCGTGAATCAGCATTCAAGTCTCCCAGCGAATTCTTGCAGGAGGCATTTACCCGCGGACAGCGGCTATTGAACGCATGCAACAGGATCTAATGGAGCGAGTTAGACAACACCGACTTGGTATTGTCTATACCACAATTGCATTCTTCGCGTGGGGCGTACTTCCATTCTATTGGAAAGCACTCCAGGAGGTGCCAACTGTCGAGATACTTGCACACAGGATTCTCTGGTCCTTTGTTTTCATATTCCTGGTTCTGGCGATTCGAAAACGGATTAAGCCGAGAGAATTATTGAAAAACACCAGAAGCAGGAATTCATTAATCGTAACGAGTCTGCTGATCGGTCTAAACTGGTTGACATATGTCTATGCCGTGAACAGTGATCGTATTGTTGAGGCAAGCATGGGTTATTATATAAATCCTTTATTTAGTGTTTTCCTTGGAATTGTGATTCTTAAGGAACGACTAAACCTCGTACAGCTTTCGGCTTTTGTTCTAGCCTGTACTGGCGTTTTGTATTTGACTTTTGAATACGGAAGATTTCCTTGGATCGCCGTTTTGTTGGCAGGTGCATTCGGCTTGTACGGACTATTCAAGAAGACTTCAAATCTCGAGTCATTGCCGAGCTTACTGATCGAAACAATGTTTCTTGCGCCGATAGCACTTGGGATTATCATTTACCAAGCACTCATCACCAAAGGCGCATTGTTTAACTCTTCACCGAAAATTGATTTATTACTCATTTTTGCCGGTGTGGCCACGACTCTTCCACTTTATTGGTTTGCACAAGGCGCAAAGCGGATTCCGTTGTCTAGCGTAGGATTTCTTCAATATATCGCACCGACACTCATGCTGTTCATAGGCGTTTTTCTATATCATGAGACCTTCACGCTGGCTCATGTAATTAGCTTTGGATTCATATGGATCGCCCTGATAATGTATAGTCTGACACTGATGAAAACGTCTCGGTCGTCCGGAGGGATCACGAAGGTGGAGAGAGGCGCCAGTTGAACAAGCTATCGGCGACCGCGCGTCGTGCTTTTCTTGACAGACTTGCATAGTCAGGTATAATGATTGGCAGAAGTTTGTGCATATTCGGATGCACGAGATCAGTTTTAAAGGCAATGCAGCATCAGAGAGGAGGTGAGACAAATGAGTAAAATCATTACATCATTAATAATTGTCGTCATCGGCTTTCTCGGTTGCGAACAACAAGGAGGTCAAGCAATGCCTCAATACCCAGGTACAAAGGTAGGAGTTGTTTTATCCGGATGTGGCGTATATGATGGTGCCGAGATTCATGAGGCAGTATTAACGTTGCTGACCTTAGACAAGGCCAAGACGCAAATAATCTGTATGGCACCAGACATAGCACAACTCCACGTCATTAATCACCTCAAAGGGGAAGAGAGTGTAGGCGAAAGCCGGAATGTTCTTGTTGAGGCTTCACGTATTGCCCGTGGTGATATCAGGGACATGAAGGATGTCAGCGCTGACGATATTGACGCTTTAATCTTTCCGGGTGGATTCGGCGCCGCAAAGAACTTGTGCGATTTTGCTATCAAGGGGACAGATTGCACGGTCAATATGGAAGTCGAGCGGTTGGTGAAAGAGATGCACGCCGCAAAAAAGCCTATAGGATTTATATGTATTGCACCCGTTATCGCGGCCAAAGTCCTGGGCGAACACGGACCCACCTTGACCATTGGAAACGACGAAGGAACAGCCGCCGCTATCGAGGCTATGGGCGGCACGCACGTCAACAAGCCGGTCGATGATATTGCCGTTTGTCAGGCTAACAAAATCGTGTCGACTCCTGCTTACATGCTGGGGCCCGGGGTTTCAGACGTAGCAGCGGGTATTGAAAAATTGGTTCTCAAGGTGCTTGAATTGAGCAAGTAGTCTGTTTGAGCGTCAGTGGGACCAGCATATGATGCAAAAAAATCAAGAAAACTGATGCTGCATTGTCAGGTACTTATGGCGTGCATCCAAGAAGTATCGTTTTGTTTATACAATGTTTGCCGCAAACATCATTGCGATGGGCTGGAATGATGTCGTCTTGTGTTACAATGATGTACCGGTACTATCGTATGCCTTGACAGGTGTTGATGGTGGCTGTATAATCGCATTGTAGCAATGACGAACATCATAAGGTGTCGCGGTCTAATACTCAAGACTACGCCGTTCAAGGAATCGAGCTTAATCGCATCCGTGCTCACCGACATATCCGGAAAAGTGCAACTCTTGGCAAAGGGCGTACGCCGTCCCAAGAGTAAGATCTGTGGGGCGATGGAACCTTTCAATCTTGATGAAATCATTTACTACAAACGGGAATTCAAAGAGATGTATAATCTGAGTGATGCTGTGGTTATTGATGATTTCGAACAGATACGCAATGTTCCGAAAAAAGTCAATGCGGCACTGGTTTTGTGTGAGTTCTATAATAAGACCGTGCCTCCCGAGGACGTTAATGCCGAGGCTTTTTCTCTACTTCTGAATTTTCTGAAAACTCTTGAAAAAAGCGACACCACGGATGCGCGATCATTGGCGGTCGGCTTTCTTGTGAAAGCCTTATCTGGGTCGGGTGTCATGCCGCACTTGGAGAATTGTGTTTGTTGTCGCGGTCCAGTTGCGAAGAACAACGGCAAGATCGAATTCAGCATCAGCGCAGGCGGGATTGTTTGCCATCGGCACCATGACGACACCGTGGTATTTCTGAAGCGACCCACATTCGACGCCCTCAAGAATATTTATAGTCAGGAATGGCACCGAATCGATAGTGAAACTTCGGGTGAGATAGAAGGGTTCCTGGTTGACTACATGTATGTTCATCTGAACCATACACGACTGAATACCTTAAAGTATCTGAAATGATGAATAGAACATTGTGAAGAATATTCTACTGACTGGACCGCCCCGTATCGGCAAGACGACAATCGTACGCGGGATCATATCCGAGTTGGGAGATAAGTGCGCTGGTTTCTGCACTGAAGAGATAAAGGAAAGTGATGAGCGTGTGGGTTTTAAATTATCAACTATTTCCAAAAAGAGTTGTGTATTATCACACAAAGAAATCAGAAGTCACTACCATGTCGGAAAGTATGGCGTGGATCTGGAGTGTGTCGAAGGGGTCGGGGTACCGGCGATCAAGCAAGGCATAAAGGCTGGGAAGGTTATCGTGATTGATGAAGTTGGAAAAATGGAGATTCTTTCCAGACGATTCAGGCTTGCCGTACTCGATGCGCTGGACTCGAAGAGTCCCGTGATCGGCACGATGCAGTTCAAACGTCACCCATTTTGTGAGAAGATCAAAGCACGTAAGGACGTTGAGGTGTTTGAAGTAACTGAGGAGAACCGGGGTGCATTGGCAGCAACGATCCTGGCGAGATTACAGCAATAGTTAGGGTTTTCAGTTTTAAATAACAGAAAAGTCCAAATATCTATTTGTGAAATCAAGAGAAAGTACGCTTCTTATTTCTCATGCGGCGGTGTTTCCACTGGAAGTATTTTGAGCTTCAACAGAGTAACACCACGTAATACAGTGATCGTGTAATTCTTTCCTGCAGGATTTTCATCGAGGAACCGGTGTAGCTCGTCGATGTTAGTTGTTGTTGTACTTGCGATGCTCAAGATTACATCGTTTGGTAAGATTCTTGCTTTTTCGGCCGGACTATGGGAAGCTACTTCAACAACGCCAACGCCGCTTTCTTGTGCGAGTTTCAAGGCTCGGACTATGCGTCTTCGTAGAGTTGCTGGTTGGGCAATAATCCCGATATAACCGCGGCTGACTGTGCCTTTTGATATCAACATCTGTACTACCCTTTTGACCGTGTTTATAGGAATGGCGAAACACAACCCTTGTGCTGGGTAAATAACTGCAGTGTTCATCCCGATGACGTCACCTTGGGAATCGACGAGCGGTCCACCCGAACTACCGGGGTTTAGCGCTGCGTCTGTTTGTATTATGTTCTCGATGAGACGGCCATTCGTAGACCGTAAGGCCCGACCAAGAGCACTGATGACACCTGCGGTTACCGTGCATTGGAACCCAAATGGATTACCGATTGCGACGACGAGCTGACCGACCTTGAGGTTCTTAGAATCACCCAGATGTGCAGTGGGTAGGTTTGAGCCGAGGATTCTTAATACTGCGGTATCAGTCGTCGAATCAGAGCCGATTACTTGACCTGAGAATTTTCTGCCATCGTTGAGCTTGATCTCAATGAGACTTGCTCCATACACGACGTGGTCGTTGGTAAGCACGTATCCGTCAGGCGCAATTATCAGACCGGAGCCGCTGGCATTTCGTAGGTCGCGTGCGTTTTGCGCTTTTCGCGTTTTGAGTACGTTGATGTTGACGACTGCGGGGCTTACCGTTTCGGCAACACCAACAACGGTACGTGAATAAGTGTCAAGCATAGTGTCATCAACACCGGTCCTGTAGTTTTCAATCAGTCCTATTTTTTCAGTAGTTTCGTTCTCTTTTGACATATTATTAACCCGAACTTTAGATTGCGTGAAACGATTGTTGGTTTAGCCTGTACGCGATTACATAATCTCTTGAAGTGATTGCGTCTCGGAGTCGAATTTCAGATATTTTCTGAATGAGACGCTCAGCAACATGGGAATGTAAAGCAGTAGCACGATCCCAAAACTTGACGATATCAAGATTCTGATTGGTACAAACTCGGCGAGCACCCCTCCCGTTGCATAGGCGATCGGCATTAGTCCACCCGCGACACTCATTAGCAGCCCAAAGACCTTACCACGCTTGTCTTGAGGTGTTGTCAGTTGCAGGATGGCTTGTATGAAAGCGTTGAGAATTGCGTTTACGAAACCAGTGGCGAAAACAAGAAACGCCATGAGCGGAAAGTACAAAAAGAGCGGCAACATAATCATCGTCAATGACATTACCAAATAGCATATTGAAAAAACCTTGAACCTTTGTCCGGGCTTGAAATTGACAACTGATGTGAAGACGAAACCGAGAAACAAACCGCCTGTAAAAAACCCCATTATAATGCCATAGAGGGCCGGACCCAGATGATCTTGCTGGTAGAAGAGTGGTAGTATGAGCATGATGCCCATGACCGCGAAGAAATTGATCAGGCTGGCAATGAAGATTAATGTCCGTAGTCCCCTGAAGTGCCAGACAAAATCAAGCCCATCTTTCATATCGGCAAAGAAATGAAGCCTTGTTTTTTCATGAATGATCTTCGGTACTTTGATGAAAACCTCGGTGATTGCGGAGAAGAGATATGATATGCCATTGAACAGGAACAGGAATGACGCGCCCAATATCTTGAATAAGATGCCGCCGGCCGAACTGCCGACGATGCCCGACGCGGTCTGCACGATACTGAATACTGAATTCGCCTGCACAAGCTTGCGTTTGTCCACAATGTCTGGGATTATGCTGCCGACGGCTGGGTTGAAGAAGGCGCCGCATGTGCCGATGATGACTCCTGCCGCAAAAACCATCCAAACCTGGATGAAGCCTAGATATGAAGCTACACCTATAAGAACCACGAAGATACCTCGTATTAGGTCCATGAGTACTAGTAACCACTTGCGGTCTGTACGATCAACAACAACACCGGCAAACGGTGAGACGATCACCCGGGGTAGGGAAGACGCCGCCATTAGAGTACCCATGAGGGCGGTGGAGCCAGTGATGGCGAGAATCCAGAAGCCCAAAGCAATTGAGTAAGCTATGTCGCCCATGGCCGAGACAAATTGTCCCTGCCACAGAAGAAAGAAGTTGATGTTCCACAGTTTCGGTTTGGTGTTTTCCTCAGTTTGTGTTTCTTCGTCTTCCAACCTTATCCTCTTTTCCGTTTAAGCATAATCGAATACCTCATCGATCAAACCGCCGCCGATTACAAGATCTTTTTGGTAGAAAACTGCGGATTGACCAGGCGCAATCGCCCATTGAGGTTTCGTGAAAATCACTTTGATCTTATCCTGACCAATCGGTTCAATCCGAGCTTCAGAAGCAGGCGAGAAATAGCGTACCTTTGTAGAAATCTGCATGCTTTGCTTGAGAGTATCAAAGGGGATGAAGTTTAGATCGGTGACAATGAATTCCTTCTTGTAGGCGTCCCGCTTTTCACCGATGTATATGGCGTTTTGTGCGGCATCAATTCTTGTAACATAGTAAGGATGTTTGTGGCTGATGCCAATTCCGTGGCGTTGGCCGATCGTATAATGTATTATGCCGTTATGTTGACCAACCGCTTTTCCTTCAGTATTGAAAATTGGCCCTGGACTTTCGGGTATTGATTTCTTAAGAAAGGAAGCGTATTCACCATCCCGGATGAAGCAGACATCCTGACTCTTTTTTTGTGTTGCCGTTGGCAGTTTATGTTTGCGTGCAATCTCGCGTACTTCATCCTTGGTGTATTGACCAAGCGGCAGAATCGTTCTTGACAGTTGGTTTTGGTCTAGCCGGTAGAGAAAATATGATTGTTCGTTCTCGTCACAACCCCTCTTGAGAAGATAGCGTCCTTTCTGTTTATCAAGTTTTGCATAATGCCCGGTAGCAATCCTATCGGTGCCCACTTCGGATACCATTTTGAATAGAAGACCAAATTTCATTAACTTATTACATAGCACACACGGGTTTGGTGTTCGTCCGCGTCGGTACTCGGCAATGAAGTCGCTTATGATCAAATCTCGGAATTCTCTTTGCACGTCTACAAGGTGGAAATTTATCTGTAGTTGTTCTGCGACACGAGCAGCAGCACGAATTTTCTCCTGAGGTACGCCTTCAAATACCATAATCGCTCCCTCAACGCGATAGCCAGAGTCTTTCAACAGCAGCGCAGCCGTTGAGGAGTCGACTCCGCCACTGAGTGCGACAAGGATATGCAAATTGCTGCTTTGCATGTCGGTATCTATTGTCATTTGTGTTCTCGAGGATTGAGTTCCATATTAATACAAAATATCCAAGGCGTCAAGGGAATTCGTAGTTGACTTTCTTTCCTTTTTATTATAGAATTACTAATGAGATTTCCCCGCGGTCGTTCGATAATTGAGAACACGCGTCTCGAGTTTATCAATCTAGATAATGTTCTCAGCGCTTCGAAGCGAGAAAGGGTGCATCGAATATCGGGTTACATTGCGATTACCTACCATGACGCCGTGGAGCTCATTTTCTTGAACCAGGGTGAGCCATTCAACGCCGCGCGGATAGGTAAGGAAACGAGAGAAATCATTCCCATTAGCGAGATCGTAGAAAAGGCAAAAAAGGCGACTACCGGCACCTTGAGTGAGTACGCCACGGATGAAATGTTGTTAAAAGTAATTATTTCTTCGGTTACACTAAAGCCGCTCAAAACTCAGGTTGATTTGTCTAGAATCCAACCCAAAATATTCGTTGAGAAGCTGAAGAAATCGAAATTCAACGGTTTCATCTGGATGAGACTCGGTCTCGATGAATCATTCGTGTGCTTTGAGAATGGCGTTATACCAGCGTGTTACATTGCGGGGCGTGCTGAAAAGGCATTGGAGGATGAAATCTATCCAATTTTGATGAAACCTGAGACAAACGTGGCAATTTTCGACCGAATTGAAAAAGTCATTGCCGAGCAGGCAACGCCAGCCCAGGTGGAGATGTTTTGTAAAATTTTCACCGCACTCTTGAAGGGATATGCTCATCCGTTGGGGCAGTCCCTGGTCTTACGTACCGCGATGCTTTCGAAGTCTACGGCGCAAAAAGAATTTCCTTTCGTCGAAAAATTTCGAATCGAGTCCGACCTCTCCTTTTCTGGAGAGGTTGTAGTTGAACCTAAGGTATTTGCCCAGGGGATGGCAAGGATATTTGACCTCATATATGATTCTTTTTCAACATTTCTGGGTAAGGAGAGCGAAGTAATCGCGAGGAAGATTCTGACCGATTACCGATTTGCCCTGAAATCACTGCAATTCTTTGACTACACGAAATTGAAAATTTGATGCCCCTGTTCATAGTCACAACACCTATCGGAAATATCCGGGATATTACATATCGAGCAGTACAGGTCTTGAAAGACATCGATATCGTTGCGTGTGAAGATACCAGGCACACGGGATTGCTACTCAAGCGATACAATATCAAGAAAAAACTCATTTCTTATTACGAACAGAACGAACGAAGACGGGTTCCCCAACTCATTTCCTTACTGAAGCAGGATAAGAGTGTTGCGCTCATCACGAGCGCCGGTACGCCCTTGTTGTCTGATCCTGGCTATATACTCGTCAGGGAATGCCTGCGCCAGGGGATTACCGTACAAGCCGTGCCCGGGCCATCAGCTATCATCACCGCCCTCACACTGTCCGGGCTGCCTTCACATCGGTTTGTGTTTGAAGGATTCTTGCCTAAAAAGAAAGGAGCGCGCACACGGATATTGGAAGAGCTGAAGATGGACAAAAGGACTGTGGTGTTTTTCGAGTCGCCGAAACGCGTCGTGCGGTTGCTTCAGGAAATCCTTGAATTGATCGGTGACCGACAGGTAGCGTTGTGTCGGGAAATGACCAAATATCATGAAGAGGTAATCCGTGGGCGCGTGAGCGAGGTTTTACGAAATATGAAATCGAGCAAGGGAGAGTTCACCATTATCCTCGAAGGTAGCGATGACAAAAATTAAAGAGCTTGGCAGAAAATTCTTTGTTTCACCGATTGTGTCTTTTCTTGTTGGGCTGAATGTCCACCCCAATGTCATTACTGTTTCGAGTCTGATATTAGCAGTGATTGCCTGCTTCTTGTACAGAAATGGCGTTTTCTGGGCCGCGGCGATTTTCTTGTTTTGGTGTGGGATATTTGACAGCTTTGATGGCGAGATAGCACGCCGTAAGAATATGATTTCAAAACTGGGTAGTTTTCTTGATTCCACTATAGATCGGGTCAACGAATTCATTATTTATTTCGGATTGTACTTATACTACTACAACAAAGTAGACTATATGCAGTTTTGGATTCTCGTGGCGGTTTTTGGCTCGATGATGGTAAGTTATACTCGAGCCAGAGCCGAAGGCTTGGGTATTTCTCCCCGGGTGGGAATCTTCGAGCGATTTACACGCATTTTTTTGCTCATCATCGGTTCTGTCCTGGGACCGAGAGTAATGTCTTATATTATCATGATCTTGGCTGTCGGAACATTGGAGACCACTATACAGCGCATCATTTTTGTGAAACGAAGGTCAGATAAGGATTGAATCGAGAGATCACGCTGCGTCCTACGGACAATAATCAAGAGAGAGTATTGCTGGTCGCGGTTGTCAGCAAGAAAACAGAGCGCTGGCGCGTAATACAGTCACTCGAAGAACTCGCAAGTTTGACCAGAACCGCAGGCGGTGAAGTGGTTGAAAGCTTCATGCAAATGAGAAAGAAATTCGAGCCGTCAACGTTCCTCGGGATTGGCAAGGCGAAAGAACTATCAGAAATTGGTGCACAACTCAACATTGACCTCTTGATCTTTGACGCAGAACTGTCGGCAGCACAGATCAGAAACATCGAGGATATTGTGGGTGTACGCGTGATTGATAGGACAACACTAATTCTCGATATCTTCTCAAAACATGCGCGCACCAGGGAGGCGAAGCTGCAGGTTGAGCTTGCCCAGCTCGAATACCGCTTGCCTCGTTTGGTAGGGATGGGTTCGGAATTCTCGAGACTGGGCGGCGGAATTGGTACCCGAGGCCCGGGTGAGAAGAAACTGGAAGTCGACCGCAGGCGCATCAAAGAGAGAATTTCGACCCTGAAGAGAATGTTGAAGAAGATCGAACACTCGAAGAAGGTACAACGCAAGCGAAGAAGCGGTATCCCGAAGGTAGCAGTCGTTGGTTATACCAACGCCGGAAAATCTTCGTTGGTAAACGCCCTAACCAGGGCAAAACTTGTCACCTCAGAACAGCTTTTCTCAACTCTTGATTCGAACACGAAAGTTCTTTTCGTGCCGCCCCGACACAAGATGCTGATTAGCGACACCGTGGGATTCTTGAAGGATTTGCCACACGACCTCATTGCTTCCTTCCATGCGACCTTAGCCGAGGTTCTCGAGGCCGATATGCTAATTCACATTATCGATGCTACGGCTGAGGATTTGGAGGCGAAGATCGCGACGGTGGATAACGTCTTGGAGGAGATACATGCCGACACTAAACACCGAGTATTGGTTTTCAACAAAATCGATCGGTTATTCGATGAAGAACGAGATAGGTACAAGAGGAAATTTCCAAGAGCATTGTTGATTTCAGCAACCAAGGGTGTCGGCCTCGAAGAATTGAGAAATAATCTGCGCAGGTATTTTTTTAGTGAATAGTGCCGATGTAGCATCTTGACCGCCTTTCCGTTTCCACTATAATTACCCGTGGTTGATTACCTGGATGACGTCGTTGGTCAGGAGACGGCAAAGACATTTGTCAGGACAGCGGTCAGGAAAAGTAAACTTTATAATCTTCTTTTCGTAGGACCGCGTGGTGTGGGCAAGCGCATGTTGGGATTTGCTTTAGCAAAAACATTGAATTGCCCACCGAATTCACCGAATTTTCATTTGATTGCACCTATTCCTTCAAAAATAAGAGAAAAGACCGAGAAGATATTTGAATACTCCAAGAAATATCTTCCCGACAATACCGTAGTCGAGCTCGAGGATCGTGCTTCGATATTGATTGAGCAAATAAGGACCTTGAGCGAACGCTTAGTACATATGCCAAGTGTTGATGCGAAGCGCATAGTCTTGATTCTCGAAGCGGATCGGATGACGGACGAGGCAGCCAACTGTTTTCTGAAAACGCTTGAGGAACCGCCGATCGACACGGTCTTCGTGCTGACCAGCTCAAGACCAGAATACATGCTGCCCACCATACGTTCACGTTGTCAGACGGTGCCTTTTGCATACTTGAGTCACGAGCAAATCAAAACCGTGGTGTATGAAGGTACAGATGATTTTCTACTCGGCAGTGCCGGAGAAATACTGGCCCTTCGGGAGAGTAGTATGATAGCCGACGTCATGGATGTTTTCAAGAGAACGCCGATGCGGCTCAAGAGTGCAGCCAATGTTGCGAGAGAATATGAACGCAAAAGAATAGTGGAGCTTTACTACCCCTTACTTTTGTTGTACCGTTTGGTGTTTTACAGGAAATTGAATATGGCAAGCAACACGTGTTATGATGTTGAGATCGCAAAGAAAGCGAAGAGAATAACTATGGATAAGACAATCGACGCAATCATGATGTTGAATCATAACATAAATCTGCTTGAGCGAAACCCG
Source organism: Caldifarciminota bacterium SM23_42 (assembly GCA_001303785.1). Lineage (GTDB taxonomy): Bacteria > Hydrothermota > Tepidihabitantia > SM23-42 > SM23-42 > SM23-42. The sequence goes on along the minus strand of LJUJ01000017.1, from coordinate 171 downwards.
AATAGGTTATTGCATTTATTTAATGTACTACTGAGACTACCTTAGTTGCACTAATGGCAACAAAATTCATTTGTAATGGAATGTTGGGGAAATTGTGCAGGCTGCTCAGGATTATCGGCATTGATTCAGCATATTCTAATGAAGGTATGGCGATTCTCCTCAGCGCGCGCA
>LJUJ01000016.1 GCA_001303785.1 Caldifarciminota bacterium SM23_42 | reverse complement strand
GCGACCCATTCTTGAGCAGAAATGATTGATGGTGTCAACATACACACTATACATAGCCATTGGGTGGATTTACTCATAAGTCCTCCTCTACACTCTACGTATGCAAAGCCACTTGATTCTCTCTACAGGAATTATATGTTCAGGTCAGGCAGATGTCAAGGCGTCGCCTTTGTACATTTTGGCACAGAATTGGCACAACGGGCACCTCACACAACCTCATCAGCAGGAAGGTATTGGCAGCATTATCGTTGAGGTGCGTGGTCAAGGAACCCTGCGGAGGGTAAGTCCACCATTCACGCGTTACTCCCCTACGCCACAAAATCACCCCTGGGCTGCTATTTGATACCCGGGGCGAATGAAGTAATATTCCGTTGGCGAAGTGAGTGAGTCAAAAAGCGTTGACATGCTCCATTAATACCGTAGAATGGTTGAAGTAATTTTATGAGCAAGCTTCCTGCGAAAAGTAAGGGCGAATTATATGCAAGGTGGAAACGAGTGGAAGAATTCCCATTCTCTGGCTGGGACTTCTCCTTCGCCTCCACAACAACCAAAACAGAGCCGTTGCCTTGGGATTACCGAAAAGAGGTTCAGAAGGCCATAGAAAGAAAGGAGACTCTTCTGGACATGGACACAGGAGGCGGAGAATTCTTGGCATCACTTCCCGAACTACCCGTTCGGACCTTTGCAACTGAATCATATCCTCCAAACGTCACATGCGCATACCAAAAACTCCAGCCCCTGAATGTACACGTCATTCAAGTAGACGAGTCAGGTGTGCTCCCATTTATGAGCAGCAGCTTTGAAACAATCATAAACCGACATAGCATTTATGACCCCAAAGAAATCTATCGTATTGCCAAGAAAAACGGAATCTTCATAACACAACAAGTTGGCAGTGGGGATTGGCACGATTTGAAAAGTGCGTTGGACTATCAGAACACAGTGGCGGATCGCTGGGATTTAGAGTCTGCAAGTGAGCAAATCAGGCAAGCCGGCTTCGAGATTATGGCTAAGAATGAGGTTACTGACAACAGGAGCTATTTCAAAGATGTGGAGGCGATTATTTATTACATGATCAACATCCCTTGGGTCATACCTGATTTCTCAATCGATAAGTATTTTAACAAACTTTTGGCACTTCACAGGCAGAGTATAGCACAAGAATGGTTAATATTTCTACAACACAGATTCTATCTTGCTGCAAAAAAGGTTGCCTGAAGAAGACGGTGCCACTTTATTATGGGTTTTGGCAAAGATTTGGCACACTATACTCCCGTATCGTTATTCATGTCATTTTAATACAAAAGGCGGGGAATCTGGCACAGGCAAAAAAGGGGAGTGACCGCTTGAATCACTCCCCGTGTGCTACAACTTTGAGTTCTATCTGACCTTAACCACCTTCTTTGCTTCGCAATCGATTCCCCGCAGTCCCTTTGGGACCACGGGACACTGATTTTTGCAGCCAAATCGAAGATTTGGGCACAAATCGTGACAGTGATGAAAAAATAGATTACGGTGATATTATTATCTTATCTTAATAACCTTCTGTGTCACCACGCCGTCAACCTCAATGAAGTAGATGCCTTTGCTTCGCAATCGATTACGGAGATGAACACATTGATTACAGTGATATTGATATCACCTCACTTTTACCACCTTTTGAACTATTTTGTTGTCTACCTCCAAGAAATATATTCCAGGTGCAATGTTCGTTGGTTCCACAACCCTGCCCGTGATGTCAAAGACTCTGCATTTTTTGTCTTCGGATAGTTGTAGGGAACCTCGGAAGATGGTTACTGCGAGAGAGTTGTCCTTCTTAACGGATATGGCAATTGGCTGCTCCTCAACGCCGACAGGGGACGTAAGCCACGGGTCAAAGTCAACATAGTCGCTCACTGTATCGCCTAGACCCCCAGGATTGCTGATGGGATGATATGGACCAGTTGCATCACCCCACCAATTTGAGTCAGCGCTGACTATGATAGTCGTATCAACATTGCATACTCCAAAGCCAACGTTGTTGTAGATATCGTTACGGCAGATCACTGGATTGGAAATAAAACCCCAAAAATCAGGTTGGCAGTATATGCCCTCCCCATTATTGCCTGATATAACACAACCAGTAATGATCGGTGAAGAGCCGTCACACATGATGCCGCCGCCAACCTCTGTCAACGGTATCACGTTTCCTGACACTATATTGCCGGTAATGGTGGGTGAACATTCATAGCAGTAGATACCGCCGCCACGCCAAACTGCCGTATCATTGCTTATCGTATTGTTACTGATAGTTGCAGAAGATTGGTGGCAGTAGATACCACCTCCGCAATACCCTGTGTTACCCGTTATATAATTACCTGTAATAATTGGTTCAGAATTATCGTAGCCGATACCACCACCATGATTTGAATAATTCCCAGTGATGGTATTACCTGCGATAGAAGGTGCCGAGCCGTAGCCACATGCAATGCCCCCGCCTATCCAACCGCACATACATGCGCCGGTCGAATTGTCAACGATGACATTATTCGTTACTGTCGGCATAGAGCTGTCTCTGCAATAGATGCCGCCACCAGAAACGGTAGCATAATTTCCAGTGATGATATTATCTGCGATAATAGGCGCTGAGCTGTCGGCACAGGCAAGACCGCCGCCGCTTACACCATCATGAACCCCTCCGCTGTTATCTGAAATAATATTGCCCGTAATGGTTGGTGAAGCATTACCTAGACAGACGATACCACCACCGTACCCATCGCCATTAATTCTATTACCTGTGATGGTATTGTTAGTAATTGTTGGTGAAGAGCTTTCGCAATAGATGCCGGCGCCACATTCGTTAGTATCGGTTAAGTATCCATTGCGGATAGTAAATCCACTGATTACAGTTGCAGGGCCTACTCCGGTGGATATACCTATCACTCGTCCAATGCTATCACCATCTATAATCGTCGTATCTGGCCCCAATTCACCAGTGAGATTTATTCCCTGCGTGTTCGGCCAGACTATGTTTTCATTGTATACCCCTGGCCCGACAAGCACCGTATCCCCGGTGGTACAGGAGTCCAGACAATCCTGAATGCAGTTGCATGTAGAATCAGGGTGCACATACCAGATGGTTGCATGCGTTGTGCTTGTGCTGAATAGGAACGCGATCGCTACTGCTAATACATTGATATTCTTCATACTTCCTCCTTCCATAAATGATGTCTCTACGACTTACACAATTACCTAACATTCAACGCCTTCTGTGTCACCACGCCGTCAACTTCTATTAATTTGTATCCGCAATCTCATGTTTATTTTTAATTGTAATTCAACCTCTCACCAACAGCTCACGGGTCTTCTCACAGCCCAATGAAACGAGAGATATACGGAGTCAGAACCGGAAACTAGAAACTACACATTATTATTTGATCACTGCAAATGCATGCTGCACACCACAGCCATGTCCCGAGCAATCACGGGGATTCTGACCGTTGCTGGTCCCGTCCCGTAAACGGGACGAGGATACTCGCTTCCTTTGTAGTAGACCTACTCTAATGAAAAAGCGGTAGATTTGGCACACGTGCTTGCCCCTTAGAATCTCGTATGGGATCCCGTATCGCTGTGTTGTTTGAATGGACAAAAGCGGGGAATCTGGCACAAGCAAAAAAGGGGAGTGACCGCTTGAATCACTCCCCGTGTGCTACGACTTTGAGTTCTATCTAACCTTCACCACCTTCTGCATCACAACGCCGTCAATCTCAATGAAGTAGATGCCAGGTTGTATCTTATCAGGTTCAACGACCCTGCCCGTGATGTCAAAGACTTTGCATTTCTTATCTTTAGGCAACTGCAGTGATCCGCTGAAAAGAGTTGTAGTAAAAATGTCTCTCTCCGCAGGAGCAAAATTATCTTCTTCAATTCCCGGCACATCCCAAATCACTGAGACACTATCGCTACCATAATTTGCTACGTAGGTTCGGTTTTGAGCAGAATTCCAGGTAAAAGCACAAGGCCCATCACCGACTGGAATCGTGGTGATAACCGCATTGGTTGCACCGTCAATCACCGTGACATCATCGCTCCACTCATTAGCGCAGTAGACCTTGTTGTTGGTCGGATTATAGACCAAAGCACAAGGCCCATCACCGACTGGAATCGTGGTGATAACCACATTGGTTGCACCGTCAATCACCGTGACACTATCGCTCAATGCATTAGTGCAGTAGACCTTGTTGTTGGTCGGATTATAGACCAAAGCCCAAGGCCCATCTCCGACTGGAATCGTGGTGATGACTGTATCGGCTGCGCCGTCAATCACCGTGACATTATCGGTCCAAAAATTAGTGCAGTAGACCTTGTTGGTTGAATTCCAAACCAGAGCACGAGGTTCATCACCGACTGGAAGCGTGATAATGACTGTATCGGCTGCGCCGTCAATCACCGTAACATCATCGCTGTTAAGATTAGCGCAGTAGACCTTGTTGTTGGTTGGATTGTAGACCAAAACCCAAGGCCCATCTCCTACTCCGACTGCAATCGTGGTGATGACTGTATTGGCAACGCCGTCAATCACTGTGATATTATCGGTCCAAAAATTAGCGCAGTAGACCTTGTTGTCGTCTAGAATATGATTGCAGACTAAAGCATTAGGCATAGTATCTACTGTAATCGTGGTAATGATTGTGTCGCCTTGTTGTAGTCTGTATTATAGGCCAAAGCACCAGAGCCATAGATGATTCCGATTGTGGTATCGACCCCATTGGTTGCTCCATTAATCACTGTGACATCACCGCTACCATAATTAGCGCAGTAGATCTTGTTATCTGTTGAGTTCCAAACCAGTTTAAGAGGCTCATCCCCGACTGGAATTGTCGTTTCAAGCCACTGAGCTGATAAAAGCATCGGTAACAAAGAAAACAGAAGAACCTCTATAAATACATATTTCTGTTTACGAACCATATACTCCTCCTCATTTACATTTACACTGCTGCTGAAATTACCCTAATATTTTTCTGTGAAATTATAAGAGTAGGCAGTTACTTGTCAAGTAGGTGCAATGAGGCCTAAGTGTGTTTTTTGGCACAAATCTGGCACAGCGAGCATCTGTCGCTCCCTCATCAGCCGTGAAGTGTTGGAAATATTATCGTTGAGGTGAGTGATTATGGAACCCTGCGGAGGGTAAGTCCACCGCGCTGTAATAGCGTAAAAAAAGAGGGGAGTGACCGACTAAATCACTCCCCTTGTGCTACACTCTTCGCTATCTATCTAACCTTAACCACCTTCTGGGTCACCACGCCGTCAACTTCAATGAAGTAGATGCCTGGTCGTATCTTACTTGGTTCAACAACCCTACCCGTGATGTCAAAGACTATGCAGTTCTTGCCTTCGGGTAAGTGTAGGGATCCGCGGAAGATTGATGCTGTAAGGTTTTCGTGTTTCTCCACGGGCTTGATGATTGGTTGTTCCTCAACACCTGGGCTCGTTAGCCAAGGGATGAAGTCGACATAATCACTTACTGTGTCACCCAGACCACCTGGATTAGAATCTGGGTGATAAGGCCCAGTCGCATCACCCCACCAGTTGCTGTCTGCATCGATAGTGACACTCGATGCAGTATTCCTGATTGCATAACCCTCATTGTCAATAATGTCATTGCAATATATCGTTGGATTACCAGGCCAACCACTGCACACGCCATCATTGAAATTGTTCGCTATAAGGTTGTGTTGGATTAGTGTTGTAGTGTTTTGACACAAAAAGATGCCACCACCGCCCCCAGTGGGCGTAGCAGTGTTGTTCGTAATCGTATTATGAGAAATATCACCAGAGCAATAGTCTCCAATAACAATGCCACCTCCGTATGTGGCCTCATTGCCATCAATAACGTTGTTAGTAATGGTTGGTGAAGCATCATAAAATTCAATGCCGCCACCAGACTCACCTGCTTGATTCATGGTGATTGTGTTGTTAGATATAATAGGGTTACAGTTATAGTCACATTCAATTCCGCCACCATAGCCCGTAACTGTATCCGCAGTAATTATATTATTTATTATCGTTGGTGAAGATGCATTGCAACACTCAATTCCACCTCCAGAGTGCCCCCAAGGCATATTTGTGCCTATTCCACGCGTGAGAGTAAATCCATCCAGCACTGAACTGTTATTCTCGCCGCTTTTAAAGAGAACCACACTGCCGCTGTCGGGATGCGCAGGACTGCTGCCGTCAATAGTTGTGGTGTCAGGACCATACTCGCTTGTTACGGTGATAGCCATGCCATTGAAGTTGATATTTTCGAAATACGTTCCTGCTCCAACGAGCACTGTATCACCAGTCGAGCATAGGTCTATGCCTGCCTGGATGGAGTTGAGCGTGGAATCGGGGTGGACATACCAAGTAGTTGCGTGCGCTGCACCGAATAGGAACAGTAACACAACTATCCCTTCCGTCAATATACTGTGTTTCTTCACACTTCCTCCTTTACACTCTACGTGTTTGAATGTCTACTTGTTCTCTCTACAAGAATTATATGTTCGCGTCAGGCTGATGTCAAGGGATGCAGTTCTGTCCGATATGGCACACCGAGCGCCTGTCAGAACCTCATCGCCAATGAAGCGTTGAAGATACTATTGTTGAAGTAAGTGCTTATAGAACCCTGCGGAAGGTAAGTCCACGGCTCTATAGATCAAATGGAATAGTATTCCATCTTACTTAATAGACACTTGTATGCATCTAAAGGATATATTACTTCTTCCTACGTCTTGAGTAAATAATAACCAAAACTCCCACGACCGTGAAAAACCCACCACTATAAACCACTCGTAAACCTGTCCCTAAGATATAAATCAGGGCAGCAATTATCAGAAATACAATCCCTAACATCAAAGCAGCTGTTTTCATGTTGAACCTCCATGTCAAGAGTACAGTAAAATTACCCACTGTCAACTATTAACAAATGGAAATCTATTCTACCGGTAACATCAACATCCACTGTGCGCATACTATCCGTCGTTTGAAATTCCAACCGGATCTCATATCCACTAAGGACTTTACATCCACCGCGTTGCAATGCGAGAAAAAAAGGGGAGTGACCGCTCAAATCACTCCCCCTATGCTACACTTATGCTGTTTATCTAACCTTAACCACCTTCTGTGTTACAGCACCGTCAACCTCAATGAAGTAGATGCCTAGCTGTATCTTGTTTGGTTCTACGACCCTGCCCGTAATGTCAAAGACTTTGCACGTCTTGCCTTCGGGCAGTTGCAGAGGACCGCGGAAGATGGTTGCACGGAGGTATTTGTTTTCTGTTATAAAAGGGTTGTTTTCTTCTATCCCTGTCAATGAATCCCGAATCACCGAAACACTTGAGTTAGTGAAATTCGCAGCATATATTCTATTTTGGACATGATTCCACGCAAACGCACAGGCCTCGTCAGCCAATGTGACCGTTGTAATCACAGTATCGGTCGCGCCATCGATCACGGTCACATCATTGGGCCAGTCATATGCGCAGTAGACTTTGTTGTTGGTGGAATTGTAGACTAAGGCGCAAGGCCAAACACCGACTGCAACGGTTGTAATCACGCTGTCAGCCGCCCCATCAATCACGGTCACATCATTTTCCCACTCATTTGCACTGTAGACCTTGTTGTTGGTGGGATTATAAGCTAAGGCCTGAGGTTCAAGACCAGTCGCGATGGTGGTAATCACGTTGTTGGTCCACCCATCAATCACGGTCACATTATCGCTAAACTGATTTCCGCAGTAGACTTTGTTGTTAGTGGGGTTATAGACTAAGGTCCGGGGACCATAACCGACTGTGATGGTCGTGATCACGCTGTTGGCCGCCCCATCGATCACGGCCACATTATCGCTCATATAATTTGCGCAGTATACTTTGTTGTTGGTGGGATTATAGACCAAGGCCACAGGATTATAACCGACTGTGATGGTGGTAATCACGTTATTGCTCGCCCCATCAATCACGGTTACATTATCGCTATCAACGTTTGCGCAGTAGACCTTGTTGTTGGTGCGATTATAAACTAAGGCCCGAGGATCACTACCGACCATGATGGTGGTAATCACGCTATCGGTCGCACCATTAATCACGGTGACACTATCGCTAAACCTGTTAGCGCAGTAGACCTTGTTATCGGTGGGATTACAGACTAACGCATAAGGATGGTCGCCAACTGAAACGGTTGTAATCACGCTGTTGGTCGTCCCATCAATTACTGTCACATTATCGCTACCCTCATTTGCGCAGTAAACCTTGTTGCCGATACGCTTGTATACTAAAGCCCGAGGTCCATCACCGACAGTGATGGTGGTCTCAAGCCATTGGGCGGGTAATGCCAGTGGTAAAAAAAATGCCAAATATAAGTACTTTTGATAAGCTATCATCCTTGCCTCCACCTTTGTACGATTTTTTACAAGCTCCAAATGATTATATAACAACGATTCTTCTCTGTCAATAAGAACCTTGTTAGAGGAGAGAGAAATCTGAAAGTTGCACAACAAATCACGGATGGTAAGTCCGCAGCACGATTTCTTGGCACAGACATGACACAAGAAGAAAGAAGGGTCGGCAAGCACCGCCCCCTCTTTTGAATCCGGTTTCAAATCTTGTTCTAATGGAATACTCTCGCCAACGTCTTGATGCAAGACCAAACGTGTTATGCTTTTCCAATAATAAATAAGTATGACGCTGGTGCTGAACCAGACTTTGCTATTGCTTCTTTGATCCTCTCCCCCTCTTCCCTCAGACGATTTCGAGTTCCCGAATCTGGGTAGTCTTTAATTTTCTTAATTACATTGTCAATGTACTTGATTTCATTGTGGTATGTTGCTTGATTCTTTGGGTCCTCGCACTCATATTTCCTTTCGCAACACAGGCAGTCGACGGGATGCGTGGAATCGGATACCTCCAACTCTCTCAGCTTCAAACTGCTGGCAACGTCCATGATCCTCTGTTTGGGGAAGGTTTTGTTATGAGTGATGCCGAGCAAAGAGTCGATCCGCGCTTCCCATTCATGCTCAAGCTCATCTGCTTTCTGTGCCTCAGTCTGGTCTCCATCACAGTAACACTCTTGTAGTATGAAATTACCGCCATTCTTGAGAACACGTTTCATTTCGGTCAGCACCTTGTCTATATTTGCAAGATGATGCAGAGAATGGGAAATGCAAACAGTGTCGAAAGACTCAGCTTCGAATTTCAGATTCTCGGCGTTCATCTCAAAAAATCGTACGGGCTTTCCTTCAAACCTTATCTTTGCAGATTCCATAAGTTTTCTTGACTCGTCTGAAGCGCAATAGTCTATTCCCACAAAAGAATCATAAGCCTTCAGAGTTTTCATGAGAGTATTGATGAATCCTCCCCCCGCTGTGGCAACATCCAATACTCTACCGCCAGAAATCGTTCCTAGCCTTTTCGCTATTTTGCCTGCGCTAGATAATGCCAATCTCTCAGGCAAGTCTTCCATGTTCATCCTCCTTTGTCTGTCGATAGGAAATATCTAAATACTTGGGTTTGGATCAGGCTTCACCTCAGCCAACCAGCTACCAACGTTTCAATCCTTGTTTCAATATAACCCACATCCCAACGTTATGCGAAAAACAAGCGTTATGTACCATGTGAAATGAGACACTTTAACCATTTCTGGTATAGACATCACAAAGTTGCTCCTTTTCTTTCTTATACACCACATTATGTAGCCTCCGACGCGCTGATGTCAAGTGCTTTTTCTCTGTCCGATTTCGGTTCAATTACGCCACCCGTCAAGCACGAAAATCATAATTATGCGCTGCGGAGGGCCTCTCAAAACGACTGTCCTCTCCCTGTTGGTCGAGATCTCCGACGATACTTTCAGCGAGTCCACCGACAACGAAGTCATTGTGTCATTATGTCATTAAGTCTTTGATTGACGTTCTTAAGATATTCGGTATAATAAACCCGACGATTGATATCTGATAACAGAAAACGGATCAGGCATAAGAGAAGTCAGTGAATCTATATCCTAACGCCTGTATCCTGTTTCCTAAATGTTGCGCCCGTAGTTCAATTGGATAGAACGGTGGACTCCGGCTCCGCAGGTTGCGCGTTCGAATCGCGCCGGGCGCGTCCCAATTCCGCTTAAATCTCTGATTTGATTGCGGAATTGAGGACCCCGCACTTATGCATAAGTGCGGGGCGTATCCAACGGAGGTGCATCGAATCGCGAAGCGAATGAAAGGAGCGAAGCAATGGAGTTTTATGAAATAATTAAAAAAAGAAAAAGTGTTCGGAAATATAAGTCAGATCCGATACCCGAAGATGTTTTGAATCGAATATTGGATGCTGGGCGTATGGCACCGTCGGCAAAGAACTATCAACCTTGGCATTTCATTGTGGTAAGGGATCCAGAAATGAAGAAGAAGGTCGCCGAGGCATGCCGCAACCAACCCTTCATGGCCGAGGCGGGCGTAATCATCTGCGGTTGTGCACTTGAAAAGATTGCCTGGGGTCGTATGGGAAATTACATGGCATCCTGGCCACACGATCTGACGATCGCGCTTGACCATATAATTCTCGCAGCGACCAATGAAGGACTGGGAACCTGCTGGATTGGTGCTTTTGATGAAAAAATGGTTAAGGATGTACTGGGCATACCCGATGATGTCCGAGTCGTTGCCTTGACACCGGTCGGCTATCCGGCCGAAGAAGCAAGGGAGCGTGGACGGCTTGAGCTCAAAGATATAGTGTCCTATGAGAAATTTGAGACCTCGCGTGAGTTAGAGAAACGTGATAAGAAAGGGTAAAACGGTGCTTCTCGACTCACTAGCGTTCGCTCGAAGCATAATCGTTGAACGTTGTCCATGTTTCGTATTCGTTAAATAATACTAAAGCAAAGCCCAAATCACGAATACGATTCACGAAACACCAATACGAAATTGGAGTACCTTCAGTCATTGTGTCATTAGGTCATTGGCTGCTTTGCATCCATAGATTACGATGATATTATGAGTCAAAGCATCATTTAGCAATTAAGTTATCCTTTGAGTTACTGTGGCATTGTGTAATTATGACGTCTAGAAATTGTAGCGGGTGATAACGTTCGCTGCGCCGGTTTTTTCATTAAAGTCAATTATAACGCAATTTGCCTTAATGTTATCTTTTGCCGCCACGAATCTACGAGGCACAGATAACAAAAAATGCTCGATTATTTCATCCTTTCTATTACCGATTATTGAGTTCACTGATCCCACCATTCCCACATCAGTAATATAGGCAGTCTTACCGTTGATGATCTGCTCATCAGCGGTCTGAACATGAGTGTGTGTACCGACAATACCCGTTACGCATTCTGCAAGGTATAAGGCCAGGGCGCGCTTCTCACTCGTTGCCTCAGCATGCATATCTACAAAAATGACGCTGGTCTCTATGCGAATCTCTTCGGCAACTTTCCTGCCGACCTTAAACGGATCATCCAACGGCTTCATGAAAACACGTCCCTGAAGGTTGATCACACCAATCTTTGCACCGCTCTTCTCGTATACGAAGTAGCCTCGACCATGCGCACCTTTAGGGAAATTAGCGGGTCGTAAGAGACGGGTTTCCCGTTCAATATATTCAAGAATCTCTTTATGCTTCCAAACGTGGTTGCCAGTTGTAATACAATCTACGCCTACCTTGAACATCTCTTTTGCCGTGTTTTCGGTGATGCCGATACCCCCAGCCAGATTCTCACCTTGTGCAATAGTGAAAAATATCCCCTCCTTCTCGATGACACCAGGAAGATGGGTCTTTATCTTCTCGCGACCTGGACCACCGAACACATCACCGATAAACAGTAACTTCATGGCAGTGTCTGAAATTCCAAATTACAGACTCCAAATAACAAATAAATCACAATTTTCAAATCTCAGAATACAAAATTTGGTTATTGGAATTTGCGTATGCAGTCTACATTTCATGGTAGAGGGCAGTGAAAGAGATTTATAGAACTCTCGATAGACGATCCGCAAAAAGGTCCAGTTCTTCTTTTGTTCTTTTCTCGGTGACGGCGATCAAGAATTGATTCTGGAGATTCTCATCAAACATGGACAAAGGTACACCGCCGAATATTCTTTGCTTGAGTAAAGCGTCGAGGATTTCTTTTGCAGGCTTATCAGTTTCGACCAGGAATTCCTTAAAGAACTCCTGTCCATGTGCGAGTCTGATGCCCTTCAGTTCTATCAACCGGTCACGCAAGTAATGACTCTTGGATAAACATAAATCGCCCACATCTATTATCCCCTGTTTGCCCAGAGTGCACAAGTAAATCAACGCACTCAACGCCAAGAGTGCTTCATTGGTGCAAATATTCGAAGTGGCTTTTTCTCGCCGTATATGCTGCTCACGGGTCTGTAATGTTAAAACAAATCCCCTTCTGCCGTCAACATCAGTTGTCTCCCCGACAATCCTGCCCGGCATATATCTGACGAATTCTTTCTTCGACGCAAAAATCCCGAGAAGCGGTCCGCCAAAACCTTGCGGAACGCCCAATGGCTGGCCCTCGCCCACTACAATATCTGCCCTGTATTCTCCTGGTGGCTTGATAACTCCCAATGAAATCGGGTCGACCACAGCAATCAACAGTGCATTCTTTCCGTGAACGATCTTCTCGATTTCGGACATATCCTCGAGAAAGCCGTAGAAATTAGGCTGCTGAATGCAGACACAGCTTGTTTCGTTATCAACCAAACCATTCAAAACATCGATATCAGTCACACCGTTCTTTGTCGGGCACTGAACAATCTCCACTCCGCATTCATGAGTATATGTTTTTGTAATCTTCTGATAAAATGGGTGCATCAAATCAGCCAGTACTATCTTGTTTTTCCCTTTTATTGTGTTAGCCATGTGCACTGCTTCTGCCAATGCCGAACCACCATCATACATCGATGCATTCGAAACATCCATACCAGTCAGCTCGCAAATCACACTCTGGTATTCAAAAATCGTTTGCAGCGTGCCCTGTGATACCTCTGCCTGATATGGTGTGTATGCAGTATAAAACTCGCTGCGTGAAATAAGGCTGTCAATTACCGCCGGGATATAGTGATCATACACTCCCGCACCCAAGAAGGATAGATATTCATCGATGTTAAAATTCTTGCCCGCTAGGTCACCCAGAATCTTCCTCACTTCATTTTCACTTACTCCAACGGGCATCTCGATTTCACCCTGATATTGCATGTCTTTGGGAATTATCTGATTAAGCAATTCTTCAAAGGATGAAACACCAATCCGGGCAAGTATTTCCTTTTCGTCTTGAGGAGTAAGTGGCAGGTAGTGCATTACTTCTTCTCGATCAGCTCCTTATACTGCTCCGGTGAAAGAAGGTTGTCAACTTCTTTCGCATCCTCGATTTTGATTTTGTACAACCACCCTTCGCCATATGGATCTTTATTGACCAGCGCTGGGTCAGCGGTCACCTTTTCGTTCACCTCTGTGACTTCGCCACTCAAACCAGCGTATATATCGGTCACTGCCTTCACGGCCTCTATTGTTCCAATCGCATCACCGGCCTTGGTTTTTCTCCCGACATCAGGCAATTCAACCATCACAATATCCGATAATTCAGACTGTGCATAATCAGTGAGTCCCTCAATAGCAACATCACCCTCTATTTTTATCCATTCGTGTTCTTTTGTATATTTTACACCATCGATAACATTAGCCATCTTGCCTCCTTTCGCTCAGCTGCAGGCTGAGCGTTAGATTCAAACAGATAGTACACGGATGCAAGCCGATACATATCCAAGTCAACAATTGCCGTGACATACTACTTATGGCTACCGTGTTTGTAGAAAGGCCCCTTGATAATCTCAACTTCGATAGGCTCTTTACCCATAACCTTCAACTTGTTACCTACTTTGGCATGAACTAGATTGACATAACCCATGCTAATGCCCTTCTTCAGAGAGGGCGCAAAGGTACCCGATGTCACAAATCCAACTTTCTCATCACCGGCATGTATCTCCTGGTGTTGTCGGGGAATGCCTTTACCCAACGCTTCCAAACCGACTAATTTTCGTTGTATACCACGCTGTTTGATCGCAAGCAGCGGCTCCTTGCCGATAAATTCATCTTTGTTTAACCTAACTATCCAACTCAGACCCGCTTCCAAGGGATTAGTAGTCTTGTCGATGTCGTTACCGTAGAGGCAGTACCGCATCTCAAAACGCAGAGTATCCCTTGCACCAAGACCTATTGGTCTTATGCCGAAATCTTGCCCGGCGCTGAAGATCATATCCCACACATCAGCTGCGTATTTCTTGTCGAGATACACTTCAAAACCATCCTCACCAGTGTAACCAGTGCGTGACAAGACTACCGGAATTCCCTTCATGTTTGTCTCAGTCGTCCAGTAGTACTTCAGGGTAGAAAGGTCAACATCAAACAGCTTTTGCATTACTGGTTCGGCTTTAGGCCCCTGAATCGCTAACTGCCCGACTGCGTCACTAATGTTCTCAATCTCCACATCGTATTTCTTATTTTCCAAGATCCACATGTAATCCTTTTCTGTGTTGGCTGCGTTGACAACCAACAGCACCCGGTCAGCTAAGTTATACACCAACAAATCATCAACAATCCCGGCATCCGGGTATAGCATTGTTGAATACTGCACCTGATTTATAGCGAGTTGTGAGGCATCGTTGGTTGTAACATAATTCACAAATTTGACGCGATCGCTGCCTTTAATCTCCACTTCGCCCATATGCGAAACGTCAAAAACACCAACTGAATCGCGTACTGCGTTGTGCTCGGGGATAATACCTTCAAATTGAACAGGCATCAAAAATCCAGCAAATTCAACGATTTTTCCCTTATTTTGGACGTGTTTCTCGTAAAATGGGGTCTTTTTTGCCATCGATGATTATACCCAAAAGACTGGCAAAGTCAACTCCTACCGAAGGCTATACCTTCGGTTCGATTACAGCGATGCAATGATGGAAAAGAGGATATCGTGATAAACAGAAAGATTACAGAAATAACAAAACAAATAGCGGAATGGGTCAACATCGCAAAAGTGATATGACACACTGGCCGCTCGATGAAGTTTGGATATTGGGATTTGTTTTCCCTGGGGAATAGAAATCAGTTATTCCACAGGATGCAGGACTTCGATATCCGAATTTCGGATTTGCGAGTGTCAGCGAGCTATGACTGTTGTTTTCTTGGCTCTAGTTATTTTGTCATGATATTGGTATTCAAGATATACTATATACATTCCGATAGGGATTTCGCCCTTGGCTGACCTACCGTCCCAATATAGCGTCCCTTGTGCAATATTCCATGATTCATTCCTGCAGACATCATGTATTCTGATTCCGCGTGTATCGAATATCGATATGGTGAGCCTACCGCCCACTTCAGGCAGGCGGTAATCAATCTGAAGGCGATCGTTTATACCATCATTATTTGGTGATACTATCTGGGGTGAAATAGCGAGTTCACCTATTTCACCAATTACCTGCAGCGGTTTGAAAGCCAGGTTGTTCTCAGGACTAAGATCAGAGGGGAAATCAATCATGAAACCAAGAGAATGAGTACCCAATCCCGGATGTTGATAAACATAAAAAAGCGATGTGCTGTCCAAGGCATTTACCCATACGCCACTAAGTTCAACGAGCAGCTCTGTCTGCACCATGTTGCTATCATTATTAGTGTCGTCGAAGATATACAAAGCGTACTCGTCAGTTGCGCTCAGCCCGAAATTCTTTATCACAACTTCAATACGCACATTATCACCAGTTGTTGCAACCATGGGGACGAAGAAGATCGACTGGGAATCAACTGCCAGGTCAAAAACATTAGCCGTGCTGTTTTCCCTCCCCGGCGTGCAACCCGACGTGTCTATTGAAGGATGCCAGTTTGCAGCGTCATCGGGCAATGTAAAATCTATTCTTTCCCAAGCAATACCGTCTCCGGGGTCTGAAGGAAAGTAATCGAAAGAGTCATAGGGCGTTCCGAAAGATGTAGTACAATCAGCAATGGTTGAGTAGATAATCAATGGATCGCTCGTAGTAAGACCGTCGCAAATTGTTGTTTCATCCGTGGTCAGAACCAACGTTGAATCGGGTATTGCATAAGGTTGCCAGTTACCACCCGAAGTATCTGGCTTGCAATATTCGTTGTCTAAAATCAGTGCATATGTACAGGGATAAATGACTGTTGAATTTATCCTCACTGACGGATACCTAATCAAGATTGAATCATTATTCCAAGGCCATATTTCATCGGGAGGAGAAACGTCAAAATCCCAGATGCGATAGGCTAAAAGATCCACTGTATCCTCACTCAGATTGTAGATTTCAACGTATTCGTTACGGTCGCCGCATGTCTGTTCGGAACCCTTGACATTAGACATTACTTCGGTGATGACAATCGGTGATTCAGCAAGAACAAGAAAAAGAAGCGTCAGCACTAATCATTATACGAAGCTGCAAATTTGTGTCAACAAGACACTGGTGGTTGTAGAATTGAAGCTGAAGTGTTAATAATCGCTACATGAAACACTAATCGCAATGCAAAAATGACGTCAATTAATCAAGTAACGGCGAAAAATACAACCCCCTTCAGCCCAGTACCCAGCAGGGCAAATCCCAAATTCTAAACCCTAAACTCTAAACAATACCAAAGCACCAATTAACAAATCCAAAACCGTGGATGAGCGCACATCGTTTCTCAAACCACTATCAAGAATCGAAATGTTTGCCCAAAGATTAAGAAATCTTCTTTATTTGGATCATTAGGGTTTTGAATTTTGAGATTGTTTAGGATTTCGTATTTCGTGCTTAGGATTTAAGAAAAGGTGCCCCTCCGCTGCGCTACGGGACATGCAATTTTGCAGCTTCCGTGAGTTGTCGAACAAGGTGAGACTAAATTCACGAGAATCCCGATCCCGTAGGGTGAGGGGCAAATCTCAATCACGAGAAATTGAACACCAAATATCGGAATTATTTCTGGCTATTCTCGAACTTATCTATCAATTCCTGCTTACGTGATCGTGACAACTTCTTTACCTGTATTTCACGTTGCATTGCAGATCTCAGGTTATTGAATTCCTCAAAATACACGAGCTTGAGAGGTCTCCTACCCTTTGTGAATTTACCACCTCGACCACGATTATGACGTTCTAAGCGCTCTTCGAGGTTCTTGGTCGTACCGGTGTATAAGAAGCTGTCCGTTGCTTGAAGAATATAAACAAAGTATTTCGTTGATGGGGACATTGGTGCCCCTCCGCTGCGCTACGGGACATGCAGTTTTGCAGTCAAATCAGATATTTGAGCAAAACTGATGGAGGCGGCGGGAATTGAACCCGCGTCCGAGACATTTCCATGTAGAGGCCTACATACTTAGTCTCTTTACGTATCTCCTCTCGCGTCACCAAGAGACAGGTCTGCAAGAGCTAGCCTTTTCAACTGACCCATCAACCCCAAAGGCAGGAATCGATAGGCTTCAGCCCTATATGACACCTTACCCTAAGCTGCCGCATTATTATGCAGCTAGAGCGTATCCGTTTTCAGGATGTTTTTTCTTTCCGGTCGGATTTACGAGGTCACCAGAACCCTCGGTATGCCCTCAGTCATTTCACTTGCCTCGTCGAAACCGATCGCCCCCTAATGTATTATACGGCACCTTACGGAATTGTCAAGGGGACAGGCTACTTTTTTGCATGTGCATTAGGGACCGAAATGTATGTATCGAAGTAGTGACAAATGACCAAATTCGCTGTTAGGAGTGACTATAAAAAAGTAGCCTGTCCCTTTTTAGTGTTCGTATCCAGAGGGTTCAATGCGCTGCAATTTGCCACGAACAGACAGGTACAAACCTTTCCCCTTCATGATGCGACCAATTCTGAAAACCCTCATGCTGCGCTCTGCAGGCAACCTTGAGGCCGTGAATAGCAGCTCGAAATCCTCTCCCGACGACAGGATGAATTGCGTTGGATCTTTCATCACCACTCCACATAATCTCCCGACTTCAGGGTGGATTGGTATGTGTTCAGCATCTATCACGATTTTAACTCCGCTCTCTTCGGCGAGGTGATAGGCATCTGTTGAAAGACCGTCCGATATGTCGATACATGACGTCGCGAACTTTCTCAACGAAAGGCCTTCATTTATCCGGGGCTCGGGATAAAGATGCTTCTTGATCGCATCCGGATATTCATTCCGGGGGGCCTTCGCTTTCAATACCATCCGTCCTACCTCGGCGAGTCCCAAGAAATTGGTTACGTATAGATAATTACCAGGTGCAGCGCCGGAGCGTAACAATGGCTTTTTTGTACGACCAATCACGGTTATCGTCATCCCAAAAGACTGACAGTTCACAATATCGCCACCCGAGATATCACACTTGTGCTTTCTCGTCACTTCTTCGAAACCATCGTAGACCTCACGAATTGCCTTCATACCGATATTCTTTGAAACGCACAATGAAATAAGCGCTGAAATTGGCGCCGCACCCATCGCTGCAAGGTCTGACAAACTCGCGGCCATCGTGTGATAGCCAAGAGCAAAGAATGAGAAGTAACCTAAATGAAAATGAGTTTTTTCAAAGAAAGAATCGGTGGAAACAACATACCCATCTCGAAATACCACTGCATCATCACCAATACCCTTCAGCACCTCCCTCCGCCTTTTCGGAAATCTCTTCTGAAGGTACTGAATAATGGCCAGCTCTCCCTTATTCTTATGTCTCTTACTCATGATTCAAAACAACAGGTTTTGGTAATTTAGGCTTTGATATTTGAATTTGTTTCGGATTTCGATATTCGAATTTCGGATTTGATTTACTATACATGAAACTCAATCACGTCTCCATCTGCTAGTACATGATTCTTCTCAACCCGCTGGCCGTTGTAATCAGAATCACTCCACAGGCGAGCGAATTTCAGTTTTTTCTTAAAATCCTTATGAATGTGTTCTGCTGCATCGATAACCGTCGTGCCCCGCTTCAATACAACTGGTTCCTTCTTGTCGATTGGATGCCCGATTTTCTTGGTGTAGACTCTGATTATATGCAACGAAGCGAAAATCTGCTCCCTGAGTTGCTCGACACCGCCACCAGTTGTTGTAGAAACGCGGAGCACATCGAATGTACCCCTGTTCTGTGCGATGAATGAATCAATCATGTCAGATTTGGGATTATCGTCACTCTTGTTTATCACGATGACGGCGTTTTTGACATCACCAAACTCGCCTTCACTTACAAAAATATTGCGCGCTTTCAGTGCATTCAGTATTGTCTCAAAATCATTACGGACATCGCCCTGTGCATCCAAGACAACCAACAAAATATCTCCATTACGGTACAGCCCAAATAGCCACGGAGGTGCATCTTCATAAAGGGGCGGCGTGTCGATAATCTGAATCTTTATATCTCTGTAATCCATCATGCCGACCTGTGGCAGGTTGGTTGTGAAAGGGTACAGCGCCACCTCAACATGCGCATTTGTGATCGCATTCAGCAATGCAGACTTACCTGAATTCGGCAGACCAACCAGCACAACTTGACCAGCGCCTTGCTTCTCCACCTGATACCAAGTACCGCCCGTGCCACCTGATTTCTTCTGTTTACTTATAGTGCTCTTCAGTTTAGATATTCGAGTCTTAAGGTCGGCCTGCAATTTCTCGGTACCCTTATGCTTAGGAATGATTGACAACATCTCCTGGAGATACAAGAGCTTTTCGCGTAAATCTCTGGTTTCTCGGAATTTTTTCTCTACGTCGAAGTACTGGGGCGGAAGATTCGCCGGCATGCTACCCCTTCAGCTTACTCATTATTCCGTACATGTCCTGAGCATTACCGAGCATACTATGATCATTATTGAAAAAAACGTATGCTCTTTTGGGCTTCACCGCATATACACGCTTACTGATTTCTTTCAATTCACCGCTCTTGTAATCGTGCTGATACCAATCGGTTCTTCCGTGCATTCTGAGATACACGCTATCCGTTGTTTTGAAAATGTCTCGCGTGAATATAGGAGCGTCAATCGAGACCCAAGTCAAACCTGCCGCCCTGGCCCAAACCACGATTTCATCATTGAACCAGGAATCATGCCTGGGTTCGAGTGCGAATTTCTCGGCCATCCCAGTCTGCTCTATGAAGTCCGCAATCTTATCTCTCGAGCTACTGGTCAAACTCGGCGGTATTTGAAGGAGAAAAAAGTCAATCAAATCGCTCATGATCGAAAAAAGAGCAACGAAACGCTTCCACGTTTCGACCGACCTGTCCGAAAACTTAAACCGATGAGTAATAAGCCGACTAACTTTAATCACCCAGCGCAGTGATCTACCCTTTTTAGCCCACGCCTTTACTTGATTCGGGAAGGGAAAACGATAGAAAGAAACGTTGAGTTCAATTGCATTAATCCCTGAATTAGCAACATACCAGTCCAGCGTTTTGTCTCTATTCCACTCATAATACCAACCTGACGTCCCGACAAATACCTCCATGATACTAAGCAGCCATGAAATAAATGACCATAACCTTGCTTTCCATCACTGTCACGATTTTGCCCAAATTTTTGATTTGGTGGAAAAAGCCAGTGTCCCGCAGGCCGAAGGGCAGACGGGGAATCTTTCTTTTAATCATCGTAATCGATAATGCGAAGCATTATCAGGATAAGCCGTGTATCCTACCCATTTCATCCACATCAATTTTCGTAGCATTAGGCACCTTAGGTAATCCAGGCATCAGCATAACGTCGCCGGCCAGAGGCACCAAGAATCCCGCGCCGGCAGAAATATTTACGCCACCGATTGTAATCTTGAAGTTCTCGGGGCGGCCGTGCAGTTTTGGATCGTCAGAAAGTGAGCTGTTTGTCTTGGCGACGCAGACCGGCAACTTATCCAAACCAAATCTCGTAACGCGTCTGATATCTCTCTCTGCGCGGGTCGTGTACGTAACACCACTGGCGCCGTATATTTCTAGAGCAACTCGTTCGATCTTTTTCTCGATGGAATCATCGAGTTCATAAACGGGCTTCATGTTTGACTCCACACTCTGGGCATTTCTATCAACAATATCGGCGAGGGCCAAGGCACCCTCTGCACCGTGCGTGAACACCCGGGTTTCAGCCACCGGTGTATTTTGTGACTCACAAAAATCCTTGACGATTCCGATCTCCGTTTCTGTATCGCCTTCGAAGACATTGATCGACACCACCGGAGGTACACCGAACTTCCTCACGTTCTCGATGTGCTTACCCAAATTGGGCAGACCCGTCTTCAGATGCTCTGTAGTGCCGGCACTAACATCTTTCTCCGACGCGCCACCGTGCATTTTCAATGCCCGTACAGTAGCCACGATCACTCCTGTGTCGACTTTAAGATCTCCGACTCTGGAGACAATATCGATGAACTTCTCGCCGCCTAAGTCCGAGCCAAAACCAGCTTCAACAACCGTATATTCACATAGACGCTGCGCCATTTTCATCGAAACAATACTACATGTACCATGGGCAATGTTTGCGAAAGGACCGCAATGTATGAAGGCTGGGGTTTGGTCTATGGTTTGAGCGATATTTGGCATCAATGCTTGGGTCAAAAGCGCAGCCATGGCTCCGTGAATCCCGAGATCCTTGGCGAACACCGGTTTCTTGTCCATGTCCGACGCAACCAGGATATTCCCCAGTCTTTCCTTCAATTCCGTGACTGAGTTGGATAACGCCAGAATTGCCATGACCTCACTGGCGGTCGTTATAATAAAACTATCTTCACGAGCCGGTCCGTTTGCCCTGCCCCCAAGACCGATAACAGTCCTACGCAAACTCCGGTCGTTCATATCTATTGCCCTCGTCAGGTAGATTTCACGCTCATCAATGTCTAACGGATTGCCGAAATGGACATGATTATCCAACACCGCGGCCAAGAGGTTGTGAGCTGCACCAACCGCATGAATGTCACCTGTGAAATGAAGATTTATTTCCTCCATTGGCACAACCTGCGCATATCCTCCGCCTGTTGCGCCGCCCTTTATTCCAAAGACCGGACCCAGCGACGGTTCACGTAATGTTACTATCGATTTTTTACCCATCTTGTTCAGGCCCATGCTCAAACCAATTGCCACCGTGGTCTTACCTTCACCGTATGCTGTCGGGGTCATGGCCGTAACCAATATGAGTTTTCCCAAAGGATTGTTCTCGATTTTCCTATAAACATCCAGGCATATTTTTGCCTTATACTTGCCATAGGGAAAAACACAGTCTTCATGAATATCGAATCTTGAGGTTAATTCCATAATCGGCATCAATTTTGCTTCCTGAGCAATCTCAATGTTACTCTTCATAAAATGCTTCCTCCTGTGAAACACACTAGACAATAGGTGGTAACGTACTGATCACGAATAAGTATAGCTCAATTGCCTGCCATGTCAATTGCTCTTGCAGAGAGCTCTGATGGAAATATCATCGCTCTCAAGATTTCTGGTCTTTCTCATAAATCCCTTGCATTCTCATACAAAAACGAATAGAATAATGCATGCTATACAAGGATGCCGGTGTCGATATTGACTCCTTAAATTTGGTAAGAAAGGGAATCGGTAAACATGTCACAAAAACATTCGGCCGGCGCACCCGTTCTGAATACGGACTCTTCGGCGGCATATACTCAATTGACTCTGATTTCTTGATCAGCAGCTGCGACAGCGTAGGCACGAAAATTCTCATCGCGTGCGCAACCGGGATCCATAATACCATTGGTGCGGACCTCGTGAACCACTGCGTGAATGACATCCTGACTACCGGTGCTCTTCCGCTGTTCTTCATGGATTATATCGGTTTCTCGAAGGTGGATCGAAAAACCCTGGTCAACGTTGTCAGCGGTTTAGCAAAGGCCTGCACAAGAGAGAGAATGGTTTTAGTGGGTGGCGAAACTGCTCAACTAACCCGATTCTACCCAGACGGCGTGTATGACTTGGTCGGTTTCGTTGTTGGCAAGGTCCGTAAAAAGGATTACCTCATTCCTATGAAACGCATCAAGGTAGGCGATATCATACTGGGTTTGAAATCATCCGGTTTACACACCAACGGTTATTCTTTAGCACGTCGTGTGCTCTTGCGAAAATACCGACTTTCTTCTTACATACGCGAATTGAAATGCACCTTAGCCCAAGAATTACTGAAGGTACACCGTTCGTATCGGAAAGAGATCGAGCCGAGATTGAGACATGTGAAGGGACTCGCCCATATCACGGGTGGTGGTTTCTACGATAACCTAAGGCGGATTCTGCCACCTGACTGCTCAGCTGTCATCCGGAAGAAGACCTGGCAACCATTGCCCATCTTCCGACTGATTCAGAATTTGGGTAAAGTACCCGAAGAAGAAATGTATCGGGTCTTCAACATGGGTATTGGAATGTGCGTGATCATCGACAGGAATAAATTGCGAAATTTCAAACCCATAAGACCCAAAATCATAGGTGAAATAGTCAAAGGAAATCTTGGCGTTAAGGTCGATTAGGATCGACCTGTACACAGTAGCAAATTGGTTAGATAGGTAGTTTTCCTGCTAGCTCTTCACTGAGTACTTAATAACACCCTTAATAATGACGTTTCTGACCCGCCCCATTAGTTCTTTTCCCAAGAGAGGGGTATTCTTGGAACGAGACTTTATCTTGTCCTCGGCCACTTGCCAGGTCTCACCCGGCGAGATCAGTGTTATGTTGGCCACCGACCCTGGACTGATACTACCTGCTTTTTCACGGATAACACTTGCGGGATTGACTGTCATCTTTTCAATCACATCTGACCAAGCCATCTTCTGTTTATTGATCAATTCCATTATGACCAGCGAAATCGCGGTTTCAAAACCAATCATCCCGTAAGGTGCATTGGCAAATTCCAGTTCCTTTTCTGCCTGACAATGAGGTGCATGATCGGTTGCTATACAGTCAATAGTACCGTCCTTGAGACCCTTGATGATTGCCTGACGATCTTCCTCACCCCTTATTGGCGGATTGACTTTGTAGTTGGCATCAAATGATTCTAATACTTCATCGATGAAGTAGAAATATTGGGGACAAGTCTCACACGTTACACGGATTCCTTCTTTTTTCGCCTTCCTAATCAAATCCACGGCACCTTTGGTAGAGATATGACACAAATGTAAACGTGCACCAGTGAATTTCGCAAGCTGCAAATCACGCGCCACGATTACCTCTTCGGCAATCGCTGGTGATCCCTTCAAACCAAGACGCGTCGACACAAGACCTTCATTCATCAAGCCGTCCTGAGCCAGATTCCTGTCTATTGGGTGCTCAAGTATCGGAACATCGAATACTTTGGAGTATTCAAGGGCATGGCGGAAGACGTTATTATCGGCCACGGTGTCGCCGTCGTCACTAAACCCTTTGGCACCAGCCCTTAACAGCTCGCCGAATTCGGTCAACTCTTTGCCGACCCGTCCCTTGGTAATCGTACCAATCGGAAAGACATTACAGAGACTGACACGTGTCGCCTCCTTGTATATGTAATTTACGATGCCCTCATTATCTATCGGCGGCTCGGTATTGGGCATACAACAGATGCTGGTGAAGCCGCCGGCCACTGCAGCCTGACTACCGGTTTCAATGGTCTCCTCATCAGGTCTTCCCGGATCGCGCAGATGGCAATGAAGGTCAATTAAACCAGGAGTCGCGATTAGGCCCTTACCTTTCAACTCGCGCGCCTTCTTGTCTCTGATTACCTTCGCAATCTTGGCAACCTTGCCGTCCGCGATTAGTATATCACGTACAGCATCGAGCTTCGACTTCGGATCGATGACCCGCGCCCCCTTGATTAGTATATTACTCAATCTTGCCTCCAGCATGTATGAATAACACAGCCATCCTAAGTGCCACGCCGTTCTTGACCTGTTCAAGAATAACAGATTTGTCACTATCGGCAACGTCGGGATCGATTTCAATGCCTCGGTTAGTTGGTCCCGGATGCATGATTACCCCTTTCGCTTTCATTCGACCCGCTCTTTCCTTTGTCAAACCATAGAACGTCCGATATTCCCTCACCGAGGGGAATAACCCGGCTTGCTGACGCTCTAGCTGTATACGCAGAGCCATTATGACATCAAAATCGTGAATTATTTCGTCGAGGTTGTAAAACACCTCGACTCCCAGATCATCGATTTCTACCGGAATCAACGTGGGTGGCGCACATATCGCGACGCGGGCACCCAAAGTCTTAAGGCCAAAAATATTGGACCTGGCGACGCGCGAGTGTGCGATGTCGCCGACAATCAGAACATTCAATTTCTTGATACGACCAAAATGCCGCCTCATCGTCATAAGGTCGAGCAACGCCTGCGTAGGATGCTCATGAGTTCCGTCACCGGCATTAACAACAAATGCCTCAAGACGTTCGCTCAGGAATTTTGCGGCGCCGGGTGCCGAGTGCCGCACTACCACACCATCTACTTTCATCGCTTCTATATTGCGTGCAGTATCGAGCAAGGTTTCACCCTTCTTGACGCTTGAAGTCGCCTGTGAAAAGTTAACCACATCCGCAGATAAACGCTTTGCCGCGATGCTAAAAGAAATCTGGGTGCGGGTCGACGATTCGAAAAACAGAGTCAGGATTGTCTTACCCCTCAGAGAAGGAACAATCGGAATTGGTCGAGCCAAGACTTCAAGAAAATTGTCGGCAAGATCAAGATATTGGTATATCTCTTGAGTAGTGAGTTCCTCGGTGCCTAATAGATCTTTCTTAGGATTCATCTTGCTCCGAATCCTCAATACGCAATTGCCTTATTTTTTGCTTGGGCTCACGATGCATCTGTATGCGTGGCTTTGCGCTTTTCTTCTTCTTCGGCCTCTTTGCGTTTTTGTGATAATGCATCAAGACACAATCTTCGCCGTCAAACTCTTTGATATGCACATCAACGATTTCGGTTTTAGCCGTAGGTACTTTCTTGCCCACGAAATCGGCCTGAATCGGCAATTCCCGATGTCCGCGGTCGATGAGAACTGCCAACTGTATTGCCTTGGGCCGCCCAAAATCGAGTATTTCCTCGATAGCCGCACGGATTGTCCGACCCGTATACAAAACATCGTCAATTAGAATGATTGTCTTTTTGTTAATGTCGAAATTAATATCCGTACCCTCGATGATCGGCGCTTCGGAGACCAACTGCAAATCATCACGATATAATGTAATATCCAACGCCCCCATTGGTACGTCTAAGCCTTCGCTCTTTTTTATCCGGTCAGCAATGCGCCGAGCGATGAAATCGCCGCGTCGCTTGATACCGATGAGTACGAGATTTTTTATGCCTTTGTTGTGTTCAATGATTTCATGTACAATGCGAACCAGCGCCCTCCTAATGTCTGGTTCTTCCATTATCTTTTTCACTAAAGGTAATTATAGCCAGGAAGTAATAAAAGTCAAGCGGACGCTGGAAGCTTTACACCCGACACATTAAGCATTGCGTCCAACGCTTTTCCCGGTAAGCTTCACCCAAAGGCAGCATACCAGAAGATCAGGGTATCAGCAAGCAGGACATCAGCCTATCAGGGTATCAGACTACAAGACGTCGATCTGTGTCTTTGGAACGTATGACACAATGACATAGTGACATAATGACTGTGGTGTATAACAGTAACCTGATTGCGAGGCAAGAGGATTGACACTAATCGGCCGCTAGTTAGAATTACACATGGGTAAGAGGAAGGATTTCAGCGGCTATCTCTTCATACTCCCCGCACTCGTAATCATTGTAGTCTTCCGCTTCTATCCAATCCTACAGGCAATAAGGATGAGTTTTTTTAAATGGGGCATGGCCGGCCCGTTGTACACCGTCGGGTTGAAAAACTTCGGCCGCCTCTTCATCGATCCCAAGTTCTATCAGTCTTTGGGCAATACTTTTTGGTACGTAATATTCGTCGTGCCATTAACGATCATTTTTTCAATATATTTTGCCCAGCTCTTGAATCAAAAGATTCGGGGGCGTGGTGCATACCGTACAATCTATTATCTACCAGTAGTAACTTCAATTGTGGCAATCTCTGTAGTATGGAAGTGGCTTTTCAATCCGGACCGTGGCGTGCTCAATGCGATCTTTGGTCTTTTTGGTCTAGAAGGACTGAAGTGGCTAAATGATGCACGGGGTCTTTTCGAGATATTACTTGCCCCGCTGAATGTCGAGCCGAGCGGCTTCTTCGCCGGCCCATCAATTGCGCTGTGTGCCCTTATCATCATGGCGGTCTGGCACAACATCGGCTATTGCGTAATTATCGCGTTAGCTGGTCTGCAGAATGTTCCCGAGCAGTATTATGAAGCGGCTAAGATTGACGGTGCAAGCACCTGGAAAACATTCCGACATGTTACGATACCACTCATCTCACCGACCATCTTCTACCTCTTAATCACCCAATCAATATTTGCCTTCAATATTTTTACCCCAGTATACGTTATGACCCAACCTCCAGGTGGGCCCTTGGGCACTACCAAACTCGTTGTTTTCTACTTATACGAACAGGCATTCAAATTATGGAATTTAGGCTATGCAAATGCTATCGCATTTGTCATCTTCATAATTATCTTCATCCTGACTCAATTTCAGAAAAAGTTTATAGAACGGCGTGTGCACTATGAATAAGAAATATCCTGTTCATATATTGCTCGCCCTTGGCGCATTCTGGATGCTACTGCCTTTCTTCTGGATGATATCCACATCTTTGAAAACCCAGATAGAGGCGCTAAAGTTCCCGCCGACGATATTTCCTCGGGTACTCATGTTTTCGAATTATCTTGAAGCATTTAGGCAAGTTGACTTTTCTAGGTATTTCCTGAATACAATCATCATGACGGCAGGCACAACCTGCCTTGTTTTCATAACCTCGATCCTCGCCGCCTATGCGTTTGCCCGATTGAGATTTTGGGGACGTGATCTGTTTTTCACGCTTTTCCTTGCTATGATGATGATCCCGGTGCCGGTCTATCTTGCACCTTCCTATGTGATATTGAGTCGTTTCGGCTGGATTGACACATTCCTTGCCCTAATCATTCCCTGGAGCGCAAATGTTTTCGCCATTTTTTTGCTGAGGCAGCACTTCAAGACAATCCCCCAGGAGCTGTTCGACGCAGCTAAAATCGATGGACTGAATCAGTTCCAAATCATTACCCGCATCGTCGTGCCGTTATCCAAGGCGGTTCTCATTACGATTGGCATCTTCCAAATCGTATCAAACTGGAATGCATTCTTATGGCCTTTGATCGTAACCCACTCAGATTCCATGCGCACGGTGCAAACTGGCTTAGCATACTTTGCGCAGGCTGAATCGACCAATTATCCCTTGTTATGCGCCGCTTCGACATTCATCACCGCACCACTCATAATAATGTACTTCTTTGTCCAAAAACAGATCATGGAATCCTACGCACGCACTGGACTGAAAGAGTGAAAAGTTCGAGGGTGCAACTGCGCCGCGGAAATGAGATCCTGGACCGTGATGCTGCAGTCGAATGGTACTCAGGAGGTGAGTTGTATACACACCCCAAGCGTATAAGAATCGATGGCACGTGGGAAGAAGTCTTTCACTATGATAAGAAAATTCGGGAAAACAATCAGCAGCATAGAGAAATTGCTTTCAGCTGCCACATAGGCGATAATCGTGTCTATGAAGTGGTAATCATGTGTATCAATAATCAAACAACATGATACTCATTCTGCTAGCATTCCAATACGCAGTATGTAATTCTAAGGCAAATACTAAGCCGCACAGCCAAATTCCCATTGTATCAGCACGGCAAGGCAATGTCTTGTTCGTCGAAGACAACGCTGGTTTTGGCCCGGCAACACATCCGGACTCACTCTGGCACACGCTGCTCACAAATCTCTATGGTTCAGGTAACTTCGGGTGGTTCGGTCCGACAACTGATAAATACCAGGTTGGCCCGGATCTCCAAACAATGCAAGCCTATAACCTAGTCATCTGGAACAATTATGATCACTATGGACAACCATTACCCCTCTCACCGACGTTGACGGCTGTCGACCAGGCTAACATCACGGATTACATAGCTTCCGGAGGTAAATTTTGGTTCATTGCCCAGGATGCATCATACAGCGGGGTACCAATTACTTTTCTTCAAAATAACTTCGGTCTCGCTGATTACATACCAGACATCATAAATGTAGTGTCAACACACATTCAGGGGTTAGTTGAAGCTGCGAGTCCACAATTCTTCATCACTGCCGATTATGCATCGACCATAGTATTCTACCCGGACGAACTCATACCCAGCACAAGCGCCCACCGTATCGTAAAGGATACTGACCATAATTTCTATCCCGGCATCTTGAGAGACGATTCGATCGCCAGTTACTGGACCATTGACGGAAGGCTTCCAGTTCCCGCTAGCGTCTGGGAACAGCTGGTCACGAATATGCTTGGTGTATTCGGCGCCGGTATCGCCGAACACTCAGTATTTCACCCAGTGCAGGATCTATGGATAGAGGCGAAACCAAACGCATTCAGAGATTATACGCTTATCCAGTACTCCATACCAACGGCCGGCCATGTATCAATAATCGTCTTCGACATACTAGGCTCACCCGTTGACGTTGTAGCCAGTAAACACCACGATCAAGGCATTCATAATGTCACATGGCACGGTAAGAATGTATTTGGTGATAAACTTGCCGATGGGATCTATTTTGTCAGATTGTGCTATGGTCACAATGCTGAAACAACGAAGCTTATCATTCTAGAATAGCTGATATAATCGGAGATCGAAAAATCATTCGGTCTTTAATATCGTTGAGCCCGATACTCTCGAATTCTTTATGTTCAGAAGGGCCTGATTAACCTCCCCCAACCGGTAGACATTAACATGTGTCTTTATCTTAAACTCCGAGGCGACTTTCAAGAATGCTCGTACATTATCACGCGTCGTATGCGCGATCGAAGTCAGACACTTCTCAGGATAGATCAGAGAATAATCAAACCCCGGTAACGGCGTCGTGTAGATACCAGCTGATACTATTCTACCGCCCTTGTCCAATTTTGCCAAAGATTTTACTAACAACTGACCGCTTGGTGCAAAGACAATGCCCGCGTCCAATAAGATTCCCATATCGTCGTCGATATGCCCGGTCCACTTTGCACCAAGTCTTCTCGCCAACTCCAATTCTTTTTCGGTTCTCGATACAACATAAACCTCAAACCCACGATGTAACGCCACCTGAATGACTATGTGCGCTGAGGAGCCAAATCCGAAAAGACCGAGTCTGCCCCCACCTTTAAGGCCTGTAGCATGAAAAGCCTGGTAACCGATGACGCCCGCACACAAAAGCGGCGCGGCCTCCAGGTCTGAGTAGTTCTCAGGCAGAGGATAAACGAAATCCTCGGGTGCTACGGCATACTCGGCAAACCCACCATCTACGTGGTAGCCGGTGAATATGGCTTTCTCGCATAAGTTTTCTTGACCGCGTCGGCAGTATTTGCATACACCGCATGTTTTATACAACCAAGGAACCCCGACCCGCTCACCGCCATTCCATCTTGTGACCTTCTCACCCAGTTCATCAATCTGCCCGACTATCTGATGACCGGGTATCAAGGGTAATTTGTGTGCGGGTAATTCTCCCTCCACGATATGCAAATCTGTACGGCATGCGCCGCAAACGTTCACCTTTATGCGCACCTCGCGGGCTCCGGGCTCGGGGATCGGCACGTCCTTGAGGTGCAGTGGGTTCCTCTCGAGTCCGCCTTGCTCGTCTAAAACAATTGCTTTCATGGAGTATTATACTGAATTATCATCCTCAGTCAATTAAGCGCTACCTATCGGATATTTGATTTATATTGACTCTCCTTCAAGAAGAAGCTTGACATAACTATATTATCATATATGATAAAACATGTTTGTGTACATGCTGTTTGCCATATCAATAGGCATCGAAGGTGGCTATAACATCCCGGCGGTCGGTTTTCAAAACATTCATACGGGCACTACTGTCTCGCTATGTGCCGACCGCAATATGGGGATTGTTGATCTAACGCTCTCCGTACAGACGTCATTCCTTACGGGTGACAATCCAAGCTATACACTAAATGCCACGGGGTTGCGTCTTGGAATGTACAAGGGTAATTGGCTGATCTCACCGGTACTGGCGGTCGGTGGGGATTATATCAACCGGGGCTTGAACCAGAGTAGTGAGACAGGTTTTGCGGCTGCTTATACGATCGGGGCTCTTATCAATTTCAAGATCAATCGACTGCGCATTTACCCTAAGGTGTATTATGATGGTCTGACTGATTTCAAGGAGCATGCTGGGTTCCTCGGTCTAAGAATGGGGATTGCATATGGGATATAGAGTCTTACTCGTTGTTTTCTTGCTGTTGGTCTGTACCGAAAACAACATTGTCCAAAGGGCAGCGGAAGATTACTTCCCGCTGCGTGAAGGCTCTTGGTGGCAATATGCCAACCAGAGCGATACGGTATTGGTTGAGGTTGAACCTCAGGATACAATTCTTCAAGTACCGTGTTTTCCCGTGAGTTATAACGGTGTTCCAGCCTATCTCGTGAAGCACGACGATGCAGTATCTCAATATATCAGGACGGTATACAACCACGCAGGCAGTGATCACACGGTAATGGAGAATTTTGTTGTTAGGATTGAACTTCCTTTAATAGAGGGTAATGCCTACCAGCACCTCCTATCCGATTCAATCTATGTTGCCAGCCAATTGATAAAAGCCGTGTACGAGCTTACCGGCCTCGTCGTAGGTTACGCCGATGAAACAGGCTATGGTAACGTCTACGAGATAAACTTAACGACCATTGAATCAATAACCACGCCGGACACCGTGATCGCCGACACGAACGAGGTGACGGAATACTACGCGCCCGGAATAGGCATGGTCAGATTCCAGGAAGCCGCGAGTGAATATCACCTCATCGAATACAATATTCCTTAAGATTTACAGAACACTACTCAAGACATTTGGCCCTCAGCATTGGTGGCCAGGTGAAACGCCTTTCGAGATTATGGTCGGGGCCATACTTACTCAAAATACCAATTGGCAAAACGTCAGCACCGCAATCGAAAGGATACGAGCTGCCAATCTCATGAATCCAAGGAAATTGCTCACAAATTATCGAAGACTACCGCAATTGATAAAGACCTCAGGCTTCTACCGCATGAAATCAAAATATCTGCACGCATTTCTTCACTATTACACCACAAAATATCGAGGCAGCGCGGATGAAATGTCCCAGAAGAGAACGCATGTCCTGAGAGCGGAGTTATTGGCTATTCCGGGAATCGGTCCAGAAACTGCCGATTCGATATTACTCTATGCACTCAACAAGCGGATATTCGTGGTCGATAATTACACCCGCAGAATCTTTTCGCGACACAATCTAATCGACTACAACTCACCTTATGACTCCATCCAGAAAACAATTGAACAAAATCTGCCCGCAAGCACCAATCTTTACAATGAATATCATGCCCTGCTTGTGAGGATCGGTAAGAAATATTGCAGGAAAAATGAACCTTTGTGTAGTACTTGCCCTCTTGGTGCAATGCTACTCCGCAACCGATAGCATCATCCGGGGCGTCTATCTGAATCCTTACCAGGCAAACCGCTTGGATTACCTAGAAGAGATATTCTCTAAAGCTGATTCCGGGTTGATAAACGCTATCGTCGTTGACTTTAAGAGCGACTATGGTTTCCTCACCTACGACTCAAAACTAGAACTGGCCAAGAAAATTGGTGCAATAAAAAGACACATCGACGTTGATCACTTAGTCGAGTGTGCCTCCCAACATAACCTAAAACTGATTGCCAGAATTGTCTGTTTTCGTGATAACTACCTCTCACGCTACAAGACATTTGGGATAAGAGACGACAGCGGCGAAATATGGTGCGATAACAAAAGCATGGCTTGGACGAATCCGTTTAATCAAAAAGTTCATGACTATCTGCTCGCCGTCACGAAAGAAATCGTAGACCTCGGCATCAAGTCGATTGCTTATGACTATGTCCGATTCCCTACTGATGGCGACGTTGCACGGATCAGACTCACACACGTGAAAGGTTCTCGGGTCGACGCAATAACACGTTTCCTAAAAAAAATCAGAAAAGAGATAGACGCCGAAATTGGCATATGTGTCTTCGGATTTTCGATTTGGCAAAAGCTCCTAACTGAAGGGCAAGACCTCGAGCGGCTTGGTGAGTTCATCGATGTATTATATCCGATGCTCTATCCATCACACTTCTCTCGCAACTTCAAAAATGAAGAGACTGAAAACTGGCGTAATTACTGGATTTATTTTGATTCGGTGAAGAGGGCTTTTCGTATACTACCGCCCGGAGCCAGCGTGATACCGTTCGTTCAAAGCTTCGAATACCGTGCCGAGAATTTCAATGCAGACTATGTGTTCAGTCAGATGAACGGCACCATTTCAGCTGGCGCGCATGGGTTTATGATTTGGAACGCTCGTTCGGACTACTCTATTTGTTGGCGCGCCTTGGACTGGGCACGTAATTCAGTCCTAAGGCGATACGCTCAGATGTCCCAAGATAGCCATATGAGAGCAGCAGGGCGCCGATATCAAGATAGAGCCCTTCCGTGACGAACAATTCGACAGAAAAACCCAACGAAAGGCCGGAGAAAGTACCCTCACCATATCCGGACTGATACCCGGCCATTACGGCAAAACCGGTTATCCTCTTCTGGTTCGATGACCCCAATATACTAGGGGCTCGGATAAGCACTTCGCCACCCACAGAAAATGTCGGCTTCAAATCAGGATATACGGAGACATCAAACCCCAAAGCCAGTTGATTCTCCTGAATCGGCAGTTTAACTGCTACACCTTGTCGAAAATTCACGGGCGGGTATTCGTATTTATCAATATACCGGCGTGGCGTTCCGAGATTCTTGAGAACCGTACCGAAATAGAGATATTTAATCGGATTGAGGAGCAGTCCAAGATCAGCAAGCACTCCATACGAGCTGTATTTATACAACTGACCACGCACAACTTTGATGGATGCGCCGAGACTGATATTGCTGCGTCTTCCAAATGAGCGACCGTATCCCACATTGAGTAGCATATCTGAATTCGTGAATTCACCCAGCTCATCGCCCCGTTCTGAGTATTCAATATCGCTGGCACCCAAGTATGATAACCCAAGACCGACCGCGTCGTTCTCACCGATCGGAATTGCTGAGGTGAGATTGTAGTAATCCCAAAAGGTCAAATGATTCATTACCATACCGGCCACATAATAGCTTCCAACAATACCCAGGCCAGAAGGATTCCAGAAAACAGCGTTTCCATCATCACTCAAGGCAGTAAAAGCATTACCCATTGCTACAGGCCTTACACCTACCCCAAGTTTTACGAATGTGTACCCGGTTGCACCAGGGTCGAATATCTGACCGATCATTAAAAGTAAGGTTAAGAGCATATTGAATGGTCCACTACAACAGAGTAATGGTTCCTAGATTGACGAATCTATTGTGGTTTCGCTTTTGCGACCCTACTTGAACTTGTCTTTCAGCTTCTTCAGCACCTGAGGCAATGTAGTATATTCCATATCGGAAAGAGGCAGTCGCTGCGGTTCAAAGGGCCCATGCCGGCGAATATAGTTAGCCACTTCGTTGGCTTGATTTCTCGCCAGATCATAACTCGGATCCGCAAACATATCACGTGGGCGAGTAGGATTCGCATCCTCAACCGAAACCGGCATGAATGGTCCCCAATGTGAACCACGCATCCAACCGGTTACCATGTAGGACATCGAAAATGGTTCCAATACTTCACCCACTGCTGGCAATCCGCTCTGGCAGCGCACAATCATCACTGGATCATCCTTACCCACGTATCGTCCGGCCATGAGGTTGACCTTTTGAGTTGAAGTGACTGCCGCAATCTGACCGGTCTTCTTACGCACACCTTTGATTATGTAATGCTCTGATGCACCGATGAGCACGAGCAAATCATACATTTCCTCCGGGCAATTCAGGGTCACAGTTTTGTTTTCGAAAATATCGAGCACATCAAAGCTAAAACCTTCGTGCATGGACGGGTCGATGACCAATCCGATTGTGTTGAACGGATCCGCAAACATCTTATAGAGAGGGAAATTCCAGGAACCAGGTGAAGTCTTGTCTGCGGCAAAGATAATCACCGGCTCACTCTTGCGCTCCTCAATGGTCATCTCCGCCACACCTGGGCCCAAACCTTTCACGTTACCGGAGAAAGCGTCGGAGAGCAAATCCTGGCCGGCACCGTACAACTTCAATTCCTTGGCAACCTCGGTGCAATCCACGAAAATATCCCAACAGAGTTTATGGATATCTCCGGCATTCTCTCCGAGTCGGTGGGTCAAAATTAAATCAAGGTCATCACCACAATGCGTAACGTGGAAATCTACAATGGTACCTTTACCTTTTGCCTTCTCGAGTGATTGTATAGCATTGGTTATGATATTAGGATGCATGCTAGAGTGCCCCACATAACCACCAATATCCGCCTTAATTACACTGATTGTAATTTTATCCATACTTTCCTCCTTTCAAGCAAGACAGGGTTATTATAGCCAAAGATGTCAAGGTGTCAATACGAGAGAGTCGAATGCCCCGCATGTGCGCATAATATCGGTATTTCGCCATATTCGCTAACGTTTATTGACATCAAACACTATTTTGCTATACTTTTCTTGCGTTCCAAAGACAACCTTTATATTGTTGATTCATCTCGGAATATATTAGGTCGCTTTTAATCTATTTGAAGGAGGATGTATGAGAAAAGGCATGGAACTAAAACCATCCCAACTACGTTGGCAATGTGATCCCAGGTTGCTCCGTTTCAAGAATTTAAAGGAAGTCAGTTCGTGTGAATGGATTATTGGTCAGCCAAGGGCCATTGATGCAATCAAACTCGGGCTCAATGTGAAATACCCTGGATACAACATCTTCATTACCGGGCCGGTCGGCACCGGCCGCACCACGGCAATCACAAAGTTATTAGAGGACTTGAAGGTTAAGGGTGAATTGCAGGATTTGTTGTACGTCAACAATTTCAAGAACCCTGACATGCCAAAACTCATCCAACTACCCGGAGGTCAGGGCAAGAAATTCAGGCACGCAATAATCAAGCTCATTACAAATTTGAAGACCAACATTCCGGGTGTGTTTGATAGTGAAGAGTATCAGAAAAGAAAACAGAAGATCGTGGAGAAATATGGTAATCAGCACCGCACATTACTTAGAAATTTCGAGAAAGAAATCGAACAACAAGGATTCAAACTCACCACGATACAGATGGGACCCTATGTGCGCCCGGCAATCGTGCCAATCATCGAAGGAAAACCAACGAGTTTGGAAGAAGCCGAGGTATTGATAAAGCAAGGTAAGCTCAGTGAAGATGAACATAAGAAGATAATTGAGAAAATCCAAACCCTCGAAGTTGACATGGCGAAGATTTATGGTCAGATAAAGGAAATCCAAGAAACCGCTAACGTCGCGCTGGAAAAACTGAATGAGTGGATGGTCAAACCGGTTGTCGCAAATTTGATTGACGACATCAAGAAGAAATTCCCCGATGATAAGATCAATGCTTATCTGAATGAAGTGTTGGATGCGATAATATCAAATCTGGAAAAATTCCTGAAGAAAGACACTAAGGAAGAACAGTTCAGGGAATACAGTGTAAACGTAATTGTCGACAACTCCGAAACCAAAGATGTTCCGATCATATTTGAGACGAATCCGTCTTACAAGAATCTGTTCGGTACGATAGAAAGGCAAGCTGTGATGCCCGGTGTTATGAGTAGCGACTTCCTAAATATTAAAGCCGGCTCCTTGTTGCGCGCAAACGGTGGTTACCTAATCGTTAACGCTTTTGATGCGCTCGTTGAACCTGGTGTTTGGCCAGCATTAAAGCGGACACTACGTAACGGAGTAGTCGATATCCAAGTCTTTGACCCCTTCTACGTCTTCACGACCACGGCCATGAAGCCCGAACCGATCACCATCGACGTAAAAATCATCATGATCGGTAGTCAATGGCTTTATTACCTGCTTTTGCAGCAGGACGAGGATTTTAAGAAAATCTTCAAGGTGAAGGCCGATTTCGATACGGTCATGGACAAGAACACCCGAAATATCAACGAGTACGCATCTTTTGTAAAGTCAATATGTAATGCTGAGACTTTGCTGCCCTTTTCCAAAGAGGCAATTGCCGAGATCGTCGAATATAGCGTAAGGGTTGCTGGCCGCCAAGATAAACTCAGTACCCGATTCAACGTCGTCGCAGACACGATTCGAGAAGCGGATTATTGGGCCCGGCAAGCCAACAGGAAAGAAGTCATGGGTAAGGACGTAGAAAAAGCAATACGCTGCTGGCGCAAGCGAATGAACATGGTCGAAGACAAGATACAGGAATTAATCGACAACGACATCTTAATGATCAGTACCAAGGGACAGGCAGTCGGACAGCTAAACGGTCTGTCAGTCTATCAATTAGGCAATTATGCCTTTGGACGCCCGGTACGCATTACGGCTAAGACATCGTTGGGTAGAGCAGGCATAATAAATATCGAACGGGAAGCAAAACTCGGTGGCCGAACATATAACAAAGGAGTATTGATTCTGAGTGGCTTCTTGAGATCTCGGTACGCGCAGGACCAACCTATGGCGATTGACGCAACGCTAGGGTTTGAACAATCTTATAGTGAGGTCGATGGCGATTCGGCTTCGAGTGCCGAAGTCTACGTATTGCTTTCAGCGCTTTCGGAAGTACCGCTGAGTCAGGAACTAGCGGTCACTGGCTCGGTTAATCAAAACGGTGAGGTTCAGGCAATCGGGGGCGTCAATGAAAAGATCGAGGGATTCTACGAGGTTTGTAAAGCAAAAGGACTAACTGGCAAACAGGGCGTTATCATCCCATCCAGCAACATCGAAGATCTGATGCTAAAGCAAGAGGTCGTGGACGCCGTGAGCGTTAAGAAGTTCCGCATTCTTGCGGTCAAAACGATCGATGAGGGAATAGAGTTGCTCACCGGTGTGAAAGCCGGCAAAAAGACAAAGTCAGGCTTCGAAAAGAATAGTATTAACTACCGAGTCGCGCAGAAGTTGGCCGAATACGCTAAGAAAATGAAGGGTTTCGCAAAACCCGAGAAATAGACCGAAAAAAGAGGGGGCTCACGCCCCCTTCTTTTCTACCTTAGTTTGTAGGTGGCTGGTTTTGTCTTCTTGAAGATCTTCGGATAACGATTGATAATAATGTATACCGAACGCTCAGGATCTTTCCGATGGAATCTATAGCCGCGTTTCTTCAAACGTTTCGTGATATCTCGGTAATGTAAAGGTTTCTTGGTTCTTTTCAAAATATCAATCGTCAGTTCTCTTATTGAAGGTTTCTTCTTTTTCTTCTTTTTTGTAACCTTCATCTTCTTCTTCCTTTTCTTCATCTTCCTCATTTTTCCTCCTTGTCTTTAAATACTACATCACTGTACAACGATGTTGAGTATTTTGTTTGGAACATAGATGGTCTTCTTGACATTCTTGCCCTCGATATGGCGTTTTACCCGTTCGTCGTCAAACGCCATCTTTCTCAACTTATCCTCAGGAATACTGCCGACAACCTCAATGTGCGAACGCACCTTACCATTAATCTGAATCACGATCGTTGTGGCCTTGCTTTTCATGTGTTTGTCATCATGTTCAAGCCACGGTTGTTTCATGAGACTACCATCGCCACCGATGAGTGACCATAGCTCATCTGAAAGATGGGGTGCAAACGGGGAAAGCAGATGAACCATTGCATAAATCCCGAATCCAAAAACCGCGTCATGATTCTTTGTCAAATAGAGTGCGTTCATGAGCTCCCAGAGTGCGGCGATTGCCGTATTGTACTTGAATGATTGTAGGTCGCGTGTCACCTTGCGGATCGTCTGGTTAATTTTTATATACAGCTCCTCATTATCCTCGGCGATATGCGTTGGCCGTTGCTTACTGATTATTTCTTGGTTATCAGTAACCAGACGATACATACGATTGATGAATCTCTCTGCGCCAGTTACTCCTTCATCACTCCATTCCATCTCGCGTTCTGGTGGTGCCGCGAAGAGAATTGTGATGCGTGCAACATCAGCACCGTGTTTGTTGATGAATTGGCGAGCCGGGATGGCATTACCCTTGGATTTTGACATCACCTCACCATCTTTCAGAACCATCCCCAGATTGAAAAGATTATTTGCCGGCTCATCAGTCGATATGTATCCGGCGTCAAATAACACCTTCGTCAAGAACCGGAAATAGATGAGATGACCAGTGGCATGTTCGCTGCCGCCTCCTATATATTGATCAATGGGCAGCCAGCGGTCAGCATTCTCTTTTGCACAAAATTCTTCCTCATTATGCGCATCCAAATAGCGCAAGAAATACCATGAGGAACAAACAAATGTGTCCATAGTATCAGCATCGCGCTTTGCTTTTCCTCTGCAATTAGGACACTCGATGTTAATGAAGTCTTCGACCGCGGCAAGGGGAGATTTACCTTTGGGGACAAAATCGGTAACATCCTTAGGTAACAGAACTGGTAGGTCTTTCTCCGGCACCGGTAATAAACCACACTTCTCACAGTAGATGATTGGAATAGGCGCTCCCCAGTAACGCTGACGCGAAATGAGCCAATCCTTGAGACGATAATTCACACTCGCTCCCCCCATCTGTTTCTTAGTCAAGACCTCGGTAACAGCCCTGATGCCCTGCTTGGAGTCGAGCCCAGTAAATTCACCAGAATCAACCATTATACCCGTCTCTTCATAGGATTCGGTCATCGAGGCCGCATGCAACTCACTATCGGGTGGCTTGATTACAACCTTGATCGGTAGTTCGTACTTCTTGGCAAATTGAAAATCACGCTCGTCATGGGCAGGAACACCCATGACAACTCCGCTGCCGTATTCCAGAAGAACATAATCGGCAACATAAATCGGCACCATTTCTCCACTGAGCGGATTGATCGCGTGACATCCAGTAGCAACGCCGTCCTTCTCTTTCTCCGTTCGTTCCCGCTCGGTCTTCTTGGTTGCCTCC
Source organism: Caldifarciminota bacterium SM23_42 (assembly GCA_001303785.1). Taxonomy (GTDB): domain Bacteria; phylum Hydrothermota; class Tepidihabitantia; order SM23-42; family SM23-42; genus SM23-42. The sequence goes on along the minus strand of LJUJ01000016.1, from coordinate 36,038 downwards.
TGAACATACCGTCTTACCTCCTGCTCGTATGTCGTACCCTTGATGAGATCATCCACTGCCGGGTGCTCTGGGGCGATCGACATAAAGGTCACGCCGTAGATTGTATCGGGTCGAGTCGTAAAAACCTTAAAGCGAGTTTCCCTTTCGGCGACCTTAAACGCTATATCACAACCGTCGCTCTTGCCAATCCAATTTCGTTGCATCGTCTTAACATTGTCTGGCCAGCCACCCAACTTGTCCAAATCATCCAGCAATCTCTCCGCGTAATCGGTTATTCTGAAAAACCATTGATTAAGTTTTCTCTTTTCGATGATGGACTGACAATTAGCCCGGTAGCATCTACCCTCAATTACCTGTTCATTAGCAAGCACTGTCTGACAACCAGGACACCAATTCACGTAAGCCTCTTTTTTATAGGCCAGACCACGGCTATATAGCAGAAGGAACATCCATTGAGTCCACTTATAGTATTCAGGAAGACACGTGATTACCTCACGATCCCAATCATAACTGATTCCCAACAGCTTCAACGATTCATCAGATATTTGGATATTCTCTAGTGTCCACTTTTCAGGATGTATACCGAGTTTTATTGCTTGGTTTTCGGCCGGTAGCCCAAAAGCATCCCATCCAAAAGGATGTAAAACGTCAAACCCTCTCCTCATCATGTAGCGTGCATAAACGTCGCCAATTAGATAATTTTTACAATGTCCCATATGGATATCGCCCGAAGGATAGGCGAACATCACAAGATTGTAGAATTTGTTCCTGGGTTTAGCCGCAGCGCGGAACAGGCCCTTTTCCTTCCAATATTCCTGCCACTTCTTTTCTACTTTACTATGGTCAAACTGCATGTCAGATTAAGAAATTCGAAGTAATCTACGATGATTCTGATGCCCCGAGGATCTCGGCACCACATTTCTCGCAATACCACGAATCCGCCGTATTAACATGACCACATTTCGGGCACGTCACGCCCTGGTCTTTCATGGGCTCGGGCTTTGCGGGGGCTTCCGTAGTGACTTCAGGCTTAACAGCCTCTTCTTCAGATAACAGCTCTTCCAGCGCTACCTCTTCTTCAGGCAATTTTTCTTCCAGAATATGCTCGTCGATCTCAAGCTTCGCCTCCGGCTCCGCAGCCTTCGTTGGCGCTGGTGTTGGTTTTGGTTCGGGTTCCTTCGATGTCATAAGCGAACTATAGTACGACATATTCTCACGTATCTTCTTTAGATCCTCATCAAATTGCTTCACACTCGCGTCATTTTCCTGTTTGACCTTATTAAATGAATCCTCGTCATACTCGCCGATTGAATAACGGAGTTCTACCTCTTCCATTTTGAACTTCGTGTCCTTTTTCTGCTTGAGTATATCTTCTTCTTGTGCCTTGAGACGCTGCACTTCCTCGGTGAGCAAATCAATGTGTTCGCTGAGCTTTTCCTCAATACCCTTGAGTTTGTCTGCATACTCTTTTCTCACCTTCTCGTAGACCTCAACGCTGACCGTTGACTTCTTCTCCTCAATTCTCTTCAACTTGCTTACAACGTCAGTCCGCTGCTCCTGGAGTTCTTTCAGAATTGACATCTTATCTTCCATATGATACTCCATTCTTAAAGCCACCTGCATTGTGCAGGATAAAAAGCTCCATTTGTAAACGGGTGAAAATGGAGCTTGTCTTTATCTTTCTGTCAACTAAGATCAGTTGCTCCAAGATATCCTGTAACTTCGTTTTGCTGACCTGCATACCATTATCTCTCTTACGTGCGCTGCCCAACATACCCCTTGCCAGAGCATCAACAAGTATTGCATTAGTGCGCAAATACGGCTGGAGTTCCTCGAATATCGTAAGTGCCTCAGCGCGTCCATCTAAGAATGCATTTACCATTTCATACCTATCGAAATTGCATAGACCCCTGGACAAATCCTTCATATTATTTTTATCTATTGTACCAGCCTCGTGAAGGTAATTCTCGATTTTGTCAAATTCATTCTTGAGACCGGTAATGTCGTTGCCGAATTCTTCTTCAAGATATTTAACCATCGATTCGTTAAGATTCAGTCTGTCGCGTCTGATCTTAGACTGGATCCATTTTTTAATAGTATCGCGATCGGGCATAACATCCACACACTCTGTATTAGAAAAGATGTTGCTCAGTCTCTTAAACACGTTTTTGTAATACTTGACGTCTTTCTTAAGTAGATAAACCATGACCAGGCAGTTGCCAGGGTTGTTGCGATTCACGGCGTCTGCGAAGTCAACCAAATCACGGTCGTGCACATCCTCGAGATTGACGACAATTATCAACCGTTTGGCTGAAATCAGCGGCATGAGATACAACTTAGCCATTATGTCTTCGATCGTAGCTTCGGTGAGCGAAAACCTATCCTGGTCGAAGGATTCATCTACTTTAAGCGCATTTCTTATCGCCTCCAAAGCCCGATCGATAAGCAACGGTTCATCACCGAAAAGCAGGTACTCGTTACATATCTGACCACTGTTAAGTGACGCTCGCAACTGCTTCACTGTCATATTACAATTCTATACATATTCATTTACCTGTCAAGTGCAAGGTGGCAAAAGTGTAATATTACCACTCTACATAAATGAGCTATCTGAGGCTATGATCTATCAATCCCATCTACCTGCGATTGTCGCATTACAGAACTCGCACCGGCCATCCTTGATGCTTTGGTTATGTATATAATAACCGGTGCGTCCGATAACCGTTTTGCCACATCGAGGACAATATGTGTCCTCCTCCGTCACGCCGGGCACATTACCAATGTATACGTAATCCAACCCACACACACGAGCAATCTCGGCGGCCTTCTTTAACGTCTCAACTGGTGTCGGTGGTAGATTTTGCAACTTGTACTGCGGGTAGAAGCGAGAGAAATGAATCGGTGTTTCATTACCTAATTCGCTCATAACCCAGTTGCATAATTCTTCGATTGAGGTCTCGGAGTCATTCTTCGTTGGGATCACGAGATTCGTGATCTCAAGCCACACCCCATGCTTCTTCAACGTCTTCAGCGATTCCAGCACTGGATTTAAGTTACCGCCGGTTATTTCTCTGTAGAACGTATCGCTGAATCCTTTAAGATCGACATTGGCACCGTCCAGGTATTGCACGAGTGTTGTCAGCGCCTCCTGATTGATATAGCCATTTGAGTGATAAATATTCAACAGACCCCTGCTCCTCGCGATCTTTGCGGTTTCGAGCATGTATTCATAAAATACCGTCGGTTCGGTATACGTATAAGCGATTGTTGGCGTGTTATATTTCTGTGCAAGTTCTACGATTCCTTTAGGACCGATGTCGATATTAACCGTATCATCGGGGCGGGCTTGCGAGATATCGTAATTCTGACAATTCTTGCAGGTGAAATTGCATCCTGCCGTGGCTATGGAGAGTGCCGTGGTTCCAGGATGAAAGTGAAATAGCGGTTTCTTCTCAATTGGATCTATGTGTACAGCACAAGGATTAGAATGAACAAGAGTGTAGTACTCACCACCACGGTTTTCTCGTACGCGGCAGAAACCCCGATGTCCCTTGGCGACGATACATTTCCTTGGGCAGAGCAGGCATTTCACTTTCTGGTTAGGTAATTTTTCATAATGCATTGCCGGTGCCGGCTTGATGAAACCAATTTTCGCCTCTTGGGCAGCGGCAAATCTTGTCAATCTCGATATGACGACACCACTCACTGTTAGCCAGCCGCATGTCCTTAGAAAATCACGGCGCGTAATCAGTTTTTCGAAGAAGAGTCGCATGGCTATTCCATTATACTCCATGTCAACATGGTGTCAATCACAGCCCATCATTGAGGAAATTGAATATTAGATCGTTTTATATTTGATTCTAATGGCCTGATTCGGACAGATTTCCAAACAGCAGTAACACTTTATGCATGCACCATAATCTATTTGTTGCTTCCTTATCGCCCTAGGGGGGCAGACATTTTCGCACGAAGAGCACCGTGTACATCGCGCATGGTTAATAACCGGAACACGTTTGAGTAGAATTTGATAGAAGAATCGAGCAAATAATTCGACAATCGTATTTCTCAGGGGAAATGTGAAAGGTAACGTGTAACCATCAATATTTTTTACTACCCCATGATATTCGATATTGTCGGGACTGAAAATTTTTTCGTCACGCGCGATTCTCACGGTAGGAATGTGATATGGACTCACCCCGGCCATCAGCGCGCAAGTGTAATCAACCGCATGGCCGTTGTCTCCGGCAATAAGCCTACCCGGTGAGAATTTCTTGCCCCTGGCGTCAACGATATTCAGACAATCGACGATAATGATCTCGGGTGGCCTTGTTTGATATATCTCGAGAAGAACCTTACTGAAATCATTGATTTTCGGAAATAATGAATGAATGTAAAGTTTCTGCCCACCAGGGATAACACCAAAATGATTTTTTATGGCAATGGTCATGATAGTCAGCTCATGGGTCTTGAACTTGGGAAGCGAAACTAGCAAATCGCAATCCAACACCTCTCGTGATATATACAATTCCTTAAGCAGATTCGCCTTACGCACTATTTTCTTTGAATACCGCCCAATGTTTCTAAACCTACCCATGGCGGCATCTGTGAAACCACAAGACTGAGCAACTTCGAGCTCGTTCATATTCCTTGAGTCGGGCATGGGATTATCTCCGACGACAACCTCGGCGCCAGACTCTAGCAGAAAGTCAACTGTCGCCCTTAGCAGCCGCGGATCCGTGACCACACAATCATCCGGATTTGCTGATCTAAGCATGTTTGGCTTCACGAGGATTCGTTTTTTTCTGAGCTTGGCCGGTCCAAGGGTTTGGAATATCCCGGCTATCGCCGCCTCGAGGTTCTCATCTTCTTTAATGAGGACTTTATGTTTTATCATTAGGTACCCGATATTACGGCATAAATGCTTTGGTAATCACCAAGACTGAGATGCTGTGGCCTCTTTCGAAGCATATCTTCAGGGATGCCGTCGGGTAAATGTCCCAAGCAATTCATGATCGCATTTCGCAAAAACTTGCGCCGATAGCGAAAAACCCCGGCAATGAATTCGAATAATCTCGTTTCGTAACTCTTATCAATACCGCCCTTTCCGCCCTTCTTAGGGTTGAGCACAACAACGACTGAACTCACACTCGGTCTTGGCGAAAAATATCTTGCAGGTATGACTAATTTCTTAGAAACATCGAAATAATGGTTGACACATATCGAAAGATAGCCATAAGCCGGGCTCCCCATCGGCGCCATCATCTTTGCTCCATATTCTCGCTGCACGGTCAATGTTGCTCTTTTTACATAACACTTATCCTGTATTAACTTGCGAATAATGGCCGATGTGATGTTGTAAGGAATATTCCCTACAACTAGCGGGTTACCTAGATCCTTCAGTTCCACCTGTAAGAAATCACGGTTAATCACTTCGACATTAGGAAGCTGCATGCTTTCAAGAAGATCGGCCAACCTAGCATCGATCTCCACCGCAATTACCCGCCTCGCTTTCCTAGCCAGTTGCTTGGTCAGAATGCCCTTGCCTGCACCAATTTCAATCACCACCTCATCCCTGGTTTCTGCTATTTCTGCGATCCTTGCCGCAAATCTCCAACTGTTCAGGAAATGCTGACCGAGTATTCTGCGTCTTTTTGACATACCGCTAATCTAGCGAAAAGAGTCGCATGGCATTGGCATCTAAGATTTCTTCCAAACGTTCCGGCCTGATATCCAGCATATTTGCAGCACATTTTAAAGTTTCCATAATATACGATGGTTCATTTCGCTGGCCACGGTGTCCGATTGGCGCCAGAAAAGGCGCGTCGGTTTCCAATAAGAGACGGTCACGCGGCACCGTCTGGATGATTTCACGTGCACGCTTGGAGTAGGTAAGCACACCCGCAAAACTGACATAGAAACCCATACCAATAATCCTTTCTGCCTGGTCATGGCTTCCGCTGTAGCAATGAAAAACACCGTGATAACAGCCCTCTGCTTTCAATATCCGTATTGCGTCTTCAATTGAGTTTCTTGTATGAATAAGTAATGGCAAGCACGCCTTTCTTGCCAACGCGATATGCTGGCGGAACAATTCCTGCTGTGCCTCGCGAGGCATAAAATCGCGATAGTAATCAAGACCGGTCTCACCAATCGCGACTATCTTCTCGCTGGTAAGCATTGCTTCAATCTTGTCCATTTCCTTGATCGACTGCTCTGCGGCTTCGTTAGGATGAATACCGACCGCGGGTAACAGCCAAGGATATTCGTCATTCATGACAATCGTCCGGCTACTGGTATCGGTATCATAGCCAGCGTTCACGATTTTTCTAATACCCGCTGCTTGCGCTCGCTTCAGCACCACGGGCAAGTCCTTTATGAATTGGGGATCTATAAGATGACAATGCGTATCAATCATCTATATGCGCATGCAATCTGAACACACAGTTTTTCAAGAGAAATAAAATATCCTCTATTGCACCGCGGTCCCTGAGGACGCAGGTCTGTCGGCGGTAATTAGTACAATACCCTTCTTATCCACGGCGGCCAAAAGCATTCCTTCAGATAAGACCCCTCTTATCTTTACCGGCACGAGATTATCGACGATCACGATCGTCTTACCAACCAACTCTTCGGGCGCGTAATCTTTGCCAACGCCAGCTACAATCTGCTTTCGCTGATCTCCGACTTCGATCCCGCATTTTATGAGATTCGCAGTGCCTTCAACGCGCTCGGCAGTCAATACCTTGGCGGTTTTCAGGTTTATTCTTGAAAAGTATTCAAGATCAACCGATTCCTTCTTTAACTTTTCGACCTGGGCCTTTATGATTTCATCAGTAATCTTTTCAAAAAGAATCACGGGCTCGCCGACAGCCGTGGCTAACTCGGGCCTTCCGATATCATCCCAAGACTGAGGCACCGCGTTTATCATTTTCTTTATACGCTGAGCAGTGAATGGAAGAAAAGGTTCGGTCAATACTGACAGCGCGGTCACAATTTTCATACAGATGCACATCGTCCTTGCACAAGCCGCCGGGTCTTTCTTGCGGGTCGACCAGGGCTCTTCGTGATCGAAATAGCGGTTCGCCTCCTGAGCTATCTTCATTAACTCCTGCAACCCGCCCTTGAACTCGAATCTTTCAAGCCTATCTCCGACTGCATGCGGTGCTTTTTTCAAAAGGTCGAGTATGTAATTATCACGTTCGGCAAAAAACGACGTAGAAGGCACCGAAGAATTGTAGTATTTCTTGATAAAGGTCAGCGTACGGTTGACGAAATTGCCCAGGATATCGGCCAACTCATTGTTATGCCAAGCCTGGAAGTCGCGCCAGGTAAAATCAGTATCGCGCGCCTCAGGCGCATTACGTGTCAGGGCATAGCGCAGCGAATCAGCCTTGAATTCTTTCAAATAATCCGGCAGCCATATTGCATAATCCTTGGATGTTGAGAATTTACCGCCCTCTAAGTTCAAGAATTGGTTAGCTGGTATTTCCGAAGGCAAGACATAATCGCCGTAGGCCATGAGCATAGCCGGCCATATCAAGGCATGGAAGACAATATTATCCTTACCGATGAAGTGTACCAACTTGGTGTCTTTGCTGAGCCAGTAGTCTCTCCACAAATCAGGTTTACCTTGCCTTTGCGCCCATTCGATGGTCGAAGAGATGTAGCCGATCGGAGCATCGAACCACACATAGAGGACCTTATCCTCTGCATCGTCCAACGGTACCGGTACACCCCATGATAGGTCCCGCGTGATCGGTCGGTCCTGGAGGCCTTCACGCAACCAACCCTGCACAAAGGTCAACACTGTTTCCTTCCACTCTTTCTTATCTGCAATCCAACTGCTCAGTTTATCCTGAAATTGTGACAATCTAAAATACCAGTGTTTGGTCCGCGTCTTCTTCGGTGTCTCGCCACACACCAGGCATCGCGGTTGTATCAACTCCGAAGGTTCAAGCCAGTGTCCGCACGACTCGCATTGATCGCCACGAGCACCTTCATTGTTGCACTTTGGGCAAGTCCCGGTAATATAGCGGTCCGGCAGGAAACGCTTACAGCGTGTGCAATAGAACTGCTCGACCTCACGTGGGTAAATGAAACCCTTTTCGTTTATTTTGAGAAAGAAATCTTGAGCGAGACGATGATGGATCGGCAGCGACGTACGTGAAAAATTGTCGAACGTCATACCAAAATCCTCAAAGGATTTTTTAATCGAAGCGTAGTATTGATCGACAATTTCCCGCGGCGTTTTCTTCTGTTTCTCCGCACTGATCGTTACCGGCACACCGTGTTCGTCGGTGCCACATATATAAACGACATCGCGTCTCTTGAGCCGTTGGTAACGAACATAAATGTCGGCCGGCAGATAAGCACCGGCGAGATGACCAAGATGAATGTCACCGTTAGCGTAAGGCAGAGCACTGGTTACCAGAATTTTCATGACCGTATTATAAACGAATGCAGACCAAAGTCAACATGATGATTGACATAAAGCACCACTTCAATAGAATTATCTGTGCCAGTAAGACTTGCTACTGTTTTGTCCTGCCTCCTCGTCACCTCATCCCCTTGTCGCCCTATATCCTTGTCTCCCTGTCTCCTTGTCTCATTATCAGTACGGTCTCCGGTCGATGTTCGCGCTGTAGACAAACCCAATGACGCCGGGTCGGCGATTCAGGTTGAGTGGTCTTTGTCGCCTGATGATATTTCAATAGAAGGGTACATCATTCTGAGAAAGACGCAAAAGGACACTGTATACCAGAGAATTGGTTCGACTATGCCTGGCGTTACGTCTTTCGAAGATGATGAAACCGTGGACGGCGAGACCTACATTTATACGGTTGCATGCTCAAAAAACGGTGAACTGCATTATGCAGAACCGAGCAATCCGGTTAGCTCCCGACCCCACATATTCCATACTGGCCGCATTAATGTTCTGATTGCAATAATCGCCTTCACCGGGCTACTTGCCTACTTTGTGTCTAAAGCACGAACAGGTCAGAGTCTCTATATCAGACAGATTCCGGGTCTTGCTGCGGTCGAAGAGGCGGTGGGTCGAGCAACCGAAATGGGCAGACCGATACTGTATGTACCCGGCCTCGGTGATATTGATTGGACCGCGACAATTGCTTCGATGAACATCCTGGGCGAGGTAGCGAGAAAAATCGCCAAGTATGACACAGAACTGGTTGTACCCAATACCTGGTCGGTCGTGTACACTGTATCAAAAGAAGTAGTGAAGGAATCCTTTATATCTGAAGGCAGGCCCGAAAAATTCAAGGAAGATTATGTGCGTTATCTCACCGAGGCTCAGTTCGGCTTTGCCGCCGCGGTCAATGGCATCATGATACGCGAAAAGCCAGCGACCAACTTTTTCATTGGTCGGTTCTGGGCTGAATCTCTTATCATGGCCGAGACTGGCGCCCAGACCGGTGCATTTCAAATCGCCGGCACTGATTCGGTACTACAATTACCCTTCTTTGTCACCGCTTGTGACTACACGCTTATGGGCGAAGAGCTGTACGCAGCCAGTGCCTACTTATCACGAGAACCTGTGCTACTCGGTTCGTTAAAGGCACAAGACATTGGTAAGCTAGTTGCGCTTTTCATACTCGTTGGCTTCAGCATCGTGGCGTTTCTTGGATTGAATCTGCTTTCATTGTTGAATGTACAATAACATCCTTGGCCCGTAGCGTGTTTAACCTAAAGAAAAAACTGTATCGCTAAAAAGATTTCCTTGCAGAGCTACCCCTAGGCTAGCACAGCGAGGCAGGAAGCCTTTGCTATACTCTAAAGCCCAAACCACGCGGGGTTTGTGCGGTTGACACCTTTGGTTTTATGCATATAATAGGCGGTGGTTTATCTGTTGATGCTCTTGAGCATCCTCCCACCCACAGACATCACAGCAGCCGACAAGCCAAATGATGCTGGCGCAACGATCTTGCTAAAATGGCGACTCTCAGATGACGATGTATCGATTGATGGTTATACAATCTTCAGAAGGTTATCGCCGGACTCAATTTATGAGAAGATTGGCACCACAATACGTACTGTTTCCATTTTTGAAGATGAGGGAGTTCAAGACGGCAAGGAGTATCAATATGTAGTAGCGGCGGTAAAGAATGGCGAGCTGTTCCGTTCTGAACCTAGCAACATAGGCATATCTTCTCCTCAGGTATTTCACACGGGACGCATTAACGTACTCGTTTCTATTCTTACCTTTACCACGATGTTAGCCTATTTCGTCGTGAAGGCGAGGTCTGGCAAGGGATTGTTTATCAGAAAAATCGCTGGTCTCGCCGCAGTCGAAGAAGCAGTGGGTAGAGCCACTGAGATGGGTAAACCGATCCTCTATGTACCGGGACTCGGCGATATTGACTGGACCGCGACCATCGCCTCGATGAATATATTGGGCGAGGTGGCGAAAAAAATCGCCCTCTACGACACACCGCTGATTGTACCAAATCGATGGTCCGTGACGTACACCGTATCCAAAGAGGTCGTCAAGGAGGCATTCATCGCTGAAGGCAGACCAGATAAATTCAAGGAAGATTACGTACGTTACGTAACCGAAGCCCAATTCGGGTTTGCTGGTGCGATCAATGGAATTATGATGCGTGAGAAACCGGCCACCAATTTCTTCATTGGCAGATTCTGGGCTGAATCACTGATCATGGCCGAAACCGGCGCCCAAGCTGGATCTTTCCAGATCGCGGGCACTGATTCGGTCTTACAGTTACCTTTCTTTGTGACGGCCTGTGATTATACGTTGATGGGTGAAGAACTCTATGCGGCGAGCGCTTATCTTTCCCGTGAGCCAATTCTACTCGGCTCCTTGAAAGCGCAAGATTATGGCAAATTCATCGCGCTCATCGTCTTGCTCCTTTTCACATTGTTCTCATTTGTTGGTTTAGATTTGCTCCCAATGTTGAGGATACAATGAAGCGTAAATTACCACTGGCAATCTGTTTTCTCATGGGGATTGTGATGATCGTGCAATTCTTCATTCCCCATCCTGTGTCATTGGAATTCGGCAGTGTAATATACAGGTGGGTCATCGTTCTGACGGCTTTCGCGCTGGTCTTGGCCATTGGAAACTTGATCCGGCATCATACATACAAAATTAGTAAGAGAAAAGAAGACTGGCCTTACAGCATCGTCACCTTGGCAGGCATGACAGGCATGGCGGCAATTGGATTGGTCTGGGGTGTTGACCCCGAATCTCTATACCAAAAGATCTATTTGAACGTAATGGCACCCCTCGGAGCGACCATGTTTGCATTACTTGCATACTACATGGCATCGGCAGCCTACCGTGCATTCCGCGCGCGGAGTCTCGAAGCAACGCTACTACTGGTGTCTGCGTTCATTGTGATGATAGGATTCATGCCCTTTGGCCAGTACATACATCCAAGGTTCCCTGCCTTTGCGGAATGGGTCATGCAGGTACCTAACATGGCATCGCAACGGGGCATTCTCTTAGGAGTAGCCTTCGGATCCATTGCCACCGCATTGAAAATAATCCTGGGCATCGAGCGATCGTGGCTAGGAGGTAAAGAATGAAGTGGTATGAGAGAATAACAAAGATCGACCGGCGCATAATCTACTTGCTGCTTACGAGTCTTGTCATCCTGCCCTTTTTCGTTAAGGTAACAATTCCACAGAATATCATGCCGCAAACAAAAAGACTCTTTGATTTTATTGAATCAATACCACCAAACGACAAAGCAGTCATGATATCTTTCGACTACACGCCTCAAACTCAACCGGAATGTCATCCAATGGCCAAGGCGCTGCTTCGGCACTGCTTCTCTCGGGGTATTCCGGTCATCGGGCTCTCGTATGATCCACAGGCACCAGGGCTTGCGCTTGATGCTATCACATCAATTGCGCAGGAATTCGATAGCCTCGCAGCAATCAACGATGACTCTTTTGACTACGGCGTTGATTATGTGTATTTGGGCTGGAAGTCGGGCAGAATTGCCGCTCAATTAGACATGGGCGAGGAAATTGTTGGCGTATACCCTCGTGATTATTTCGGAAATGTCATTGATTCTTTCCCACTGATGAACAAAGTGAGGAATTACAAGAATGTTGCCATCGTGGTCATTATTTCTTCGGCTGATTACCCCTTGGACTGGATACGCTACCCGCAAACTCGCTATGGCGTCAACGTCGGTGCTGGTCTGACCGCGGTCATGGCACCCAAATACTACCCCTTTCTGCAAACCGGACAGATGTCGGGAATGATGTCGGGAATGAAAGGTGCAGCTGAATACGAGAAGCTGGTGTTTGACCACGGCTACGCGCGCACTCTGGGCACTGCCGAAACTGGGATGAATTCTCAATCGATGATACACATTCTAATAATGATCTTCATTATTCTTGGCAATGTTGGTTACTTCTTCTCACGCCGCGGCAAGAAAGGAAAAACAGGAGATATCCGTGAGTAGCGACCCTTGGATTTGGATAGGCGCATTCTTAACCCTAATGATATTTTCATTCTTATATAAAGACAATCCTTTCTATAAATTCGGCGAGCATCTATTTGTCGGTGTGGCAAACGGTTACTACATCGTGTTCTACTGGCAAAATTCTCTAAGGCCAAATCTGTTCGAGCCTTTAGGTGCTGGTGAATTCATCTATGTGGTACCGCTGCTCTTGGGTCTCATGTATTTCACACGCTTCATCCCCAAGATCTCCTGGCTCGTGCGCATTCCCATTGGCTTCATGATTGGCTGGGGGGCCGGGCTTTCGATACCGGCATACTTTCAGGCCGAAGTACTGCGGCAACTCGAAGGCACCGTGGTAGCACCGACGAGCTTTTCAAATCCGACCAGTGGTGTCTGGTCCCTGTTCATCCTTATCGGTGTCATATGCACGTTGATCTACTTTTTCTTCTCAAAGGAACACAAAGGTGTTCTCGGTCACACATCGAGACTCGGCATTATTTTCATTATGATTGGGTTTGGTGCATCATTCGGGTACACGGTTATGGCGAGAGTCAGCTTATTGATCGGCAGGGTACAGTTTTTGCTTGGCCCGTGGTTGGGTCTGATAGACTGACATCCGCGCAATGAGCACGCTCTAGCCATTTGTTTTCCACCTCAGCCTTGAGGAGTTGCAAATGAAATTGAAGAGATTTGACACATATACGGTGATACGCATAGAAAAAAATGAAGAAATCATCACCGCGCTGCAAAATGCAATACAGAAGGCAGGAATCAAAGGCGGTTTCTTTTATGGACTCGGTGTTGGCAAAGAACTGGAACTGGGCTACTTCGATGCCCACAAGCGTTCTTACGTCAGAAAGAAATTTAACGATGAATATGAATTCACGAGTTTTGTCGGCAATGTCTCAATGTTAGACGACGAGATCCTGATTCACTGTCATGTTACCATCACCGATGCTGGTTTCAATGCTTTTGGCGGACATCTCTTCAAGGGAGTTGTTCCGGCAACACTGGAAATCGTTCTATTCCCCTTTACCGAACCGCTGGTGCGCAAAGAGGACGAAGCAACAGGCTTAAATTTACTTGAACTTTGATCAAGAGTGAGTGAGATGAATTTGAGAAGGAGTATTTGAGAGATGATCGAATACAAATCACCAAAGATTAGTAAGCGAGCAAAGGAAATCGTCGAACGTGACAAGAAAGTCATGTTTGGTGCGCATACCCGAACCGACGAGATTCCTCTGGTCGTAGACCATGCCAAAGGTGCACGGGTCACCGACGTTGATGGCAAAGATTTCTTGGACTTCGGGGCTGGATTTGCAGTAGTTGGCACCGGACATTGTCATCCGGAAGTAATAGATACGATCAACGACCAAGCCCAAAAATTGATTCACATCTCGGGTAGCGACTTTTACTACACACCCCAAATCGAATTGGCCGAAAAGCTTGTGCAAATAACTCCCGGGGATTTTGAAAAACGCGTATACTTTGGCAGCTCAGGTGCCGAAGCAGTAGAGGCTTCGCTCAAGATTGCCCGTTATTTCACGCGGCGCCCAAGGATGATAAGCTTTCTTGGGGCTTTTCACGGACGCACGTTTGCCGGAATGACCATGTCCGGCAGTAAGCGCGTACAGCGGGCGCACTTCTCAAGCCTCATTCCCGAGGCCTATCACGTGCCATACCCATACTGCTACCGATGTGTTTTCGGGCAAACGTACCCGGATTGCATCAAGCATGATTACAAGGGTGTACCGTTAATACACTGCTTATCCTACCTGACCGACGTGATATTCGAACGGCTCATCGACCCCGAAGATGTAAGTCTGATCATGGTCGAACCGATCCAGGGCGAGGGCGGTTACATAGTCCCACCCAAGGAATTCCTGCCGGCTCTGAGAAAGATCGCCGACGAGCACGAGATTACCCTTATCTTTGATGAAATTCAGTGTGGACTCGGAAGAACCGGCCGCTGGTTTGCCTGCGATCATGTCGACATCGCTCCGGATATTATACTAACCGCTAAAGCCATCGCCTCGGGCTTACCCATGAGCGCCACAATCGGCAAGGCAGCACTCATGGATCCTGAAGTGGACTCAAGAGCCTGGGTGCCCGGTTCTCATGGCTCGACCTTTGGTGGCAATCCTGTCATTTGTGCTGCCGCCTCAGCGTCGTTAAGAATCATCGAGCGTGAGTTGATCGATAACGCCGCACATATTGGGGATATGCTGAAACAGCGTTTGGTCGAAATGATGTCACGTCACAAGATCATCGGCGAGGTACGGGGCCTTGGATTGATGCTAGGAGTGGAAATAGTAAAGGACAGGAAGACCAAAGAATTTTTCGCCCCCCGGGTCACGCGCGAAGGTAAAAACATAAAAGAAGTCATAACCGGCGAATGCTTCAAGCGTGGGTTGATTCTTTATGGAGCCGGTATCAGTTCGTTACGCATGTCACCACCTTTGATGATTACCAAAGAGGATGCCGATGCTGCATTAAAAATACTAGACGAAGTCATCACCGATGTTGAGGAGCAGTTGTCATGATTAACCCATCAATATTTCGCGAATACGACATCCGCGGCCTTGCGCAAGATGACCTTAATGATGATGATGTCTATCTCTTTGCCCGAGGTGTAGGCAGCTACTATCGTGCACATGGGCAGAAAGATCTATTTGTTGGACAGGATATGCGCATTTCCTCACCACGCATCGCAAAGACGTTGATCAAAGGACTCAACGAAACAGGGTGTAATGTCATAGATATCGGCATGGTGCCCACACCGGTGCTTTATTTTGCACTTTTTCACTACAAGATCGAAAATGGAATCATGATAACTGCCAGCCACAATCCTAAAGAATTCAACGGCTTCAAGGTGGCACGCAACAAGAGCACTATATATGGAAATGAAATCCAACACTTGAGAAAGCGCATTGAAGAAGGTAAGTTTGAATCTGGGCAAGGAGTTTGCCAGAAAAAGGATCTCCTGGCTGACTACGTGAATTACGTTACGCATTCGCTTGAGATAAAAAAAGATTTGAAGGTCGCGGTTGATACGGGGAACGGCACGTGTGGGCCGGTGTTTGAACAAATTTTGAAAAAACTGGGATTGGATTATCTCATGTTGTACAAAGAGCCAGACGGAACGTTCCCCAACCATCTCCCAGACCCAGTCGTACCCGATCATATCAAGGAGTTAATCAATACCGTAAAATCCGGCGATTTCTCATGCGGAATCGGGTTTGATGGTGACGGTGATCGTATCGGAGCCCTCGACGAGAACGGTCAAATCATATGGGGTGATGTACTTCTGGCCATATATGCCGAAGAATTGCTGGCCCGGATGCCTGGGGCAAAAATTATCTTCGAAGTCAAGTGTTCGAAAGGACTCATCGAGAGAATTGAGGAACTGGGTGGTATACCATTGATGTACAAAACTGGCCATTCGCTAATCAAGGCGAAGATGAAGGAAGAAGAAGCACCGTTGGCCGGTGAAATGTCCGGTCACATCTTCTTCGCTGACCGCTACTACGGGTATGATGATGCCATCTATGCTGCGCTAAGGCTGTTTGAAATACTGAGTCGGGGTGAGAAACTTTCCGCCCTGGCAAAGAGAGTCCCAAAATACTACTCAACACCAGAGATTCGAATTGATACCACTGATGAGGCAAAGTTCCAAATCGTTGAGGAGCTGAAGTCATTTTTCAAGAAATCATATCGTGTCATCGACATTGACGGCGTGCGCGTTGACTTTGACGATGGCTGGGGATTGATAAGACCTTCCAACACCCAACCCGTACTCGTGCTAAGATTCGAGGCCAAAACTGAAGCAAGGCTTGAGGAAATACGGAAAATATTTTTTGATAAACTCGCCGAGCATCGCAGGTAGTATCGCTAATACGCTCTGCTGCACTCGGCGTATTGCTGCTGACCCACGGCGGGGTTCCTTGGAGTGTGCATGAATTTCCTGATCTGTTTAGCATTGCTTTTTACCCAAACCGATGAAACATTTCTACCTAAGTGGATGACTCCAGAAGAGAGTCTCAGGGTCGATGAAATCGGTAAGGGCCACGTAATCACCACCCCACCCGGAGGATGGGTCGAAACACCCGGGGAATTTGAAGAACTCAGAGGTGTTTTCATTACCTGGATTTACGGGTTGTACACTAGTATCTACCGTCAAATAGTGCAAGAAGCAGGGGAGGTCTCACAGGTATATATCATCGTAGGCAGCGCCGGAGAGCAGAGCTCTATCACCAGTTATCTGCAGTCCCAGGGGGTTCCTCTGGACTCGATCAGTTTCTATGTGTGGCCCAGGAATTCAATATGGATTCGTGATTACGGGCCGTGGTTCATGCGCAAAGAAGACAATGCAGAAGGGATCGTCGACTTCATCTACAATCGCCCTCGTCCGCTTGACGACACAATTCCCTGGCGTATCGGTCAGTCTTGGATGATGCCGGTATATGGTTCACCTCTAGAACATGCCGGAGGTAACTTCATGGTCGATGGTCTCGGAACCGGTTTTGCCAGCACATTAATACACCAAGAAAACCCATCGTACACTTCGGCTCAGATCGAGTCGTTGATGCTTGCCTACAGTGGATTGGAGCAATTCATTGTCGTACCTCGCATCAACATCGAATATACTGGACACATCGATCTCTGGACCAAGGCATTGAATGACACTCTCATATTGGTGGGCGAATATGCACCAGGACACCAAAACCATGCGTTACTGAACCAAAATGCCGATTCGATCAGCAACTGTAAGAATCGCGAAGGCTACCCGTATCGGGTCGCCCGCATCCCGATGCCATGGTCTACCTCGAGTGCACCACCATCATATCTCAACTCGTTATTTGTGAACAACAAGGTACTAGTACCCCTCTGGAACGAACCCGAGGATGACACCGCATTATTCATCTACCAGCAGCTATTACCCGACCATGAGATCGTCGGTATAAACTGCGCCGCCATGGCTGGCTCTGGAGGCGCAATACACTGCATCACCATACAGGTGCCGAGCTCGAAATACACGCACATTCAGCATTATCCTCTGACCGATACGGAAGATACCGTGAATGCTTATCGCGTGCGGGCTCGAATAACAACATCCGCTGACTTGATGCTCGATTCGACACTGATACACTACAAGATAGACAGCAGCAATTACACCACCGTTCCCTTCACACCCGTTGTCGACACACCGGGTGTCTATGCCGGCTACATCCCCCCACAATCCAACGGTGATACAGTGCACTATTACATTTCAACTCAGAACAACGACGGAATCAAGCGCACATCGCCGAAGCACGTACCACCGCAGATATACTCCTTCTACGTCGGCTTCGATATCACACCCCCGGAGATTACTCACGCACCTTTGGGCAACCAAACAATCAACAGCTGGCCAGCATATGTATCAGCCGTAGTGACAGATGACTCCGGGGTTGATTCGGTCATTCTCGAATATGGCATAAACGGTGTACCCCAGACACCGATACCGATGCCAAACACCGGTGGCGATACCTACGGCGCCAACTTCGGTGGTACGGTCAATGTTGGTGATACTATCACTTACCGAATCAAGGCAGTCGATGCGTCAGTAAACTACAACACCTCCTATGCGCCTCCTTCAGGCAACTATCTATTCGTAATTGTCGACGTGATTGCCATCGGTATCTGGGAACCGGATGTGACACCGATCACAAGCATACCTCTTATCGCCTACCTCGACAGTCTCGGTATTGACTACGAATATTCCACGACCTTCCCAGATTTCAACTCATACGAATACATGATCGTGTGTCTAGGCGTTTGGCCGAACAACCACCAACTAGATGTAACGCAGGCAAATACGCTAGTCGATTATCTTGATGCTGGTGGCAAGTGCTATATGGAGGGAGCTGATGCTTGGTGCTATGACCCGGCTGGTGACATTTACCGTAGCCATTTTGGCATCGACCAAGTCGATGATGGCGGTACGATGTCGGGCACCATCGACGGCATCACGGGTACATTCACCGAAGGCATGTCGTTTTCCTATGATGGTGAAAACAGCTATATGGACCGCATCGCTCCTATATCGCCAGCCTACGCGTTGTTCGTCAACGGCGGCTTCAACCGAACCATCGTGCATGATGCAGGTGCATATAGGACAATCGGCTCCTCCTTTGAGCTCGGGGGGCTCGTCGACGGTACCTTTCCGAGCACGAAAGTCAATCTGATCGAGAAAGTACTTGATTTCTTTGGTATTCCCAGCACCATAGAGGAACACAGAGCTCCTACCGGCATCGCTAACACAATCAACTTCTTTCCAAATCCAACCACCGGTAATCTCAGGCTTTCAGCTACACTGCACACGAAAATGCGGGTTAGGATCGATTTCTATAATGTGTTGGGGCAAAGGGTGAAACAGCTAGTTGACGCGATACTGGAACGCGGCAGGCATGAATTCGAATGGGATTTCTATGATGATAAGAATCGCGAGCTCGCCCCTGGCACCTATTTTTACCGAGCGAGCATGAATGGAAAAACGGTTATCGACAAGATATTACTTGTAAAGTAATTTCTGGGGCAGTTATTATTCTGGGAGATCAGACCCGACGGCCAATACTAAAACGGAAGCGGCAGTCCTGTAATTGACTTCACGCTCTCCTGCGTTTTTTCAAGGATTTTCTTGCGCGCATCGTGGAACGCAGCAACGATGAGATCCTCGAGCATCGCGACATCCTTCTCTTCAAGAACCTGAGGTTCAATCTTGACGGCATGGACGTTCTGTTCGCCATCCATATCTATTCTCACCATTCCACCACCAGCGCTGCCTTCGACCCGAATGGCGCGCAGTTGCTCCAACAATTGCGCCTGCAACTTCTGCGCTTGCTTAAGAAAATCCTTCATCTCACCTCTTCTCCGTCAAACAATGCTCTAATTGTATCCTCAATATTGTTCTCTTGTTTTACGCTGTCAACGACACCCACGGCTAATCTACATTCGTGTCTTAGCACTTCTTTAAAAACTCTTTCGAGCAATTCCTTGCTCTGCAGCAACTGCTTCTGAGCAAAATCATTCTCTGCATTGATGACAATCTTTTTACCATCTATCTTCATTGACGAATGATGTAACAAGGCGGCCAATTTCGGACTATGTGTTTGTAGAGTGTTAAGGATTTCTTGTTTTGTATCAGCTGTGGGCGTGTTATTAGTCTGTGGTAATTTTGCCTCAGTACTTCTGATAAGTTGACAGAGTAGCAACTCGATAGCAACACGTGCGTTCATTGATCTTTTAATCAAATCTTCAGAATTCAAGAGTACTTCGAGCATACTCATTGTTTTTTCCCGGCCCAACGTCATCGACTTGATTTTTGCTATCTCGTCATCACTCAAGTCAATCAATTCTGCAGGGAGGTTGCTGTAAACAAGAAGTGCCGCCCGCATATAATCGACCATGCCCCGATATATCTCCAGTGGGTTGGCGCCATCTTCGATACCCCGATTCAGCATTCTCAGCACATCAGCATATTTCTTATCGATTATGTTCCTGATAAGCTCAACGTAGAATTCGCTGCCTAGAAAACCAATTAGCTTAAAAACATCATCTTCAGTGATTTTACCTTCAACAAAAGACACCAGTTGTTCAAGTATACTCTCGCCATCCCGCACACTACCGTCTGCTCGTAGCGCTATATAATGCAATGCCCGGTCAGCCACTTCAATCTTTTCCTTCTCGGCAATTGATCTTAACCGCACGCAGATTTCTCTCACTGATAGCCGCTTGAAAATGAAGCGCTCGCACCGAGAGAGTATTGTCTGCGGGACCTTCACTGGATTTGTCGTGGCGAAAATAAAGATCACCGACGGAGGTGGCTCCTCGAGCGTCTTGAGCAATGCATTAAACGCCTCGGTGGTTAGCATGTGCACTTCATCTATTATGTATATTTTGTGTTTACTGTGGAGTGGCGAATACTGAATCGCCTCACGCAGATTCCGTATCTCATCGATACCTCGGTTGGACGCGCCATCGATTTCAATGACGTCGATGCTTCGGCTCAAGGCGATCTCCCGGCAAGACTGACACTTTTGGCAGGGATGAACAGTGGGCCCCTCAATGCAATTTAGACTCTTGGCAAGAATTCGCGCTGTGGTTGTCTTACCGACGCCGCGCGGGCCGGCGAACAAAAAAGCATGACCCATCCGACCGCTCTTTATTGCTCCTTTTAGCGAAAGCACCACATGATTTTGTCCAGTCAACTCGTCGAAATCTTGTGGACGGTATTTCAGTGAAATAACGCGATAATTCAAAATACGCCTCGCAATGCTCGGCAAACACGAAATTCTAAGCACGAAATCCTAAATCCCGTAAATGTGCAAATCTCTGATTTGATTACATTCACGAGGATCCTCGCAATACGGGACAATCTCAAAACCTCAGATCAGAATGACCAAAACACTTATGATTTCTGCAAGCCATCTATTTCAATTTTCCCACTTCTCTAACACATGCAGGCAATTTAGAATTTCGATATTTGAAAATTCGGATTTGTTTGGTATTTCGGATTTCGAATTTAGGATTTGTATTTCGGTTATTCAACATCTTCTCCTCATAACTCGAGCCTTAGACTTGATATATTTGTTTCCAGAGTTGGACAGTACCGGTCGTGCAACTTCCTTCGCCAGTACAATTAGGAACAGCAAGGCGAAGAACTCAGATCAGGCACTCTTGTGACTAGCCCTTTCTACTTACCGTTGCTTCCTTCCGGACCTAGCGGGGTTCATAGACGGTACTATCACAAGACCCGATCGTCAACGCACCTCAATTCCCTGCTGTTGCCCCTAAAAGTCCTGACTCAAATGAAGTGTTCAACCCCGCATAAGCGGATTTCGGGTCGTCCAGATTTGCATCGGGCTTCAGGGCACCGCTAGCTCCCCGCCTAGCACGACCGGGACTATCTCACAAAATCGCTCTTCTGGAAAAGAAACTCAGAAGGTTTTATGCCGCAAGTACCGATGCCTCGTTTGACGAGTTCCGTCTGCAGGTTTTCAACGCTCTTAACACTAATTTCGGCAAGTCTTTCAAATTCCGGTGTCCTCATATTCATAATCAGCTCGCTCTCGTCAGGATAGTCATTCATCTTCAGTACATAACTCTTAGCCACTTCAGGATTCCGTGCGAGATAACTCATCGCAGCCTCGACCGCATTCTTCACCCTTATTGCTGCCAATTTATTCTCGGATGACACAAAGCTCTTACGCATCACCACTGCGCCATATGGTATACTGGGTATAATATATGCCGAAGCCAAAGCCTCGGCCAGCGCAGTGTTACCTGAGTAGATCATGTAGGCACGATATGGATCTAAAAGATACAGCGCATCGACCTTATCCTCTTCGAACGCGCTGGCAAGCTCGTCGACTTGTAACGGTACGTATTCAACTCTTCGGAGATTCATGTCTTCGGTCATCGTTGACAGAAGTAGATTGAAGAAGTACTCATCACGTGCCAGGTACCCAAGGCGTTTGCCACTCAAATCCCTTAGCCTCTTGATCCTCGAATCAGGGGGTACAATGAGTGCATCCAATGATCTGCCGGCTTTGATCTCTAGAGATCCGAATGCCTTCAAGGTATCGCCATTCATGCTTGGTGATATAATAAGCCAGTACCAAGGTACGACTGCAACATCGTAATTGCCGTTCTTGACCCCCTCGAGTGGGTCCCCCTCAATATCAATGAGTTCGGCCTCAACCTTTTCGAGGGCGAAGTAGTTTCTCGTCGTATCCATCAGCGCGACATAGAATGGTAAGGTATTGTACGACTTATCGAAGCCGAAACTCACCTTTGAAGGCAAAGACTCCTTGTAGATCGGATAACCAACGACAAACAAAAGGACCACCACAGCCAGTAGAACAAGAGCCGTCAGCAATCTTTCCGTTGATTTTATTTTCATCATTGCTCCTTTTGCAGTTTCTCTGCCTTAGTCAACCATTCCAATGCTTTCTTGTTGTTACCCATTTCGCGGTATACATAGGCCAGATTAGTCATGGCGTCAATGTTCTCAGGATCCAGGGTGAGGACCCTATTCTCATAAATGTCTATAGCCTTCTGATAATCCTTTTTCTGGGTATAGTTAACACCCATGTAGAACCATGCGTATATGTCGTCTTCTTTTATTTTTGTAATCTTCGTAAAGTACTCCATCGATTCATCAAATTTCTTGTTCTTCAAGCTTATCTCGCCGGCATAGTATAATGCATCAATATCATCCCCTTTGATTGCCAGGCTCTTTAGCAGATTCTCGAAAGCGAGGGCCTCATCCTTGAGATTATAGTAGGCCATGCCTAGATAGTAGTAAGTGCGAGCCAGACCCTCACTCGTTTTGAAAAATTGCTCAAGATTCCTCCGCTGAGCACTCAATCCGCCGTCAAACCCGAGTCTCACCTTAACCAGCCTATCCAAACCGGTTTCATCGTTGGCAGTCCATAGAGTTATTATTTCTTGTGTTATTTCTTCATCCACCCCCGGTAGGTTTTGGAAAAGCACTCTCGCTATTCGCTCATATTTCTTATTGAAATGTGTCACAGCATCATCGAAATGAACGAGCGACGAATCGTACAGACCTTTTTCAAAAACAGCCTTACCAACAAGAAAATGTGCCTCAGGGTTTTCTGGATCAATATTCAAGGCTCTTGAGTAAGCTGCGTTGGCCTTTTCTATATCACCCAGTTCAGTGTAGATGCCTCCTTCGAGTATGTATTCGTTGACATTATCCGGCTGAAGAATTTCACAGTAGAATAGATTTGTTAAGGCCTCTTCGTATTTCCTCTCACCCATTAATGTAATTGCCGCGTTGTAGAACGCCTGCCAATAGACCGGAATATTCTGCTGATCGGTGAGTAGGAAATTCATCATTTTGACCGAATCAATTTTGACACCATTTTGGAATGCTCTGCTAGCTTCTACCCAATTACCGATTCCGATTTCGACTTTTGCCAGAAGACCGTAATACTCGTAATCATTTGGGGACTGTTGGAGACCGATCAGAATCTGTTCCCTCGCCTCCTCGTACTCACCTCGCTGAATGTATATTCTAGCTGAGTTCTTTGCCGTTGGTGGACAGGCAATGAAAAGAAAAACAATACTCAGGAAGATAAACTTTTTCATCGTGCCTCCTTGATAGTAATTCTATTGATTATTACTGTGAAGTCAATACCAAATAACTGCCTTTCCGTTGACTTCATTAAGACACCGTTATGACAATACCGATGAAACCATTATCAACTAAACTCTTGATTTTCCGACGATTTGATTTAATATTGTTGGTGATCCTGTTACACCTCGTGACCCTGATGTTCTGTAGGTCAATACTCATTGATTCACTGCTCTACACGGTGGACCTCGAGTATGGCTATGTCAAAGAAACGGATCTGCGCGAACCGGTGATCGATTATGTATATGAAGATTTCCTGTACGTTGTAACCGCACATCATTTATATAAAATCGATCCGTCGGAGCCCATCTCAGTCGACAAGATCCCGCTACCACTTAGGTTCAACTATCTCCTGCTCAAACATCGAGAAATCATGCTGATCGCAACCGGCGAAATCATCATTCTCGACCGGGAGAATCTGGCCTATAAGTCCGGTATTGGCATTGAGCAAGGCGATTACCGCCCCATGGTAAAGGACCAATCCTTCGCCGCTGCGTCGGGAATGAATCACATCTACTTGATAAACGATGTCGGGAACCGGAGCAACATAAGAATCCTAAATCTAACGTCCGGAAGGATCGTCAAAAAAATTAGTATTGAACGCGTATTGTCTTTTCAGTTCGACTCGATCGGAAAAACCTTTATCGGTCTGGATACGAAGAATAACCTACTGGTTTATGACCTTGCCATGAACCAAAGGAAGAAAATCAGCCTAGCATTTGATGCGCAAGCCTGGAGCAATCATCCTGACGGCTTTCTGGTCTGCTCTGGCCAGGGGACCTTCTTACTAAGTAGGACGGGCAGGTTGATTGATTTCCAGCCCATTCCTGCTAAGTATGATCACAGAGGATCATTATTCTGGACCAACGATGTAATCGTTGAACTGGATGAGACCGTACTCAGGACACAAGACTGGTCGAGAAACGACAAAAGCATTGTACGGCTTTTCTCAACCTATGACTCGAATCACGATATTGGCACGGATGCACAAAGTAATCTATACCTCATGAATCGTGATCCCTTGAACGTCTCGCGACTCGCGAAAAGTAGAACACAATTGAAGGAAGCCACGCCCCGCCTGGCCGGTGTCGATTCTCTGTGGTATCTGCAGATCGGAGCATTCTATAATCCAGTGAACGCACTACGCCGGCATGATGAATTACAGCGGAATGGCATACCCGTGGTCATTGATTCAACTGATCTATATCGGATTAAATTCGGCGGTTTCACGGATAAACTAACAGCACTCGACGTAACAGAGAAGATGAACCTCGAGGGTTGGCTCGTCTATGAACACAAAATGCTTACCAGTGGGACTGAAGAATTCTACGCCGGATCAGATAGGTACTGTATCCGAGATGGTGTAGTGAAAAAGGAGTGAAAAATGAAAAAAGTCGTAAATACCGACAAGGCACCCGAAGCGATTGCTCCATATTCACAAGCAATGAAAGCAGGTTCTTTTGTTTTTACGGCTGGACAAATTGCCATTAATCCAAGTACGGGTGCCGTCATTGAAGGCGACGTTGCCCAACAAACAGCCCAGGTGCTAGAAAACCTCAAAGCAGTCATTGAAGCCGCAGGGGCGATGTTCTCATCAATCGTGAAAACAACAGTTTATCTTACAAAAACTGAAGACTTCGCACCCATGAATGAAGTATATGCAAAGTACTTCACAGCCGAACTTCCAGCTCGCACTACCGTGTTTGTCAAAGCATTGCCCAAAGATGTATTAGTGGAAATCGATGCCATTGCTCAATTATAAGAATATCGAAAAGCAACTGGGCATAAGATTCAAGAAGAAGAGGCTACTGCGCCTCGCGTTAACTCACTCTTCGTTTCAACGTGCCGACACAAAGAAACCGACAAAATCGAATGAGACCTTGGAATTCCTGGGTGATGCGGTTCTTGAGCTGCTCATCCGTGAGCATTTATTCAGCATATTCCCAAAACTGTCCGAAGGGGAATTGAATGAGATCAAAATTAAGTACACGACTCAGGAAACCTTGTATCGTGTCGGCAGGGATTTGAAAATCGGTAGCCTGTTACTGATGGATAAAGGTGAAGCACTCACCGGCGGTCGTGAACGCCCTTCTAATATCGCCGGATGCCTAGAGGCGCTAATCGGAGCGATATACCTTGACGGAGGTCTACCAAACGCCCGAAAATTCATTCGAAACCATATCTTAAAGAGAGATATTTCCGGACTGCGTGACTACAAGTCCCTGCTCAACCGGTGGGCAATGAAGCAACAACACAAAATCAGCTACCGGGTAGCAAAGTCAATGGGACCACCACACCGCAAGATTTTTCATGTTGATCTCTATGTGAATAAGGAAAAGGTGAGCCGCGGTAGCGGTGACTCAAAGAAGAAGGCACAACAGGCTGCGGCCAAGAAATTCTTTGAGGGACAATCTGACACCAATCATGAATCCCTTTGCAGTAACTCAACACAAGTATACTGAATTTGTTTAGGGCAAGACAACTTGTCCCATATCTGCATCTAGTTCAATGATTGAACCATTACGGATCAGTGATGTAGCACCGGTGATTGACAATGCAGGGATACCCAGTTCACGCGCGACCATTGCCGCATGACAGATGACCCCTCCGACTTCGATGATCAAACCGGAAGCAATTGTGAAGAGTGGTGTCCAACCAGGATCAGCATGATGAGTGATTAGAATCTCGCCCTGTTTAAGACGGTGTATTTGCGAGAAATCAGCGATTATGCGGGCCTTTGCCTTTACCTTACCAGAACTAAGCGGCTCACCGCAGAGTACGTTCGATTCCTGAACCTTGGCCGTGATGCGCTCACCGCTTTCGTAGATGATATCAGGCACCTCGGCGCGTCGATATTCATACCACTGTTTCTTACGTTGGCTAATTGATTCGACCACTTTCTTCTTCGTATGACCTGCATTCCTAATTCCCTCCAGATCACGCAACGTTAGGAAGAAAACATCGCGTGGCCCTTCGATATACCCCCTTTTCACTAACCGTTCACCTATCACTAGTAGTTGATCTTTGGTTTTGGCCGTTGCTTTCAAATAGAAATGCTTACCGTTTTCTCTCAAAGGTATAAGGACTTCAAGACGTGGCACAAAAGTCTTGAGCATGAATCTCTCAAATGGTCTGGCCGATGCTAAAACATTTCTAACCACACCCGCGCGATCGACTGAATATTCTTTACTGTCTCTTGCGGTCGCAATGATCCTGTATATCAAATCATGGTCTTCACGCCAATTAATACTCGCCACATCAAACTCGGCGGGACCACGGTGCCCAAAGTCATCCATGAACTTGTCTATACTTGCCTTAAATTCTACGTCCCTTCTGTATAATCTCTTAAGATTGCTTAAGTTAACAATCTTCAACTTACTCCGGGCCAATGAAGCTAGCCGATTAATACTGATCGCCATTTCCCCAGTTTTGTCTATTATGCCGATAATGGTCTTACGCGCTAAGGTTTCACCCTTCTTGCCCATTCTTATGCTGAGCAAGCCACTCAACAAGGCAAGATAGAATGAACCTAGGAAAATACCCCCAAAATACCGGCGGGCGAATTTCCTTAGAACAAATCTCATCCAAAGTTTGACTTTGTTAATGGCGACCGCTAAATCCTTACTCGGAGTGAAATCTGCACAATAGCTTTCCAACTCATCATTCGCTCTCGCTATCTTTCTACTCATCCAACCGTACCTAACAAATCCCAGCGATAAGTAGTATAAAAGCCGCACCAATGCCCTAACGCTAAAAATAAACATTCTCCAAGTAGGTAGAATGTCTGGCAAATTCTCAACATCAACCGCCTCAAATGCAGCTGCCATCTGTGGATCTATGGCTCGGTCGCCCCCAATGAATTCCAGCAGCGGGCCAATGGCCTGGCCGTAGGCAAGCGTGTTATTCATGTTCCAATACAATCTTCCAGAAAGCATCTCAACTGGCCTGAATCTTTGGTATCGCTCTTCACTGATAGGAAAACCAAATACATCGATCATGATACCCGGGAAGAACGATGTATCAAACATCGACCAGGTCATCGGCGATACCGGGTCGGGTATCGTCTCTCTGACATTAGCATTACACCAGACCATGCCTTTCTTACGTGGTGCAGTTGCATGCACGAATACCGGCCGCGATTGTAGTACGTACAGTCTACCGTTTTCAACCGCCCACTCCACATCCTGAGGCGATTTGAAGAATTTCTCTATCTTCTTGCCCATTCTCATCAAATCAAGACGTTGCCGCTCGGATAAGATGTCCTTGCCCCTATGGTCAATTGTTCTTCCATTCCTTATCCGATAGCGTGTCGGCATGATCTTACCGGAAACCAGTTTGTCACCCAATCCTTCACAACATTCAATCAACACCTCGCTGATCGAAAAAGGACTTTGAGTAACCATCACACCACTCACCTCTGGAGTGAGCTGGTGTTGAATAATCACCGCCATATCGCCCGCAGCTATGCCCATTTTCTTGCGATATTTAGCTACCCGCGGCGAATCGTCCGAATTCCATGCACGCACAATCGCCTGCATCCCCTCATCGACATTTGTGACGTTCAGGGTCGTCGAATACAACCCAGCAAATGATACACCTGGCAGATCCTCGGCGGTACACGAGGAGCGAATCGCGACCTTTCCTTTTTCCAAGAAGCTCGCAAGCATTCCCGCTGCCTCTTTCTTCACCTGCTCTATGTCTTTACCTCGCTTAAAATCTTGGTATACCCTTGTCGATAGTACAACGAATTCAGGCACCCGGAAGGACGATTGCAGTCTGTACAAATTCCACGCCTTGAAGCCGACCGATCCCGGGTCCGCCTTACTTCGTCTACTTATTATATACATCATCATCACCAAAGCCAAACCGCTTCTCCAGCTCTTCAATCTCTCTTGTCAATTTTTGATATTCATCAAACAGCTTCTTCGATTTCCGTGGACTGCTGACCATTACCTGACGTGTGAAACTCGCGCGCAGCTTCTTGCGCCTTTCTTCTTTTTGTATAATGGTACGCTTAATCTTCTCGAGCCTCGATTCCTGCTTACCGCGTGTTTTTTTCATCACTCCGCTTTTGATTGCAGCTTTCCTCTTCCAAAGGTAGTAGGAAAAATCTCCTGGGTAGTCGTGTATCTTGCCATCCTTTAATTCAATCAATCGTCTGGCAAATGAATCGATGAGATCACGGTCGTGCGTCACCAATACCACGGTCCCCCTATACAGCTGCACCGCTTGCCGCACGGCATCGGTAGATTCTCTATCCAGATGATACGTGGGTTCATCAAACACCAGCAAATTGGATGGCATAAGCATGGCCTTTAGAATGACGAGCCTCGTCTTCTCACCACCACTCAAGACGCCTACCCGTTTGAACACATCATCATCTGAGAACAGAAACAAGCCAAGATAGCTCCTTATTCTCTGCCTGACTTCAGGCAAAGCATCTTTCGAGGCCTCGTCAAGTACCGTACTATTAGGATCGAGTTTGAGCACGAGTTCGTGGGAAAAGACACCTATTTGCAAACGCTCGCTCGCCTTGCGCACGCCCATCGTAGGCTCCTCCAACCCGCTTATGATGCGACTCAGGGTCGATTTTCCAGCGCCATTTCTTCCTATCAGGGCAATCTTTTCACCGTTTTCGATTACTAGATTAACATGTTTTAATACCGGCAGACCATGATAGCTCTTATCCACATTTAGCAATTCAACTAGCCGCCTGCTGTGTATCTCGGCCATTGGAAAATCGAGCCTTATGTTGCGGCGTGCTTGCTCGATCTGCACGCGTTCCATACGCTCAAGATATTTCTCACGACTCTTCACCAACCTTGCCTTTGACTTACTGGCTTTATTTCGAGCAATGAATTCGCGGATCTCCTGGATCCGTTTTTCTTGTACCCTGGCCCGATGAAGTAGGCGTTCTTTGCGCACCATCGATTGTTGAAGGTAACCCGTATAGTCCGTGCGATACGTGCGGAACGCACCAAAATCGATCTCCCAGATGCGGGAAATGCCCCGGCCATTTTCCAACAGCCTATCTAGAAAGTAGCGGTCATGCGATACAACAATCATAGCGCCCTTGAAGCGCCCGAGATATTCCTCCAACCACTGAATTGATTCGATGTCCAGATGATTAGTCGGCTCGTCCAACAACAA
Organism: Caldifarciminota bacterium SM23_42; assembly: GCA_001303785.1. Taxonomy (GTDB): domain Bacteria; phylum Hydrothermota; class Tepidihabitantia; order SM23-42; family SM23-42; genus SM23-42. The sequence goes on along the minus strand of LJUJ01000016.1, from coordinate 6,233 downwards.
AAGGTCGGGCTTGCTTAACAGTATTCGAGCCAATACAATACGCATCTGCCAACCACTTGAAAACTCCTCTACCCGTTTGTCATGTTCGGTGTCTGTGAATCCCAACCCGGCAATTACCCGCTGGGCTTTGGCTTCATACTGATAACCGCCTATCGCATTAAACCTGTCTTCGGCCTGCTCGTAAGCCTGTAACAAATCCCTTGAATGTGGTGCAGCCGTGATTTGCTTTCTGAGGCGCGACAATTTATTGAGACAAGTGTTATAGTCGCGTAACACCTCTGCAATCAGCGTGTTTCCGGATAAAACAATCTCCTCCTGAGGCAGGTATCCAATCTTGAGATTTCTACGGCGCTCAACCTCCCCCCTGGATGGTGCTACCTCGTTTTTGATGATACGTAACATGGTCGTCTTGCCGGTACCATTGGCTCCGACGAGTCCGATCCGGTCATGGAAACCGAGGCTGGCATTGACACCCGCTAGCAGGGTATGTTCGCCAATCGAATACTCAACATCACGTAGTCTAATCATAGTTGATGTAATAACTGTTTCTACATGATACAGCAATTTGATGCATAGTCAAGCCAGCAGTCGTTTGAGAATTAAATCTTGACAAGTTATTCGCTCTATATATAATTCGCACAACGTGTGTTCTTTCCCAATCGGTAATCTATTACCTATTCAGATACCAAATTGTCATGAAAGGAGGTGAGGAACACAACAAATAAAGGTTATTAGAGAGAATGGGCAGAAGGAGGAAAAACATGAAATATGCCTTAATATTGTTAATTATGTTGTCGCTCTCTTCTGGATTGGTCACCGAATCGTTCAGGTATCAATCAACGGCCGGGTTTTTTGAGGATGATTACGATTTATTATTCGACCCGGCGAGAATTCCTGAAATCGGCGGTGCTCGACTGTGGACTAGTCTCGCTAACTTCGTAACCGGTGATGAAACGCTATTCTCAGACGGTAGTCAACCCCATATCGTAATCGGCGGTGTTGCCGCGCTGGGAAGTCTCCACCCTGGCGGGATGTATGACCGACGCGCGGACAAGACAGCGCTGAACACCGGACTGAATGATCCTTTCGGAAATCCGATGTATGGCGACGGTGAACTGACGATCATAAACTGGAACAACCCTGATACCTTAGGCAACTTCACCAACCGAACCGTCGAGACAACAACCAGATCCGCGTACGAAACAATCGAAAGCAGCGACTGGTATCTCGCGCTGGCAACGAGACTCAACAGCACTCGCTTGGGAATCGGATTCATGCACAGAGATTACCGTACTGCGTTCACCGATCCGAACGACAATTTCACCTATGAATACTTTGTTCAAGACTTGGAAGCCGATACCCTTGAATATCAGGAGAACGCAAGCTTCGGCGGTGATGATGTCGTCAAGAATAGTGATAATGCCTTCGTATTCAGTGCCTGGCTAGATCGCGAAAAGGTCTCTTTTGGGTTTAATCTCGATTTCGCATTGCTCAGTACAAAGAACGAGGCCGTTATTATTGGTGATTCGGCCGAATATGATTACCCGATGCAGCCTGACACCAGTTACACAGAAGTTGCAATATTGGATTCTCTAATGCAACCACAAAACGGAAATCGAATCACCATTGGTCTGAAATCATTCTACAACTACAGCGAAAATACTCAAGGAAGGTTCTATCTCGACCTTTTTACCCAATCGCTGGATTATGGTGATGACGCAATGGATCATTTCTTCAAAACCCGGGAACAAAGCTATAATACATTTACGTGGGATACGGTAAATGCCGTTACTTATTATGATGGCAGTCGTAGTACTAAAGGCTTACGCGTCGGCACGAGGCATCTATTCAATGTGTCCGAGCGTTTGAAATTCGGCATCGGATTCTTCTTCAACACGTCTTCCTACTCAGATTCTACGGCGGCGATAGACACCACGGTTGACATCACCGTATTTGACAACGGTGACACCATTTCAGGCCCAGAAGATTATACCCGTACGATAACGCAAAGTGAAACCTGGATGACCCAAGTAGACGGCAGCATGAACAGCTTCGTCATTCCAGTGGGACTTGAGTTCCTCATTATCAAACCATTGGTCTTCAGATTAGGTGCACAACATACACTTTCTTATAACGATTACACAACCACGGTTGAATTAGTAGACTATCAACCACAACGTACCTTGACCGTGTACGGTGATGGTAGCCAGAGTGAGGTCATTCAGGACCCCGGTCCGAGGCCGGAACGGTCGGTTCAGCAAGAAACCGAAAAGATTCCTGAAACCAACTATTATTACGGTATCGGCTGGAGTGCAGGCAAGAATCTCCAGATTGATCTGATGGGTTTCAATGAAATAACTGATTTATCCAACTGGAGACTGTCGGTAACCTTGAAGTTCGACTAATGAACCTCACATTGGTGATTAGTGATTAATAATCGCTAAACTAATCATGAGAGAGAAGGGGTTCTGCCCCTTCTCTCTTTTTTCTAAACCTTGATTTCTCAATATCCAGATATATAATTAAGAAGAAACCCATGACAAATCTAAATTCAGAACCACACAGAAAAGCGGTCTTCACAGAAGCGTTCGCGCATCCCAACCCTACCAAGATAGTCATTGGGTTAAGTTTGAGAAGCTGGACGCCAATATGCATCCGCGTTCATCGTCATCCGTTGCAGTTTCCCAACGCCAAACCATACGCGTCGAGCATCCCAACCCCAACCCAATAACCATATGTGTTTATGGATCTGAATCGATACCAAAATTTAATCAAAGAAATTTACTTCAAGAAGGACTCAAAAAGGGGATTAGAAAGGACATTCAATTGGCTTGTGGAAGAAATCGGTGAATTAGCGCGAGCCATAAGAAAAAAAGATAAAGACAAGATACATGAGGAATTTGCCGATTGTCTCGCCTGGCTTCTTTCGGTCGGCTCCATCCTTGGCCTCGATGCTGAAAAAACCATGGAAAAATACAATCGGGGCTGTCCTAAATGCCATAAAACCCCATGCAGTTGCCAGGAGAAGCACTGATGACTAATCACAAAACCCGTAATTCAATTGTCAAATGGTTGGGGTTGGGAAGCTGGATGAAAAATGAAAAAGAAAATCGCTAGCTTCAGGGATCTTGAAGTATACCAGAGGTCTTACAAAGCAGCGATCGTTGTTATTAAACAGATCATCCCCAGACTGCCTAAAGAAGAGAAATTCGACTTAGCAGACCAATTAAGACGTTCAGCCAAGGCTGTCCCAAGGCTTATTGCCGAGGGATACTCAAAAAGGCATCAACCCAAGGGTTTTCAGAAATATCTGGATGATGCACTTTGTGAAAGCAATGAGACCATTGTATCGTTGAGTCAGGTACACGATATCTACGGTGTGGAAAAAGATTTATGCAGTAAGATGATCGACGAATACGAAATAATTTCACGAAAGACATACAGGTTGGCATTGGTCTGGACTTCATTTGGTAAGAGAGCAAATCAAAAAATGAAGTCAAGCATCCCAACCAATCAAACATAGGCATTGGGTTGTGGTTGTGAAGCTTAAAACTGATACCAGATATCGGATGCTAGTTCCAGCATCCCAACCCTAACCATAAAACCATGTTTTAAGGAGGTACAATGACCTTGATACTTCTATGTAGTATATATGCATTAGCCCCACCAACCGGTGTACGTGCTTATGATACGCCGGATGACGGTGGAGGTTCGGTAACCATTGAGTGGCAGCTATCGCAGGATGATGCAGAAATCACTCGTTACGACATATATCGCAGTGAAGATGGAGAAACCTATGAAAAAGTTGGTTTCATAGGCCCAGGGCGAACAAGTATCGAAGATGAATCGACACAAGATGGCCTGGAGTATTTCTATAAGGTTGCAGCACTCCGAGACACAATCAGAATCTTTTCTGAACCGTCGTCACCCGTTATGAGCAGGGCCCACCTGGTTGACCGAACAAAAATGAATGTCTTTGTTGCCCTACTCATACTCGGCGCCATTATCTTATACTTCACCTATGCCGCACGTAGGGGTCGGGAAATGTTCATTAGAAAGATCACGGGTTTGCAGGCAATCGACGATGCTGTAGGTCGCGCCACCGAAATGGGTAAACCGATTCTCTATTGTCCAGGAATCGGCTATATCGAAGACATCGCAACCATCGCTTCGCTGAATATTCTCGGAGAGGTGGCCAAGAAGTGTGCTCAATATGACACAAAACTCATCAATCCAAACCGCGACCCGATAGTCTATACAGTCGCACGCGAAATCATCAAGGAGTCATACAACAGTGTCGGTAGACCCGACTCCTTTGATCCAGACAGTGTCTACTATGTTACCGATTCGCAATTCGCCTATGCTGCGGCACTCGACGGCGTTATGATACGCGAGCGCCCGGCAACTAATTTCCTGGTTGGCTGGTTCAGGGCCGAATCCCTGATTCTCGCCGAGACCGGGGCTTCCACTGGCGCGATCCAAATCGCTGGTACAGACCAGGTATCACAGTTACCATTTTTCGTTACCGCCTGTGATTACACATTAATTGGTGAGGAACTCTATGCTGCTTCCGCTTACATATCCAAAGAACCACTCTTGCTAGGCGCGATCAAAGGTGAAGACTGGGGGAAATTCTTCATCGGCGTCGTACTCATTATCGCCTCGATAATCGGGCTGCTCACGACATTCCCGATACTCGGGCTCTTCAGATAGGGGGCTATGATGAAAAGAACCTTTCCATTAATTCTCGTGTTTGTCTTCGGAATCCTTGGCATTATACCCTTTTTCGTTCCCCACCCTGTAGTACAGAATGCTGACGGATTCTTGCGCAACGAGTTTCTGAGAATCTTGGTTGCGTTTGCTCTTGTTCTTGGCCTGGGTAGCCTGCTAAAGGTACACATAGATAAGATAAAGAGACGGCGCGAAAACTGGCAATACTCGTGGATACTTATAATCTCATTCCTTATCAGTGCGATTATCGGGCTCTTTGGCGGGGTAAGGGGGACCGGTATTCTACCAACAAGTATTGGCTCGTTCCAATTTGATATCTGGACGATTTACTGGAATGTTGTCATGCCCCTCGGTTCAACCATGTTTGCCCTGTTGGCGTTCTTCATGGCATCAGCTGCCTACCGCGCATTCCGTGCGCGCTCAACCGAAGCTACCCTGCTCCTCGCCGCGGCCTTTGTCGTCATGCTGGGTGTATTACCACTTGGTGATAGAATATCACCGCATCTGCCCTCTTTTGCCCAGTGGATTATGGATGTACCAAATGTTGCCGGACAAAGGGGCATACTCTTTGGCGTGGCCTTGGGCGCGTTAGCTACGGCACTCAAAATCATTCTTGGAATCGAGCGTTCTTGGCTAGGAGGAGGTCGCGAATGAAGATCATCGAAACATTGACTAACATCGACCGCCGGATCATTTACTTGATATTGCTAATCGTTGTCCTACTACCGCTTCTTTTTCCCTCGGTGGAAAAAGTCAGAGTCATGGCGCCCGTCGAAAAACTCTACTACGCCATCGACACCATTCCTTCAGAAAAGGCCGTGATCGTTGACTTCGATTACGAACCGCAAACTGCTCCTGAACTCGACCCGATGGGATTTGCAATATTGCGGCATGTGTTTGAGCGTAGAATCAAGCTGCTCGTTTTGAGTCTCTATGTTCAACCGCTGGGGCTTGCCCAGAACGCATTGACCCAAGTCACCGAGGAGTTCAACAGTGTCGCAAAGACCAATGCCGATAGCATAATATATGGACGCGATTACGTCTTCCTTGGCTGGGTACCACCTCCAATAATCCCGATCCTGGGCATGGCCGAAAGCATCACCAGTGTCTACACAGTTGACTACTACGGGAACCAAACCGACACCCTGCCTCTGATGCAAGAGGTAACAAATTACAATGATGTCGGTTTGCTCGTATCGCTGAGTGGTTCTGATATTCCAAAGTGGTGGGTTGCTTACGCCCAAAGTAGATTCGGATTACCAGTGGGGGCTGGCATCACCGCAGTGTCTGCCTCGGAGTTTTATCCTTACTTACAGACCGGGCAATTCTCCGGATTGCTGGTCGGCATGAAGGGCGGGGCAGAATATGAAGAAATGGTAGAGCGAACCCTCAAGATTAAGGTCAGAAGAAAGGCAAGCGAGGCCCTTCTTTCACTCACCTATGCCCATCTCGTAATGATTCTCTTCATCGTCATCGGTAACATCGGTTACTTCGCCAAGAGG
>LJUJ01000057.1 GCA_001303785.1 Caldifarciminota bacterium SM23_42 | reverse complement strand
TATTGAAATCGGAGCGACAGCGCACTGGTATTGCCGGCTCGGCCAGAAAGTGGTTTCAACCTTTATTATGTAGTCTCCCTTCCTGACTTTTTCACCAATCGCGTTTTTCAGATCCCAAACAAACACATGATGCCCCATATCAATGCTTGCGCCAGTAACCGCGTCCACATCAAAGAAATCCGACGACGCCTGCCACTGAGGAAGCCGGCCCTTAGCACGCGCATAACCCGTGAATCCTGCAACATAAATCGTCTTCACAAACGCGCCCTCCTTTGTTTCGACCCAGACAACAGTCTGAGGCGCTAGTTCGTCACGGAACGCTATGACGAAATTAACGATCGCAGCTGGCTTTTCGTATTGAGAGAGATCAACATCGGGTACACCTGCATGTAATTCGTTGAATATCGAATCTGTGGACGGCATGTTTGGGTATTCAGTTATTGTTTTCAACCAATTGGTTGTTGCTTTCTTCTGATGTGCCCTGCCGAGTTCGTAACGTGCCGCAGATTTTATCATCTCTGATGCATCACTCTCGACAATCATCTGCAGGTCCTCTATTGCCTGCTCACGCCTTCCCGGAAAGAAAAACATCTGTAAGCCGACCTGCGCCCTCATCAATTTCAACTCCATGTCATCAGATGCGATAGAGACTGCTTTATCCAATACCCTTAGCACTTTGAACACACCGTCGGTCATATAATTATGGTCCACGGAGATGCGGGGATCATACCCTTGAGTATAGGCTCGCCTCATGGCAAATGAGAGCATCTTATACGCTTTTATGTTTGAAGAATCAGCTTTGATTACTTCTTCGAAAATGCGTACGGCTTCCTCATCCCGATTTGCTTCGAGATATGCATTCCCCAATATCATCGCTTTCTTGATATCCTTGGGATGTTCGTCCACATAGACCCGTAATTCACTAATCTCCGGGCTGTCGGGCGGCTTCATTTTTTCTTTTTCCTGCAACCAATTTTCGACCCGGATAATATCGTTTATATTAGTCTGAGCACGCTGCGCATTCTTAGCATCAGGATCCATTTCTATGATCCTTTTATAGATTTTCTTCGCCTTATCGAATTGCCAATTCTTACGATAACCATCGGCGAGATAGGAATAGACATTAGCATACTGTTCCTTCACGCTAGGATCGTCAGTTTTTTCCACGGCAGATATAACGAATTCAAGGTCCACAATTGCTTTTTCTAACTGACACAAAGCTTGAGGCACGTACGTCCCCCATGAACCGCGGCTATACCTGGCATTAAGGTTATCAGGGTTAAGCGCGACCGCTGTATCCCACATCGCAAAGGCGCGCGGAAGAACAGTGAAGAAATCCACATATCCTTTTGCGCTTTCAGATATATAGTCCCCGAGTTTCACATAGGCAACTGAGCTATCCGGATATTCCTTCACCGCCGCTTCCATTACTGCTACTGCTTGGTCGATTTCCTTTGCATCGAAGTAGCCGTGAGCTTCCTGCGTGTACTCGGTCAGGCTCTCAGCAGCAACAAAGCTTATGCCTAAGACACTGACAAAAAATGTATTCAATACTCTTATCACAAATCCCCATCGATTAGTTACTATGTCATTACCAAATCCGTTTTGGGCGTCAAGAGCGTTTGGAGCGTTACTAACGTATATAACGCTATTAACGTCACAGTCACCTGATTTTGATGACTTTCTGTATTATTGCGCCATCAACCTTAAGAAAATAGACACCCGGTGCGGGGTTGAGCTCGTTGATTTCGCGGCCGGAGATGTCGTAGAGCTTGAAGGATTTGTCGTTAGGGAGTTGAATGTTGTTAGTAATCGTAGCGCCGAAATTGTGGCCCGTGATGTTAACACCACCGTCTTCTTCAATGCCTACTAGGTCGCTCTCCCGCCACACGATTTTATCCGAGCCAGAAGATGCGCTCAAGACATCGATATCTGTGTCACCGTCCACATCGGCAGCATAAACCGCTGCGGCCCCAGTATCGTTTAGGGCAATCGTGTGTTTCGTAAAATTCTGTAATCCATCATTTTCCCACCAGGCAACCTCGTATCCTTGAAAAGCTGTACCCAAGGCATCTATATCAGTATCATTGTCCAGATCGATTGCAAAGACCCCTCGCGCCGACAGGAAGTTGGCGTCGACGATACGTTCAACAAAATTTTCATATCCGTCGTTCTCGAACCAACTAATTCGATGCATGCCCTGCGCGGCACCCACCACATCGATGTCTGAGTCATCATCCACGTCTATTGCATATACCCCACAGGCCTCGGTGAATCCGCTCACCACGGTACGCTGAGTAAAGTCCTCGTTACCATCGTTCTCCCACCAAGCGATACTATGACTACCAGCACTGGCACCCAGCACATCGATGTCACCATCACCTTCCAAGTCACAAGCGTGAATTTGCCAGAGACTCGGAAACCCAGGCGTTATGCTATGCTCGGTGAAGTTTTCATTTCCGTCGTTTTCCCACCAAGCGATTTGACCAATCCAATACCCACCACCGACAATATCCACGTCTCCATCGGGCTCCACATCAACGGCATGCACAGAAATTGCGGAATTAAAGCTACTTGACAATTCGTGATAAGTGAAGTTTTCATCACCGTCGTTTTCCCACCAGGCGACAATATTCGAATCGGCTGCTGCACCTACAACATCAATATCGGTATCGCCGTCTATATCAATGGCGTGTACGCAATATGCGCCATAGAACGTATCGTCGATAGTGTGTTCGCTAAAGTTTTGATTGCCGTCGTTCTCCCACCACGTGATTTCGTTATCCTCATACGCAGTGCCCAGGACATCCACATCGTTGTCACCATCCACGTCAATTGCATATACCCAGGAGGCAAACAAATAGTCGGTGGTTATAAGATGCTCGGTCCAGTTGATCTGAGATTGCACAGTAACCGGCAGCATAATCAATACAACCAAAACTAATATTACTTCCTTCACGGGTCCTCCCATCCTAAAATAAGAAATTGGGTCATTGGGTCATTATGTCACTAGGTCATTCGGTTCTCCGCGGCTAGCGGGAGAATAGTTTCAAGACCGACACGAGCTGATCAGCAAAGAAATTCGCATCGTCAGTTCCGATGGCTTTTAGGTCTTTGACTATTTTATCCAAATCCGCTTGCGCCTTTGCCTTTTCAGAACCTTCCAGAACCTTCGCCACGGCGATGTAGCCATTATTCATCAACACGGCATCCTTACCGCCTGCTTTCTTTGCATGCTCCACAGCTGACTGAAACGCACCGATGGCTTTGGTATAGTCTTTCAATGCAATATATTGCGCTCCAATTGCCCAATATGAATTAGAAAGTTGTCCGTGATCTGCACCCAGTATCTCGACGAGCCGCGCGTTTAGCTTCGCTGCCTCGAGTCCAACCATTAGTGCATGTTCTGTGATCACAATTCCTTTTTCACCCCACCCAGGCCAGGTAAACGATGACAGATTATAAGAAATGATTTTCGCATAGTCGAGCAATTTGCGTTCATTTTCCGAATCTTTCTCGGTAAACTCATTAGCCTTGGTCAAGCAATACAGAATGCCTGCGTTGCCAATGGGGACGACAGCGTGCAACGCCTTCTCCTGCCAGTAAAGATCGCGCACAAGATACTCGTAACGCTGCGCTACTTCAGCAAAATCACCCTTTTCCTGAATCATCTCGATGGCCGCATAACCATCGTTATCTTCAACGAGTTTTCTCACTGCTGCTGCCATCTCAAGCCTTGCTGGATCAATCTTCTGCTGCGCGGCTGCGCATATCGGAATGAAAAGAACCATAAAGATAACAAAGGGCCAAAGATCTAAAGTGAGTCTTAGCATGGATACCTCCTTTTTGGATGCAAAGCATCCAATGTGTCATTTGGTCATTGAGTCACTATGTCATTACTGTACCTAGTCATTGTAGCAGTATGGCCTCAGTTTGTCAAGACTACCATACGGTTTCAATCCCGGCGACAACAAGGATCCTGGATGTATTCCACCCACTGCATCTAATTATTGTTTTGATCAAACATGACAGCAGTTGAGTCGCACGTTGAAAAGTTAACAGAAATACAGCTGAGTGGTTGACAGCTTAGTGATATCCAATATACTAAAAGCTAATTTGTAGATAAAACGGGGAGGATTTTAATGGTTGCATTAGTGTTATGTCTTTTTCTGGCGGGAGACAAATCGGTTGAGTTGAGGTATACAACCGAGGCGCCGAAGATCGACGGCGCCATCGAAGATCTATGGCTCCAGGCTGATTCAGCCTACGACTTCATGCAGTATCGACCAAATGACGGCGTACCAGCCAACGAACCCACTGTTGTCTACTTTCTTGCCGACGACAACAATCTATATGTAGCATTACGTTGCTACACACCAGGAAGAGAGCCCGTCGCTTCATTCAAGGGCCTTGAAGATCATATATGGTTTTACATTGATACCTTCAACAGCAAGAGCCGAGCGTATATGTTTGCGGTATGTCTGAGTGGTCATTACGACGATGGGGTGATGCTAGAAGACGGCAGAGTCCAGGATATGTCCTGGGACTATGTGTGGTTTTACGGTATAAGTAAATATGAAGAGAGATATGAAATCGAAGTAAGAATCCCATTCAAATCCATTCGCTATAAGAAGGACCTGACAGAATGGGGTCTTCAGATCCGCCGCTGGCACATCAGAGATTTCGCGGTATCTCACTGGACAACCGTGTATCAACGAGAAGGGATGCGGGTTTCCGAATACGGCACCCTGAAAAACGTACAGCCGAAATCAAAAGGGTATTACGTAGAACTATATCCGGAGGGTTACTTCCGCTACGACAAGGTTGGTGACTCGACTGAGTATGAGCCGAGTCTGAGCTTCAATTTCAAATGGGATCCAACATCCGAAATGACCCTCAACGGCACGATCAATCCGGATTTCGCACAGATTGAATCGGACCCGTACACATTCAACCTCTCACGCTATCCAGTGCGCCTCGAAGAACGTCGACCATTCTTCATCGAAGGCCATGACGTTTTCAGAATGTCACACATTGGGCTCGATTTTTTCAATTCGTTAGACATATTCTATACAAGGCGTGTCGGGAAACCTTTACCTGATGGCGGTTCAGTACCGATACTGGGCGGCCTCAAATTGATAAATAAAGGAACCGATTGGAATTTCGGGGTACTTGGTGCCTACACGGATAGCGTAGACGATGAGCCAAACCGAGGATTTGCTGTAGCCCGAGTGAATCGCTCAATTCTGGGGAATTCCGATGTCGGCCTAATACTCACGAGTACCGCAACAAGCCGGGACGATTATAACTACGCAATAGGATTTGATGGCGCGCTACGCTCGGGTGGCTCACAATTCATACTGCAATCAGCTGTTAGCGACAAAAACGCCAAAAGAGGTTGGGCAGTGTCGAGTGGCGGTGTACACCGGTCCAGCAATTTCATAGCGGTAGGAAATCTAATTGCGGTAGACGATTCCTTCGATGTCTGGGATATGGGTTACGTGCCGTGGCAAGGGGTAACTGAATTATACCTGGCTGCCGGACCTGCCCGGTACCCTGAAACCGGGCCGATTCTCAGAATGTATCTTGAACCAGGAATCGTACTAACAAAATACCCGGAAAGCGATGAGTGGTCCAAATTCGTGTCGCTGTTTTTCGAACCTAACTTTCGCAACATGTGGGGATTCAATATATACGGACAGGTGGGAGACCAGTATGAAGCAGACACGAGTTACTTCTTCAGAAACATCGACGTAACGGTCTGGAGCGGCTTACGCCCAAGTATGAATCTGTATTTTGGCTTCAATTATGCACATCGCTATAACTACTATCGGGAATGGATCGCCGGTCAATTATGGATTTGGCACTGGATGAGTTTTGTTCCGACATCACGCTTGTCGCTCATAACCTATGGCGATTTTATAATGGAGTGGAATCCTTCGGGTGAGTTATACGCGATTACACCAATCTGGACGCCGCGCATTGAATACAAAATCAGCCACAATATCGATTTATCGCTCTACTCGGAATTTGTGTTCAGTACTGAGGAAGGAAAGCTGAGTACGGCAGAAGTAGTCTCAAACCGTATCGGATTTCTCTTCGCCTGGAACTTCATGCCAAAATCTTGGTTGTACGTGGCGCTCAACGACTACCGAGAGAATACAGGGCAGAGGCTGGAGTTAACGAGAAGAATAGCGGCCATAAAAGT
>LJUJ01000036.1 GCA_001303785.1 Caldifarciminota bacterium SM23_42 | reverse complement strand
ATCAAAATATTCTCACCCGCCGCGTGTGAATCACAGACTGTTATTACACCGATAGTTTGGCCGCTCTTTCGGATGCCGCGAATCGCGGCATTGACTTCCTGGGTGGCGATCTTACGCACCCTGTGCAGATCATATGAATCCTTTTTCATCTCTCGCCAGGATGTAACCGCGCTGATGCCCTCTATGTCAAAGGAAATGAAGACATTATACTTTTTAATCATACTCCATTATATCTCAGCACCGTCTCGTGTCAACTCGATTGCAGGGACAGGCAAGAGTTGACAGAGTATAGCCCTCCCAGGAAGGTCTACGACAGGTTGGTTCTGTTAGAAGGCTCCGCCTTCTTCGATGCCACTGATAACAAACTGATTACGCTGATGCCCTATCGGCGTGCGAATATTGCTAAAATTATTCTTCGAGTGAGTCTCGCCCGTCCCGCTTGTCCCGGGCGAAGCCGAGGGGAACCTGCCGAGAGATGAATCGGGAAGTCACACAATGAACGGCTGATTGACGGTAGGCGTAAATGACTCAGTGACAAAATGACTAAATGACTGCAAATTCATGTGTATCGTGGGTCATTGTCCCTGGAGGATTTAGGCCTGTCCCCACGTAGGTATGATCGTTGACATTGTTCTGCACAGCGTTATAATTGCAGAAATAGGAGGCAAAATCGTGCGCTATATATTGATTGCCCTCGGCGTTGTCGTGGTGCTTTGGATCATATCAGTGCTCATCCAGAAATCAGACAAAAGAGCACGCGAAAGATACATAAAAGAGAAGCAGGAACAACGTAGGAAGGAAGAAGAGGAAAGAGAGAGGGCAAATCGACCTTCATTCCCGGTCAGATGAACCCTGGGACGACCGGTTAGTACCTTAACCGCAGGATAACCCCCTCGTTACATTTGACTTCGTTCGTTTACTATTTATAATAGTATAAATGCCGTCTTTTGAAGATAGAGTAAAAATCATCCCCATTGAGCAACCATTCTTACGTGTGCTGGCCGATTATGTTTACGCCAAGTTCAAGACTAAAATGCCGGATCTCTCGAATATTCTGCTGATATTTCCCTCACAACGCAACAAGTTCTATTTTCGTCGTTATCTTCTTGAGGCTGCGTGCGTGAAGAGCATTATTCCACCGGCGATGAAGACCATAGACGAGTTGGTCGAACACTGCTACGAGTCTCTCGGTGGCAAGCGCGGTATGCTTCTCAGTACAGTTGAGCGGAATTTCATTCTTAAGGATGTGATTAACCGGCTGAAGGTAGAATTCTGGAAGGATTTGTCTTTTCTTAGATTCGTTTCGATTGGCAACCGGCTTTTGAGTTTATTTGACGAACTTGCCAAGGAGAGGGTGACAATAGATGATATTGAACACGTAACAGAGCTCGGGCATTACCCCGAGAAGTACGCCCAAAACGAATTACCGATTCTTAAGAAAATCCATCAAGCTTACCGCAAGGTGCTCAAAGAATCAGGTTATCAGGACGTTGCCGATAAAAACGGACTAGTTGTCGAACGTTTCAATAATCAGTGTCTTACTGATTGCGATTACATATTGCTTGCAGGTTTCGCAGCGACAACGGTTGTGGAGATAGAATTAATAAAGAGAATCCTCGAAGAGTTACCATCGGAAATAGTGCTGCATTCATGCAAACCTGTGGATCTGAAAAGCATGGATAAAGCGGATCGTCCTTTTTATGTCCATTTTAAGATGCTTCAAGCACTGGATGTTGATTTTTCGAAGGTTACAACTCTGGGCGAGAAAGCGGCTATCGAACCCGTGGTACATGTCAAAGAGGTTAAAACTGAGTCCGAACAGACATTCTATCTGCAATCGGTTTTGAAGGAATCCATTAAGAAACATAAGAGCCTGCACCGAATCGGCATTGTCTTACCCGATGAATCGATTCTCTACTCCCTGACCGAAAGCCTTCGGGTTGCCGGCATTGAGTACAACCGATCCGCGGGTCTGCCCCTTGCCCAATCTTCTCTATACTCTTTTCTCGGCCAGCTGCACGAAGTGGTTACAAGTGACTACCACTATGCCGAATTCTTTTCCTTTATCCGCCACCCCCTGTTCAAGAACGCGGTGGTTAAAGGACATGCGCTGCGTTCTTTGGTCTATCAACTCGAAGATTTCATGACTAAGCAGCGTCTCAATTACTTTGGACGCGAGCATTTCGTTGACAACCGGTTTGCGTTCCTCGTGGATCTCCTGCAGGATGGTTTTGCTATGGCACAAGCCGATTTAGATCTACCTGAGTATGTTGAAGCAATGATCAATTATCTTAACGGCCTGCTGACATACAATAAGGAATTTATTAAAACAAATTCGCCGGATATAAGTGATTTCTTTGAGCAATTGCATAATCTCACCTCGTTACGCATAAATGGTAAATTGCATGCCCGAGGTATTGGTATGCTCGAGTTTATTTTGCGAGTATTACAGGATCGTCGGTATCGTGTGGAAGGTGATCCGATGCGGGGCATCCAAGTGATCGGTCTACTGGAGGCGCGCAATCTCGACTTTGACTGCCTGATCCTTCCGTCGATGAACGAGGGCATATTCCCCAGGCGTAGTGAGAAGGATATGTTTATCAACCAGTCGGTGAGACGTGCCGTGGGGTTGCCGTACAACCAGGAGCGGGAGAATCTCTATTACTACTACTATACCGAATTGACCAAGGGTAAGAGGGAAGTCTACATCTCTGTCGTTTCAGAGGAAGAACGGGATGTCGCCACGCGCTTCATTAGTCTGGGAACGCCGGCCGCGATTAAGGATGAATCAACAATCAGACTCACACGCAGCGCTATTATTCTGCGCAAAAGAGCCGTGAAGAAAAGTCCGTCGATTGTCAAATCACTCTATCAACGTCTGCAAAAAGATGGTCTGAGTCCAACCGCTCTTTCCGATTACAGGAAATGCCCTTACCGGTACTATCTCAAATATCTCTTGAGAGTTACCGAACCCAAGGTTATTGTTGAAGAACCGGGTGCCAAGGAATGGGGAGAAATCGTACACGCGGCGGTGAGAAATTTTTACCAATACCATTTTCCGAAAGGCTTTATACAAGGGGAGTTGGCTCGGGCAACTTCGGTGCTGGAAAATGAACTGGAAAAGGCACTGGACAAAAACCGAAGTATGGCCAGGAAGCCAAGGTCGGTCGCGTATTTGGATTTGAATCTTTACAAACGTCGTTTGCGTCGGTTCCTCGAACATGAAGTTGATCGTTTCGCAAGCGGGTTTACGATCTTCCAACCAGTTCTGGAGAGAAAAAGAAAGCATCATCTGTCGATAAAGGGAGCCGAGATTCACGTCTACGGATATATTGACCGCGTAGATTTGTGCGATGAGCGGTATTACATAATTGATTACAAAACAGGCAAAATACCGGCCAGAAAGGATTATGAAATTGGTCCGGACTTCAACGACTTCCAGTTGCCGTTGTACGCGTTGATATTTTCCAGGGAGCATTTCGAGGTCATCGGGGGCATGATGTACTACGAGATCGGCAAGAAATCAAAGACCTACGATGTTGTCGAGGCTGGTGATCCGGTTGGCTATCTGACTGATTTCAAACAGCAGATACTCGTGCCCACGATCGAGGAGATGTTGGATCGCGATACTGTTTTCTATCAAACTGAGAACGAGGAATTCTGTGAATATTGCATGTATGCCCAGCTGTGCGGAGAGGAGCATGGCCGAGAAGCTTAATAACATAGCCTTGGTATCCGCGGCCGGTTCTGGTAAAACCCATGCACTGACGAAGAGATTTCTCTTGCTTTATTTGCATGACCAGAATTTTCCCCTCGAATCATTGTACGCGATTACCTTCACCAACGCCGCGGCATTTGAGATGAAAAGCCGTATCATCAGATATCTTGATGTCTTGGCTGGAGCTTCGGTAAAGAACGAACCAGAGCAAGATGTGGTCGAATACTTCGGTAGCATTTTCCCGGATATCAGAAAAAGAGCAATGACCAGAAAGAATCACCTGCTCAACAATTTTTCCGATGTACACATTTCCACTTTTCATAGCTTGTTTGCTGCCTTTCTGTCGTGTATCCCGTTTGCCGCGGGTATAATGCCCGACTACGAGATAATCGATGAGGTTGATGAGAGTCTGCTCTTCATGGAGACGTTGGATGAATTTCTTGAAGCGGCTCACGAAGACCCGTCGGTGTTATTCACGCTTTCTGAAATGCTCGAGCAACAGGAGAGTACTCTAAAAGCTGGGGTTAACAAGTTGTATAAAAACCTTATACCGTGGATGCCGTATTTCAACCGGCTGACGCAGCGTGAGGAGGAGGTAAGAAAAGCCGTTGATGTATGTGGTGCGGAACTGACCCGCGGTCTTGAGAAATTCAAGAATTTTGTCCGCGACCATGAATACGCTGCGCTTGCTAAGAGTACGGGCAAGATCAATGCAAGACTCCAAAAATTCTTGGACAAAATAGATGATTTCATGACTACTCAGGATATGCGTGAGCTTGAATCTTTGGTGAAATACTTTCTTATCGACGGCATCATGACCAAGAAATACATGCGAGATTTTGCCGGTCGACTTACAGCAGAAGTCGATTTTCAACAGCTGGTGGATGATGTCGCCAAACACTGGGACCGATACCTGGAATCTCTTTCAGACCGAGAAATCTTGGTTTATCTGAAACCGATCTTTGAGATTCATGAGCGATTCAGGAAGGAGAAGCAACGAGCAAGTGTTTTGAGTTTTGACGATATTGAGTTCTTCACACGCGAGGCACTGACCAGGAGTCCGGAAACCGATTACCTCTATTTTAAACTGGGTTCTGAGATGAATCATTTGATGATTGATGAATTCCAAGATACGAGTTTTCGTCAGGTTGAAATTCTGGAGCCAATCATTGATGAGATCACGGCCGTGAACCCCGAGGATAAGAGTCTCTTCTATGTTGGTGACCCAAATCAGGCAATCTTCCGCTGGCGTGAAGGTGCACCGGAGCTCTTCGACTATTTGATCGAAAAATATCGTGGTAAGATTGCAAGTGATAGATTGTCGGTCAACTACCGCACAAAACAAGAGATCATAGAGTTCGTAAACAGAATTCTCGGACGTGGAGATTCGGCAAAGCCGGGCAACAAGGGTGGCTGGATACGTATCGAAGAACTGGGTGCGTTTGAAAAGAAGGATGAAGGCAATGAGGCGGTGGTACAAAGAGTTGTGACCATAGCCAAAGAACTCATCAGTGATTACGGCTATGCCCCCGATGATATTGCAGTCTTGACCCGCACCAACCGGTTTGCACGCGATTTGGTTTACACATTATCCGAGGCCGGTATTCCTTTTGTCGGCCGTGCTCGGACCAGTATTCTCCATGAGCCCGATGTTCGCTTTGTGCTACAGCTGCTCAGGTTTCTCGATGATCCACAAGATGATTTCAGCCTATTGCATGTGTTGCTGTCGCCAGTTGTCAACTTGGACGAAGAAGCTATAAGACGACTCAAGGCGGGCAAGAAGACGCTGTACATAGCACTCACTGACTATCACCCGGATTGGTCGGTGACCAGGAAACTGACAGCACTACTGTCGCGCGTATACTTCAGCAATCCTTATGAGGTCATCTGGCGCATCCTACAGGAGTTTGAACTGAAAGTATCATATTCCCTAGCGACGCTGCTCGGCGCGGTTCTCAAATACACCAATGAAGGTTTCAATTCACTGAGTTCATTCATAAAATGGTTTGAACATCACGGTCTGTCCATCGAGGTAGAAGAAACACATGCCCGCGGTATGGAAATACTCACCGTGCACCGTGCAAAGGGACTGGAATTTGAAATAGTCATTATTCCGGAAACTAACCAAGATTTACGTAAACCAGAGAACGAACAGTTACTATTTTCCTATCAACCCGACAGCGCGCGTCCCGATAAAGTGTACTGGCGTAAATACGGTAAATATCTTAAGGGGCTGGTTGAAGCCGAGCAGGAGCGGTTGAAAAAAGACAGTCTGAATCTTCTCTATGTTGCGCTGACACGGGCAAAGAGTGGCGTCTATATGTTGGGCTACACCTGTCCCTCGACCGGTGCTGGTTTTTGGCTGGAAACGATAAAGGAAAGACTCGGTGGTGAGCCTTACCCCTGCCACGAGATACCAAAGAGGAAGATGCGCAAAGAAGAGGTAGAGGTCAAACCATACCATATTACGTTAGTTGAAGAAGGCCCGGTGGTGAAGGAGGAACGAGCACTCTATTCACCAACCGAACGGGGGGTTGAGATCATCGAACCGGCGCGTCGTAAAGGAATGGAGTTTGGCGATATGATACATAAGGCACTGAGCCGGGTTACCTGGCTCGATGAAGGTGACATCGATGAGGAGATCACACGGCTTGTTGATTACACGAAAAACACTTATGCCCGCTCGTCCGCTGATGAGGAACACATTGAGCAACGAATCTTGCCGTTAATTACAGAGACCTTGCTCGACCCAGACCTGAGATTCTTGTTTTACCGAGACAAGCGCGATGTAGTATGCAAGAATGAATTGCCCATTTACTTCGAGGATGAGAAAAAAGATGTGTCGGCGCACATCGATCGATTACTCATTGGCCCCGATGAGATTGTCATCATGGATTACAAAACGGGCGATGAGAAACCAGAATATAAGCACCAAATGCGCGTCTATAAAAAGGGCGTTGAAAGAATATATCCCGACAGGTCTATTAGGACTATTCTGGTGTTTTTGGAAAAAGAACGAGGCACAAAGATCATGGAAGTGTAGTTCTCCTCTTGTTTTCTGTCTGGTAGAGAAATCACAGGGCAAGAGGCAGCAATGGCATCTGTTCGAGTGAAATCAGCCGTAGGGGACAGAGCCGTGAACATCAAACCAAACGTCAGGCAGTGGCGAGGTACTGATGTGCCATAGCGTTATGTTAAAGTATTGCATGAACTCTGCTATTGACATTTAAATATTCATGTGTATATTTAGAAAAATAATGATGCCTACGATAATTTCGCTACGGTCGAAATATATCGCAAAACGTATACACGATACGTTTCCTTTCACGAATACGGCTAAAGCAAATTTTTCTTCTTTTTTGATAAAAAAAAATGAGGGACGAAGATAAAACAAGAGAACAGCTCTTGAAAGAACTAATTGAATTACGTAGGCAGATTGTTGCGCATAGTATCGAAGGCCGGCTCAGGGAGGAGTACAAGAAAATTAAGGAAAGCGAAGAGAAGTACCGTGGTCTATTTCAAAATTCAAACGATGCAATCTTCATTATTGATATGAGTGGAAAAATCCTTGACGTGAATCAAAAGTTTTTGGACCTTTTTGTCTACAGCAAGGCAGAAATACTATCAGCACGAATGCCCGAGTTCGTTGAAAGCGATGAGCAGGAGAAATATCAGGCTGCATTTCAGAAAATTGCCGGCGACGGTTCGGCTACTTTTGAGATCGATTTCAAGAAGAAAAACGGTGATTGTTTTCCTGCCGAAGTGTCATCGAGTATTTTTACATTAAATGGGGTAGAGGTCATTCAGGGTATCGTGCGTAACATCAGCGAGCGCAAGCGCGCCGAAGAGGAATTCAGCAAATATCGAAAACATCTTGAAGAATTCGTTGCCCAACGTACTGATCAGCTGGAGGCGGTAAATAAAGAACTCGAATCCTTTGCCTACTCAGTATCGCATGATTTGCGTGCGCCGCTCCGCGCAATGGAAGGTTTTGCCAGTGCCTTGCTCGAGGATTATAAGGACCGTTTGGATGCGGTTGGTCAGGATTATGCGCGACGCGTTGTTTCCGCAGCCCAGCATATGGACACGCTGATTCAGGATCTCTTAGCCTACAGCCGGCTTAGCCGTTCCGCACTAAAACCGAGCGCGGTCAATCTGGATAGTGTTCTGGGTGAGGTCATGCACCAGTTCAATACCGAGATACAGAAGATCGGGGCCCAAATAAGAGTTGAGCGGCCATTGCCCGAGGTGATGGGTGATCATGCTACACTTGTCCAGGTGCTTTCGAATCTACTCTCGAATGCCATCAAGTTTGTCCAACCGGGGGTGAGACCGATGGTTAAGATTTGGGCCGAAGAAAAAAACGGTAAGGTTCGCTTATGGGTTGAGGATACTGGTATTGGCATTGCGCCGGAGTATCATGATCGCGTATTCCGCATTTTTGAACGGCTTCAGGGAGTGGAGACCTATCCTGGCACGGGTGTTGGCCTGGCGATCGTTAAGAAAGGTTTGGAACGCATGGGCGGACAGGCCGGGGTCGAGTCCGCGCCGGGCAGGGGTAGCAAGTTTTGGGTTGAGCTGCGCACCAAGGGATTCTGATGTCTAATAATGGTCACGCGATATTACTGGTTGAAGACGACCATAACGATGTACTGCTCATAAAGCGTGCTTTCCAGAAGGTAAATATCGCGAATCCGATTATCGTGGTAAATGACGGTGAGCAGGCGATATCGTATCTCGCCGGCCGCGAACCCTATGTTGAACGCGCCCTGCCCATGTTGGTCTTGCTTGATCTGAAACTACCGCGCAAATCAGGCCATGAAGTGCTCGAGTGGCTGCGTCAGCAGTCAACGCTCAGGAGATTGCCTGTGGTCGTACTCACCGCGTCCAGTGAGTCGTCAGATGTCAATCTGGCTTACGACCTTGGGGCGAATTCCTATCTCGTTAAACCAGTAACCTTCGATTCTCTAGTTCAGATGGTGAAGACGCTTAACCTTTATTGGTTGATTTTGAACAAGAGGGCGGATGTGAGTGATGAGTAAGGACCGTAAACAAGACGACATCGTGCGAAGTATTCTCAGAACGATTCTTCTGATCGATGATAATCCTGATGACCGGGCCCTGACCGTACGCGCCCTGAGCCTCGAATTTCCTAACATAGAGATGAAGCAGATCAAGAACGCTCAAGATTTCAGTGGCGCGTTGAAAGACCAGAAGTTCGACCTGGTGATAACCGACTACAAGGTACATTGGATAGACGGCCTCGATGTGCTGCGCAAAGTAAAAGAAATTGCGCCTGATTGTCCGGTGATCATGTTTACCGGAACTGGTAACGAGGAGATCGCAGTGTCCGCGATGAAGGCGGGACTCGATGACTACGTGATCAAATCGCCTAAACACTTCGTGCGGCTGCCGGCCGCGGTGCGCTCGGTCGTCGACCGGCTGATGCAGCGTCGGGCCCGGAAGAAAGCAGAGGCTCGCTACCAGGCGCTGTTTGAAGACGTGCCGGTTGGTTTGTATAGTACATCCCCCGAGGGAAAGATATTAGAAGCCAATCCTGTTTTTATTAGGATGTTCGGGCACCCGAACCGTGAATCATTGATGAAGGTCAATATGGCTGATCTGCATTTTGACCCGGAAGATCACACGCGCTGGTTAAACAGTATGCAGCAGGACGGTTTTGTGCGCGGTTTCGAATCCCTGATGCGTCGGCGTGACGGTTCGGTCTTCTGGGTTTACGATAACGCCCGCTCCGTAGTCGACGCGGATGGTAAGACGAAGTTTTTCCAGGGCAGCATGGAAGACATCACCGAACGCAAGTATGCTGATGAGGCATTACGGGAAAGCAAGGAACGCTACCGGCTGCTCTACGAATACGCCGGCAACGCAATATTCACCTACGATTTGAATTTCAAACTGATCGATGTCAACAAGATTGCATGTGATTTTACTGGTAAGCGCAGGGAAGACCTGATCGGGCGTAATTTCCTTGAACTCGATATCGTACACACAGATGATGTAGCAACGGTCAAGAAAGACACCGAACAACTTGCTTCCGGTGCCAAGAGCCGGGTTGTGGTTAGCAAGGAGCGCTTCAAACATGCCGAAGGCCGCTATTCGATAATGGAGGTTACCGGAACTGCGATTTACAAAGAAGGTAAAATCGTGGCGATCACCAATGTCTGTCGTGATGTGACCGAGCGCGAACGTCTGCTCGTTGCCCTCGAGGAGAGCGAGGAGAAATATCGCACGCTGGTTGAACACTCGAGCGACGGCATATTCATCTATGCGAACAACAGTTTCATGTTCGTCAATGACCAGCTCTGCAAGATTACTGATTACGCAAAAGAGGAACTCTATCATACGAGTCCCTGGAAAATCATATACCCCAACGATCGTGATAAGGTTAAAGACATTGACCTGCGGCGAAAAATGGGTGAGGACGTACCTAAGGCATATGACGTGCGCATCGTTACCAGGAGTGGGGACATAAGGTATTGTGAGTTTGCGGTGACGAGAATCGTCTACAAGGGTGAGGACGCAAATCTTGTTTCGGTTCGTAATATCACCGACCGCAAACAGATGGAGGACGAGTTGCAGCAGAGTCTGGTCAAACTGGAGAATACGATTCAAAACACGCTGCAGGCAATGGCTAAGATTCAGGAAGCAAGAGACCCATACACAACCGGTCATCAGCTCCGGGTTGCCGCGCTCGCCCAAGAGATCGCCAAGGAGATGTATTTACCCGAAGAATGGATCCGCGGCATACACGTTGCGGCCTTGATTCACGATATAGGAAAGATATACGTGCCTGCGGAAATACTGAGCAGGCCCAGCAAGTTGACCACTTCAGAGTTTGCCCTAGTCAAGACCCATCCGAGTGTCGGTTATGACATTCTAAAGACAATCGAATTCCCATGGCCCATCGCCGATGTGGTACTGCAGCACCATGAGCGGCTGGATGGGTCAGGCTATCCGCGGGGTCTGAAGACCGGGAACATATTGCTCGAGGCGCAGATCCTCGCGGTCGCTGACGTGGTTGAGGCGATGTCCTCACATCGTCCTTATCGTCCGGCCCATAGTCTTGACACTACACTGGAAGAGATATCCAAGAACAAGGGTCGATTGTACGAACCCGATGTTGTAGACTCCTGCCTGTGGCTAATCACCGGCAAGGGCTTTAAATTCAACTAATCCCCTCTCTCGGCAACAGAAGTCAGCAAAACCAACCTGTCGTAGATCCTCCTGGGAGGGCTATACTTTGTTGACTGCTATCAAGGAAGACATCGCTTCGGTTCAGTAGGGCGGTAGTCAGTCTCACAGAATTTTCGTCAAAAGGCAGAGGGTGTTACTTTAAGTGATTATGCTCTTTGTTGTTTCACAAAATTACTGAGGTAACCAAATGACGGCTGGGTCACATATAACATGGAAGTGACAAAACAGCATAAAGAGCAAAAAATATTATGTTCTATGCGCCGATAAGGTTGAATATCTTTGTTTTCAGAGCCTTTATGTCAATCGGCTTGGTTATGAACGCGGCGACATTTGAAGTCTTTACCACGATATCATCTTCCATCGCGCGGTAGGCCGAGCAGATTATTATGGGAACGGTGCCATTGCGTTCCCTAATGCGCTCGATTGCCTCGAGGCCGTGCCCATCGGGCATTTTAATATCCATGATGATAAGATCAAACTGCTCTTTTGTCGCTAACCTCAATGCTTCGCGACCGTTCGAGGCCTCGACTACTTCATAGCTGTCTTGCAGCGATTCGTTCAGTAAGAGTCGAATTGGCTCCTCGTCATCGCAGACCAATATCCTCTTTTTCATGCCACCTCCTCTTTTAGCAATTATCTTTGTATCTGCAAATGTTTCCTGCGCTTTCATTTCTTCTTGGGTAGGTGCACGCGGCACGTGGTGCCCTCACCTTCCTCGCTTTCAACCTCAAGCTTGCCATTATGGTCGTCAACGATCTTCTTCACGATGGCCAGGCCTAGCCCGGTACCCCGGCTTTTGGTTGTGAAGAAGGGTGTAAAGAGATTCTTCAGATTGTCTTTTGATATCCCTTTGCCATTGTCTACGATGTCTGTTATGATCCATTCTTTGGTCTTACGAATGTTAATGACGAGCTTAGGATCATTTTCCATGGCGTCGATGCTGTTGTTTATGATGTTAAGAAAAAGGCTCTTTAGAGATTCTTCTTCGCCATTGATAATTGGATTTTCATCACCCTTGATGGATATTTTGACATTGTTTATGTTTTCAGTTATCTGTTGCAGAAGATCGTGGAGGTTGAGTTCGTCATGCTTAACTTGTGTCTTGGTGCGGGCGAAGGTGAGGATGTCTTCGATAATGTGGTTTATTCTTTTGATTCCCTTGTGAATTTCGGCATTGAATGTGCTTACCTTATCCTTGTCTTTTGTGTTTGTCAGTAACTGAGCGAACCCATCGATTACGGTCAGAGGATTTCTTATTTCGTGAGCGATCCAGCTCGCCATTTTTCCCAAATAGGACAGTCTTTCCGCGTGTTTGAGTTTTTCCTCCAATCCCTTGACCTCGGAGAGGTCACGGAGAATCGCGACACAACCCGTAAATTTTGTGTCAGACGAGGTCAATGGAGATACTGATAAACCAATGGGAATAGTCTTGCTATGGGCGTTCGTGATGGAAATCTGCAAGCGCTCAAGCGGTTTGTCGGATTCAATCGCCTCTTTCATCTTCTGCCACAGGTTATCAAGACCCTTGATCATCTTGATCTTAGTATCAGTAAAGTCTTCTTGCTTGCCGCCTAACACACGCGCTGCTTCAGGGTTGATCGTGGTAATCGTCCCATCACCATTCACCGCAATGACCCCACTGGCTACGCTGTTGATGACCGTCTCGCTGTAGCGCCGCAGCTCGGTTTCCTTTGTGGTGATCCGCTCGACTTCCTGTTCCAGCTTGTGAGCGAATTCCTCCAGTTCCTTTTTGCTTTTAAGTTCGCGCCTCATTGATGCCGACCAGTAGCTGCTTATCAACGCGACGATGAATAGAAAGGGCACCCTGATTAGAATCGCCGGATCCATAATGGAAGTGTCGGGGTTTGCCCGGTAAAGCAGCCAGCCGTAGAGAACGCTAGCCACGATCGCGATGGGAATACTGCCGCGAATGTCCTGGCCTACCGAAGCGATGAAGATAATCAAAAAGTATATTAGATAAAAGTCGGTCTGCATGCCCTGGGTGAAATAGATTGCAAGCGATATGGCGACAACGTCGATCAAGAAAATCCCAAATGTTACATAGAGATAGGACAATCTAGTTTCTGGGATGAAGTAGACCATCATGTTTGAAAGCAAGTAAAGCAGGGCAACGACATAGCCTGGCGATGCGATATTCAAACCGCGCTGGGAATACGTCATCACCAGTATCGTCGCCAAGATCAGTACAAATCGCAATAAGAGTAAAGTTCGTTTCTTCATTCTCTCAAGCCCGTGGCAAAAAAAAATGGCCGAAAACCGTACCCGCGGATACAGTTTATCTCTCATTTAATTTTGTGTGTTGTTTCGATTCTATAGGCTCACTTCCTTTTCAATGGTTACAGCGGTCCGGCGTATACTCTCGGGCCACCGCTTAGTAGACACAGCATACTGCAATGCCAAATCATGCCGATCTTCCGCAGCCGTGTTTTATTTGATTTTAGGATAAACCGTGCCTTGTTTTTGGTATGAATGCCTGCAAATTTTGGTGTATTATGTTTCTCAGAGGCACGTTTGTTATTTTTCCGCATGTTTCTAATCATTGCTTACTCTTCTCTAACAGACTCAATACACTCTGGCTGAATGCTTTGCCATTACCATTTCCGTTACTTGTAGAATCCAGGTCCAGGTCTCCCAGTAGCGTATCCTTACTGAATGAATTAATGAAATTTCCATTGCGACCATTGACCCCAAGGTCTAGAAAAATACTGGATACCGTCGGATCGAGTTGACTGCCGGCGACTTTTCTTATTTCGTTGCGTGCTTCCTGATCACTGAGTCGTTTTCGGTATGGCCGGTCTTCGGTCATTGCGGAATATGTATCACAAACTGAAAGTATCCGGGACTGGATCGGAATTCTGTCGCCCTTGATGTTTTTGGGATAACCCCGGCCATCCCAACGCTCATGGTGGTATAGAACCCAGTCCCGGATTTGGCGGAGTCCTTTAATTGGATCTATGATCGCTACACTCTGTTTTGGGTGCAGCTGGATAATTTTCCACTCGTCATTAGTTAAAAAACTTGGTTTTTTAAGTATACTTTCGGGTACTGCGATCTTGCCGACGTCATGGAGCAGACCCGCAAATTTCACCAGCTCTAAGTCTTTGCCTGTAAATCCGATCGCCTCAGCAATCGATGATGCAAGTTTGGCCACTTGCAGTGAATGACCGCGTGTGTACGGGTCACGCATTTCGATTGCCTGGACGAGCGAATAGACCGATTCGAAATTCATCTCATGGATGCGATCGATGAACTGCTCTCGGTCCAAGGCAATGCCAACTTGGCTGCTAACGGTCTTGATGAAATCTATGTCATGCTTTGAATATTTCTTGGGTTTTCTCAAATATAGGGCCATTGCGCCGATTGGCGCACCGCCCTTGGATACAATTGGCGTACCGACGTAACCAGCATATCCCTCTTGCTTTAATAAAGGAAGGAATCCGACATCTTCATCACTTTCGAATCTATCAATGATCAGCGTTCTCCTGTTTTCAATGACTGATTTGATGAATTCATTGCCGTCACCGGTTACTTTCTTCTGGAACTCCTCACTGAGATTATATGCCTTTAGGACGTTCAATTTGTGTCCATGCTTGTCATAAGTGTATATGCCTACGGCATCAGGGTTAATGGTTTGGTTTAACTTGTCGATTATCGCGTTGATTACGCCATTATAGCTTATGCTCGACAGCATTACCCGGTCAATGTCCTGTATTGATTTGAGCAACGTGAGGTTTTGATGATATGCCTTGAATATCTTGGAAACGAAAACCAGACCCACAAACATTGATGCGCCTACAAAGAGGGTCAGGACTTCCGGTTGGATTCCGGTTGGAATGCCGACTAAGTCTAGCGTTTTGATTGCGCCCAGAAGCAATAGAGGAATAGCGATGAAGAGCCACCCGATGGCCGGTTTCTTGCCGCTCTGCCTCAGCGCCAGGATGGCTGCTGTCACTTGAAGGGTTATGGCCGCTAGGATTATTATCACCTTAGTCTCCGGCCTCTTATATAGCAATACCCGTGCCAGGTGCATTTATGATGAAATATCGAAATATCTTAAGGAAATATATCGAAGTTTAAGTCTCAATAGTGTGCCAGAATGGCACGATTTGGGGGTATTCTGTAGCGCTTAAATCTATAACGCCTGCGTGAATACTGGTGTGCCAAAGTGGCACACTTTTGTCACTGAATCGGCTTGGGCTCGCAGTCGTCCCGTACTTTTGTTTATGACCAAACGCCCTATTTATAAAGGGTTATTTAATCAAAAACCTTTCTCTTACTCGCTATCCGCTCCTTTATGGCAATGCAGCTGTTATTCTTACCTTAGAGCGTACGCTTTTCGGTATCCCACATCCCTTACCGAAGCAATACTGTTCGTGAAAAGGCGCAGCTTCTGCTCGGGCGCACGGTGCCTGAGCCTAAGCACGATCTTTTCGTCATCCCGGTAAGCGATTTCACCGCGGTATTGCGAGCC
>LJUJ01000035.1 GCA_001303785.1 Caldifarciminota bacterium SM23_42 | reverse complement strand
GGTGGTGGTTGAGTCGGGTACGTATCCGGAGACCTTGCTTGCGCCGGTGGCGATGCCGACGAACTGGGCTTATCGTGGTAATGATTTTCGGGTTTACTGGCGTGCGCTGACTGCGGGTAGTCCGGTGAATACGGTTACCGTGGTTGATGTTTACAGTGGTGACACGATACCATTCAAGTCGGGTACGACCGATACCTTGGCCGATGGTTGGTGTTTCCAGTCCTTGTCTCAGAGGACGGATACTCTGGTCTACAGTACTTCGGTGCCGCTGGCGACGCGTACCCTGTATATTTGCGGTGGTGAATTCCGGTTTAAGCCGGCCGGTGGTTTGGTGCCTGGTGATCCGGTGCCTTCGGCTAGTGATGTGTGGTTGGTACAGGCACGTACCGATTACTTACCGGCGCCGGCGAATGCGCGTTTAGCGATTCTATCGACGCCTGCGTTTGTGGACACGGATACTGATATTACCTTGAACGTGAAGGTCGTGCCGAATCCGTATATTATCACCAACGAATCAGAGTACTTCTGAGGACAGTGATGTACTAGGTGATCTTGGTGGTGACGAGTGGTGGAATTTGTTGAGCGACAATAGTCAGCTTGTTGCGAGCGGAGTCTATGTCTTCCATATTCAATCTGACGTGGGTGAACAGGTTGGTAAATTTGTCGTGGTGTATTAAGAGCATCACTTGCTGTATAATGTGAACGCAGTTGTTCGAGCTCTTTGATGCCTTGGCATGGTTACGGCCGCCGCTGTAGTGAAGTATGTAGACAGGGAGATGGAATGAGGAGATACTTCCTTGTATTATGTTTAATGATTTGCTTCGTTGCAGGCACGAGCACTAGTCGTGTTGTATACCGTGAGTACCAGCATGCGCGCCACGACATAAACAACCTGACAATGGTAATCAGTAATTTCGGTACCTTTGGTCAACACGAGAGTGGTAACACCGGAGGTCTGTGGTGGCTTTATTCGGGTTATTGGCTCATTGGTGCTTATATCTATGGAGCAGGGATATGGTTTGGGACTATTGATTCACTGACTGGCGACACTTTGGTTACGATCGGTTATGGTCCGAGTGGCGGTCAATTCGAGTTTGGTCCTGGTCTATCAGGTTGGCCAGTCACTCATCCGGCTGCCGTAATATACTTATACCCAAACAACTGGCCGCCGCCTGCTGAAACCTTGCCGATGGCACCGCAAGAACCGATTTCAGACCAGGATTCGTGGTGTTGCTTCAATGACTGCGATTCAGCTTATCACATGCCTGGAGACACCCGGCCTATAGGCATTGAGGTTTACCAAGTTGTCTATTTGTGGGATTGTACTGAGGTGGTAGATATTATTTTTCTAGCATATGATGTGAAAAACGTATCCGGCTCCAGATTGCATGATTGCTATATTGGACTCTGTACAGACTGTGATATGGGTTCAGAAGGTGCCGATGAACTTTCTTCCGGCGTTCTGTATGGTGAATATGTAATTGACGATGATACCATCATTGTGGACGACGTGGCGTATCAATGGCAGGAAGTGCAAGAGGGCGCTTGGCCTATATTTCCAGGCGTGATTGGTTTTGATTTATTACAGACACCCTTCGATCTTGAGCCGGGGCAGGATAAGGATGGCGATGGTATTCCAGATCAATATGAGCGCGACAGTGCTTACTACTGGAATAGTCTGCCGCAATGGCAGTGGGATGCGGACCTTGATGGTGTTCCAGATTGGCGTGATCCGTCGGAATGGCCGCAATTTGGTATGACTGCGTTAAAGAGATTCACACTTGATCTTGAGCCGTACATTGATGCTGATCGCTACGCTACTCTAGCTGGCTACAACATTCTGACCGGTATGTATGAACCATACGACACCGTTATTCCTGATCCAAGCGACCAGAGATTCCTAATGTCGAGTGGTCCGTTTGATTTGGATTCGGATTCTACAGTAACACTAGTTTTCGGTATTATGGTTACGGCGTGGAGCGACGACCCGCCAGGTGCGCCGCCTGGATATCCAATTTTCGAAACGCCGGACAGTGCTCTGGCGTTGGTGGATGATTGGGCACAGCTTTACTACGATATGTACTGGTTTTTGTACACTGGGATAGAGAGGAATTTCGAATTGCGAAATGCGAATTGCGGAATGACCATATCGTCGAATCCTGTTGCATTCGACGGAAATGTTCGTTTCTCATTAACTCAACCGTGCTATGTTACCTTGAAATTGTACAATACCTTAGGCCAGTTGGTTAAGACGCTATTTGAAGGACCTATATCTGCAGGTGACCATGAGCTTCGTCTTGATGCGTCAAACTTTTCTCATGGCACATATTTTCTGGTGCTCGAAACACCGGAGGCGCGCAGGTCACAGTCGTTTATTGTAGTGCGTTAGTCTGAGTTATTGATTTTACTTCTTAGATATTCTGAGGAATTTGTGCTTGCCAGCACGTAGGACTATAGGTTGGTTTAGTTCTACAATGTAGTCGATATCGTCGACCCGCACACCGTCGATATCGATGGCACCTTCACGAATCTTTCTCTTGGCTTCACTCCTCGAGCTCATAAGCTTGCATGCAACGAGCAGGTCGACAATATTGTTCTTTTTCTTTGTACTCTTGTATTGTTCGATCTTCTCGGGCAGTTCTCTTTTGGTGAATACCCTCTGGAAATCTTCGGCGGTTTTCTGAGCAGACTGGGCTGAATGATACATCCGTACCAGAGTTTTTGCCAAGTCTAGTTTGGCATCACGCGGGTTCATCGAGCCCTCGTCAAGAGTCATTCGATATTCTTCAACGCGGTGAGGGAAGGCATCGGTGGCAAGCTTGAAATATTTGACGATCAATTCATCGGGTAGAGACATTATCTTGCCCAGCATTTGTTTTGGTGATTCGGTAATGCCTATGTAGTTGTTAAAGCTCTTGCTCATCTTACGTACGCCGTCGGTACCCTCCAAGATGGGCATCATCAAAACAACTTGCGGCGCCATTTCCGATTCACGCATCAGCTCGCGCCCCACGAGCAGGTTGAATTTCTGATCCGTGCCGCCCAATTCGACATCTGCCTTGATTGCGACCGAGTCGTAACCCTGGCAAAGCGGATACATGATTTCATGCATGTATACTGGCAACCCATCCTTGAGTCTTTGCGAAAAATCATCCCGCTCGAGGACTCGGGCTACTGTATATTTTGAGGCGAGTTCAACAAATTCGTACATGGATAGCGCGCCGAGCCACTTGCTGTTGAATGTGAATTCAGTGCGCTTCGGGTTAAGAATTCGAAAGATCTGCTCTTTATATTTTGCCATGTTCTTTTGTACCTGTTTCTGGGTCAGTTTGGGGCGGGTTTTGGAAACACCGCTTGGATCGCCGATCATGCCCGTGAAGTCACCCACGACCATGACTGCAGTGTGACCCAAGTCCTGAAACTGCCTTAGCTTCCTCAGAACAACGCTGAAGCCGAGATGGATTTCAGGCCCCGAAGGGTCGATTCCGAGTTTTACGCGTAGTCGTCTTTTGGATTTGAGTTTGTAGAGTAGTTCTTCTTCAGATATTAATTCGGCGACATGGGTTCTAATTATGTCTAATTGCTTCTCGGGGTCTAGTGCCATGCTTGTATACGTCCTCCCAAATGGCTGTGGTTTTCTTTTCCAACTCCGCGTCGTATTTTTCCATCTTTTTTTCATAGACCGGGTCTCTGATTATTTCTGCTGCACCGTCATCAGCCGGTTTTGCTTTTGTTTCGAGTACGAACTTCTTAGCCATCTTGTAATGGTCACGGATTGGACAAGGTCTTAGTAAATCGCCTTCTTTCCAATACTTGAATTGCCAATTCCGAATCCGGCTGTACAACGGCATGTTTATAAGATCGTTCAAATTCCCGTTTTTAGCGTATATTTCAGTCATATTTGCCGCCGCATACGGGAAGAAGACGCATGGATAAACGTTTGCTTGCCAGTCTATATAGAAATAGCCACCTGGTCTGCCGGCTGATATGCATCCGTCCGAAACTGGTCCGTGATTCCAGAAATCGACAAACATGATTTTTCTCTTTTTTATTACTTCCCATGACTTTTCCCATAGCATTACACGTTGGTCGGGCGTAGGGATGAGATCTGGGTCGACGTCACGGCCGATAGGCATGTAATGGAAAATCCATGCGTAACCCGCTCCGAGTTTTTCGAAGTAGTAGTCGAGAAACTCATCCGACACTATTTCCTCTGCGTTATACTTGGTTGCGGTAATTGAGACGCCGAATAGCAAACGATGTTTCTTTAATATCTCCATGGCGCGTGTGATTTTTTCAAATACGCCCTTGCCGCGTCGATGTTCAGTTACTTGCTGCATACCTTCCACCGATATTGCTGGCGTGATGTTGCCGAGATTGTAAAGCTTCTGTGCAACTCTATCGTTTATCAGCGTGCCGTTCGTATACATGAGAAATAATGAATCTGGATGCTCAGCATAAATGTCTAGAATACCCTTACCATCCCAGCGGTACATGAGGGGTTCACCGCCTGAAATAGTCACAAAACGCGCACCCCATAGGTCGCGCATTTCGCCTATCACACGTGTGAAGATATTGTAGTCGAGTTGATCCTTCTCTGACGCTGAATTTGCGTAACAGCCACGGCAGCGCAGATTACATCGCTTGGCCGGTGAAATAACCATAAAGCCCGGTGGATCGAAACCGAATTGTGCCCTGAATTCCATCTCCTTTCTCAAGCGCAGGTTACTGAGAATCGCCTTGTTTACAACCGTGCTTGCGAACTTAGATGATGCTCCTATCTTCAGACTGGAGTACGCCATGGAACGAACCATGTAGTACTTGTCTTCGATTACGCCGGGCCAGGTAACAGGGCCTGGCGCGCGTTCGACCGCGTTCTTAATGCCCTTATCGATGATTGGAAAAAGCAGCCTGTCGAATAGTCTCAGATTTGATGTTGCGAAGGCAATTTTCAGTAGATTGGTTACAAGCATGTTGTTGAGTTTGATTTTTGATTCGGTCTTCATCGTATATTCATTATAATCATTATGCAGGATAAGTCAACGGCTAATCGGTTTTTCACTAGTGAGTTCGGCCGCGAAATCTGACCTCAGTTACAAAGTTACTAGCGAGTTCTAATAGTCTACTCATTTCAGACTCAGTAATGACTTTTAGTCCTCGATATTGCTTCTTGTAGGCATTCTCCGGGACATATTGCTGCAAGATCCAGCGCTTTGCTCGCCGTATAACCCCGCCGATGTTTTTGATCGCCTCCTCATTGATAATTCCAGGGACACATGTTGTGCGCAATTCATAGTCGACCACTTCTTTTTTCAACAGCGCAATCGACTTGACGATTTTCTGGATTTCGACGCGCTTGCCCGCAGCGACAGTATACCTTTTGTCAAGCGGCGCTTTGATATCGAGCGCGACATAATCGACGAGTTTCTCGTCGATCAATTTTTGGAGTCTGTCAGGATAGGCACCATTGGTATCTAACTTCACCAGTAGACCGAGTTCCTTCACTCGGCTGG
Source organism: Caldifarciminota bacterium SM23_42 (assembly GCA_001303785.1). GTDB lineage: Bacteria > Hydrothermota > Tepidihabitantia > SM23-42 > SM23-42 > SM23-42. Next base: position 10,494 of record LJUJ01000035.1, on the reverse strand, counting down.
CAGTCTTGGATGCTTCAGCTCCGTAGACAAGTGGCTCACCTCCGGTGAGTACTACACCATCTATCCATCCTTTTTTCGCAAGCAATTTACTCTCAATTTCTTGCCACGATATGGCGGGAAATTTGTGCGGGTGTAGAATCAATTCCCAGTTCTGGCAAAACGGGCACATGAAGTTGCATTTGTCGAAGAATAGGACGGTTGCAAGTTTACCGTCCCAGTCAATCAATGATGTCTCAATCATCGCCCGTATCATTTTTTGCCCTTGCCCGGCTTGTATGTGTCCTCACGAATTTTGTCCAAATCTGTGATTTGGTTATAAAATTCAGTATCCCGTACTTCTGTCAGAAAGTGCGGGGTAATGGCACTATTCACTGCCTTCATTTGCCTCTAGCTCACCTATTATTGCCTCAACGATTTTTGGTATGCTGGCCTTAACCTTTTTAGTACACTCTTCGCTGAATGAGGTGTTGTCGATAATCTCAACGGCATAGATGTCTATTTGCTCAGGCATCTTTAGATCGAACTTTTTTCCAAATTGGAGCGCGGTCATGAAATTGATGCCGTGTGAAGAGAATGGTTCATCGATGTCATTATGGGAGGAGGGTTTAATTTTGTATATGTCGCCTGGCTTGCCGTGTTCGGTTTTTACAGAATCAATGAAGATGACCCTTTCGTAACCGACAATTTCATCAAGAATCGCGATGCCATCAATGCTGCCCCATTTAATGTCTATGAGCGGTTCTGCGATTTTCTCTGCTAGCTCCTGGGCCACCTTGATGCCGATGGCATCGTCGCAGCGATACGGGTTACCAATGCCGTATACGAGCACCTTCTTCATTAACGCTTGAGATCGAATAACATAAGATAGGGATTGCGCACCACAATATATAGCCACCGGCATTTCATAGAAAAGCCGATGCACTCCCTTCGTCAAATAGCAACTGTTTTACTACTCTAGAATGTTCTTATTGACCTTAAGAGCTTCTGACCATGGTCGTAAATACTAACCTCTAGCGGCGTACGGCCGTTGATCGTATGCGTAGCACAGGCAAGGCAAGGGTCATATGCCCTAAAGGCCATTTCAACCATGTTCAGCAATCCATCGTCGACTTTGTTGCCCTTTATCAAACCGCGGGCTGCTTTCTCAATCGACATATTGATGGCCGCGGAGTTATTGACTGTCGCGACGATTAGGTTTGCCTTGGTCAACCTTCCTCTATCATCGGTCTCATAGTGATGGAATAGTGTGCCACGTGGCGCTTCGATTACCCCGATACCAGCCTTCGGTACCTGAAAATCCATATTACGAATATTGGGGTCCAGAAGTTCCGGGTCATCTATCAGTTCTACCATTCGTTCAGCGGCTTGCATTGCCTCAATGAGTCTGGCCCAGTGTGTTGCCAAAGTATTGTGTACGGGTTTGCCACCCAATGTTTCGTAGAACCTCTGATAGTGTTCCTGGGCTAGAGGAGTTGCCATACCATCGGATGCATTTAAACGGCCCAGAGGCGCCACGCGATAGACACCGCTGTCCTTACCATCAACAAAGCCCTTCCATCCTACGTTCTTCAGATACGGGAATTTTATGTATGTCCAGGATTCAACGCCTTCGGCTATATGGTTTAAATAATCCTTTGCCTTGAATTTGGCGAATTCCTTACCTTCCTGGTCAACCACGCGTATCCAGCCGTCATAGAAGTTCACCTTGTTATTATCATCGACCAGACCCATGTAGTAGGTCTCGTGTTTATATATGTCGCTGAGGATCAGATCAACATATGCCTTATTTTTCAGAACTATATCATCGAATGCCTGCAGACTGAACTTGGCAAATTCGACAGCATCGGTTGCTGTTTGCTTGAATTCTGCCTGTAATTCCTTGGTCATCGGTTTGGATACGCCACCGGGCAGACAATGTACCGGATGCACAACCCTGCCACCCATCGTCTGGATTATGTTCCTTGATCGTTTTCGGATGTCAATCACCTTTTTTCCGATATCGAGACCGACTTTGCCGATGACGCCGACGATATTGCGTTCCGCCTTCGGCGCGGCGGGTCCAACGATGAAATCGGGGCCACCAAGAAAGTAGAAGTGAAGATTATGGTCTTCAAACATGAATGCGTTATAAACAAACTCCCTGATTTTCTTCGCCGCGGGTGGGGGCTCGACACCGTAAAGGTCGTCGAGTGTTTTGCCAGAACAGGTATGGTGTGTGGTCGGACATACGCCGCATATCGTTTCTGTTATACGTGGCATCTCTTCGGCCAGGCGTCCTATGGCAAATCGTTCGTAGCCCCGCAATTCCGGAACCTGCAAGCATGCGTGAGCGACGTCTCCTTTATCATCGAGAAAGATGTCGATTTTTCCATGACCCTCAAGGCGTGTTATTGGATCGATTGTTATCTCTTTATACATACTAAACCCCCTGCTTTCGGTTGATTATTGAGCTTGGCAATGAATACATATAGAACAGACCGATTGGGTCGATGACCGATTGTGCGATCTTTTCCATTTCTGCTTCATCATCAACATCAATAATCGAGGCAAGCCCGGACAGGAATCTCGCGCCCATGTCCTTTACTTCTTTGGTCGGTCCGAAACACCCGCGACACGGCATATTGGCATTTATGCAACGTTCGCCGCAACCACCTCGGGTTGCCGGCCCCATGCAGATGATACCCTCTGCGAGAAAACACTTCTCAGGGTCGGCCTTTACTTCCGAAATTCGCTTAATATCTTTGATTGCTAATTTGTCTGGTTTTGTTTTGTTTCTTTCACAGGTTTCGCACAATGCCTTTTCTGATGTGAGTACAGAACCTTTTGGTGGCAATTTGCCTTCCAATATAGCATTGATCGCGTTCATGATTAGATCGGGGGGCGGAGCGCAGCCGGGTAGGTAGTAGTCTACGTCGATCGTCTGGTCGAGCGTTTGAACCGTGTCATATATTTCGGGCAGGGTCAATTTACCGTATTCGGTTTCGGTTACGGTCTGGGGATAGATGCCTTTAGGATTCACCGTGGAAGCTGTGTTCTTATAAGCAGTCTCAAAAACCTCTTTGCGATTTGCAACATTAGCCAGACCGGGAATACCGCCGAGATGGGCACATGCGCCGTAGGCGACAATGAGTTGTGACTTTTGGCGCAGCAGTTTAGCAATGTGTTCTTGTTCTTCGGTACGAATTGCACCATTAATAAAACTAACGGCAAGCGCTTTATCTGGTAGAGCCTCGACATCTGAATATTTGAAATCCATGGCTACAGGGAAGAGTCGGAATTCTACGGCATCGACGACCTTCAGAAGATCTTCAGCAAGATCTACGACGGACTCTTCACATCCACCGCAGGAGGCACACCAGTAAAATGCGACTAATGGCTTAGCCATTTATTTCCTCCTTTCTGCAAAACGAATTGTGATGAATTAATGATTATACAGATTCTTGGGGATATTGCAACATCTTTGACAAGACATCTATGACTTTTTAGGAATTTCGGTATTTGTCCCTTCATTTGTTCATCTCGTAGACAATATCCGCGAATTTTTGTGCTTCGTCCTTGCCTATCCATTCTAGACGTACCCTGTCTTTTCTCATGCCCAATGCTTCGAGGTTGAGTCGCAAAATCTGTTCGCGGGCTTTTGCCCGGAAATTACCGCGTGCGTAATGGCAGGCATCAGGATAACACCCTCCTATGAGTACGCCCCTGGCGCCATTGCGCAGCGCAAGCATGACGTGCGATGGATCGACTGCCCCAGTACACGGGACGCGTATGATTTTGACATTTTCCGGATACTTCAGCTTGTCATGCGCAGCTTGCTCAGTAGCATTATATGCTGACCATCTGCACATGATGGCTAGTACGTCACCCTCTTTGACGAGGGCGCGGATTTGTTCGTACAATCCTGAGTGGTTCCAACCCTCCAGTTGGCTTGCGTATGATGGACAGGTGATGGCACAGATTCCACAGCCCATACACAGTTCCTCATTGATCTTGATTTTATCATCCACGACTGAAATTGCATTGTATGGACACGTTCCGATACACATTCGGCAAACACTACAGAGGTCTTCATCAACCACCGCTTGTGGAATTCTTGTTTCAATCTTGTCCTGTCGTAAAAGACTAAGAGCCGAATAGGAAGCCTTACGTGCATCGATCAGTGTTTCGGAAACACTGCCAGGAAATGTTGCAGCGCCGGCCGTGAAAATCCCCCTCGGGAGCTCATAGTTGCCAAGTCCGGCGTTTTCAAAAAGCACCGGGAAGTCTCCATTCAGCTTGATGTTGAATTTATCGAATGTTATCGTGTCGGCTACGAACCCAGAATTGAGTACTACGGTGTCGACCTCGACTTCGAGTAATTCATTAGTGAAGAGGTCTTCGGTCTTAACCACAAGGATACCATTGCGTCTGTGGATCTCAGATGGTTTACCCTTAATAAACGATACGCCCTTGTCGCGTAGTGTGTTATATAGGTATTCGTATGTGCCGTAACTACGCATGTCCATTGCAATGACATAGACCTCGGCATCTGGGAAGCGGTCCTTGACAAGTTTCGCCTCCTTCAGCCCGAGTAAACAGCAAATTTTTGAACAGTAAGGTAGATGCTTGGAGTCACGTGAACCGGCGCAATATACGATTGCGACTTTCTTTGGGTACAGGGCTCCAGATGCTACGGCGCGTTCAAATTCTAGGGTTTTCATGACGCCTTCGAGCCGAGCATAACCATATTCTTCGACCTTACTGACGTCGTACCAGTTAAGCCCGGTGGCCACGACAATGGCACCGCTGTCGATGTCGCTTTCCTGTGCCTTTTGTTCCAAATCAATTTTGCCCGGGCATACCTTAACACATTCGCCACACTTTGTACATGTATCGAAATCAATCGCATACATGTCGGGAAAGGTCGGTATGTAATAAATCGCTTTGCGCTTTTTCCCTGCATCGTTTACTTCCACGGGGCAAACGTCAATGCAATTGGCGCAGTTTATGCACTCAACCACTCCCCGTGGCTTAGCCTTCAACTTAATTTTGTAGTCACCCACCCGTCCCGTGACATCGGTTATTTCGGTATTGAAAAACTGAGTCACATTGCCTGACGTTTGTAGCTTATTTATCAGTGGCATTAAGGTGTGACTGTAAGGTGTACCTTCGGGATACAATCGGTCCAGTTTGGAAACCGTTCCGCCAAGAAATGGCGTTTTCTCTATCAGAACTACTGGCAGTCCGTTCTTACTCAACTGCGTTGCTACTTCAATGCCCGCAATACCACCGCCAATGACCAGAGCATTCTTGCTCTTGATGTTGAAGACTTTTGTTTTGACTGGGGGGGTGTTCTGCATTTTCGCAACAGCAGCAACGATCAATTGCTCTGCTTTTTCTGGTGAGTGATTGACCAGTGTTATGTGCTCAAGTAGGTTTACGAATTCGGCGTTTGCGTTAGGGAATATTCCTTCGAGTAAATTAGGGCTGCAGCCTGCAATCACTACAGTTTCGTCGGCACCGATATCAAGTTTCAGCTTACACAGGTTATCGTATTGTTCAATCTTTACGTCGGGTCCAAGATCAAGTTCTGGGAACTTTATCAAGCCGTGGCAATTGCATGTTAGTACTCTCATAACACTCCTCTTTTACTCACATTGCGATTTTTTTCATAATGCCATTTGGTTTTATGCGATTAAATCTTAAACCGATTGCATTACCATCGAAACCTAAGCTCAAACCGAGAAGCTGCGGATAGTAGAGTACGGGAATGCCGTATTGAGTATTAAACTTAGCTTCGGCTTTGCGCTGGTTGTCTTCGTACATGACCGTGCAAAAAGGGCATATGGACACGATGGCATCAGTACCCAGGTCCTTCGCGATGCTCAACTTATGGTTTGCCATTGTTACTGCCAAATCCTCATCGATGCCGAGCACCGAGCCACCACAGCACATCATCTTATCAGCATAGTCCAAGGATTCAGCACCTGTTACGCGTACCAGTTCATCGAGAGTGTGAGGAATCTCAGGATTGTCAAAACTGTAGAGATGTGATGGCCGCATGTAATGACATCCGTAATGGGGCATGATCTTGAGCGGGTTTAGTGGTTTCTTGACCGATTTTCTGATATTCTCGATTCCGATGTCTTCATATAACATTCTCACGAAATGTTTGACTTTGACTTCGTACGGATAGGATAACCCTAACCGTTTGAATTTGTCATGGAATTCCTTATTCGTCAGTTGAAGTTGCGCGTCAGAGAGCATTGCGGTGCAGGAATTACAGAGGGTTACTAGATCTAGTTGTAGCTGGCTCGCCAGAGCAACATTCCGTGCTGCGATCAGCAGTGATGTTTCTGCGTCAACTGCTTTCATGGGAAAACCACAGCATGAAGCGCCGGGCATATCAACCAGCTCGATGTTTAATTCCTTGGCAACGTTACGGGCGCTCAGTTCATAGTGTTGGGCTCTGACCGGGACTGTGCAGCCAAGGAAAAAGGCGTATTTTTTCATTTCTTCAAAACCTTCAGGATATTTGTTTGCTCGAGAATCTTTGCGACTTCAGGAATTGTCTTGTCTATGGGAGGTAGACCTAGCCGCTGGCGCTTTTTCAGATCGAAGTCTTCGACCTCGTAGAGTCGTCCCATCTTTTGTAGCAGTTCGAGTTGCATCTTGTAACCATCTGGGCAGTATCCTTGTTCGACTGCGTAGTTCTTGATTGCATTGATCAATTCTGCAACCTTTATGCCCTGAGGGCATCTCTCAGTACAAGCATGACAGTGTGCACAAAACCAAAGAAACGGTGAGGAGAGCACCTTATCCCTCATCCCTAGTATTGTAAGGCGGATTATTTTTCTTGGATTGTACCGTTCGTCGAAATATCTTACAGGACAACTGGCGGCACAATCACTGCAACCAAAGCACTTTAGTAATCCTTCGCCGCCTTCTTTCTTGATAATTTCCCATTTAAATTTCGGGTCGCTGTTCTTAAGATTAATCATAATATATATGTCTCCTGTGCTGATAGATAGACAGAGTCCACATAAATCAAGATTTTGTTATTTGTTAAGAATGAGGGGCGTGTTGTTAACCTCCTATGCCATCCCAACTCATTCAGATATTTCAATGGTTATTATATCTATTAAATCCATCATGTCAACCATCGTATTCTTGGAAAATCCAATTGCTTCATAACACAATGATTCAGTGACTCAATGACTTAATGACACAATGACTGCAAGCTAGTGGGCTTCGATGATCGTTTTGGTGATATCCTTGGGACCTACCCCTGGAGACTCGATTTTTCTTGTGGCGTACGTTTTTTCGACCTCTTTCCTTATGACATTTTCCTCGAATTCTTTGTTTTTCAGGGAATCTTCCACGTCACTCAGTGCATCTTTTGGGAAAAGGTTAAAATCACCAGAGACAACGATATCTTTGATTCTCTTCTTGTCTTCAATTTCTTCGGCGCTCCTTATCAGCCCTCCCTTTGCTTTGTATAGACCATAGAGAATCTCGATGCCTTCTTTGATTTTTACGCCTTGTGGAATTCGTGGTGTCTTCTTATGAAGGAATTCGTCCGACATGAACCACTTTTCGATTTCTCTTATCTTACCGATTGTCCCGTTGTCGATGTCTATTGGATCTAGGCGTCCCAGTATCTTTTCGAAGCTAGTAATAAGAACTCGAATGATGTCCTCTCTCGGCGGAATCATTCCCAATTCGCGCTTCATCGTGGTTAAATTTTCTTCCATGCTCTTGTATATCTTGTCACGGAATTTTTCATCCGGTACCTTCAATACGCGGCTCATCGTAATATAGTCGAAGTCCATAAGTATGCCGCCAACGAAGACCATCGAATCGCCGATGTCGCCGCCGCCCTCACCGGCAATCTTCTTGCCCTTGTCGGTTATGATGTCATTTTCCGCTCGAAATGACGCTTTTATCCCAAATTTTATATACGTCTCGCATGGCGGTGCTGAGAGATATTCAAAGATCTCTTTGATGTTGTGAGGGAACTTAGGGTTCTTGGAGTTCCATATTACTTGATAGAATATCTGGTTTTCATCTAAATAGGTTGCGCCGCCGCCAACCTCGCGCCGCATGACCGAGATTTTTGCGTTTCGGCAGTAATCCAAATCGATTTCTTTTTCCGCGTCCTGGAAATACCCTATGCTTGCTAACGGCTGGGCCGGTGACACGACTATCAGGCCTTCGTAGCCAAGCCTCGCCAGAGCATGAAATATCAACATGGAATCCTGTCCGGGCAATTTTTCTAGTTTCAATAAGTTCATTCTTCTCCTTCCAAAAGGATAGTCAAAGGGTTGTGGTTGGGATGCTGGAGCGTTTTCATGTATTGCGCGCCTAACCCAACGATACTCATCACTGTAATCATTCCATTATTTCCGTAATCATCCGAACCTACGGCTCGGGAAATATCTTCCCTGGATTCAGCACTTTCTTCGGATCGAAGACCTTCTTTATTCCTTGCATAATCTCAATTTGCCTTGAGTCTAGTGCCATTGCGAGGTAAGGAATCTTTGATAGTCCGACGCCGTGTTCTGCTGTGATGGCTCCGCCGAGTGATATGGTAATCTCATATATCTCGCGGCGCATTTTATCGATTTCCGCATCGGATATGTTCCTTGTCTTCTCAACACTGGCGTCCGCGTGGATATTGCCGTCGCCCAGATGACCGAAAGTATAGACTTCTACACCGTGTTTCTTGACGCATTTTTTTAGCTTACCGATTAGGACAGGAATTTGTTTCTTAGGAACGACAAGATCCTCCCGTGCAACGTTCTTTGTCAACTCCTTCAGAGTATCACCGATTTTTTTTCGGGGTTCCCAGATCTTTTCCCGATCTTTGACGCCTTCGCCAACGAGCACATCCATGGCTCTGTACTTCAATGCAATATCGCCAATACGGTTATACGTTTTCCTTACTCTTTCCTTATCGTCGCCGTCGATTTCGACAATGGTATGCGCATTTGCCTCTGCATAGGGTATTTTTCGTCCAAGGTATTTTGATACCATTCTCACGACATCGCCTTCCATGAATTCGATGGCTGCAGGCATGAGTTCTGTTTGTAGTATCTCGACTGCGAAATTGGTGGCATCCTCGACACACTTGAAAGGAACCAGAAGGTCTACGACTATTTTGGGTGAGGGTAGGACCTTGATAGTTGCTTCGGTGACGATAGCCAAGGTGCCTTCGGACCCGATTATCAGATTGATGAGGTCATAGCCAGTAGCGTTCTTGAGTAGTTTGCCTCCGAGTTTCAGTATTGTACCGTCAGGAATAACCGCCAAAATGCCGGTGATGTAGTTTCTTGTTACTCCATATTTCATTGCTCGGGGACCCCCCGCGCACTCTGCAATGTTGCCTCCGATAGTACACGAGTCGAGGCTGACCGGGTCGGGTGGAAAGAACAATCCATTTTTCGCCAATTCTCTTCCGAACTCCTCGGTAATAATGCCGGTCTCAACTACGGCCATCATGTTGTCCTTATCAATATCTTTGATTCTGGTCATTTTTTCCAATGTCAACACAATACCGCCATGTATTGGTACGGCGCCGGCCGATAAACAAGTGCCACCACCCCGTGGTGTGACCGGGATGTTTCTTGCGTAGGCTAGCCGCATGATTTCCGAGACTTGCTCAGTAGATGTCGGTTTAACAACGACTTCTGGCATCGATTTATATAGCGGTGTTTCGTCGTGTGAGTAGTTTTCCAGAGTTTCACGGTCGGTTATTACATTCGCAGCACCTACAATCTGCTTTAATTTCTTGGTTACTCTTTCATCGACCTTCTTGTATAGCATAACCTGCAATTATATATAATTTCAATGATGTTTCAAGAATCCCAACTACTGCGTCGAGCCAAGCCATTAACCTGTCCTCTTATCGTCATTGTCGTTGGGGTTATCGTGCTTGACATCATAATCAACGCAATTGTCGTAATCAATGTTTGACCAAGCACTGTCATATTCCATTGAAGAAGGCGTGATGGATGAATTATTGACACGTTTGTACTTGTAAGTATAATTTCGACATGGAGGAGAAGACGTTAAAAGATAGAATTATCGATATCGGGTGACAGCGACGTCCGCTCAATTTCCAGGGAAAATAGCCAGGAGGTGATAAATGACAGAACAAGAAAGTATAAGAGTATACGGCTATCGGTGGTTTGTGCTCCTGGTTTTCATGTTTATCGCTGGCATTACACAATTGCTTTGGATAACGTTCGCTCCTATTACTGGGATCGCAGCACAGTTCTTCGGTACATCGGATCTGTCAGTTGGCTTGTTGTCCATGTGCTTCATGGTTGTGTATATTGTTATGGTGTTGCCATCTGCATGGGTAATCGATACCTATGGATTTCGTGCGGCCGCAGGCATAGGTGCAGCCCTAACGGCGATATTCGCTTTGACGCGAGGAATATTCGCCCCAAACTACACGATAGTTCTTGTTTCGCAAATCGGGATTGCCATAGGTCAGCCCTTCATAATCGG
>LJUJ01000034.1 GCA_001303785.1 Caldifarciminota bacterium SM23_42 | reverse complement strand
GCACCCAGCTCAGTGCCCTCAACAATCACATCGGCACCAACCAGGGAACCGCCAGTCTCACTGTCGGTAACGGTACCAACAATCCTACCGTAGTCGGCAGCAAACAGAAAGACGCCGATCAAAGTGGCCAATAATATCTTTCTCATTGTGTACCCCCTAATTAACCCTGACTGGAATGAGCCAGGCAATAGCAAAATATCCACGGTTCGGGAAATAATAGTAATAAGACTCTCTCGTAATGACTTTGAAGTATAGGTTAGTAATACCACTGCCAGCAACGGTGAGCGTACCGACACCGTTGGCCAATTGACTCCAGCCATCACCGCTCGATGCAAAGAACACACAGTCGGCAGCTAGTATCGTCCCGCCCAGGTTTACCGTAACATTAAGCACTGTGCTACTATCGTATTCCAGCAATGAATCAATATGTTTGAACCTATTCATCGCGTGCCCGGTGAACAGCGAATCATTGTTCGAAACGAAAACCGTGTCCGCCGAGATTCCCGGCACCGTGAAAACCACGTTGTCGATCCTAGGAATCTCTGCTCCCCGGTCCGGGAAGCCGTATATGCCGTAGGAGATGCGCTTTAGTATCCACTCGAACGGTTCGATTATTTCTTCGCCACTACGTGCGGGTTCCAAGAAGATATACCTCAAACCCTCACAGGTGCAATCCTCAGAATCATACGTCGGAGTAGCATCGATGTCGGTTGTCCCGATTTGCCATCCGGTTGTATCGATTGAGAGAGTTTCCCATGGTGTTTGCGACGAATCAATTTCGTACTCGAGCACTGGAAGGTCGTAGTGCGCAGTGTAGCGCGTAGTAACATGTATCATACCAGAAACATCAAAGGTATCAAAAAGCCGAACCGTACAGGTAGTGTCTTTTGCATACCAGAGATCCTTGAAACGCTGCATATCATCGACAATATCGGCAATGCTGTCGACATCAACCTTGACCAGTGGCGAATCAACACGGAAGAAACTATCTGCTGTCCCAAAGGTCACTGCCGGAAGCGTAATTGCCGAATACTGAACCATGAATTGATCATCTGTAATGAGTAGTTCCGGGTAGTCGTTATCGAGGATGTCGTTTATTTTGTCATCATCTTCTGGGGTTCCTTCGTAGAATTCGGGAGGGGGTTCGTTACCGCACGTCATTAGACACAAACCTGCAATTACTAAGAGACCTAGAAAACGCCTCTTCATCATTCCTCCTTTCTTTTCTTGTTCTTGAGTGTTGTGTTATACAAAACCTTTTCTTTTCTTTGCCATCACCTCCTCTATTTCTGACATCAATGAAATCTGATGTGTTTCCGTTATATTATAACAAATATCGTAAGTTTGTCAATACTAGAAGCAATTCGCCTAACCGCCTTCAACCAGGCGGAAATTTATCGGTATCGACACGTAAACCCGAACAAACTTGTCGCGCTGTTTGGCCGGACTGAACCTCCACTGACGTGCCGCGGCAAGCGCTGACTCATCAAGCATCTGATTGCCACTCGACTTGAGAATCTGAGCATCCATTACGCTGCCGTCAATGTCCACCAACGCCTTGACAACCGCCTGGCCCTCGATACCCGCACGCCGGGCAAGATCAGGATACCTTGGTTTCTGCTGATAGATAGGTTTGGGCTTAACTTCGACTTTGTAATAGGGCACGATTTCGATGTCCGGGCCAGTAGGTATCGTCCTGATCAAATCTTCCTGGAATTCTGTCGCTGCGATGGTCTCGACCACCTCCTCCTCGGCAACCTCACTTTCGGCCTCAACTGCCACCTTGGGACGCTCCAAAGGGGGCGGTTCTTCGAATTTCTCCATCTGTGCCGAGATCTCTTCCACCATGGTGATAATCTCGCGCTTCAGTTTGTAGGCTTCGGGCTCGGCATAAGGCACGAAGAGAAACGCCAAAATGAAGAGAATCAGACTGGACAGAAGACCAGCCCGCAAGTATACCCCATACATCATTTTATGATCACGCATGGTTATCTCCTCTGTTCGGATGCAAAAGTGATTCTAAACGCCTTAGCCTCCTTAAGTTGATCAAGAATTTGATCCACGACTCCGTAATTAACCGTCTCGTCTACTTTCAAAACGGTGATCAATTCGGGATTGTCCCAAACTTTCTGAGTGACTTTGCCGCCAACCATGTCAGAAGTCACCACATGATCGTCGATGTATATCTTACTGTTGATATCCACCCAGATATAGCTCACATTTCGTCGCATCAGAATTCTCTCGGTTGATCTTGCCTGAGGCAACTTGATCTTCAAATGAAGGGTCGTGGCACGGAAAACCGTGGTTACCATGAAAAACAAAATAAGGAGAAATGCGATATCGGCTGTCGAGGCGGTCGGTATCTCAGCGGGTTCTTTATACCTACGGATAATGCTCTTCCTCATTATTCCTCACTTGTTGGTATGAGACTAACTTTCGTTGCCCTCAGCTCGCGGCCATCGGCCGCCGTCGCCTTCGCGAGTTTTATCTGATCCAAGGCCTCGACCATACTCTTATAGGGAGCATCCTTACTCGGTCTAAGCGAAACCACGAGCAGCGTGTCGCGCTCCAAGAGCTTTTCCTCAACCACACGTTTGATTTCCCCGAATTCTACAGCGGTCAGAATCATTTCATAGCCGGTTGCCTTTACCATTGCCTCACCCGCAGGATTGATTGCCACAGTGACAATATTCTCCGGTTTGACTTTGACCTTTTCCTGTTCCTCGGTCCGTTCTGGTAGGAGCATCTTTAATCCTTTGTCGCGCGTAAAAATAGTCGAGGTTAAAAAGAAGATCAGGATCAGAAATGCTACGTCACCCATCGATGCGGTAGGGATCGTCGGCTTAATCCTTCTCTTCTTTCTGAGTGCCATTATTTATCCTTTTTTGAATACTGCTCAATTATATAATCAATGAGTCCACTGGCCGCTTCCTCCATATCCCTGGTATAGCCGTCAACTTTACCGGAGAACAATATCTGGATGATCGCGAGCGGTGTAGCAATGAACAGACCCCATTTCGTTGTAATAAGGGCCGTTGAAATACCACTTGCCACAACCGTGGGTTCTACTTCACCGGCGAGCGCAATGGCTTGGAATGCAGTTATCATTCCCATAACAGTACCCAAGAAGCCAAGAAATGGTGCCACCGTTGTTAGTCCGGCAAGCAATGCCATCCCTCGATCCAAGAATGAGAGTTCGATAGCTGCACTACGGGTAACCATTTCCTCCATCGCATCTTTGCCCAGATGTGCTTTTTCCAATACGGATCGCAGAATCTTCGCGACCGGTGCCGGCGTCTTATCACAAAGTGCAATACCGGCTTTTATGCCTTGCGAATCAATCGTTGAGGTGAGTTTTTCTAGAAAACTTCTTGGGTTTAGGCGCGCTTTTATGAACAAGCTAAATAGTCGTTCCAATATCAAGCCGATGCCAACAACCGCGCAGAAAAGCAAAAACCACATTACAAAACCACCACCACCTTCAACCCCCAGTTGAAAGTCCCTTATCATGTTTTTCCTCCTTTCTTTCCAGGTCTTTGGATAATGTTTGTGTTCAATCAACCTCCAAGAATTCCAAAATTATAGCAAAATTCATATGATTGTCAAGCACAAAGAAAATATGCTTTCTAGCCCCACTCAGAACTACTTCGAACTCGCGCGATAGTATAGCAAACCTCCGGCCAACGCGACAATTCCCGCAGCCAGCAGCAAATAACTCTCGATTCTCGCCAGGCTCAGTGAACCGATGATAAGTTCGAACAAATCAGCCGGGCCTGCCGTGCCGAGCAATGGAAAATAGAAGAGCATGCGATAGATATGCACAATCGCCAGCAGTAGGAGTAATATGCCAGCGATCATCGGGAATATCCAGATGTGCTTTCTTTCTATTAAGACCAAGAGCCTTTTGATTATCATACCATACAAAACAAGCGAACCAACCGTAAGGAGTATCGCGCATATGAAAATGAGTTCAGCAGGTAAATCGGCTCTCATTATTTGCCTTTCGTTACCTTATAGAACCGGTAATTCGCCAGAAGTGAAAGACTACCAGAAATGAAAAACAACAAATACGCAAGATAGTTCATGCCCCCTTTGGGCAACATCATATTACCACGAATTCCACAATAGACAAGCTGAATGGCCGCGAACGCAAGAATGCCGGTTGGGGCAAACATCATAAATTGCCAATTGGTTCTTTCACCCAATACAATCTCATAGCGGCGTGCAATAATACCAAGAATAACAAAGGCAAGCCAGAGAACCACGGCACCCACGATCAAGAGATAGTTGGGTAGAATCACCAACAGCTGATAGTCTCGGGCTTCGATGCCAAATGACGCCATCCCTAATAACATAATCATCATCGTCCCCTTATATCTCGCCGCTCACGAAAAACCCTCGGACGGTCACAACTACGGCAATTATCATTCATTTCACGAGCTCGGTTAGTTTTTTGGACAACTCGCGCCCCTTTGAACGACCAACGATCATACTGGTCGCCTTAGCCAAGGCCAGAATCAGACGCCGCACATCTTCTGCGTGGAGTTCTTCAACATTTATGCCCTGGTTCTTCATTTGGTTCTGATAGATACGGTCTGTGAAATCACCAACGTAATCCTGCAGGATCGTCTTTATCTTCTCAAGGATAGCCGCGTCTACAAGGGCCATCCGTCGCGATGGCACCACTGCAGCTATCGGTTTTGTGCGCAACTCTTTAAGCAGATTCCAATAGCTTGGAGGCACGGCGCCTTCAGCCGGCTCGAATATTGTGCCAATCAAACCCTCCCCATGCAAATCCATGATGATGCCCCGTTTATCGCCAACAATCTCTATCCTTTCGATCTTCACTTCACCAAGGGTACTAATCGTCTCGAAAACAACCAATGCCATTTGACCAATCTGCTCTTTGTAGACGGCCGCCGCATCTGACACGAGTGTCGCTCTGGTCTTGCTTACTGAAAAGGGCATCGGTAAGCCTCTCGCGGCGACATTATTCAGGGCATCCTTATCCATGTTTACCTCATCTTTTCGATTACTGCCTGTACCCGCGCGCGCGCTTGCGAGGAACCCATCTCTTCGACTGCCTTCTTGACCAGAAAATCGACAATATAGCGCAGTGCTTGGCTAAAGTCATCCTCTTTCTCTATAGGCGGACTTTCCTTGAACGCCAGTTCTCCTTCGACAACGCCAATAATCGGCGCAATGTCTCGTCCCAGAACACTCAAACTCTGATTCAATAAGTCAAGCCAGTGTTCCTTGTCGACCTCAGCACCAAATTCATGAACCAGCAAGTTAATCTGATGCACCTTTGAACTCAGGTTTCTGGGTACCTCGACAGGTGGTTTTTCAGCGACAACGGGTTCGCCAAGTCTCTCGATAATTTCTTGAGGATCCTTTTCTCTTTCGATCTCTAGACCCAGGAACTTATCTTCATAAGGTAAAATCACCAATCGATTACTGCCGTATGTGAGCGAAATGTACTTGAGTTTACCCATGTCCAGGTTGTCCTTTATGGCCTCACCAGCTGATGAGAAATAGGCGGTGAGGTCGGCGAGTGCGGTCGCTGAAGATCCTTTCACTTCCTCAACAGAACCATCCTCTGCCTTCACGGTGGCATAACCGATGATTCCGGGTATCTTATCTAAGACATCCACTGCTTAATCCTGTTCCTTCAGCTTTGCCTGGAAGTCTTCGAACTTTTTCCTGAATAGTAGTTTCCCGTAAATCTTAGGACCCTCGGTTTTCACAATGGCCTCGAAACTTCCTATGAAGTCGTCGATCTGCTTTGAGGTCAGTTCAGATACTACATTGGCTTCCATTGTTTCCTCATCGATGGTAATCGCACCAGCAATCTTTTCGTTTCCTTCGGTGGTCGCGAGCCAACGCTTATACCAAATCAAACCATTCTTGCTGAAATCGGCAAAGAAGAAATTTAAGTAATTTATGACTCTGGAGACTACGCGTGCAGCATGCCCTGGCTCGCAGATGAGTCCTTTCTCTTTAAGCCAAACAATCGTCTTCATCGCTTCGAAGCCACCAAGTTTTGATTCCGTAATCACACCCGACAACGTCCTCTTACCATCAAGCATGGCGAGAACCTGCCAGTCGGTTCGGCGCAAGGCCACTGCCGATTCTGGCTCTCTGGTTGTTTTAGCCCAGACCGAATCCATGGGCGGCAAGTCTTGTTTGATCGTTTCGAACTCGATACGTCTTTTCTCGATAGTCTCAACCAGCTTACCGGTATCCTCGGAGACCGTTTGTTTAGGAGCCTCGACCCGTGGCTCAAACTTTGCCTTCCCCGATGTTGTGCACGACATTTCAAACAAGGCATCGACACCTTCACAGGCGGCAGCCGCCGCGTGCACCACGAGTCCATTGGCAAAATAGATCTCGCCCGCGGTTCCCCCCTCAACGTGGACCACGCCTGTTTTTTTTGTGTTTAAGACGAACTGTAGTACATCAGTAAGGTTGAAATCATGCAGATTTATTTCAAAGGTCATACTTAAATGATGTGTAACCAGTTATGTAATAAGAAGTATACACGACCGATCAAAAGCGATATACGCGCCATGACCGTATAGCCAAACGATGCACCAAAGGCAATCATCAGAAACCAAACACCGGTTTTGGCCAACCCGCCGAAAATACCCTTGTGTTCGCGTGAGAAGAAAAAGTATACAAGACCAGTGATGACGCCAACAACGACAACCGGCAAGGCAATTGCACTAAGGAAAGTCACCGCACCCGGGCGCGCGAAAAACTCCTGCCAGCTCTCTAATGCCACAAAACGCACCAACGTGGCCCTGACTTGATCAATTGCATAAGTCTGCAGGTAGGTTATGAAATTGTAGCCTGCGTAAGTGCCGACAATAAAAGCGAGCGGAAACCGGGACATCCACGCAGGTTGCGGAAACAATTTCATTATCATCATGATGCCTAATGCCAGGGGAATAATATAAAGCAGCTGACCTTGCACAAAGAGCGGGTTATAAAGATTCGGGATGAGGATATTATAAATATAGTAGCATGCCCAATAGGCCGCGGAAACTCCAACAAAGAGATGTTCCGCAAATTTATAGAACGGATTATCCTTGTAAAGGAAGCTAAGAATACAAAGGGTTAGCAGAGCAGCGATCCAAGTCCCGATGTCGGTCGTCAACGCCTCCTCCTTTTCCCCATGAAGTAGAAGAAGTTCGCAAAGAGAATAAAGAATATTATCAGACCATGAGCAATTGACTGGGCATCCATGCCTGCCGAAGCAGTCCCGGTTTGCTTCAGCAATGTTTCATACTCCGCAGCTCCCTTCATGCCACCCATCAATCCCTTGAGTTGTCCGGCGTTTAGGAAAGGGTAGAATGCCGGAGCGCTCACCGCCGTAACACCTCCACACACATTCTTTCCGTATCTGCCGTGTGCAATCATCACCCACTCCCGTACTCCGGGATCACCTGCGGAGAGACTCACGATGAGATCGATATTGTCCAGATTTTCGATACCCTCCATGATCTTGAATTGTTCAATTGGACGTAAGGCATAATCTTGTGGGAATGTCGTCGGTATATCCTCACCCAGTGCAGAAATAACGACTATGCCTCCTGCCTTGTACCCGAGATTGACATAATCAACGCCGTATTCTTTTTCATATTCTCGGGCCCCCTGTTCCATCGCCTCTTGATTGAGTGATACACCTTGGGGCCAGAGACCTATGCTTACGATCTTAAGATCTTTAGAAAAACAGTGGCTCACCAACGCCTCATTCATGGGATACACCTCGGGCATGGTGGAAGCGTCGTATTCGGCCGACAAGAGGACGAACGAACCAGGCTCAAGTTCTTCTATTGCGTTGTAGAATCTCTGCACTGGATCGCTCACCTCGATCTTCAGACCAATGGGAAAGAGCAAGGGGATAACCACCGCAAGAATGATGAGCAGAAATATTATTCTTCGGTCGACTGCTTCAAACCGCTCTATTATGTTCATTTTCCTGCAAGGTAGGTTCTTTCAATACCCAAGATTATTCGGAGTGAGGTTGAAACAACACCAAGCGCGATCCCAATCCAAATCGCCCTCTGGCCCGCCATGTTTGGATAGGCCATGATCCAATCGCCAATCAAGGGTAGCTCCTTCCATATGAAATTGCCGAGCGGTACACGGCTGAGCATGACAACGATCGCTGATATCAAAAGCACGGTAGCCTCGGGTGTACGCGCCCTGAATGCTCGATAGGACGCTGATGCGACGAAGAAAGCAAGCAGCGCGAACATCGTCGACCCCATGGGGATGTGAACGTTCCAGAATATATAATAGAACGGTGTACCGCGTTGAATCCCCCAGATGATTCCGGCACCAAACATTATGATGAATCCTAGGATTAATACAATGCTATACGGCCAATTCTCTCGGCGTCGGAACACGCGCTCGAAATGAATCTTACCCAGATTCCCGACACCCAGTATCAAAGCAAAAACGGCAATGACTAAGAACCAAGTATTGAAAAGCTGCTGCAAGTCTGAAAAAGGTCTATGTGGGATAAAATACTGTAGTATAATCACGGCACCGGTAATGAAAGTGATAATCAGAGGACCCTGTCGTCTCATGAGATTAGCCAACCGTTAACCAGCCAACGACTTGCTGGAACCCGAAACTCACCAAGATGATTCCGATAATCAAGATAATAATCAGAAGTCCCTTGCCCCAGTCTTGTCCTTTCAGGCTACCCAGGAGCAGGGGCTGTTTCGAAAGGTAAGCACTCGCTGCAAACAGCTCTTCACCGATTAAGGTATAATCACACGCAGTGACAAAAAAGGGTAGTTGAGAAGGCTGGGCAGTACCCGCAATTTGTATTGCGCCTACCGAATGTCCAGTTTCGGCAAGGATAAGAGACTCGGCATAAAAGCAACCCATGAAAAACACTGCGCCGGGTTTCTCGCGCATCATCATGCCGTCAACCCCTGCTGCATAGCCAAATTGATCATCGGTAAGGTAACGAATCTTGTCTGCATCGTAGGAGTCAGGTCTTCCAGCATCAAGGTATGCCTCCTTCACCGTCTCTTGAGCAGCACTCATGACGATTGACTTACAGGTTGGTACCAGTATCGGGCATTCGTACTCAGCCGCCTTGCGGGCGACCCGGCTGAGGATGATCACTCCTGCAATCGTCTGAATATTATCCATATCCATGATGCCGGGGATATACATGATTGGCCTACCCATCTCGGTGGCCCTACCCACCGCATCGTCGACTGCCTCGAGCCCGGCAATAGGACGGATGTACAATTCTTCGCCCTTCTTTGCCCTCTGTATAAACCACAGAATTAAGAAAGAAAGAATTAGAACGGCAACAAGCATATTCACTCTTCCGACATGAAACCATTGAGCGCTTGAAGTTATTGCGCCACTCAATACCGGTTCGGAAAACGACTCACCATCAAACGCCTTAATCATGTAGTAATACTCGACACCATCCGTAGTTGAGATATCAACGAACTCCTGAACACCCTTTCGCGCAGTTCCGATTTCCGTAAATTCTCCATCGATGTTCGTCGATCGAAAAACTACGTATTCCTGTACCGAATTCTTGCCTTGACCATCATCCGCCGATTTTGTCCATGACACGACAGTCCGCCCGCCTGCATCATTCGGCCTATCCTGCCCGGTGATGTCTGTCGGTGGTGCAGGTGGTGCTGTACCGTGCAACATCTGCGGTGTTTCAGGAAATGTGCTGGTTTGTAGTACTAAAGTGAGATTTAGGCTCTCGATATAGGTGGTGCTATTAACGCCAATTGCCAGCAAGAGCAAAAGCAAGAGCATGTTGAACATATAATATTCATAATTGCGTAAATGTCAAGATGAATTTTCGCGGTTGACATCACGCTGTAATTTGCTAAACTACGTTGTTTAATTACGAGCGGTGACTAACGCGGTGTTGCCACTAATCTTGTCCAAAATGCTGCTTACTTTGCTGAACGGTTACGAAACCGGCACCCGTAAAAGGTTACGTCATTCGTCCAATGGTAACGAAGCCCGTATCGTTTAGCGTCAGACGGTTCCGTAACCGTCAGCCGTGTTCGAAACTGGTTTCCTAACCGTGGCCTTTTCCAACGATCTTTTATAAGGAGGTTTGATGGAATATTTCTTCAGTGATAAGGAAAAGCAGCTCAAAGAAAAAGCACGCGCGATCGCAGAAACGCTAGTCAAACCAGCTCATTGTGAGCTCGACGAAAAAGCCGAGTTCCCCATGGAAATAGTAAAAGAAATGGGGCGACAGGGCATGTTGAAAGTTTTCATCCCTGAAGCATATGGCGGTACTGGCGCAAGAATCATGGACATGTGCATCGCGTGTGAGGAGGTATCGAGAATATGTGCCGGCGTAGCGACTGCATATGCGGTGAATGCCTTGGGTTCAGGACCAATCGTGTACTTCGGAAACGAGGAGCAGAAGAAGAAGTACCTCCCCAAAATCGCAACCGGCGAACTGCTATGTGCTTTTGGCCTCACCGAAGCGCAAGCAGGCAGTGATATTGCAAACATCCAGACCACCGCACGCAGAGAGGACGATCATTATGTGTTGAATGGTGTCAAGCAATTCATTTCGAGCGGCGGTCTTTCCGACATCTATGTAGTGCTGGCTTCAACTGATAAATCAAGGGGTGCGCGTGGCATCTCGGCCTTCATCGTGGAAAAGAACACACCCGGTTTCTCCTATGGTAAGGAAGAAGACAAACTGGGTATCCGAGCCTCGACAACCACCGAGCTTGTCTTTGAGGATTGCAGCGTGCCCAAGGAGAGTCTCATGGGCAAAGAAGGGATGGGTTTTGTATATACGATGCGCAACTTTGACCGAGCACGCCCAGGCGTTGGGGCCATTGCGCTCGGTATTGCCCAAGGTGCCTATGAGACAGCACTCAGTTTTGCTCATCAACATGATCTCCTGAACAATCAATATGTTCAAAGAACCATCGCCGACATGGCGACCGAGGTTGAAGCTGCGCGCGCATTGCTGTACGCTGCAGCACGGATGATCGACGCAGGAATCAAGAACTTCACCAAGGAAGCATCATTTGCCAAACTGTTCCCCTCTGATATTGCGGTCAAGGTTACTAATCAGGCAATCGAAGTGCTCGGGCCATACGGGCTCCTGAATGAATACCGAGTCGAAAAGATGCTACGCGACGCCAAAATTACACAAATTTATGAAGGGACGAATCAAATACAAAGAGCGCAAATCGCCATTGAACTAACAAGGGAGATGGGCGCCAAAGAAAGGGCAGAAAAGGCTTAAGAAAGCAGAAGATGGCTCAAGAAGGCATAAAAGGGCAGAAAATGGCTACGATGGCTATAAAGGGGATTCATAGACGCGAGTGGCTATTGAGGCAGCATGTAGTATTCAATGTAAGCAGATCAATAGCCCTTTATAGCCCCCTCTCAGCCCTCACGAATTTTTCCCAAATCTGTGATTTGGTCGAAAAATTCAGTGTCCCGCATTTCCGTCAGAAAGTGTGGGGCTCTCAGTTTTTTATAAACCCTCTTTGAGCCTTTCTCCAGGAAAGGAGTCAATATGAAACTCAGTCAAGAATGTATTCTGCTCCAGACCGAGTTGAAGAAGTTTGCCCAGCAAGTGCTCGCCGACAAGGTCGACGAGCTCGAAAAATCATGTAATTTCCCCTTTGAGAACGTTAAGCGTCTCGCCGAAATGGGTATTCTCGGCGCGGTAATTCCGGAAACCTATGGCGGCGCCGCCTTGGACACCATCGGTTTTGTAGTCGTGCTCGAGGAACTCAGCAAAGTATGCGCTTCTACGGCGTTCATTGTTGCCAGCCACAACGCATTCTTCGCCTATCCGATTCTGAAATTCGGCACCGAAGACCAGCATAAGAAGTACCTACCAAAAGCAGCCAGTGGCGAGAAAATAGGCGGCTACGCCGTGCGTAAAACAGGCGAATTGAACATACAAGAATCGAATGGCAAATACTGTGTCAACGGCAAAAATCCATTTGTGCTCAATGCTGCCGCAAATGGACCGATCATTGTCGAAATACCCGAACCGCAATCCCATGACTCAACTCTTTACCTAATCGATGAAGATACCACAGGGTGCAAGTTCAGTAAAAGGAGCAAAACCATCGGTTTGAAGTCGGCCGGCATCGGCGAGTACCTTTTCGAAAACTGTTGTCCATCACCGACGAACATCATCGGTCAGTCAAAACAAGGGCAAAAAGCAATCCATGCAATGCAAGACTACGCGCGCGTCCTGCTCGGGGCCATTTCACTAGGAATTGCTCAAGGAGCTACCGAGGCCGCGGTCAAGTACGCCAAAGAACGCGTTCAGTTCCAGCAGCCAATCATCAACTTTGGTATGGTGCGCGAGCAGGTTGCCGAGATGTCAGTCAATATCGCAGCGGCCCGTCATCTGGTGTACGAAGCAGCACTGCGCATCGACCGGGCCGAGGATTCTCGGAGTGCCGCAGCAATGGCCAAGCTGTTCGCCGGACAGTCAGCGACGGCAATAACCACTGCGGCGATACAGATTTATGGTGGCTACGGTTACATAAAGGATTATCCTGCCGAACGCTTTTTCCGAGACGCACAAATGATCAACGTAATATGTAGCACACCTGACGAAGACAAGGAGCTAATAGTCAAGGGGATAGTGTAGTTAGAGGCAAAAAATCTCTAAGCACGAAATCCTAAATACGAAACAAATACAAAATACTAATCTCCAATATTCAAAACTGCTTTCTTGTATCAAAGAGAGTCAAACTCTCGCCATCATAAGGTTAACCAAACACGAATTTTCTCTAAGTTCAATAACCCGGTTTAGAATTTTGTATTTTGAAATTAGGATTTGTTATCTGTAGGTTGTTATATTGACATCTCCAGTATTCCTCTTATAATCCTGCATGAGCAATGTTTTAGGTATGGTTCTCGCCGGAGGACGCGTCGACGAGTTACTCTGTCTGACTGAAATGAGACCAAAATCGGCATTACCGATCTTCGGGACCTACCGCATAATCGATTTTGTGCTCAGTAATCTAATGCACGCCGGAATCAGCAACGTCGGGGTACTTTCGCAATACAGACCCTATGCTCTGGTACGCCACATAGGTACAGGTGAACATTGGGATTTTGTCGGACGCAGTCGAGGCATACGCATGCTGCCACCTTATCGTGGCTTCAAGGCATCGGATTGGTACAAGGGGACCGCAGACGCCGTATACCAAAACCTTTCTTACATCGAACACTTCGACTCTGCCCATTTGCTCATCGCCTCGGCGGATCACGTATATCGAATGGACTACCGACCATTTATCCAATTCCATATCGAGAATAATGCCGACGCATCGGTGTGCTTTGTCAAAACGAGGAAGAGATCTGCACGCTTTGGCTACGGTGTAATAGACCGCCGAGGACGACTTCTGGACTATCAGGAAAAACCCACAACACCTCCCTCGGACTGGGTTTCCATGACGCTGTACCTTTTCAAGACCAATTTCATTACCGATATTCTTCAAGCAAATGCCGAGGAATCGTCCCATGAGTTCGGCCGAGACATTATACCCAAAATCATTTCCACATCCCGAATTTACGGATACAAACACCGAGGATATTGGGCATACGCACGCACCGTGAATTCATACTACAATACCAACATGGATATGATTAGGAAGAAGGTAGAGTTACAGAGCTGGCAGATCAGAACCAACTTGTTGGAGAGATGTACGCGCGCCGATCGCCTTCCTGCCTACATCGACGGTGGGGTCACCGATTCGGTCATCAGTGAAGGTTGCATCGTCGCAGGCAAAGTCAGAAATTCTCTGCTCTCACCAGGTGTCATTGTAGCCAGCGGTGCGGAGGTATATGATTCGATTATCTTCCATGATACAGTAGTCCAAAAAAATTCAAAGTTAAAAAAAGTGATTTGCGATAAGGATTCGGTAATCGGTAGCGAGTGTGTAATCGGTGGATTCGGTGATGAGGTACCCTCTGCTGAATTTGGTGATCTCCTAGACTCTGGTATTACCTTACTCGGTAGAAATACCATGGTCCCCGACAAAACCGTAATTGGCGCAAATACTACAGTCTACTCCTCAACGAAAATAACCGCCACATGCATCGCTCCAGGGAGTACATTAAGATGAAAAAGGATGTAATCGCCATGCTTCTCGCCGGCGGGGTGGGATCCCGGTTGAATGTGCTGGTACGTAAGCGTGCCAAGCCGGCCATCCCCTTTGGTGCCATTTACCGGATCATCGATTTTACCATGAGCAATATCGCAAACTCAAATATTGACGTAGTGGGTGTCCTGACTCAGTATAAACCGCTATCGCTCATGGAGCACATCGACGGTGGTCAATCTTGGGATTTGTTCGGACGCACACGGCTCGTTGAAATACTGCCGCCTAAGACTGGAGAAGAGATCTCCGATTGGTACAAGGGTACCTCCGACGCAATATTCCAGAACATCGGTTTTGTTGAAGATTATTCTCCCGAATTAGTCTTGGTCGTTTCTGGCGATCATATATACGCCATGAATTATCATGAAGTCATTGCTTTCCACCGAGATCGAAAGGCCGATGCTACGATATGCCTTATCCGTGTGCCCCATGAAGATGTCCATCATTTCGGCATTGCCGAAACAGATGACCAAGGAAGAATCACAAACTGGGTAGAGAAGCCTAAAATCGCAAGATCGAATCTTGCATCGATGGGTATATATGTCTTCAATCGAAATCCACTAACGAAGACGCTGACTGAAGCAGCAAAAAAAAGCGGGACCGATTTCGCCAAAGATGTGATACCAAGAATGCTACAGAAAAAGCGTGTGTACGGGTTTGTTTATAACGGTTACTGGCGTGACGTTGGGACTATTCACTCATACTGGCGGACCAACATGGACATGTTGCGCGAAGATTCTGGACTTCGGGTCAAAGACTGGGGCATCAAAACAAATCAATCAACCAAGGGCGAAGTAGGTGACCGCTCATCGACCTACATCAGCGGAAAAGCACGAATAAAAAACTCCTTGATCGCACGGGGCTGTATGATAGAGGGTGAAGTGACGAATTCGGTACTCTCGCCAGGAGTCAGAGTAGCACGAGGCGCAAGGGTCACCGATTCTATTGTCTTTCACGATTCATCGATCGACACGCATGCTCTTATCCAATACAGCATAGTGGATAAACAAGTCGTGATCGGCGATTCGGCTCGCATAGGCATCGGCGATCCAGCACCCAACAAGACATTTCCAAATCATCTATCTAGTGGCATAACGGTCATCGGGAAGCTAGCCAAAATCGCACCAGGAATCACAATCGGCAAGAATTGTGTCATCAATCCCGATGTTCGGCTCACGAGCACAAAGCACAAGGAAATTCCTTCGGGTAGTACAATCTAGTCGCCGGCGTTCCCCCTTGACAAGTTTTTCATTTTGATTATAATAATATGCTAGAGACAGAAAATAACATATGATCTTTGAAAAAATGGAGGGTTTGATCCTGGCTCAGGACTAACGCTGGCGGCGTGTCTTAGACATGCAAGTCGAACGGGTTGCTATTTTGTAGCAATACAGAATAGCGCTAGTGGCGAACGGGTGAGTAATGTAAAAGTAACTTACCTCAGAGAGGAGCACAACCCGCCGAAAGGTGGGCTAATTCTCCATATTCTTTTCAGGCATAAGTCTATTAAGGAAAGGCTTCGGCCGCTCTGAGAAAGACTTTTATCCTATCAGCTTGTTGGTGAGGTAACTGCTCACCAAGGCAGTGACGGGTAGGGGGTGTGAGAGCATGACCCCCCACATGGGAACTGAGACACGGTCCCAACTCCTACGGGAGGCAGCAGTCTAGAAATTTGGGCAATGGGCGAAA
>LJUJ01000033.1 GCA_001303785.1 Caldifarciminota bacterium SM23_42 | reverse complement strand
CGGTCACACTCGAAATAAGTAAATAGGGGGATTAATATATTTAGCGGTAGGTTTACCAAAATCATAAGGTTAGCTGTTTGTATTATTGTCTTGATTTCATTCGCCATTAACTGCAGCGAGATGGAAACTAAATGGTCACGTAAGTTCGATGCCCCTGGACCTGGTACCTACCGGATAAATAGCCTTAGTAGTACAAAAAAAGAAATCTACCTGACAGGGACATACGCTGAAGACAACCAAGTATGCAAATGCTTCACGGCAAGATACGGCACTGATGGCTCGCTCAAGTGGTACAAGATCTATGAAGCGCCAAACATCGAGCAGGCAGAGGGTGTGGCAATATTGCTCATAAGGACACAAGAGGAGCTATTTCAGTGGCAGCAGAAAGTAACTGAACACAACGGGCCAATCACAAGTACGCTTTTGTCTGATCACCAAGGAAATCTGTATGTCGCCGGCCGGGAGACTGACGTCGATAATGAATCAACTCTTTATATTGGAAAATACACCGAATCAGGTGAACCTTCGTGGTTTACGAAATATTACAACGAGCAAATCGTGTTTGAAATCCTCAAATACGATATCATGGAACCCGCCTATTTCGTAGTAGCAGGTTTACTAAAGAATACCAATGAATTCTTCTACATGAAATATGATAATACTGGGCAGTTCCAGAAACTGATAAGGTCCGAAACAGAAAACCGCGTCACGCTATTGTCTGACTTAAAGATTGATCCGGCAGGCAACATATTCATAACCGCAACCATCAATAATCCAGAAACCGGAGCTGATTTTCTGACGGTCGCTTACGACAAGGAGGATAGCCTACTCTGGTCCAACGAGTACGACGGCGAAGCACATGGCTGTGATATAAGCAGGTTTATCTCGGTTGATGAACTGTCAAATGTATACATAACCGGCAGCAGTGAAAACTCTAAAGGCATTACCACCATCGTGACCATGAAGTATGATGTTACCGGTAACCTTGCTTGGACTCAAAATCTGGAACAAAAAGAAGCGACCCTACCACTATTCATGAAGCCCAGATACTTACGGCTCGGCAAAAGGCCATATCTACAGCATCTCTACGTGGCTGGAACTATCGGGAGTGACGCCTTGATCGCACGATGCAATACCCATGGCTTCTATTCCTGGCACAAGCGACAGAGCACTCGTGGCAAAGTAACCAGACCTACTGCTTTGTCTCCAGCCTACCTAGCCCTGGAATGTGTTGCAGACGGCCGCGGAGATGCGCTACTCATTAAATACGGCCCGTCGGCTATTATAGGATTAACTCGCTGGGATTAAGAAACCCACTGGACAGGTAATTCGGTGCTTACAATCAACCGTCTACTCCGAAACGATCAATTACTTCGAAAGTAACCTTGCCAATACAAAAGGACGTTGATAGTAGAACTATTCATCGTAGATCCGAGTAGATCACGACGTGTTACAACATTACGACAAATGTCGTAATGTCGTACTACCACTTTTTAATACGAATTCGATTGACAAATATCTCTATGTCATCAAGTATCGCAACAATTGTCTTATCCTTCAGGAAATAAACCTTGTTCTTATTAACGGTTTCGTAGCGGACAATATCAACGTTGCGTAGGTTCCGCAACGTGTCAGAGATTGTCTGAACCGAAAGACCAATCTTTTCAACTAATTCACTCGGTGAAGCACTCTTCTTGACAAGGTGTCGGACAATCTGGTAAGCGGTTGGATTCCCGAGGATCCGACAAAATCGCGACGCGCGGTATTGTGTCTCCGGCATTTTTCTTTTCATATGCGTCAATTTATCCAAATTATTCACTACGTCAATACGAGAATTGTCGTAATGTCGTAGTAAAATACGTGCATTGAGGACAAGAAAGATGTTTAGGGATGGTCAAGATGACCGCTAGCTATTTTTGAGATGTTCTCGGATTAGCTTATTGTCTCACGAATCAGTGCTCTGTGTTTAACCTTATAACGTTTGATAGTGTATAGGTCTTGTACGGCGGTGCGCTTGGTATGTGCCCCGCGCACATAACTGCTAAACACCTCAACCAAAGGCTCTCCCTTATTAACATAATCGCCTTTTTTCTTGTAAATCTTGAAGCCGCAAGATGAATCGATTTTATCTTCCTTTTGTCGTCTACCACCCCCCAATTCTACAAGCAGCATGCCGATGGCGAACGTGTTAATGGCATGTACATAACCGCTTTTCGGAGCGAGGACCTTGATGTTGTGCTTTGACACTGGAAGCAATGAATAATCTTGAAAAATATGGGCATCACCACCCTGATGCTCCACCACTTCTCTGAATTTATCCAGAGCTGCACCGCTAGTGATTTTTTGTTCAAGCAATTTCCTACCGCCTTTGATTTTTGCTATTCTCAGCATCGCCTCGGCAAGCGCGAAAGTAACTTCCATCAAATCATTGGGGCCATTACCCTTTAATGCCTCAATCGATTCGATGACTTCCAACGAGTTGCCCACGTTGACGCCCAGCGGATCATCCATGCTTGTCAAGACAGCCACCGTCTTCACGCCTGAACGTTTGCCAATTTGCACCATGTTATGCGCCAGCATCTTTGCTTTTTTATAATCACGCATGAAGGCACCGTTACCGGATTTTACATCGAGCACAAGACCATCCAAATCCTCAGCGAGCTTTTTCGACATAATGCTTGCTGAAATTAACGGAATCGAGTCGACCGTAGCAGTAACATCGCGTAGCGCATACAATCCCTTATCAGCCGGTGCTATCTCCGCAGTCTGACCGATCATCGCCACACCGATTGTCTTGAGTTGCCGTTTGAATTCCTTAACACTGAGGTCGGTTCTGAACCCGGGGATGGATTCCAGCTTATCCAAAGTACCACCGGTGTGACCCAGACCACGACCCGAAATCATCGGCACGCAAACGCCACATGAGGCAACAAGCGGAGCCAGGACAAGTGACACTTTGTCGCCCACACCGCCGGTTGAGTGCTTGTCTATTACGGGTTGCTGAATATGGGCTAGATCAAGCACCTGGCCCGAATCTTTCATGGTCTGCATCAAGCAAGCCGTCTCATCAAAATCCATCCCCTGGAAATAAACAGACATCAGAAAAGCGGACATCTGATAGTCGAGTATATTACCCCTGGTATATTCAGTGATCAAGAATCGGATTTCTGACGCGTTCAGTTTATTGCCGTCGCGTTTTTTTCGGATAAGGTCAACGGTATTGAAATTAGGATTCATATCTGTACCCTTACCTTATTCGTTCGACTGAACTCACGCCGAAGGCATGCCTAAGTATCATCTGCTGGCCCTGATGAGTCTCTTACACGAAGCACATTTACCGCACATTCGCTTACCACCTAAGTAGCACGAATAAACGTATTCCAAAGGCGCTCCCAACTTCAGGCCACGCTTGTATATTTCCCTCTTCGATAAATCCGCTACATAACTTCTTACTCTTACCTTAGTGAGCGTGCTGTGACTCAATGATTTGCCAACCGCTTGTAGGAATCGCGTTGAATTGTCTGGAAACTCCCGCGCTTCTTCGCGGTTGAATCCGGTCACAATGAGTCGAGCGCCGTAATACTCAGCATAACATGCGGCGACATTAATGAATAACCCATTACGGTTGGGTATCCAAACATTCTGTAATTTGTTGAATTTGCTGATCGCCACCTTATTTCTGCTGTTCAACATCGCAGACTTCTTAAATTCCGTGAAAAAGGGAAGCCGTACGACCTTATGTTTTATCTTCAGCAACCGGCAGATCTTCTTGGAAGCAGCCATTTCCATCTTTGCCGCGCGCTGTCCGTAATCAAAGGTTATGGCGAAAAGCGGCTGGGTACGCTTGCTGGCAATTACCGCACTCACCGTGGAATCCAATCCCCCGGAGAGCAGAATAATACTCTTAGGTTTCATCTGGGTGATAAGTCACTGAGTAGTTTGGTCCCTCCCAGACTGTTACCGACGTTATATAATCCACCTTTTTCCTCAATTGGTCGAAGATGTACTTGGCAACATACTCGGCGGTCGCATTATGTTTTTTAAAAAAAGAAATCTTGTTTAAATTCTTGTGGTCTAACTTACATAAGATTGTATCCAGTTGCCCTTTGATACTACGGAAATCCACCGCCATCCCAAGTTTATCCAGCTTCCCAACCCCAACCCTAACTTGTATTTTGTATGTATGGCCATGGATATCGGCACAATCACCAGGATACCCTTTTACCTGGTGGGCTGCTGAGAAGTAACCTTCGACTGACAATTCAAACATCATTACTCTCCTGAGACAGCGCTCTGTGTCTCTGCTAACTTGTCCTTGAGTATAGCACGCGCTCTAGCGAAGAATTTCAACGCCATATTCTCGCGATAATCTGGATAGGTCCAATCCAGCGAATTGAAACGACCATCCTTATATACTAACGTGACTTCAGCATATATTCCTTGACCTAGGTATATTCGGTGTGAGTAATTCTTGGTAGACACCAGGACCAAATTACTCAAAGAAATCAGTCCTGGGTCGATATTCACCTTTCTTCCACCATTTTTGTTCGGGTACTTCTTTTCGACAGCATTCGCCTTGTGCTTCAGCTTCACAAGTGTATCCGGCAGTATCAAATCCCCAAACACATACCACTGACGTGTCAAATCACTACCCATTTCTTTATTATAATATGTAGTATGATCGAAGCGAACGACCTCAGATTTTAGAATCACGGGACCAAATTCTGTGCTCAGCTCGTGGCACATATCAGCTGTAAAATCATGTGCACATATCAAACCTGCGATCGGTAATACCTTTTGTGGTTCGTTAATCTCTGCCATCACATGCCTTTACGCAAACGCCGCAGATGTGTTGACCAATCCCCCTCATGCGAGAAAATTCTTCGAGTTTCTCATAACAACGGTATATGTCCACACCATTTTCCGATATCGCCTGTGCAGGGCACGCGGTTATGCACTTGCCGCATGTGCCGCAGTTAGCTTCGACCCGCCCGTCGGGACTAAACTCCAAGTCGGTCAATACTGAGCAGTATCGTACCTGTGCACCAAACACCGGATGAACAAGTGAACCGCTCCTTCCTATGTGCCCGAGGCCAGCCTGTCGCGCCAAGTGCCTGTGTGAAATGTGTCCCCTGTGCTGTTTCCAGTCGACCAGCTGCGATGCCGGTATTGCGATGGCTCTTGCACCTTGTTCCTCAACAAATCGCGCCAAGTGGTATGCTGTCTGATCCAGGAGCCAGTTAACAGTTTTGTAATGATGTTTGTATATTAGGGTCGGCCGGTCCTTTATTGTCTTCAAAACACTCTTGGAAAGTCGAAACCCGAAAACGATCACCCTGGGAAAAGATTCTTCAATTTCGAGTAAACACAATCCTTCGGGGATTTCACCAAAGCCTACAATCTTTGTCCCAAAACGATGCAAAAAATCTTTGATGCGATCTTTAGTATTGGACACTACATTATGGTCTACCCTTTTGATTCTATAGATCTGGAACCTCGCTCTTATCGCTTGATTCAGAGGTTTCATCCTGTGACAGTTCGCCTGAATCCCCTGCCTCATCGGCCCTTGTACTCGGAGCCTCAGGATAACCACTCATTACTGTCTCGCCGAAGTCCTCCTCTTTTGGCAATTCGCTGATATCTTTGATGCCGAAGTATCTCAAGAACTCCTTGGTTGTACCGTATTTTATCGGTCTACCCGGGGAGTGCATTCTACCGCAGGTTTTGATAAGATTCTTGCGCAACAAGGTATCGAGCACCCAGGTAGAATCTACACCTCTTATCTTCTCAATATCGGCCCGGATAATTGGTTGATGGTATGCGATTATTGCCAGCGTCTCCAGTGCCGCTTTTGACAAACGTTCTTTTCTCTTGTGCAAAGCACCGACCCATTCCGCATAGGTCGGAAGCGTATAGATCTGAAATCCGCCAGCAATTTCCCTGATTTCAAAGGCCCGCGCCGAATCTCGGTACTCATGGTTTAGCTCATCAATGCAGCTTCGTACCGCAGATTCCGGAACATGAACGATTTCCGCAATACTCCTGAGAGGCAAGGGCTCGGTGGTAGCAATCACCAAAGCCTCGATTATCGACTTGGTACGATTCTCTTCCAAGCCACTATTATCAGGCAATTCATCATCGCTGTTGTATATCTTATCTTCTGTCGTTTCCATAGTAAAGTGCTGTCAATTTTTTGACAATTCTATCCCAATTGAATCTTTCGTCAACCGTCTTTCTTGCTTTTCTACCAAACACCTTTCGTAAATGTCCGTCTCGAGCCATTTTCCTGATCGCTTGTGCAAGAGCATCAGGATCTGCGGGCGGCACTAACAAGCCATTATCTCCATCGATCACGATATCGGTAATGCCGCCAACACCTGAGGCAATGACCGGTTTTGCGTAAGACATCGCCTCTAGCAGCACAACCCCGAGCCCCTCGGTATCGCCTTTTTTATCATATACCGCTGGCAGGACAAGAAAGCTACACGTCTTGTAATATTGGCTTAAACGGTCATCGGATATCTTACCAGTGAATTCAATGCGGTCCTTGATGCCGAGCCTCGTGGCCATTTCCTCAAGATGATTGCGCTCGGGGCCATCGCCGACAATGATGAGACGGTGCGGAATGGACCTGAACACCTGACTGAATGATTCAATGAGATATTTCACACCTTTTCTCTCCACCAACCTTCCCACAAAGACAATTTCCCTTTTGTCGATGGCCTTACCATGGCGCGCAATCATAGCGGTGCTGAATGGGATAATCTGAATAGGCATCCTAACGACCCCACTTAGTTCATTTGCAGTATGGGTAGATATCGCAGTCACTCTGTCTGACTTATTTATTAGAATCGAAAATGGCTTAAGCAAGAAAGGAAATTTCTTCTTAAGCCACCGTATCTCAACTCCATAGAACGAACTAAAGAGGCGCGCTCCGCCGAATCTCTTGCCCAAGATGCCAAAGATGACATGGGGGAAAGGCCAGTGTATATGTATGATGTCAAACTTCTTTTGTCTTGTCAGTTGAATCATTGCCCAGGTTCCGAAAATTAGATAGAAGACAGTTAAGAGAATATTGAATGAACTGCGTGTTATTCGATCAACCGCAGTCTCCTCATGGGTCAGCCGTTCGTATCTCTTGAGAAAGTATCGAAAGCGGTGGATTCTGACTCCATCGATTATGTGGTTACCGAGTCCTCTATATGAAGACGTAAACACTGATACATCAACACCCTGCTCTCTCAGGCGCATGATGAGCTCGACTAACCATGGTGTAATGACGTCACCCTTGAAGCGCGGATACGCAGTGGCGACGAAAAGCACTCTAAGCTCTTTCACCTTACCCATTTCCACTTCAATAGATTCCAGATCGCCTGGATTCCATCCTTAGGCCCAATTTTCTTACCCTTGGTCCGCCCCTTGTAGGAAATCGGTATTTCCACTATGTGCTCACGTCCCCTCAATATTTTGCAGGTAATTTCGGGCTCGATCTCAAATCTGGATGAAGTCAAATTAAAGCTGCGCAACAACTTCGTTTCAAGGAGCTTATAACAAGTCTCCATGTCGGTAAGATGGCTATGGAAAAGCAGGTTCGTGAGGAGTGTGAGAACCCGGTTTGCGACGTAACTACTCTTCAAGAAATCTCCTTTGCCCAAGATGCGCGAGCCATAGACGACTCTGGTTGCACCCTTCTCGATGGGTTTAACTAATTTCACGTATTCCTGCGGCGAGTACTCCAGGTCGGCATCCTGTATTATAACATAATCACCCGCAACAAGCGACAAGCCTGACCGAATCGCTGCGCCTTTACCCAAGTTACGGTCATGGAGAATAGTCTTTATTCCTTTTCTGCTCGCTAGTATATTTCTGGTACCATCACTCGAGCAATCATCAACAACGATTATTTCTTTTTCTAGGGGAACCGCTTCGACCGCTTCAATTATTTCTGTAATATGGTTTTTCTCATTAAATACAGGGATAATAACCGATATCCTCACTGGTAAATTATAGCTATATTTCCCCAATTGTAAAGCTAATAGCATGTATCAGTCTATGCCCCAGCGAAATCTGTATAATAGCTTGTGGCGCCATCGTCTAGCCCGGCCTAGGACGTCGCCCTCTCAAGGCGAAGATCACGGGTTCAAATCCCGTTGGCGCTATTTTGCGTTGAATCTCAATTCTTGACAGATTTCTACTTTTAAGTATAATAAATTTAAACTCTTTGTGCCTTAAGGAGGATTGATGAATAAAGATGACAAAATCGACAGTGTGATTGGCAAGAGCACGACGATACACGGAGATGTCAAGGTCAATGGTTCAATCAAGGTTGATGGTAAAGTAGAAGGGAACGTTACAAGCAAGGAGAGTGCACTCATCGGCAAAGAGTCAACCGTGAAGGGGAATATCAGCTGTCGTTCCGCAGTGGTCGGCGGTAAAGTCCAAGGTAACATTAACGCTCAGGATGTCATCGAATTTCAGAGTGGTGCAGAGATGTACGGAGATGTCGTTTGCAAGGGACTGATCGTCGAGAAGGGCGTTTTCTTTGAAGGTAATTGTCGCATGTCCCAGGAAACAAAGGAAAGTAATAAATGATATTACGATTCTACGGCACCAGAGGCTCAATCCCGGTCTGCAATAAGGACACCAAGAAATACGGTGGTAACACAACATGCATATGCGTCGAGTCTTCAGCCGGCGACATCATCATCGTTGATGCCGGAACCGGCATTAGAGAATTAGGCGGTTCATTAATTGCTCAAGGAAAAGCCCAAATAAACCTGCTCTTCAGCCACTATCACTGGGACCACATACAGGGTTTTCCATTTTTCGGGCCAATCTTCATGAAAAAAACCGTTCTCAATATCTATGGTCCTGCTGATGAGATTTTGGCTGAAAAAGCCTTATCCTACCAGATGACGATGCCCTATTTTCCGACCAACCTTTCGAATCTTCCCGCGAACATCACCTTCAACAAGTTGAAGAAAACACTAACGATTGGCAGCATTAAGATTGAAACCATTGTCAATAACCATCCGAACCACACGCGTGGGTTTAAGTTCATCGAAAACAACCGAAGTTTCGCTTTTTTGACTGACAATGAAGTCCATGCAGAAAACGGCAAGACTCCATACACGGACTTTGTTGAATTCATAAAAGGCACACACCTGCTAATCCACGATGCTCAGTACACCGATGACATTTACAAGAAAAAAATCGGCTGGGGTCATTCTACCTTCCACCAGGTCGCAAAACTTGCAGGAGATACTGGGGTGAGGGAGCTCATGGTTACACACCATGATCATTCCAGCAGCGACAAATTCATCGAGGAAAACCTAAAGGAAATCAAGAGGAAGTACCATACGTTCAAAATTGAAGGCGCTGCCGACGGGAAAACTCGGCGGTTCTAAGTAATCCCCACAATTGCCCTCAGCACAACTTGCATAAAAAAATGAAACCAAGGGTCATGATCATCCGCACCGCGGGAACAAACTGTGATGTCGAGACTGAATATGCCTTTGAATTAGCCGGCGCACAGGCTGAAAGGGTCTACATCAAAGAAGTGAAACAAAGGAATCTTCTCGAATACCAAATTATCGCCCTCCCCGGAGGATTCACGTACGGTGACGACATCTCAGCCGGGAAGATTCTCGCCAACGAAATAAAATACAACTTACGCGATCAGTTTCTACGGTTCCTCGAAAAAGAAAATTTGATAATCGGCATATGCAATGGATTTCAGGTACTCGCAAAATGTGGTATCCTGCCTGGCATTGAACAATACTTTGAAGATCAAACCGTGAGTCTCGTCGCAAATGACTCAGAGAGATTCGAAGACCGCTGGGTATACCTACGCGTACATAGCGAACGCTCAATATTCACCGAGAATTTGCAGGATATTATCACCCTACCGGTTGCTCATGCCGAGGGGAAGTTCGTTGTGAAGAACAACAAAATAGCTCAAAAGATCAAAGATTCGATCGTTTTTCAATACGTAAACGAGCGCGGCGCAGATGCTGGATATCCTTACAATCCGAACGGCTCAGTTATGAATATCGCCGGGATCGTCGACAGGACCGGAAGGGTCCTCGGCCTAATGCCACATCCAGAGAGATTCTTCTCTTACATCCAACATCCGAACCATACCCGCAAGCAAATTCCGGAAGAAGGGGACGGCTTTTTTATATTTAAAAATGCAGTCGACTATTTCAAATCCTAAATTCAGATACCTCAAACGTTGTTTATCAATTTGGTTTTTGATATTTGGATTTTATTTGGAATTTGACCGAGCACCGCGAGGTCAGTATGTATGACTACATCACCAGGCACCCGATTTTAGAGTTCAAACGCGGTAAAAAGGTGAAGTTCCACTTTGAGGATACGGAACTTGAGGGATATGAAAATCAACCTATTGCCGCTGCGCTTCATGCCGCGGGGATTAAGGTGCTCTCTTTTTCCGATAAGTACAACCGGCCTCGAGGGTTCTTTTGTGCGGTCGGAAAGTGTTCATCCTGCCTCATGGAAGTAAACGGCCGCCCTAACGTGATGGTCTGTATGGAACCCTTGCGCGCGGGCATGAGGGTAAAGAGGCAAAAAGGGAGAGGGAAAAGCCGATGACCGGTAGCAGATACGAGATGCCCGACAAGAAATCTGAAATCTGTGTAATCGGTGGCGGCCCCGCCGGGCTTGAAGCCGCGATTGCTGCCAAGGAGCTCGGTGCACAGGTGTTGATAATCGACGATAACCCGATTCTGGGCGGGCAACTAATCAAGCAAACCCACAAATTCTTCGGCTCCAAAGCCCATTACTGTGGTGTACGTGGCGTCGACATCGGAACAGTCCTGAACGAAAAGGCCGCAGCGCTTGGTGTTGAAGTCGTGAATAATGCCACCGTAGTTGGGTATTACGATAACGATACACTCGGGATCTTGAGAGACGATACGTTCTCAGCCGTACGAGCCGAGCGCTACATTTTTGCAACCGGCGCCAGTGAAAATATGCTCGCCTTTGATAACGCCGACTTACCCGGCGTCTATGGTGCTGGTGCAGTACAGACGATGATGAACGTTTACGGCGTAGTACCCGGTAGGCGTGCATTGGTTGTTGGTTCCGGCAACATAGGTCTGATCGTGCCTTACCAGCTGTTGCAGGCCGGTGTTGAGGTCGCCGCAATAGTTGAAATAATGAACAAAGTAGGGGGATACTATGTTCACGCCGCAAAGATAAAGAGAGCCGGAGTTCCGATCTACCTGAAACATACCGTCACCGAAGTCCAGGGCAAGGAAAGTGTCGAAGCCGCAGTCATTTCCCAGGTCGGTGATGATTACACATGCTTGATGGGGACCGAAAAGACCATTGAATGCGACATGATACTCATTGCCATTGGGCTTTCACCACTGTGCGACCTGCTACACCAGGCAGGTTGCCGAATAGATTACATCCCGGAATTGGGCGGCCATGTCCCGTACCACGACAAAAACATGCGTACCTCCAGATCAAACATTTTTGTCTGCGGAGACCTCGCGTGCATAGAAGAAGCTTCGACCGCCATGCTCGAGGGCAGAATAGCGGGTGCCAGAGCATACGAAAGCCTTCATGGCAGGAAAAGTAGGGCCGCGGAAATTGCTCGGCAGGCACAAAAAGAGTTGGATATAATACGCACCTCTCCATTTGAAGAACGAATCGTATACGGAAAAAAGAAATTTTTCCCAGGGCAGGTGCCCGAAGCGAAATCTTGACAACGCAATAAACCAAAGTTATACTACACGAAGGATATCACAGTATGGGAAAATTGATTGCTGTTGTCGATGATGAGCCGGATATTCTGGAATTGCTTTCTATTCACCTCAAAAAGGCGAACTTCACTGTTGAAACATTTCAGGAAGCAGAGGGGTTCTTTAAATTTCTAAATAGGACGAAACCAGACCTCTTGATTTTGGATTTGATGTTACCAGACTCAGACGGCATGGATATATGTCGTTATATGAAGAAGAAGGAGCAGTTCAGTTCGATTCCAATCATCATGCTCACTGCCAAGACCGATGAGACCGACAAAGTGCTTGGCCTTGAAATGGGTGCTGACGACTATGTAACGAAGCCTTTCTCGCCAAGGGAATTGGTTGCGCGAGTAAAAGCTGTGTTGCGGAGAAAGGAGAAAACAGAGGAAGAGGTAATCGAAATTGGTAGCATCCTTGAAATTCTTCCAAAGAAGTATGAAGTCAGGGTCGAAGGCAAACGGGTCGATCTTACAACAACCGAATTTCGCATCTTAAAAACAATCGCCACTCGCATCGGCTGGGTGTTCTCTAGGGACCAGCTGCTCGACGAACTCTGGGGGCACGACAAAGTCGTTATAGATCGGACCATTGATGTGCATATAAAGCATCTCCGCGCGAAATTGGGCAAGGCCGCGAAGTTCATAAAGAACGTACGCGGCCTGGGCTACAAGTTAGAAGCATGAGAATAACCGTTTTCGTAAAAGCCTTAATTGGCTACATTGTAGTTGCCGCATTGCTTTCGGTTTTGGTGCTCGTATTTGCTTTCCGGATCGTGAAGAATTACCACTTGAACACGCTGGCTGATAATCTCACTAAAATCGCAATTTCCATGGAGTCAGACGTTACTGGTCTTGTTTCCAGTGGCCGAACAGACTCATTGGACACTCTAGTAAAGAATCTAGGAGCAAAAATCGAAACCAGAATTACGGTTATCGACAGCGCCGGCATTGTCTTAGCAGACTCTGAGAATAATCCGAAAGAAATGGAGAACCATAAAGCGCGCAAAGAGATTACCGCTGCCCTGAAAGGTGATATCGGCCAGGCACTCAGGTTTAGTCGAACCGTAAAAAAGGAAATGCTGTACGTAGCCATTCCGATCCGAACGCAGTCTGAAATAAGCGGCGTACTTAGGGTCAGCCTGTACGCCAGGGAAATAAACGCCTTACTCAACAGCTTACAACAACGGGTAATAGCAGTCACGCTGGTGATTATCGCGGTCTCCTTGTGTCTTGCAATAATCTTCTCAAGGAATATCTCAAAACCACTCCGTAGACTCGTTGATGCGTCGCGCAGGGTAGCTCAAGGTGATTTTGATGCCAACATCATCACGAAAAGTCGGGATGAATTCAAGGACCTATCAGATAGCTTTAATCATATGGTGTCTCGACTGAGGACCCTTATCACTGATTTAACCTCAGAAAAAGAGACCCTCGACACAGTTTTGAATTCAATCCAAGAAGGCATTGTAGTGACGGACAAGTCTGGTAAAATTTCACTGTATAACGATAGCTTCCAAAAAATCGTCAAAGCACAGTCAATTAAAGGTAAATTCTTCTGGGAATTAATACGGTCTGCTAAAGTTGGTGCCATGGTGGAGAATCTCGACGCTAAAGGCAATGTGTTGAGTGACAACATAGAGTTGGATGGCGGGAACTATTTGTGCAGTATCAGCTTCATTAGTTCATCGGGACAAATCGTTTTCAGCTTTCACGATGTTACAGAAATCATGCAGCTATCCACAATCAAAAAGGACTTCGTGGTAAATGTATCCCATGAATTGAGGACGCCACTCACTGCGATCAAGGGTTTTGTAGAAACCCTCGAAGACGAGGGAGTAGATAAATCTAAGCGCTACCTGGAAATTATCAAACGGCACACCAACCGTCTCATTAGTATTGTGAATGACCTGCAGCAACTATCTGAACTGGAAGCAGTGGAACAACTGGAAGTGGAAGAAGTCAACATTGCTCAACTCCTGAAACCGATTCTAAAGATGTTTGAACCACAATTGAGCGGTAAGGGCCTGCAAATTGAACTGGATGTGAACGATATCGATGTCACTGCTGACCCATTCAAACTCGAACAGGTATTCATTAATCTAATTGATAATTCAATCAAATACTCGGAAAAGGGGAAGATAACTATTACAGCTAAGCAAGACACAAGGCAAACCAAAATCGTAGTGGAAGATACCGGCATAGGAATTCCCAAGGAGCACATACCGCGGATTTTTGAAAGGTTCTACGTGGTAGACAAATCCCATTCACGAAAAATGGGGGGTACAGGGCTTGGTCTTTCGATAGTGAAACATATCATCCAAGCGCACCGTGGTACAATCGACATTGAAAGCGAAGCAAGAAAGGGTGCAAGAGTCACAATAACGCTACCGCGAGAGTAAAAACGGCCTTCAGTCATAAATAAGTATTTGTTAGTTAGCAATTAAGTTCAACAACACACAACAAAACCTTTAAAAACCGAAGCTTTCATCCGACGATGGTGCGTAACCATCTTAACCGAAGTTTAACAGAATATTAATATCCACTTAATGGAACAAAGGTACAATGCATGAGAAAGGAGGATGTTATATGAAATACATCTTATCTGTGCTACTCTTGGGGTTAGTGGTTTTCGGTTACGCGGAGGCGCCAATATATGGCTATTTCTGGACCCGCTATACCTATGAAAACCCGACCACACCCGAGGTCGAGGAGAATGAACATTACTTCTCAATCGAGAGAGGATACATCCGTTGGAAGACGAAGACCAGTCCGGTTTCCTTCAGCGGAACCGTGGACATCACGAGCAAGCAAAATGCAACTGCCTCTACTGACTGGCAAATAAGGTTGAAGTACGCCCAGGCAGACTGGAAACTACCCGGAATCGGTGAGTACTTACCCGACGCAAAATTGATGGTCGGTCTACAGAAAGTATATTTCGGAATCGTGGACCTCTGGGAATATGCAGTAATTGAAAAAAATCTCGAGGAAGCCGAGAAAAAGATGAACAGTGCCGAACTAGGTGTTGGTTTTCATTCGCTGCTTCCAGGCGGTTATGGCGAGTTCTCTGTCCAGGCCTTTAACGGTAATGGTTACTCTCATGTCGTTGAGGTGAATACCAATAAAGCGGTTGTCGGTAATCTGTCCATCATACCGATAGCCGGAGTCATGCTGAAAGGTTCATACTGGATGGCCGAGCAGCCGACCGGCGACACCCTTGTTGCCCAGGTCGATCAAGACAGGTATGTCGGGCTTCTGCAGTTCAAGCGTGGGCCGGTTACACTGATCGGCGAGTATCTTGGTACCAAAGATGATGAGACTGATGGAATGGGCTACATGGGCTTTACGGAATTTGCACTCACAAAGACGGTAAGCATACTGGGGCGCTATGACCATTATGACCCTGATACCGACACTGACAATGATGCTCATAACCGTATTATTGGTGGATTAAACTGGAAAGTCTCAAAACACCTTCTCACGCAACTCAACTACCAGATAAAGTCTTATGAAGACGACAACAGAGATTCAGAGGATCAGGTCATGGTCCAGTTCAAGGTTTCATATTAAACAGTGTAAAAAGGAGCGAAAATATGAAAAAAATCACTGCATTAATACTACTACTGGTCGTCGGGCTCTTTGCGCAAAAACTCACAATTCAGGGCTCGACAACGGTTCTACCCATTGCCCAAGCTGCGGCTGAGGCATATATGGACAACAACCCCGACGCTGATATTACTGTACGCGGCGGTGGATCAGGAACCGGAATTGCCGCACTCATTGACGGCGCAACGGACATTGCTGATGCATCGCGTCCGATGAAAGATAAGGAAATAAAGACCGCTCGTGAAAAAGGCGTGGATCCAGTTGCCCACGTTGTTGCGCGTGACGGAATCGCAGTTGTCGTGCATCCAGATAATCCGATTAACGAGATATCCATTGATGACATAAAGGCAATTTACACAGGCGAAATCAGCCGCTGGGATAAGGTTGGCGGTAAAGGTTCGATCGTTGTTGTTTCCCGTGATGCAGCTTCTGGTACGTTCGAGGCTTTCAACGAATTAGCCCTGCATAAGGCAAAATTGACTGACGGCGCTCTCATGCTTGCTTCAAATCTTGAGATCGCACGCACGGTTGCCCAAACACCCGGCGCAATCGGCTATGTAGGTCTCGGGTATTTAACTGACGAGATTAAAGCACTGAAGGTAAATGGTGTGTTACCAAGCGAAGCAACTGTGAACGATGAAAGCTATCCCCTTGCTCGACCCCTGTATATGTATACCAGCGGTAATCCTAAAGGGTTAGCCAAGACTTTCATTGATTTTGTAATGTCAACTGCGGGGCAACAGATAGTGAAGGAAGCAGGTTTCGTGCCGGTTAAATAACGCGGTTACGGTAATGGTAACGAAGCCCGCATTCATCGAAAGACAAAGTCAGACGGTAAGGGTTACGAAGCCTGTTTCGTCCAGGGGTTACGTGTTGCGGATTGAAACCCGCAGCTTTTGGACACTAAACGATACGAGCATCGTAGCCGAAGACCTATCAACCTCACCTTCCGAGAAATACGGTTTTCGTAACCGACAAACGATTAACGAGTTTGTTAGGAATACCCTTTCTGCTTTTCGCCACTCAAAGACGCCGCATGTTTTTGGCAGAAGGTTATTGGGTGCTTACCAAATGGCAGAAGGGGTATTCCTTTCAGAAGATGAAAGTATAACGGTGATGGTAACGAAGCCTGTTTCGTCCAGGGGTTACGTCTCACGGGCTGCAAACCGTAGCCCTTGGCCGCCAAACGATACGGGCGTCGTAACCGTAACCTCAACCGATCTGTACGTATGAGTAGAAGAACGCGCGAGATGATCGTTAAAACAATACTCCTATTCGCCGCGATGAGCTCGCTTGTTTTTCTCGGCGGCATTGTCGTTGTTCTTTTTACCCAAGGGTTGCCGATTCTCAATGTTGTAGGGATTAAGGACTTTCTCTTTGGCACAAACTGGTATCCAACACACGATATCCCTGAATTCGGGATACTCCCGATGATCTATGGATCATTACTGATTACTGCTGGAGCACTTTTTTTCGCTGCCCCGCTCGGCATACTCTCTGCATTATTCATAGCTGAAATTGCGCCTTTTTGGCTGAAGGAAACCATGAAGCCAATCGTCGAACTTCTGGCTGGTATACCCTCAGTGGTCTACGGGTTATTTGGTGCACTCATTGTCGCGCCATTTGTGCAGAAACTATTCAATCTGCCAACTGGACTTACCGCTTTCTCTGCTGCTTTGATATTGGGCATCATGGTTTTACCGACCGTAACAAGTATTGGTGAAGACGCGCTCACCTCGATTCCCAAAGAATATCGTGAGGCCGCTCTGGCAGTAGGTGCCACAAAATGGGAAACAATGACCAAAATAACC
Source organism: Caldifarciminota bacterium SM23_42 (assembly GCA_001303785.1). Taxonomy (GTDB): domain Bacteria; phylum Hydrothermota; class Tepidihabitantia; order SM23-42; family SM23-42; genus SM23-42. Next base: position 6,741 of record LJUJ01000033.1, on the reverse strand, counting down.
CTTCCAGCAGCAGCCTCTGGAATTTCCACTGCCTTGATTCTCGGCATAGGCCGGGCTATTGGTGAAACAATGGCCGTTCTCATGGTCGCTGGAGGATCGCCCCGCATAGTATTTTCGTTTCTCAAGCCAGCCCGCGCCATGACTTCAACCATTGCCGCTGAAATGGCCGAAACCGTCATGGGTAGCGAACATTATTTTGCCCTTTTCGGCATCGCGATCGTCCTTTTCGTAATGACTCTTGGCTTCAATCTCATCGCTGACAACATCTCCCACCGATTCCACAGAAGATTTACCGCCACGAAATAATCATGGATGCCGAAACGATGGAAATGACCCAACCGATACAACTATCCCCAAAATCCCTTTCTAATCGCCGAAAACTGATACAACGCATCGGTTTCTCAATAATCTTCTTGTCGCTTATCATCAGCATTTTCTTTCTCTTCGTCATTGTCATTTTCGTCGCAATTCGCGGGGCTGGGGTGATCGACTGGGAATTCCTCACTGCGATGCCCCGCAAATCAATGACTGAAGGTGGAATACTCCCGGCAATTCTCGGAACCTTCTATTTATCAATCGGCGCGGTCTTCTTTGCGCTCCCACTCGGTATCCTTGCAGCAATTTACCTCAATGAATATGCTGGTGAAAATTTGCTGGTCCGCATCATAAAAATGGGCATCAACAACCTAGCTGGTGTGCCTTCGATTGTTTTTGGTCTTTTCGGTTTGGCAATATTTGTCAAGTTCTTCGGTTTCGGCGTATCGATACTCTCGGGGGCGCTGACACTGGCTACCATGATCCTACCGGTAATCATTAGCACTACGGTCGAAGCTCTGAAATCCATACCTGATTCATTCCGCGAAGCAGGCTATGGTGTCGGCGCCACTAAGTGGCAGATAATCAGGGGAATCATTCTCCCCGCGGCGCTACCTGGTATTCTTACGGGCACTATTCTCGGCATCGGCAGAGCAGCGGGCGAGACCGCACCGATTCTGTTTACCGCCGCGACTTTTTTTTCAAGAAGATTGCCAGGGTCAGTAATGGATGAAGTTCTGGCCCTCCCTTATCACATATATGCGCTAATGACCGAAGGAACGCATCCCGACGCACAAGTTCCTATTGCTTACGGCACTGCTCTCGTACTTCTCATCTTAGTATTGGGGCTTGACCTCATTGCTATTGTCATCAGAACAAGATCGAGGAAGAAAAAACTATGGTAGAAATTAAAAACGACAATCGCATTCTTATCGAAAAACTCAATGTACATTTCGGCAACAATCATGTTCTCATCGACATAGATTTCCCTATAAAAGCTAACAGCATAACTGCTATCATCGGACCCTCAGGTTGCGGGAAATCCACTCTTATCCGCTGTCTGGATAGAATGAACGACATCATCCCCTCAGCATGTGTAGCCGGTAAGATAATTCTCGACAATATTGATATCCACGACCCGAGCTACGAGCCATATGACCTGCGTAAGAAAGTAGGTATGGTGTTCCAAAAACCAAATCCATTTCCCAAATCAATTTATGAAAATCTCGCCTTTGGTCTGAGGATACACGGTATCAGAAAAAAAGAAGCAATAGAGAAACGGGTTGTCGAAGCACTCAACGCCGCCGCTCTCTGGGACGAAGTCAAGGACAGGTTGCACGAATCAGCGTTCTCATTGTCCGGCGGGCAGCAACAGCGTCTCTGTATTGCTCGCACGCTTGCCATTGAACCCGAAGTCATACTTTTTGATGAACCATGCTCAGCACTCGATCCGATATCTACCGGAAAGATCGAAGACCTAATGGTCAGGCTGAAGGAAAAATACACCATCGTTATTGTAACACACAACATGCAACAAGCAGCTCGTATCTCGGATTACACAGGTTTTCTGTATCTAGGCAGGCTAATTGAATATGACGAAACCAAGAAGCTTTTCACCGCACCCAGAGAAAAGCTTACCGAGAATTACATCACCGGCCGTTTTGGATAAGGAGTAATTATGTTGCTGAGCAAATTCAAAAAAATCTACACGCCACGCAAGCGCGGAACCAAGAATCGCATTGGCATTACGAGAAAACACCATGGGCTGGCACCATTCGTGACGCAATGCGCAAATCCTTTTAGTAAATCGTCTCAGATTAGTAGACCACACATAAGAATATGGCTCGCTGAAGCGAATGGAGGGATCGTTGCCATCCAGTAACAGAAAAAGAATTCTGTTCATCTGCACGCACAATTCCGCGCGTTCCCAGATGGCCGAAGCATTAATCAACAAGTTTCATTCAGAAGAATACGAAGCGCACAGCGCGGGAACCGAGCCAACAGCAGTAAGCCCATATGCAATTAGGGCAATGGCTGAAATCGGCATCAATATATCTAACAACCATGCCAAACACGTGGACACGTACAGGGGACAAACCTTTGATTATGTAGTCACCGTATGTGACCACGCCAAGGAAACATGCCCCTTTTTCCCGGGAGCAAAGAAATATCTGCACCAGGGACTCGAAGACCCTTCGGCATCCAAAGGTTCGGATGAGCAGAAATCCGCTATCTTCAATCGAGTTAGAGACAGGATAAAGAACTGGATTGAATCGACATTCATACAGGAGAACTAAATTGCTAGACGAAAAAATTAACACACTGAAGAAAACGCTCATCGCGTATGCAGAGCTCATTCAGAGCATGGTTGAGAAAAGCATAAAAGGTCTTCTAGAAAAAAATGAAACATTACTCAAACAAGTAATCGAGAAGGACGAACCACGTGCCAACGATTACGAAATCGAAATAGACGAAATATGCACAACACTCATTGTTACGCTTCAACCGAAAGCAATCGACTTGAGGACAATACTCATGATTATGAAAATGAACAACGATTTGGAAAGGATCGGAGATCATGCGGTTAATATCTCGCAGAGTGCGTTTACGCTAATTGATCAACCTTTGGTCAAACCGCTCATTGATATACCAAGAATGGCTGATGAAGCAAAGCATATGATTAACGATGCCATTACTTCTTTTATCAACAAAGACTCTCACCTGGCGAAGACGGTCTGCGAGAGAGACAGCGTGGTTGATTCCTTAAGGAATCAAATCATAAGAGAACTCATTACCTATATGATCACCGATGCTTCGACCATAGAACGTGCATTACATTTGTTGAACATCTCGAAAAATCTTGAGCGGATTGCAGATCTATCGACCAATATCTGCGAAGACGTGATTTTCCTGGTCGATGCCAGGGTCATCAAGCACCATCACGAAGAATAAAAACTCTGTAAATCCGAAATTCTAAACACAAAATCCTAAACAATATCAAAACACGAATATTCAAAATTCGAAACCACAACACTACATGCAGGCATGGTGAGAAGCGGTGACGGTGACATCGAGACGAGGGGTCGCGGTACAGGCCAGATAACAGAACATCCGACTATCCCGTTTTCAACAACAATATGCAATGTCGTCTTCTGATCACCTTGTAGTCTGCATACGGTTATCCGGTCCTCTGATGTACTGGCTGGGGGATCCGCGGGCACGGGTACAAGTGTTCATAGCATTGCCCAGATTGGTTGCCTGCTGTTTGAATCTGCCATTCCATTGCCCTTGACTTAGCACCCGTTTTCACTATCATATAAAAAGATGATTACAGAGATGAAAAACTGAGATCACAGAAATAGGTAAGAAACCTCTACGAAATCTATTTTATTATCTCCGTAATCAACGCAACTACCGTTGCGAAGGAAGGAGGAGTATGGGGAAAGATGATAGGGAAAAGGTATTATCATTAGCAATTAACCAAATCGAAAAGCAATTTGGCAAAGGTTCGGTCATGCGTCTTGGCGACAAGTCAGCCAAGGTGGATGTTGATGTCATACCCACCGGATCCTTAGGTTTGGACTACGCTCTAGGTATTGGTGGCCTGCCCCGGGGTCGAGTCGTAGAGATCTACGGTCCCGAAGCAAGCGGGAAAACCACACTTGGGCTCGAAGCCATCGCCCAGACTCAAAAAATGGGTGGCAATGCAATATTCGTCGACGTAGAACATGCCTTTGACCCGACATATGCCCAAGCATTGGGCATAAATTTGAATGATCTCCTCATCTCGCAGCCTGACACCGGCGAGCAGGCATTAGAAATTGCCGAAATACTAACGCGCTCGGGCGGGGTTGACATTGTGGTCGTCGATTCGGTGGCTGCTTTGGTACCCAAGGCCGAGATAGCCGGGGAAATGGGCGAGATGCAGGTCGGTCTTATCGCCCGTCTAATGTCACAAGCCTTGAGAAAACTCACCGGAGTGATCAGTAAATCAAAAACCTGCGCTGTTTTCATCAACCAAATACGGCATAAAATTGGCATCATGTTTGGCTCACCGGAAACCACGCCTGGCGGGTTAGCCTTGAAATTCCACTCATCGGTTCGCATCGACATAAGAAGAATCGCATCAATCAAAAAAGGTGACACCGTCGTCGGGAATAGAACCAAGGTCAAGGTAGTCAAGAACAAACTCGCGCCACCCTTCCGTATCGCAGAATTCGACATTATCTATGGTGAAGGCATTTCTAGATACGGCGAATTGGTTGATATAGGCGTCAACCAAGAAATTCTGCAGAAAGCTGGAACCTGGTATTCATTCGGAGAGGAACGCATTGGACAAGGCCGCGATGCGGCAATTGAATTTTTAAAAACCAACCAGGATATTGCACAAACGGTTGAAAACAAAATACGTGAGACGATGTTCGGCAAATCGAAGAAGAGTGAAGATAAGCAAGATCGAACCGCAAAAGAGAAATAAAACACGTTCAACAATCTACATCAACGGTAAATTTGCCTTTGGACTTTCGAATGAAATAGTCCTGAAGTATGATCTTAATGAAGGAGGAGAAATAGACGATGACCTCATCCAAAATGTCCTACTCGCACAGGAACGGCAGAGAATCAGAGAGAGGGCTTTTCGCATCTTGCGGTACAGACGCCGGACGGTTCAAGAATTGAAGACCCGACTTCTAAGGCTCGGGTTTGAAAACAACCTCGTTGATGATGTCCTCGAGGAACTCGTCCAGGACAAGACCCTGGACGACACGATTTTTGCCGAGGCCTTCGCTGCCGACTACACTAAATTGAAACCAAAGGGCAACATATTCATCCGACGCGAGTTAGCAAAGAGAGGAATCTCAACGGAGATAATAGAAAATCTTATCCAGGGGCGCGACGAGAGATTTCTTGTTGAAGAGTTTATCCAGAAGAAGCTAGCGCGTTTTAATCTCAAGGATCCAAAGGATAAACGAAGGCTCATTCAACGCCTCCTGACGCGCGGATTTACCCCTCGTATAGTATACGAAGTCGTAAATGCGTATGAAAAGTAACGAACTACGCAAGAGTTTCTTGAGCTTCTTCGAAAAGAAAGGGCACACGATTGTGCCGTCCATGTCCCTTATCCCAAGGGATGACCCGAGTCTCTTATTCACTAGTGCCGGTATGGTGCAATTCAAGCCGTTGTGGACCGGAGCAGTGCCGCTCCCTTACCGCCGTGCCGCCAGTGTACAGAAATGTCTTCGCACTTCGGATTTGGATAACGTCGGCAGGACACGGCGGCATCTTACGTTTTTTGAGATGCTCGGCAATTTTTCGTTTGGCGACTATTTCAAGAAAGAAGCAATTGTCTGGGCATGGGAATACCTTACAGAAGTCTTGGCGATTGACAAGAAAAGGTTATCCGTCTCCGTTTATGACGATGATGACGAGGCCTATGACATTTGGCATAAGACGATTGGTCTAAACAAAGACATCATATTCAGACTTGGAGAAGAAGACAATTTCTGGGGACCGGCGGGCAACTCAGGCGCCTGCGGCCCATGTTCAGAAATCTTTTATGACCTGGGTAAGGCATTTTCGTGCGGCAAGAAAACCTGTGCACCAGGTTGTAACTGCGACCGATTCCCCGAGATATGGAATCTTGTATTCCCCCAGTTCAACCAAACCGTTTCTGGAGAAAGATTGGCCCTCAAGAATCGTGGTGTCGATACGGGAATGGGCTTCGAGAGGCTCGCCGCGGTCCTACAAGGAAAGGACTCGCCCTTCCAGGCTGATCTTTTTCATCCGATTATTGACGACATAGCAAATTACCAAAAAATCGAATACGGGTCAACTCCGGATACAGACATCGCGGTAAACGTTCTTGCTGACCACACGCGTGCCTTGGTTTTTGCCATTGGTGACGGTATCATTCCTTCAAATGAAGAACGTGGCTATGTAATACGGAGACTGCTCCGCCGCGCAGTGCGTTTGTGCAAAAAGCTGGGTATCGAAGACGCCTTTCTATACAAGTTAGTACCCAGGGTTGTCGATATGTATAAGAACGGATATCCAGATCTGACCGAACGCAGGGAAGAAATCACCCTCGTCATAAAGTCTGAAGAAGAGCGTTTTCTAACCACCCTGGAAAAGGGTCTTGTCCAATTAGAAGAAATGATTGCATCAAAAAAGGCGATATCTGGCGAAGATGCCTTTCGGTTATATGATACATACGGATTTCCAATTGAGTTGACCAAGGAGATCGCAAAAGAGAAGAACATCCAAGTCGATGAGCAGAGATTCATGATGATGCTCCACGAAGCCAGGGAAATGTCAAAAGCAAAAGCGAAATTCATCCCTAAGGGCGAATGGAAGATACTGAAACAGGATGTTGGTTCCTTTATTGGTTACGACAGCATCAGCACTGAGACAGAAATCCTTAGATACAAC
>LJUJ01000015.1 GCA_001303785.1 Caldifarciminota bacterium SM23_42 | reverse complement strand
GCGTTTATCTCTTGGAAATCATGTCCCGAAATTTCCAAAACCTGCCAGCCATCGGCGAGGTAGTTTTCCTTAATGTTCACGGGCATGATATCCTCAGTTCTCCCCGAGATTTGAATGTGATTATGGTCGATGATTACGGTCAGCCTATTCAAATTGTATTTACGGGCAAATCTCCGAGCTTCACTTACTTGACCCTTTGCTTGCTCACCGTCACTCATTATCACAAATGTGTTGTAATGTAGGCCAAGTAAGCGTCCGGCCAAGGCAAACCCGCAGCCGGCTGACAACCCCTGGCCGAGGTTACCGGTCGTCCACTCAACGCCGGGCACATTTCTTTCAATATGTCCTTCATAAGGGCCATCAAGTTTTCTGAAACTTGCTAACAGATCGTCGCGGTCAATGAAACCTAAACTAGCAAGGCATGCATATAGACCAGGTGAAGTGTGCCCGTGGCTAACAATGATCCGGTCTCGTTTAGGATCGTTAGGTTTATCTGATGAGACGCGGGCTCGGGAGAAGAGCGTCAAGTAAATGTCGATCGAAGACATAGAACCCCCGGGATGTCCAGAACCGGCAATGTTTGTCATCTTGATGATGTCACCACGGCACAGCCTTGCCCTATTTTCTAAGCTTTGAATTTCTCGTTGAGTGAAATCTTTCGTGAATCCACGCATCTTGTTATTCCTTTCTTAATTCAATTATAGTACCACTACCTTGAAATCTCCTTCAGCGAAGGCGTAATCGGCCTTAATGTGTAGTATCAAGCTGTACTCCTTAGCGATATTCGCAATTGTGTCTGCGTGCCGTAGACTGAGGAAGTCGGCTAGACGTGGGGACGTCTGCAGCTCGACCATCTTGCCCCGGATGTTATTCCCATTGTTAATGAACCAACGTTCGACATAGCCAAGTGCGCTCTGGCGGGATATTGTTCTTCCTCTTCCCCTGCACACGGGACAGGGTTCACTGAGCCTTGAAGTAACACTGGTTCGTGAGCGCTCACGGGTGAATTCCAGCAGTCCGAATTTACTGATTGCACCGATTCGATAACGTGCGCGGTCTTCACGAATCAGCGATTTGAATTCCCTCAGCATTCGGGCAATGTTTTCTTTTCGTGCAAGGTCAATGAGGTCCACTACCACTAGGCCCCCAATGTCCCGCAAGCGAAGCAGTCGGACGATTTCTCGCAAGGCTTCGAGATTGGTGGACAGGGCAAGTTTCTCAGCCTGTTTTTCTTTTGATGATTTGCCGGTATTCACGTCAATGGTCACCAGCGCTTCGGTTTGGTCGAGCACAATATACCCGCCACTAGGTAGCCAAATTTTCCTTTCGAGAATGCTCTTCAATTGTTCCTCGATATAATATTTCTCGAATATGGGTTGCGCGTCGGTGTATAATTTGACGCGCGAGCGCATGCGCGGGGAGACTTTGCCGAGGTAGCTGATGATTTTATCGTAAACCGGGTTGGAATCGACTATCAGATTTCTCACTTCGTTGTTAAATATGTCACGGACTGTTTTAATTAGAGCATCCGGTTCCTGGTAAATGAGAATGGGCGCGGCCGCCTTTGCTTTCAGTAGGTTTTTCTCCCACTCACGTCTTAGGACTTCCACCTCTTTTTTTATCTCTTCGGACTTGGCACGCGCGGCTGCCGTTCTGATGATTATGCCCATGCCTTGGGGTTTGATATGCTTCGCGGTCCGGAATAGCATCTCACGTACGCGCCGTTGGCGAATCCTTCGTGATATTCCGATGTTCTTGGCGTTTATCAATAAAACCACGTATCTGCCCGGAATGGATATGTAGGAGGTAATACGGGGGCCCTTTATTCCATATGAATCCTTAGTTACTTGGACTATTATTTCTTGGTTTTCCTTGAGCTTTATCTCTTCTGGTCGGTATTCATGCTCCATTTCTATTTCGCTCTCGAAGAGCTCAGAAAATTCTTCAAAGGGAATTTCGTTTAGCGGCAGAAATCCGTTCTTCTCAATACCGATGTTAACAAATGCAGCTTTCAGCCCTGATATGAGATTCAAAACCTTACCTTTATAGACATTGCCGACTAAGCTTGTTTGTTCGGCACGGTCAAGATAGAACTCTACAAAACTTCCATTCTGCATTACTGCAATTCTTGCTTCGGTGTTTGAGATGTTTACGATTATGTCTTTTTTTCTCACTTGACCTCCATAGGAGAGTATAATTCACCTTCCTTTTTGATGAACATTGTCGTTCTTGTTACTTTAAATTTCTTGGCCTGATCCGTGGGAAGATCTGTTAAATACGAGATCAGATCATATATATTTATCTGCCCCTGGCCATAGTAAAGCCCGCAGGTGAGGTTGCCATTGTTTACCGATATTGAATCTAAACCATCAAGAACATTCTTCCTACCGGATCGAGTGATAACATAAGCCGGGCTTCTAGAAGTTGGGTCTATTTTTTTCTTCAGTTCTTTGTATGTAATGTCGACTTCGTAATATATTAGGTTTATTGATTTAGTGAGTGCCTGGGTATTCGGCCCTAAGGCGCGAATGTCCAAAACCCTAATGCCGGGTGGAAACCGGGCATTCAACTCTCTTGAGATATTACCAAAATAATCGGTGTCGAGGTAGAAGTCAAAATAATCGCCTTTGGATACTTGCCCCACACTCTTTGGTGGGCAAAAGGAGACCCTGGGTATTGGGGAAAATCCTTGGGTGAATTCTATTGGCAGAGCAGATCTGCGTAGAGCCCGATAGATGGTTCTGGCAATATCCAAGTGTGAAGCATATCGGTAAGATTCACCCACTGTGTATTTCACGCGATATTTTAGGCGTTGCCCCTTTTTGTAGTGCTCTTCCACGGCCACGATATACTTGTCCTTGCTTTGATAATACTTGGGCTGGTCTCCGCCACAGGCTTCGCAATTAACGCAATTCTCGTGAAAGCAGTTTTCAGTTGTTATGCCGGATCGTGATCTATGAAACTCTTTGCCCAGAAAGTCTTTGCTGACCCCAACATCAACGATATCCCAGGGGTTCACTTTTTGAGTTCTTAAATAACAGTGCGGGTCGATGTCATGCTTCTGAAAAGAGTCCTGCCAGTATGAAAAGTCAAAGCCCTCACGCCAGTCTTCGAATTTGCTGCCTTTCCGATATACAGTTTCAATCACCGGGAATACGTTTTCATCCGCCCTGGACAAGACGGCTTCGATGTATGAAACCTCGGGTGATTGATACTTGATTTCCAATCGGCGTCTTCTTTTATTTTTGATTACCGCAATCTTGTTTTGCAGGTCTTCTATTGGTGCGAATTCCACAGATTCGAAGGGGGTATGTGGTTTAGGGATAAAGGGACTCAAAGAGATTTTTACGTTGCCCTGGGGGCAAGTTCTTAGAATCGTATCGGTGAGTCGGTTGATCTCGCCGATGTCGGCGTGGGTTTCGAAAGGCAGGCCAACCATGAAATACAACTTTACTTGTTTCCACCCTAGACGGTGCGCAGTTACAATTGAGGATATCATGCGTTCATTTGAAAAAGACTTGTTCAAGCGTCGGCGAAGCTCTTCGCTGGCAGTTTCGGGGGCAAAGGTCAGTCCGCTTTTCTTGATTTCCTTCAAGAGCACTGCTAGGTCTTCGGTGAATAACTCGCCGCGCATCGCGGGTAGTGATATGCTGACCCGTTTCTTCCTTAGGATTTCATTGAGCTTTCTGATCAGGTTTAATAGGTCGGGATAATCAAGGATCGAGAATGACAGGAGTGAAACCTCTTCCCAGCCAGTTTGTCTGATTCCTTTTTCAACTGCCCTTAGAATATCTGACTCGGGTCTTATTCTCAATGGCCGATTTGCATAGCCGGCTTGACAGAAGCGACAACCCCAAGTGCAGCCCCTCATTACTTCAATTACGTAGCGGTCGTGCGTGATGTCGCATATTGGTAATATGGGGGGAAAAGGCAATGCCTCTTCGTCAAGCGTGGATACGTTGCGTTTCTTGACTCTTGTGTTGTATCCATGTAGTGTTGGTACCCAGATACCTTCGATTTGTGATAATGCACTAAGACGTTCTTCCTTTCTTTCCAGCGGTATGTCTCTCAGTATCTTGGTTACTTCTGGCACCACTGGCTCGCCGTCGCCAATTACAAACGCATCGAAGACCCGGGAAAGCGGTCTGGGATTAAGAGTTGCGGGGCCACCGGCGATGAGAATTGGATGAAGTGAATTGCGGTCAGCGGTGCGAAATGGTATGCCGGCGAGGTCCAGGATATATAGCACGGTGGTATAACACAATTCGCTCTGCAGCGAGAAGCCGAGCAGGTCAAAGGTGTTGATTGGTTTCTTGGTCTCGAGACCATAGGGTGTAATATTGAGCTCCCTTAGTTTGTCGCCAAAATCAGGCCACGGTGCGAAGATTCTCTCACACTGAACACCTGTCTCACGGTTAAAGAGATGATAAATAATCTTGATCCCTAGATTGGACATTCCTAGTTCATATATCTCTGGGAATATAAGCCCGACGTGAACTTTTCGGTCGGCTTTTATTGTAATATTGTACTCGCCCCCAGTGTAGCGAATGGGTTTCCTTACCAAGGGCAGGACTTCGTCCAACATTATATTTGCGAATAAGACAGACGGCTAATAATAACTATCCTAGATCAACATATTAATGAGTTACTATTTAGTTCCGCCCTGTCGATACAAAAATTCTTAGTGTCTCTTATCATAAACCACCTAGTAGAGTTCAGAACCGCGTTCCAATGCCTTATCGTTTAGAGATAGCTGCTCACTACTTGCCTTGACAAACCTTTCGCGCTGAGCCTTCTTCAGTGTTTCGAGTTTGAGTATATCGGTTTTCTTGACCAGCGCACCGAGCATCACCATATTGGCAATACGGCCCTGCCCGAGTTCTTCGGCAATCGCGTTGGCTTCGATGGCAAGAACAGTGATATCGTCTCGTTTCGGGTGTGACTTGATGAGGGTCTTATTGTAGAAGAAAATACCCCCCGGTTTCAACATGGGTTCAAATCGTGCCAAGGAAGGTTCATTCATGATAATTAAAATATCGGGATAAGCGACGATGGGCGACGCCACAGGCTCACTTGATATTACTACCGAGCAGTTGGCAGTACCGCCACGCATCTCTGCGCCATAGGAAGGGAAAAAGGTAACATTCTTATTCTCGAGCATCCCGGCGTAGCCAAGAATGATACCCGAAGATACAATTCCTTGACCGCCAAAGCCAGCAATAATTATTTCCTTGGTCATTTTTCCTCCTTCGCCCGGTTTCGGTATTCTCCAAGGGGGAAATACTTCATCATAGTATCACCGATCCACCTTTTTGATTGTACGGGAGTCATACCCCAATTAGTTGGGCACATCGAGAGTATCTCAACCAAAGAAAATCCGTTCTTCGCGATCTGATTGCCGAAAGCATTCTTGAGCGCTTTCTCGGTTTTGATTATGTTCTTAGGATCGTGGACCGACGTTCTTACAAGATAGTATGGTCCATCAAGTCCAGCAAGCAATTCACAGACCTTTATAGGATAACCCTGTTTCTTTATATTACGGCCTTGAACCGATGTCGTAGACTTCATCCCCGGGAGTGTCGTGGGAGCCATTTGACCACCGGTCATACCGAAGATGGCATTGTTGATAAAGATAACGGTGATATTTTCGTTGCGTGATGCAGCATGTATGATTTCTGCAGTACCGATTGCGGCGAGATCTCCATCGCCCTGATAGCTGAAAACAATGCAGTCGGGTCTGGAACGCTTGATCCCAGTCGATACTGCTGGACCTCGACCATGAGGAGGTTGAATCATGTCACAGTTGAAATATTCGTCGGCGAATACCGAACACCCTACGGGTGCGATACCGACTGCACGTTCTCGAATACCTAGTTTAACCAACAGTTCGCCAATAATGCGATGCACAATACCATGACCGCAGCCTGGACAGTATCTTTGCAGAACGTCGGTTAATCCTGCCGGCCTTCCGAAAATCTGTTTCATGAGGAACCTCCAAGAATTGTCTCGATTTTCTCGTAAATCTCGTGTGGTGTTGGTACGCCGCCTCCGGGTCGACCATGGAAATGAATTTTGTTTTTGCATTCGGTAGCCAGTTTCACATCCTCCACCATTTGCCCTAGATTCATTTCGACAACTAAGAAGTATTCGACTTTATTGGATAGTTCGGCGAGCGCATTTTTCGGAAACGGCCAAAGGGTTATAGGCCGTAGCAATCCTACCTTATAGCCCTTTTCACGGGCCATCCTAGCTGCCGCACTGGAGACACGGGCACTTGTTCCATAGGCGACGATGACGAGTTCTGCATCGTCACAGTCAGCGGCTTGCGCTCTCTGTTCTTTCTCCATGATGTGTTGGTATTTTGCATGACGTCGCCAGTTCCACTCCTCAAGTTTTCCTGGTTTTAAGTCGTAGGAACGGACAACCCTCCGGTCTCTTCCCTGGCAGCCGCTTAGTGCATACGAGGGTTCGGGAAGCGTGGTCGGGTCAACCGGGTCGTAGGAAAATTCAACCGGTTCCATCATCTGCCCGAGTAGTCCGTCGGCTAAGATTAGTGCCGGATTACGATACTTCTCAGCTAACTCAAAGGCCAGCTTAGGAAATTCAAACAACTCCTGTGCAGAATTAGGGGCCAGGGTGATCGTGAAATAGTCGCCGTGGCCGCCACCTCGTGTCGCCTGATAGTAATCAGACTGGGCTGGAGCAATGTTGCCAAGACCCGGGCCTCCTCTGATTACGTTTACGACCAAAACCGGGATATCGGCACCAGCAATGTATGAAATCCCTTCCTGCATGAGACTGATCCCCGGGGATGATGAAGAGGTCATGGCCCTTTTGCCGGCCGCAGCGGCACCGAATAGCATATTAATTGCGGCAATCTCACTCTCGGTCTGAATGAACACACCACCCACTTCATTCATCCTAATAGACATGTATTCAGGTATCTCATTCTGCGGCGTAATGGGGTATCCGGCAAAGAAACGGCATCCGGCTGCGAGAACACCCTCAACTATCGCGTGATTGCCATACATCAGTCTTTTCTCAGCCATCGTGCCCCCTCTACTTGAATATTTCGATTGCTGGTTCTGGGCATATCTTGAAGCAATATCCACAACCAGTACATTTATCGTTATCGGTTACTTCAGCCGGATGGTAGCCGCTGCCGTTGATTCTATCGGGCGCCAGGATTAAGATATCCACTGGGCAGACGTCGTCACAGCATAAACCGCAGCCTTTGCAAACTTCCTCCAAAATCTTGACTTGAGGCATCAATTCCTCCTTTCTGAGACCATTTTCCAACGAGCCCTGTTGCAGCATCTAGATAGTGTAAACCTATCTATTATATTCAATTGGCCTCCAAAGTCAAGAAAAGTACTTGAAAAATAGTGTTTAACAGCGACATATTTGGTTCTTAAACAACTTAAGTATCGATTAAGTATTGACAAGTATAAAATTTCTTCTATAATTTTACAATGTTGTCAATTATCCTCGTTTTTATGTGCCAATTCGACGTTAGCTACCAAACCTTTCTCCAATCTCCTAGGAGTGAGGCAGTCTTCCTCGGCTTGGCCCAAGGCCGATATGATGTTCGCGAATTTTCGGATGATCCAACCGTGTTGTGGTTCTGGCGTAACAGTGCTGACGCGCCGTATGCTGATTCGCTACTCAAGAGAATCAAACTGAGGCGAAATTTCTATCTTTCGGCAGTACTAAGATGGGAAGCAAAGGAAGCCGAGAATCATGAAATGGCGAATAGCAAATTACATCTGGCCAGCCATTTCGATTCTTCGGCAATCGAGAATTTCTTGTCCTTCGTTGCGCTCACGGTGATACAGCGCAATCTTGATCCACTGATTTCCGCATTTTCACTGCCGGTTTTTTCAGACTTCAGAAGTCAGATTTTTCTGCTGACGAATGGAGTGATGCTCATTTTGCTTGCTTTGTTCATGTGCGGATTTGTATACGTGGCGACCAAGACAGTATATTATCTACCGATGTTTAGTCACCGGATTGACCCTCAAGAACACAATAGAATCAAAGGTATCATGGGATTAGTAATCTTGCTCGCGCCGGTGTTGTTATTTCGTAACCTTTATTTGATATTCATCAGCTATATGTTACTGCTGCTTTTCACCATCAACATGCGCGAACGTAACTGGTTGAGAATGATTTTGTTGTCAATGGTTGTAGTATTCGTTTTTTCGTTGCCATTGAATCATTTTGTCAGCTTTCTCAAGAAGAATTCAAAATACTACTATATGTACGAGATGGTTCATTATGATAGCAATGTACATATTAACCCTGATAGTGTTAGTAGTGAAAGCGAAAGAATATTCTTGGCCTATGCATTCAAGCAGCAAGGCAAATTTGAGAAAGCGATGTCTTTGTACGAGGATATGTACTATACGGGACATCGAGACATCGCGGTGGTGAATAATCTTGCCAACATATATTTTGTGTACGAGGAAGAAGCGAAGGCAGAAACGCTTTATGCTTATGCGATGCGTGCCGGGGATCGCGGTGAGCCATTCTTTAACATGGGACTGTTGAGGTTGAGAAATCTCGAATACAGTGAGTCATCAAGGTATATGGCCGAAGCTAGACGGCATGATTTTTCTTCGTCCTCGAGTGAACCAGTGGATATTATACCTTCAACTAACGACTTCTATCAAGCAATACTCTCTGAACCACTTGCTATCTTCGGGGTCATCAATCCCATGCTTGTTCTTCCCCTTATCATTATATTTGTGCTCACCTTTCTGCCCTTCAGGTTCCCGTCGCCATTTTATTGCACAACGTGTGGTCGGGCGATATGTAAGAAATGTCAGGAGCAAATGGATGATGAGGTAATGTGTAAAGAATGTTTTACAAAGTTGAAGTCGACAGAAAATGTGGAAATGGAGGCGTTGCTGAAGCATTCTGTGGGCAGCCGAAAGCGGCGTCTGAGGTCATTAATTGCGTACCTGGTCAACGTTGCAGTGCCGGGTGCAGGTTTGATTTATATGGGTAGGAATTTTGTGGGACTCTTGGTTGTGTTCGTAGTAATGCTTGGCTATACCCCGCTCATGTTTCCGACAATGTTCATCAAGCCAGCTGGGTGGGTGAGCCTTTCGCTATTACCGATTTTCGTGGCGGGCGCACTGAGTGTTGCACTAGTGACATATGTCTATTCATTCCTAGCAATGAGGAGTTCTCATGGCGATTGAGGGTGATTTAAGGAGTCTTAATATCACCAGCGTCTTGCAGCTGATATCTCGCGAGCGGATCACGGGAGTGCTGAAGATCAAGAAAGACACCGAGGTCGTCGATGTTGGTTTCATTGATGGCGATATCACCGGTGCTTTCTTCGAGTTGGGCGAACGCGTCGAAAGGCTGGAAACCTATTTGGTGAAATCAGGCATGATTGGTAAGAATCTGTTTGAGATGATCGAAGACATCCACCATGAAACAAAAAGACCGATTATGAATATAATAATCGAAGATAAGTATCTGACGATCGAGGAAATTGAGAGAACGATAAAATTCAAGATACAAGAAGTGATGGATGAGTTGTTCACGTGGGATCGGGGGGAATTCAAGTTTGAAGAGGGTGGATTGATCTACCCGAAGAGCGTTATTAAAATAAGAATGAACACCGAAGCCTTAATCTTGGAATCAGCACGCCGGTTGGACGAGTGGCCAAGAATTTCTAAATCTATTTATTCCAGCGAGATTGTGTACAAAAGAATTGACCGTCCGGAATTGAAATTGCAGCCCAAGGAAGACGAGGCCCGCATATTATCCCTGATCGACGAAAGGCGGGCGGTTAGCGACCTTGTTGAGATATCCGGGTTGGGGAAATTTCATACATATTCATGTCTGTACCACCTGCTTTCGACGGGCCAGGTCGAAGTGGCCTATGCAAAACCTGCATCTGTCAAGGGGCGCAAGATTGATGTGTCAATAAAATCGTTAGTTACCCCTATTGCCGTTGTCATAACGATCGGCATTCTCTTGGCAGAATTTGTAGCGGGCGCCATTATCTCAAACCAGAGATTACTGTCTTTTGACTTCCTTTACAGGGAAGTGTACGAACGAAGGGATGATGATTACCGCAAGATTTTTTTCTACAAGCACCAGCGTATACCCTCACCTCAAGAAATCGAGGGCTTTTTCTGAATTCAAGATTCAGAACAACGGCTTTTCTCTAGGGATTTGGTTTGTGTGTTTGTTTGTTAATATCATAGGTGAACTGACTGATGGTATATAGCTGCATGAGTTCTTCATAGGAGAACGTGGCTTTGCATTTTGGACATACATAGAATTCCTCGTCGGTAACTATTAAATTAATATAGTTCGAGGTGAATAAACAGACGGGGCACAGGACATTATCGATTTTTGCCATGGGGAATTATACTCAACGATTATAAGTTGTCAATTATTCATCTAGAAAGAACGCAGTCTACCGTTCTTGATATAGCACCAGGACATTGCTTTGGTGTTATTGATACAGAGGACTTCCCCCTTCTTGTTTAAACCAATAATGCCGCAGCGGCAGCCAAATTTCGTTGCGTAATCGATTGTTTTCTTGCCGGCTTGTTTGGCTGGCATTTTGGCCATAAACGTCACGGCACGCAAGGCGATAAGGTGGCGCATTATTTGCTCTCCGTGCCCGGTCGCGCTTGCTCCGCCGTGCCGGTCGGCATAGGTTCCCGCACCAATAACAGGAGTGTCGCCGACTCGTCCGGGTAGCCTCAAGTTTATTCCACCACTTGAGGTCGCGACTGCTACTAATCCATGCTGGTCAATCGCAACCGCGCCTATTGTACCGTAGAGATCGGTGAAATCGCCGATCTTTTTGAAATAATTGCTTTCACACTTTGCTTTTTTCCTTCTCCAAATATGTTCTTTCTCCTTGGTTTTGGGATCATGATACCCCATACCCATAAAACGAGCGAATTTTATGGCATTCTCACCACATAGCAGGAGGTGGTCTGTTTTCTCCATCACCATGCGTGCTACACTTATCGGATTTCTTACATCCCGGATGATACCAACTGCGCCGAAATTCAATTCGCTGGTCATGACCGAAGCGTCCATCTCTACATCACCCGTCAGGTTGAAATATGAGCCGGTGCCCGCGTTGAAAATCTTCGTGTCCTCAAGGATGATTGCTGCTGCCTCGACCGCGTCGAGGCTCGATCCTCCCTGACGAAGGATTTCATAACCGGCCTTAACAGCCTTATTCAAACCACTCTTGCGCCGACGCGGGTAATTCAGACCCCCGGCTCCGCCGTGTGCAATAATGGCGATTCTTTTCCTCATCTTTGTCGCGCGATCCTTCCGAGTTTCTCGAATCCCCTATCCTTGACTAATACGAAGTAAATGCCCGAGCCGACCTCACAGCCATTGTTATCTTTTCCGTCCCAGAATATGCGGTTGCTGACGATGTCATCGGCATTGTATTTCTTAACTGCCGCACCTCGAAGTGAGTATATCTCGACACTGGGATTCAATGTGTCAGGATAATCAATGGCAATGTAGCACGTGGTCTGAAAGGGATTTGGAATGGAATAGGGTTCGGCGTAATGTTGAATCGCGATGGAAGTGAGATTGCTCAAGTTACTCTTGTTATCGTATCGGTCCGTGGCCCAAACTGAGTAGAGATAATCTCCCCGCAGTTTATTGTATACGTAGAGAGATGTGTCCCGATGGTTCTGCTTGATCAGGCGCCCGTGGGTCATGTCAAAAAGCCTGATGTCGTCGATGTAACATCCGCCCATGTTCACGGAGTTATTGGTAACATACGAGATGCGTAATCGATAGCTGCCAGAAGGTAGTATTGCCCTCCTCTCGATCCATCCATCTGATACACCATAGTGCACGTCCTGGAACGAACCATGCTGGATGATCAGGGAATCACTCATATCTTCGGTGCGGTAGTAAAGGTAAATGCTAAGTATTCCCAAACTTTGGATAGTGATGTTATCCTTCGTTTCAATGTAGTTACTTAGATTTGCCGCATTCCCCGAAAAGAACGAATAGCTTCCAGAATGCGCGTTTACAGAGCTGAGCATGAAGCCGTTGAAATTCCACAGACTCGAATCCTCACAAGCATCATTGAATGCTAGAACTGTATCCATGGCTTCTGCGACTGCATACTCAACCGAAGCGAGATCATACGCCTTTGACCAGTAGAGGGAAAAATCATTGTGACCTCCGGGTTCATTGGCAATCATGTGTGGGGTGGTGGGCCTCACATCATCTGCATTATAGAACCAGTTTATGAACTCTAGCCATCTCGATTGAACCCAGCTGAGATTCGTGTAACGGTCTACGATCTGTTTGAACTGCAAGTACTTATCTGGAAACCAGACCGCTAGGCCCGTTGTTCCGGAAAACTCCTGCCCCCAGTAGTCCGCAATGATTATTGCTCCCTCATAGGCGTCGAGTAGGAGGTCGGCCTCACCATAGTCGAAAACAGTTGTCATACCGGTAAGGAAATCTCCAAGGTCAACATAATCGTCTGATGTATCAGGTGTGCATCCGATTGTCGGAATGGTTTGCACCGTTCTCCGCAAATCGACCAGGGCTTGGGTGGGCAGTTCCGACAAGAGGAGATTATTCAGCCGCACCATTTTTTCTTTCATATTTTCTAACCCTGCTAGCCGTACGGCCGACACGGCAATTGGTTGAAAATCTGTGTAGTTGTCAACGGTGCTTTGTACGATCCTTTGGGACAGTTGAGTTTCACCGATACTCGGCTCAGAATGTAGTACCTCTAGTATCTCGTCATATCTGAATCCGGGCAACGGCATGATTGATTGTGGTGCGAGAAGTATCTTGGCGTGCTCTCCTACTTCAAAGGCAACTTCGACTTGTTGCATCAAGCAGGCGTCAAAGGCAAAAACGTTGATGCGTGTTTGCGTGTAGTCATAGGCAGTGCTCAATGCTCGCTGGAAATCACCCGTGGCGATGCTCAAGACATTGCCACTCGACCAGTCCGTGCCGAAAGACCTACGCGGTGTTGCCGTCCATCCACTACCATGATCCCAGAGGATTACAAGATACTTTTCAGCAGGGAAGAGTGTTATTCCCCAGTAGAGAAAATCGCTCAAGGTTTCCCATGAGCACATGTCGGTTAGGCCCAATTCTTGGAGTACTTGAGACGAGCCGTGTCGAACGAGTAATCTCCTTGCCCCAACCGACGGCTTATCGATTTGAACGATCACGTTGATGTCCTGGCTGGAACCGAACTGCTCCATTTCGACAAGGTCAGAATCGGCCCATTGTGCAAGGTCATTATCCGCCGCCATGTATACGAGCATGGTCCATTCCTGGCCAATCAGAACAGCTGGTAATGTCAGAGAGAAGAGAATAATTTTCATCCCGTAATTTTAGCACCAAACTGAGTCCGTGTCAATCACGGGACTAAGTTCGGGAAACTAATGCGTAATTTCTTTGCCGATCACCGCGTCGGTTGGAATAGAAATATTGAGGGTTGCATCTCGTGCACAAATCAAGAGTGCCAAGCATGTCCTTTTGCCCGAGATCTTTGATCACTGCCGACTTGAGATCTAAGTAGTATTTGCTGTTGCGTACGATAATGGCATTTGCATAATTTTTTTTGAACAGGTCGACAACATCTTGCTTCACCTCATAGCAGCAAGGTCCAATTGAGGCACCCAAAACATAATAGAAGTTCTGGAACATTTCTTTTGCCTTGGTGGTTATTCCACCAATGATGCCACGCCAGCCGCAGTGTAATATACCGATATTGTTGTCAGAAAGAAGATATACTGGTAAGCAGTCGGCAATCTTGATTCCCAAACAAGCGTTCTTAGTGCTAATGAGTCCGTCACCGGTTTGTTTATTATCTGAGTCGATGTTGACGATGATATTTGAATGGATTTGCTTGAGGAAAATAGGTTTCATGTTTATGAGGAGAGATTCCTGTTCATGCTTTGTCGAGTATATGGTGGAGAAGTCGTTCCGCGTAAATCGGAAATAGTGACTCTTGTTTTCTGAAACGAGAGACCAATTCACGGTCTGTTTATCTCCATTTCCCTTATTTTCAGGATTGTCTTCCTCTTGCCCAAGAAAGAATCTTCAGCAATAGAATAGAGACAATTGACCCTCGTCTTACCGACTTCAATGTTCAGGATCTCATCGGCTCGGCCATAGGCGAGCGCCGGCAAGGCCTTGTTGTGTTGTCTCAAAGAAAGTTTCAAATGATTTGAACCAACCACCCGGGGTATGCCGACTACTTCACAATCTTTGCCTAGAAACACGGGCTGCGGGTTCGCCGTACCCGTTGGCTCAAAGTATTTTAGGAAATAGACTAATTCGCTCGTAATTTGAGACCAAGCAAGTTCCATGTCATAGAGAGTCTTTCTCACAAAGGTCTTACTTTCGACCCCCTGCGCGTATTCATTCATACATGCTCGGAAGGCATCAAGATCTTTCCTGTTGAGCTCCAGTCCAGCGGCCTGAGCGTGCCCACCGTATTTACTCAGAAGATGCTGACAGTTGCTAATCGCTTCGGTGATATCAAAATCCGGGATGGAGCGAGCCGAGCCTTTTACGACGTCATCTTTGAGGGACAATGCTATTGCGGGACGGAAGTGATCCGCGCTGACTCTCGATGCAACGATACCGAGCACTCCCTCATGCCACCCTTCTTTTGCCAGGATTATGACCCGGGCTTGATCAGCGTCCGATGTTTTGATAATCGCTTCCGCCTCCCTGTAAATCGTGTCTTCAATCCCCTTTCTAGCTTCGTTATCCAGGGAGAGACTATGTGCCAGTACCCGTGCACGAGACATGTCTTGCGTAAGGAGAAGCTCTAGGGCACTCTTTGCGTCACGTAGCCGTCCACAGGCGTTTATTCGAGGTCCGATTACAAAACCAAGATGGTAAGATGTTACGCCGTGGCACAATCCGGTTTCCTCAAGCAGAGCTTTGAATCCGACTCTTTGGCTCTTGGGTATTTTGCTGATTCCATATTTGACCACGATGCGGTTTTCATCGATTAGAGGTACGATGTCAACAACGCTGCCTAAGGCGACGAGATCCAGGTCTTCGTATGCTTCCTCCTTTGGCTGCCGTAATTTTTCATGAAGAGCCTGCACCAACTTGAAGGCGACGCCCACTCCGGCTAGCTCTTTAAACGGGTAATTACTGTCGGTTCTCTTAGGGTTGATCATGGCAAAGGCGTTGGGCAGTGATTCCTTTGGTCGGTGGTGGTCGCAGACGATGACATCAATGTGATTCTCGCTTGCGCTTTCGACTTCCGTGATCGCGCTACTACCGCAATCGACGGTGATAATCAGGGAGCACTTCTCCTCTATCGCTCGACTGATACCACTGGCAGAAAGACCGTAACCTTCTTCGAGCCGGTTTGGGATGTAATAACTAACATCGAGCCCGAGCTTCTTAAGATTGCTGATGAGCAGCGCTGCGCCGGTTATACCGTCGGTATCGTAGTCTCCGTGAATGAGTATTTTTTCTTTGTTGTTCATTGCCATAATGATGCGGTCGACCGCTTTCTCCATGTCGTTCATCAAGAAGGGGTCGTGAAGGTCAGAGAGCGACGGTGCGAAGAATTTCTCAATCAAACGAGGTGTATCGTAGCCGCGGTTCTGCAGAATGTGCACTATTGTGTGCGGGATCTTCTTGCCCCGGATTTCTATATCGGTTGCCGTACGGTTATTGTCTTTTGCTATCCATGTGCTCATATAAGATTTTGTTTGATCGAGTCACCTATCACATTGGTTCTATCTAGAATTGAAATACGTGGGGTAATCTATAAGCCGGGTTCTGTAATAGATAGTCATTTGTCTTGTCCCAGTATCACTACTGGGTTCTGCGCAACCTACCCGTTCCGGCCACCGGCGCAAATGCACCGGACAAAAGCGGGCCACTTCGCCCGGAACTGCTTGGTTTTGCTTCGGATGGGGTTTACCATGCCTCTGATGTCACCATCAGAGCGGTGAGCTCTTACCTCACCTTTTCACCCTTACCCGCGCACTTGCGGTGCGGAGCGGTATGTTTTCTGTGGTACTTTCCTCCCGCACCAATGGTGCGAGCCTTCCGGTTAGGAAGCATCCTGCCCTGTGAAGCCCGGACTTTCCTCTCACATGGAGCGACTATCCGATTACCCCACAGGGTATTATATCCGCACGTGCTGAAGATGTCAATAATGCAGGGAAAGCCGAATTCGATGTAGGAAAAATCTTAAGATGTGCGAAATTTTCTGCAGCGCATTCCAACCTGTCGTAGATCCTCCTGGTAGGGCTATATTCTGTTAACGTTCACCCGCATATTCAGCCGATATTCCATAACAACTTTCATGATGAATTGCTTTACGATATTCTCTGGTAACTTTTGACAATATTCGATTGAGTGTCAGAAAATCACTGTGGCAACTACCGTGAATGCAGCGAAACCCTCATGAAGTAGGTCCGCCCGGGCATCGGATAATCAAGGTCATCTATTGTGTTGCCGAATTGCAGGGCATAGTCAGTGTTAGTCAGATTCTTGATCCCTGCGGTTATTGTCAGATGTCTGTAGATCATTTTGGTCAAAGCAGTGTTGATCACGATGTGGCTAGCCAGCTTTTTAGTATCCATGGTCACATTCGGATAATCATCATAATTTGGGTAATAATTCGATCGTTCGGATAAGTATTTACCCGCAATATTTAGGTTGATCCCTGCCGGTAAGGAGAAATTCATCTTTGAGGATAGTGTGAATTTGGGCGTGAATGCCGCCTGCCTTTCGATATCTTCAACGATGGTGAGGCTGGTATCGTTCATCCAGTCATAAAAGCTGTAGATGATCTCTTCGTTCTTTTGCTGAGCATTCAGATAGGTTGCTTCAATGCTGTAGTCAATAAAGTCAGAAATGTGCTGTTTTATCTCAAGATCCACACCCTTCAAATTCAGATAATTCAGATTCTGCGGCCGCCAGAGACCATCTGGGCCGGGCATCCATGCGATACGGTCATCAATGTTGCGCATGAATATCGAGAGCGCACCAAAAAATGTGGCCTGCGGAGAAGTTTCAGCGCGTAATTCGTACGCCCATCCATTTTCTGGTTGGAGTTTCTGGTTACCATACTGGGGCCAGTACAGGTCATTGAAAGTCGGCGCGCGGAACGTTTTGCCGGCAGATAGTTTCAACCATAAGCGTGGGGTCAGAACACTCACCAGGCCAACTCCGGGTGAGAGGAACCCACCAAACTGAGAATTGTAGTCGTAGCGAATGCTGGAGTTCAGGGAGATCCGATCATTGATGTGGAGTCTCAATTCGCCCCAGGTACCATAATCGTATGTGCTCGCATCCCAGCTTGTATCGTTGACCAGGGTTGAATTCACGGTTGTCTGCAGCGTGTCATACTTGGCATCCAGCCCGAGTGCGCAATCGCACAGACTTGTGTTTAAGGTGATCATAGTATTAAACCCGAGCTTGTGCACTAGATAGTCATAGTCTTCGGTTACGGTATCACCGATCATGCCCGGGTACACTGTGTGGAATTCGGTGCGCTGTCGATTGGCAAAAATACTTGTGTAGTAATTGATATTATCGGAAAGATGCAGGTCTACGCCGATATTGCCGATCAGTATGTAGTCTTTCTGTTGATCGAAAAGCGAAGTTGCTGTGCTATCGCCAAATTGTGGAATGGATCGTGTGCTGTCAATGCGGGGCAGCGGACCTGGAATCCCGTAATCTTTATTATCGTAGAATAGAGATGAACGGAGAGCGAGTCGGTCAGTTTTGTGAGAGATTGCACCGGTGAAATGATATTTTTTCAGATCGCTATTGCTTCTGGAGCCCTTGTCATGCGTGTAGGCGCCGGTCAGGTGGAATGATATATTGTTCAATGGCATGCCCAGTCGGAGATGGGTATTAGTTTTCTGGAAAGGGTCGTCAATTGTGTGCGTCGCGGGCGAGAATTTCAGCTCGGCTTCTGGGGTCTTTATTTCACTTACGGTTATGATGTTAATCACGCCGCCCAGAGCATTTGCACCGTATACACTGGAGACGGGTCCCTTAACGATTTCTATCCGTTCAACCATATCAATATCAATTACGCTTAGATCTGCTATACCGTTGGTGATGGCATTCAGGGGCTGCCCATTGAGCAGTACCAGCGTACCGTTGGTAGGCATCCCCCGCGTTGAGATACTGGTCACGCCACCTGGTGTCCCATAATCCTTGAAGTCAATACCGGCTGTGGCGTTAAGCACTTCACCTAAGGTCAGCGCCTCAAGCTTCTCAATATCCTCACGCTCGATGATCATTACCGCCACTGCTACGTCTTCTAGCCGTGTCGGATAGCGATTGGCAGTCACTACCACTTCCTCTAATTCATAGATGGGTTGGCTAATCAGAATCGGGAAGAGAAAAATCAGCATGCAGCCTCCTTTCGTCCGAAGGACTTGATTGTGGCTGAGGATAGGTCTCCTGGCTTCCCCACCCTTTTAGCTGCCTTCCCATCCCGCACCTACATGTAGGTGCGGGCAGTGGCGTTCATACTTGCCAAAAGGGTTCCCTTTTTCAAAAAAGAGGGAGAGGTTACAGTGGCGGCGACCGCGGCCGATTCTCACGGCGCTTCCCTTGAATCCACCAGCCGTGTTAGTATACCGCAGGTGGTTGAATCTGTCAAGAAAGAGAAAGGAGTAATCAGAGGAAAGGATACACTAAATTAGTCCAGCGATAAAAGTGAGCATTACTACAATGACCAGTGCAGGCAAGAAATTACCGACTTTGATTGGCTTGATGCCCAGTAGTTTCAAACCAATTGCGAATATCATTATGCCGCCTACACTGGTGAAATCACTGAGGTAAACGGGGTCGGTCAGGAAACTGAACTGTCGGGCAAGCAAGGTGAGCCCGCCTTGTACAAAGAGTACGGTGAGTGCCGAGAAAATTACGCCGAAGCCCATGGTCGAGGCCAGGATAATTGACGAAACACCATCCATGAGTGATTTTACGAGAAGTAATTCTGGTTTGTTTTGCAACCCAGCCTGTAGTGAACCGAGAATGGTCATGGGCCCAACACAGAAGAGAAGGCTGGCCACGACGAATCCCTGGGCAAAGGAAGTTTCACCATGGGCTTTGACAAGACGCTTGAGTCGTGCACCAATACTTTCAAGGAAATCTTCGATTTTCAGCATCTCGCCGATGACACCTCCGAGGATCATACTGAGAATGATAACAAGAGGTCTCTGCATCTCAAGGCCCATTTTTGCACCGAGGATACAGGTGAAAAGGCCGAGGCCGATAATGACTATCCTCTTGATGCTTTCCGGGAGGCCTTTCTTCAAGAGCAACCCTAGAAGACTGCCAACGATTACAAGAATTGTATTGACATAGGTGCCAATCATAAGCGCGATTGTCTCCTTTCGTTAAGAGAACTGAATTCTTTCGGTGATGCCGAGCTAACGCCTTTCAAGTAAATTGAACCAGAGCAAAATTATCCTAGCCTGGTTACTTTTCAGCTGATCGTTTTATCATTTAGCCAATTGCCTAAGTGACAAAATAATACAAATGATTGTTTAGGATAATTATCCGACAGAGAGTTCTTCTATTTTGCTCCGGCCTTGAAGACAACCGTAGTGAATAGCTCGATAAAGAATCCGTAGATGATACCCATTATTAGACTGCCAAAAAAGATCATCATTTCCTTGCCTGGTACATAAAAGCCTTGGAATGCCATAGGCAGGCTGAAGATGAATCCCATGATGATGCCATGCAGCCACCATTTCATCTTGAAGACGCTAATGCCGATGGCAAAACCGATCAGGGCACGGCTGAGTATGGTTGAGATGGCAAAATACCAAGGCGTTGGTCCTTCAGACGATGCGAGACCCCAGCATACAAACCCGGAGATCACGCCGAATATTGTTGCGATCAAAAGTCGTTTCTTGTTAAGCATGTTTCCTCCTCGTGTTCTAATAATAGACGACACGTCCAACTTGTCAAGGAATTTCGTGGCAATATGACTTGACATCACACAAAATCTGTGTAAACTAGGTTCCAACAACCTGAGTAGCGCTCAGCTAATATTAGACTGAAACATATTCTTCAGTTAATACGTAATATTATATAGACGAAAGGAGCGAGGATGAATATCATGGACATATACTTTGCCCCGAGTAAGGCATTTGCTGCACTCAAGGAAAAGCCGCAATGGGTCACCCCCTTTATCATCGTGTTAGTTGTTGTCGCGTTGACCGCCGCCTTAACGGTCAATTTTAGTCGAGATGAGATAATGGCGCGTCAGCAAGAAACACTGAGAGAACAGGGGAGATCGGAAGAAGAAATCGAGCGCGCAATGCAGTTCACATCTGGACCCATTATATTTTTAGGTAGTGCGATCAGTGCCACTATTTTCACCGCAGTTCTCATGCTGTTGTTTGCTCTGATTATCAATCTTTTCGTACCGCTGTTTGGAGGAGAGAGTGGCTTCAAGACGATCTTCTCGGTCATATGTTTTTCATCGCTCGTTTTGGTGCCCTCTGCGATTCTGAAGTTGATATTGATTGCTATTACCAGATCGCCTTACGTAACGACTTCACTAGCACTTCTGGCACCTGGCTTGGCCAAGGATACATTTGTTTATAAGCTGCTCGCTGGGTTTGACTTTTTCATTATGTGGGAAATGATACTAGTCGCCCTGGGTATCAACATTACCAATGGCATCGCGAAGAAGAATGCTTATGTTCTGGTATTTGTGATTTGGATCATCTCGATATTTATCGGTGTCGGGATCAGTAGTATCTTCGGCCGTGGGATGTAGCGCAGGCGTGCTGTCTAAATAGTAAGATATGATTTTACTTCTCTTATGCCTGCAGGTTGATTCCCTGTCAATGAATGAGGCGATTGATCTCGCACTGGGAAATAGTCCGATTTACCGCGAATCAAAAGTATCCTTAGAGAAATCACGGATTCAATTCTACGAGGTCCTCACCGAGCTGTTGCCGACCGCACGTGTGGCGGCTAGTTACACAAAGAGTGAGTACCAGGGGTTCACCAGCAGCGGCTACGAGGGTTCTGTGAATCTAACCATGCCGCTGTTTGACCTCGATATCATCACTTCCATATTCGTTTCCCGTGGTCAGTTGACGAATAGTGTTCTTCAACATCAAGAGGAGATAGCCAGCCTTGTTTTACGTATCAAGACTGCCTATTACAACTTGATTAACGCATTTGAGCTACTGAGCTCAGCTGAGATTACGATCGAAAGGGCACTTGAGAACTTGGAGTTGGTTGAGGCGAAGTACGAATTAGGTGCCGCGTCGAAGCTCGAGTTATTGCAAGGTGAGGTATTTTACCTGAACGCTCAGCAGGACAAATCAAAAGCAAGGACACTGAAGATTTCTGCTCAAGAGGAACTGAGGGCAATTTTGGATACTGCGGCGGACATTTATCCCACCGACACGTTAATCGATCCTGGATTTGCCGAAATACCGAGCCTCGATTCCCTCACTGCAATCTTATACGATGTCAACTACAGCGTGCAAATAGCTCAGGAACTGAAGAGTATTTCGAGGTTGGGGCTCATATCATCGTATCTCGCTTTTTTACCAAGGATTTCACTGTTCTACGGTAGTACTGTATATAGTGATTCGCTAATTTTTGATTTCCAGTACTATCGGGATAATGCAACAACAAACTATGGGATAAGCGTGAGTTTCCCTATTTTCGAGATAAAATCACTTATCTTCAGGCATCTGAATGCGAAGAAAGACTATCAGCGTAGTATTTATGCCGAGCGGGCGACTGAGCTAGAGGCGGAGAAGGCCTTGCGCACAACTTACTATTCTTTGCGCGAGTCCCTGGACAATTTGGAATTCGCCAAGAAGAGTTATGATGCTGCCAACGAGGCGGCGGTGATTGCCCGCGAGCAATACGCGCTGGGAGCAATATCCTTTTTGGATTTCTTGACCGCAGAAAAGGCCATCTTCGATGCGCGGGTCTCGTACACCTCGGCCTTGACCGGCTACTATACACAGCAGGCTACCTTCTCGTATCTCTCGGGTACGTTGACCCTTAACAAGGAGCCGTGATGAAGAAAAAAAGATTGTTGATTATAATCGGTGTGGTTATTTTGGTTGCAGTGATTGTCATCCTAAACTTGAGTCAGCGGGATGCTGGCGAGGAGGTTGAGGTCGCGTTGGTTAAGAGGGGAAATATTACCTCAAAGGTATCTGCTTCCGGCCAACTGCGGGCAAAAGCACAGGTAGATGTATCGGCCGAAACGATTGCCCGGGTAAGAAAAATCCTCTGTAAGGAAGGCGATTTCGTGACAAAGGGACAACTAGTAATAGAACTCGATGATGTACAGGCTAATGCCGCCAGGCAACTCGCTCTCGCCAACTTTGAGCAAGCTGAACAGGATTTGCAGCGCGCCCAAAAACTACTCGAGAAGGAATTAATATCTCATGAAAGTTTCGAGCGCATCCAATTGAATTACAAAACGTCAAAGGCATCCTACGAGCAGGCGATGGATACGTTCAGAAAAACAAAGATTTACGCGCCGATTTCGGGCCGGATAATGAAGATCAATGTTGAAGAGGGCGAAACTGCGGTAATGGGTGCCCTGAACTACGGGGGTACAGTGATGATGACTATCGCCGATATGTCTAACGTGATTGCGGTGGTAACGATCGATGAAACCGATGTGCCTGACGTGCAAATAGGCCAGGTTTCCGAGATCGTTGCCGACGCCCTACCCGACACAACCTTCCCGGGGGTTGTCATAAAGGTTGGATTGATGCCGATAACCAGCCAGTTGACCACGGATAAAGTAACTGATTTTGAGGTAGAGATTGAATTAGGTGAATTCTCACCGTTCCTTAGACCTGGCATGAACGTCCAGACCGACATTACCACACATGAAAAGGTAGATGTTTTGGTTATCCCGATTCAGGCTTCGGGTAAGCGTAAGATTGACAGTAAGACTGCGCAGACCACATTCGTTGTGAATGATGGAAAGGCACAGCTTGCTGAGATCACCACCGGTGTATCAAGCGATAAAGATATTGAGGTCGTGTCGGGTGTCGAAGAAGGAGATACTGTGATAATCGGCCCGTATCGTGTTCTGTCAAAATTGAAGGATGGTCAAAAAGTGAGTTTTGAAGTACCCGAGGAGGATTCCATATCACAAAATCTGCGGCCACCACGCGGGCTATTCGGGAGACTTCGAAAGCGTACATGACAATGGTTAAGAACAAACCCATATGTCGGGCGATCGATATAACAAAAACATACTGGCGCGGCAAAGTATCGGTGGAAGCTCTGCGCGGGGTGAGTCTTGAAATTAGAAACAATGATTATGTTTCAATCATGGGCGCGTCTGGTTCGGGTAAGTCGACGCTCATCCATATTCTGAGCTGTCTTGACACGCCGACATCGGGCGAATATTACCTCGAGGACAAACTGGTTTCCAATTATACAGACCAGGAACTGGCGCGCATAAGAAATACATTCTTTGGCTTCGTGTTCCAGAGTTTCAGCCTTTTGCCCAGGCTCACCGGGATAGATAATGTTGCCCTTCCTTTGATATATGCGGGTATCAGGAAGCAGGATAGAGCAGCGCGCGCGCGAGAGATTTTGGAAAAAATCGGTCTAGGCGATAGAGCGTCACATCGTCCCAACGAAATGTCCGGGGGCGAATGTCAGCGCGTCGCTATTGGTCGTGCTCTTATCAACAATCCAAGAGTGATTTTCGCTGACGAACCAACCGGTAATCTTGATTCGAAAACCGGGGCGGAGATCATGGAGATATTTGATCAACTCGTGGATGAGGGTAATACGATCGTCATGGTTACACACGATCCAAATGTTGCCGCACACGCCAAGAAGAAAATAAAACTAAGAGATGGGTTGATCGAAAATGACTAGCATTTTTGGCAAGATAGCGCTTTCACTACAGACCTTCAAGAATCACAGACTCAGGTCTTTCCTTACGACACTTGGTATTATCATCGGCGTGACTACCGTGATTGCAATACTATCTTTAATCGAGGGTCTGAACCGTACGGTTAGTGAACAGGTCCAAGCCCTGGGGTCAGACTTAATCTATGTTCAGAAATTTACGTGGATTTCAACCGGGCATCGTGATCTCGATAAACTTGCCGAGCGCCCCGACCTATTACCGGAAGATGCCGAGGCAATAGGCAAATTGGCTTCGATTGAAATCGCGGTTCCCACGGCTAGCCGACAGCTGACCACATTGAAGCACAGGGATAAAGAAGTCAGTAATGTATCAATAGTGGGTTCGGATGAGAACTATTCATACGTCAATAACTACCTGGTGGAGAGCGGTAGGGATTTCACAAGGGATGACATCACGCACCGACGCAGTTCGGGCATAATAGGTTCATACATCGCGGCTAACCTCTTTCCGGATGAATCCCCTGTTGGTAAGGATTTGATGGTTGAGGGACACCGGGTCAGAGTCATTGGAGTGTTTAAGGAAAAGGGGCAGTTTCTTGGCAATAGCCTTGATGATTTTATCCTCATCCCCAATACCGTGTTTGAGAAATTTTTCCCGAGAAGCAGGGCATCGATATTTGATCGCGTCTATGGTGGGTATTCGGTTGCGGTGAAGCCTAAATCAAGCAATATGGAGACGGCGGTTGACGACATACGCGAGCTGATGCGCCGTAGGCACGGACTTGGGTTTGACAGGGAAGATGATTTTGAGTTAAATACTCAGCAGATGTTGATGGATCTCTACCAAAATATCACGCGGGTAGGATTCATCGCGATCGTCGCCATTGCCGCTATTTCCCTGGTTGTCGGTGGAATAGGCATTATGAACATTATGCTGGTCTCGGTCGCGGAGCGGACGAGGGAAATCGGTATCCGTAAGGCAGTCGGCGCCTCGAATCAGTATATACTCTCGCAGTTTCTTATTGAGTCCATCATCCTTGCACTGATTGGCGGCATAATTGGAATAGTCTTGGGTATGCTATTGGCAGCGCTGATCTCAACCATATCACCACTCAAGGCTGCTGTGGCGTTTTGGATGATTTTACTCGGCTTTGGGTTTTCTGCAGCCGTTGGCATCTTTTTTGGGATTTATCCGGCACGCCGTGCGGCCGGGCTAAACCCGATCGAAGCTTTGCGCTACGAATAATCCCGTGTTGGCATACATCTATGCTTTTAACACGTTCTCGTAAACCTGAAAGTTACCCAACACGGGAAATACGAAATTCTAAGCACGAAACTCTAAACAAATCATAAATTCTAAACCCCAATGACCAAAACCGTATTGAATTTGGTGCTTTGGATTTACTATTTAGAATTTCGGATTTGGGATAGGATGAGCCGTTTGATGATGTTTTTCGTCCCTCGGGTCAAGATTATGAGGCTTTAGTTGACTTTGGTTTACTCAATGGATATAATCGTTTGTAGATGAAGGAAATATATCGTGATGAGTTGACCGGTTGCTACAACCGGCGCTACATGCATTATTGGATTGAAAATGAGATTAAACGGGCAAATCGTTTCGACACAAAATTCACACTGATCCTTCTGGATATCGACGATTTTCGCAAGATCAACAATAATTTTGGTCACCTTGAAGGTGATAGAGTATTGGCAAAGTTCGCCGAATTTTTACGCGCTAACATCAGAGAAGTTGATAGCATCGTGCGCTACGGGGGCGATGAATTTATTGTGCTGATGCCCAATAGTAATGCTAAGGGAGCATTGGAACTCGGTAATAGGATTATCAAGGCACTTAATACCATAGAACTACGTACACACACGATACACTGTAGCGTAGGGTTTGCCGTTTTCCCGGATGATGCTACGAAGGCAGAGGGACTGGTGAGCCAAGCGGACAGTCTCATGTATCAGGCTAAGAAGCAGGGGAAAAACCGCATTGGCATGAAGCATGAAGCGATTAGACGATTACGTATTCCTTCCCCGGTGACAATCGGCCGTGATGATGAGACTAATTGGTGTTTGACCCAACTCAAAGATCACCAGACGATTTTCATCGCTGGTGAGGTTGGTATTGGTAAAACACGTCTTGTCATAGAAACAAAGGATCGTCTAAACACCCAAGTAATAGCGCGGGGCAATGCGTATGAGGCGCTTTCATCAGTTGCATATCATCCATTTAAGAACATGTTCAGTGAACTGATCAACAAAGATTTCGCGCTGGTGCAGCAAACCGTTAAGAGGATGGCTGAAGTATATCAATCTGAGTTGACCAAGCTGATGCCGGCGGAAGGAATACTTCGTGTAGTGCAAACCGAAGAGCTAGACAAGTATCGTCTGTTCAATGCTGTAAGTGAATTCCTCTTGAAATTGTCCGAGGCAGTTTACCCAGGTACTACAATACTCTTCATGGATGATCTACATTGGGTAGATCGGCCGAGTTGTGAATTATTGGATTTCCTTATGCGAAGTATGAGTCCGAATGTTAAAATATTTGGGACTTATCGTGTAGAGGAAGTAAAGAACTCTCCCCTTTCCGACTATTGGGGTATATGGGCCAGGGAGCGGCTTTATACGCAGATAACGCTCTCACCCTTGAGCGAGGAGCAATCCAATCAGCTTCTTGAAGCCATAGCAGGTGGGCTTCCGAGTGCGGCATCGAAGGTGATATATCACGAAAGCGGCGGTAATCCGTTCTTTATTGAAGAAATCTTGACTGAATTCCACCGTCGCAAGAAGTTATATTGGGATGGGCATCAATGGATCTTCGTGAAAAGCATGGCGGGTTCCATCCCTTCGTCAATTGAAGAGACGATAAAAAGAAAGTTGAAATTGATGGACCATGAAGTCAGGAAGTTCCTTGAGATCGCTGCGGTATTCGGGCAGGAATTCAGTGCCGACATTATTGCCATCGCTAGTAAGCGAAACGTTGGTCAGATCATGGAGGCGTTGGATGAACTGTGCAGGTTGGGTTGCATAAAGCCTAGAGCTAGCGATACTTATTTCTTCTCCGAAGACATTGTTCGGCAGATTGTCTATAAGAATATTAAGCGCGGAAACTTACTGCAATATCACAGGATGGTTGGCGAAGCAATTGAGACAGTGTTTCATGGCGTCATCTCGAACTACCATGAGCAGTTGGCGCATCACTTCGCACTCGCGCGTGATGGAGCAAAGGCGCTGGTTTACTCTAAAAAAGCCGCCTTGAAGGCACGTGATAACTACGCTCATAGTTTGGCCCTAACATTCTACGAAACTGCGCTAAAATACGAAGAGAACATCGAGGAGATTTTTCAGATAAGACTCTCTCTTGCGGATATATATATATCAATCGGTAACTACAAGAAAGCGGTCGAACAATTGCATTTTTGTCTGGAGATCAATCCCAATGCTTACCGTGCGTATGAAAAACTTGGTAACGTTTACGAAAAGATTGGCGAGTACAGAAGGAGCCTGAAGTACTATGAGCGGGGTATGCGGATAACGCAAGGTACCAGCGCGGTTAGTATCTTCAGGGCTGCTTTAGCATGGCTCTACACGAGAATGGGGCAGTACAAGCGTGCTAAGGAAGAGTGCGAGGATATGTTGAGAAAGAAGAAACAGATAAGCAGCCATACTCTCGGTGACGCCTATGTTATTCTCGGTGTTATACTTTTGAGGTTAGGAAAATTTAACCGTGCAGAACAGTGCTTCAAAAAGAGTTTGAAGATTAGAAGATCGATCGGTGACAAGAAGAATATTGCTGCCTGCTACGTGGATCTGGGATTAAACTATCAGGGAAAGTTCAACATAAGAATGAGCGAGAGGTTTTTCAACAGAGCACTCAGCATATATCAGGAGGTAGGCTATCAGGAGGGGATTCTAATAACTCTGAACAATCTTGGGGTCATGTATGCGAATTACGATCTACCCAAGGCTGAGGCGTACTGCCTCGAAGCGTTGTCTAAGGCTAAACTGATTGGTGCGAAGAGAACCATTGTCTTGCTGTACAATAATTTGGGTATGATCGGTTACAGCCGTTTGATGAATGAGCAAGCACAGACGAGTTTCAAGCAGGCCTTGAGGCTTGCTAAGGAGATCAAATTCTACGAGGGTATAATTTTCGCTAGTATAAGCTTAAGTGAACTGCACCGTGACAAGGGACGTACGAAACGAGGCAGGGTGCATCTCGAAACGGCTTTGCGCGTTGCAGAACAGATAAATGTGAAGTTTTTGAATATTGACTGCCTCATGGAAAAGATGGAGTACTACCTGAGGGCCAGGCAATACAAGAGGGCCGATAGGTTGGCAAAAAAAATGACCGTGCAACTGAAAACAGAGAGCAATGTGCTTTACAAGATATATAATTTAATGTACCGCGCCCGAATCCTTGCTGCGTCGCGTAATTTCTCAAGGGCTCACAATTACTATAGTAGAGCGTTCAATTATGTTAAGACGCTGCCAGAAAACAAAATTTCAGGGGAGATATATTATCTGAGAGGAATCGCCTTCAAGAAAGAGGGGAGATTGAAGGAATCGTTAAAAATGTTTCTCCAGGCCGACCAGATATTCAAAAAAATAGGTAATCTGCGGTATTTGGAAAAAATCGAACAAGAAATTGCTGGAGCAAAGGTATGAAAAAAGGGGGCATCCGCCCCCTTTTTTTGAGATCGTTTTACCAACTCAGGATCTTGAATTCAATGCGTCGGTTCATATCCCGGCCAGATCTTGTTCGGTTGTCGGCAATCGGTTGTGTTTCTCCATAACCGACCGCAATCAGACGGTTAGGTTCGATTCTGTGGTATTGCATCAAGTACTCCCGCACTGAATTCGCTCTCTCGTTTGAGAGTTTCATGTTGTACGAATCAGAGCCGATACTGTCAGTATGACCGCCGATTTCGATTCTCATCTCGGGCTTCGCCTTGAGCACACGTGCCGCGTCGTCAAGCGCTGGATAGGAAGCCGGTTTGATTACCGCTGAATTGAAATCGAAAGTTATTCCCCTGAGGACGACGCGTTCACCCACCTTGGGGATGGGCTTTAAAACGAAATTCTGAATTTTTGTCTCATCTCTTTCCATGACAACCGGTGTAGTTTCCGGTATGTAGTCAGCTGCCTCGACCTTAACCGTATAAGTGCCAGGTGATACACCTACTTTGTATATACCGGTCGTCCCATCAGTGGTCGCCTTGGGAATCTGTGTATCAACGAAGATGATTTGTGCGAGTAATGCCTTCCCGGTTTCATATTCAGATACTTTGCCAGTGAGAATGCCACCCTTGTGAAGAGCGACGTCAAATACCCGCGTTTCATTTTCCTTCAAGTCGATTACCCTCTCCTCAGGTAAATAGTCAGTGGCTTCAACACGTACCCTGAATGTTCCAGGTACCAGATCTATGTTGAAGAAACCAGAAGTATCTGATGCTGCCTTAGGGAATTCACTCTGCGGAAACATTATGTTGGCAACGACCGGTCTATTCGTTTCGGAATCATATATCCTGCCGGTTATCTTGGCTACCGGTTTCTTGTTTAGCGGGAAGTTGAGAGTAATCTTATCTCCGTCCTTGAGAACAATAGTTTGCTCGCGCCATCTGTAATCAGCAGCATCAGCACGGATACGGTAGCTACCAGGTGTCAGAGAGACCTTGTACGTACCCTGCGGCGAGGTTGCAAGCGCTTCCCTCTGTGCGTCTGGGAAAGTGATCGTAGCGACTAAAGGCATATTAGTTTGTGCATCGATTACCTGTCCTGAAACTTGAGCAATCAGCTCCTTAGGTCTCTTAACAAGATCATAACCACCAGAA
This sequence comes from Caldifarciminota bacterium SM23_42, assembly GCA_001303785.1. Classification (GTDB taxonomy): domain Bacteria; phylum Hydrothermota; class Tepidihabitantia; order SM23-42; family SM23-42; genus SM23-42. Next base: position 20,359 of record LJUJ01000015.1, on the reverse strand, counting down.
AAGTTGATGAATGGCTTCCAGAACCAATCACCTACGACGGCAAGTTCAACACCCAAATCAAAACTTACATTTGTCGCGCCGAAGCGTAAGCCGGGTGTGACCCATAAGACTGTCGAGTCGAAATCAGGAGTTGAGTAGCCGCTAGTTTCAAAAAGTACCCTCAGATCACTATTGGGAATGAGCTCAATACCCAGCCCGTAAGGTAGAAGGTTTGTCCTTTCGAGTTGGGCGAAGTCTTGGGCAGTGACGTATCCTGGGTTCTTATCCTCTCCAGTAATCAGATAACCCGCATTGAGATGTATTGCGAATGCTCCGGAGTGGAAATCAAACAGGGCGTCGAATCCAAAATCTGGGTCATGTGGTATGTGAGGCAATGTGTTTGTTCTGATCGAATCCGGTGGGAAGAAGAAATCCTCATACAATGCTCGGTCCTTCTCCTGAGAATTGCCGAACCATTCGGTTGGAAGGGCTGGCCCGAAATTGACATAGGCGTCTAGGCCAAACGCATAAATCGTAGGTGTCACATCATTCACTACAATCGGGTACCCCAGTTTCAGACCAATCTCGTGGGTCTTGATTCCGATGACTGGGCTGGGATCACTGCGCTGGATTGGGTAATCATTGGCTTCGTAATACTTGCCAAACGGAGCAATATGGTATCGCGTTTCGATGAAGTCACTGATAGCGTACGAGATGCCGACCCTGGTCTGCAAGAAGTGACTTCGGTCGGTCGTTGAATCTCCTTGAATAAAGACTCGATTGTTCTGGTACCTCTCAACCGCCGAGAGGTGAAAAGAAAGTTTACCCATCTTATGCGGCTGAGCATACTTCACCCTGAACATGCCCCGGTTGCCGGAAAGTGATATTTCTTGACTGAAGGCAAGTAGGGGGATTATTGCTACTAAAACGATTGTTTTTTTCATAACCTCTCCTTTTTTGGGTTAATGGCCCCAACGGGACTCGAACCCGTGTCTCCACCTTGAAAGAGTGATGTCCTAACCACTAGACGATGGGGCCTTATGGGCCAGAATGTAAAGATCTCGAAATGACTTATTATCGACTATTGCCTGATTTATAAGGAAATAATTTTCTAAGTTAGTATTGGTTGTAATTATTCGATTACACAAATCTTCACCCATTGCCAGCAGGAACTTCGCGGCAACCTTGGGATTTTCATTGACCACATTCATGAAATCCTGTTTTTTCAACACCAGGAGCCGCACATCGGTCTTAGCCTTGACCGTTGCCGAGCGCGGTTTGTCGGTCAAAATGGACATTTCTCCGAAGAAGGCAGGTTCTTGGAGTTCGGTCAATAATAAGACAACGTCGCCACGTATAAGGTGAATCTCAACACGCCCTGTCTCAATCAAGTACATCTCATCGCCGGTAGTACCTTCTTTTATGATTACCGAGCCCTCAGAAACTTCTTTGGGTCGCCATTTGACGAGCATCCAGCTGATTTCCTGAGGCGTTAAATATCTGAAAAGCTTAACTTTTTCCAGCTCTTTCATATCATGATTCTATACATATTTCTATTTTTGTCAAGGATTGCTCCAAACTCGACTCACCCGCAAAACAGTATGGAGACTCGAAAATCTGACATCAAAACAGTAAGTCTGAACCGATAGACATGCACTATTGACCGAAATCACATGTGAAATCTATATGTTGATTTTATTTGGTAGGGAGAATGACGGGCTCGGATTTTGCCTCATACCAAGCGACCGGACTGGACATGGGTTTTTCCGTTTGGGTGTATTTGTACCCGTCGATAGCGAAGTTCCTCAAGGTTATGGCGTTCAGAAGACGATCAGTTTTGTGGACAATACGATCTCAGCGATACTCAGACGGCAGAAATACACGCCTTTGCTGAGTTGCTTACTGCCTTCGTCGTCGAGGCTCCAATAAAACATTTGCGGCGCAGGGGATGCGTTGATGGTCAAGCTTTTGACGAGTCTACCTCTGACATCGTGTAAGGTTAGGGTTCCCCTCGAAGGTTCTGTAATATACCCGGTCAAATCAATGCTGATAATGAGTTGGTCGTGAACTGGATTCGGAGATGCCGATAGTTTCGCTGAATACACGACAACGGGAGAGGTTTCGTCGATCCCGGTACCGCTTGTGTCGGCGACGCCCACAAAAACATCCTGATCGCCTAGGCGTGTGTCAGTCCAGATCTGATGTATATCATTTATGGATGAGGAGGTTACCCCAATGTACTCTCCGATCAAACCCGCCCGGTTTGCTAGAATGCCCGGCTGATCTATGTGACCTTGCAGTACTGAGCCAGCAGTTGGATCACAGGAGACCGTGGAGATGCGTTCATTCTGGGACCATGTATTACCGCCATCTGTCGTGGTCGTCATGTAAAGATCCATGAGTAGGTTAGTGGGATCATTTCTTCGGTCAAGGAATACCGTGATGATGCTGCCGTCCGGCGCGACTGTGAGCCATGGGTGGAACTGATCGCAGCCGTTATTGATTGAGTCGTCATTGATGCGTATCTTCTGGCTCCAGGTTGTACCACCGTCGGTTGACCGTGTGAAGTAAATATCGGTATCAGTGAGACTAGGTGAATCATCCATGTACGCCATGTAGATGTGGCCGTTGTATGGTCCACCCGTAATATCAATGTCAATGGCTGGAAAAGAGAATACCAAAATATCACCGTATAAGTATCTGGATGCATCATTTACATTTTGGACAGTTATATCACTGCCAAAGGTTTGCCCACCATCATAGGATCGGTCAAGGCGAATACGATCCGGAGTATACTCAACCCAGGCGACATAGACCTCGCTGTTAGGTCCGACACAAGGTACTGGCCACTGCACGCCACCAGCGTCGCTGATCGTGACTGGTCCGACAAATGAGTTGCCACCATCGGTCGATCGGCATATCATGATCTCTGTGGTTGCCCCGAATCTGGTCCACGTGACATAAAGGTTGTCTGTGTAGGGTCCGCCTGAGCGATCACAGGCGATAAGCTCTTTGTCCTCAAACACGTTCGGGACGTTGTTTATCACGGTTACGGGCCCAGTCCAGGTTACCCCACCGTCAGTGGATTTGTATACGAATAATCCATTAGGTTCATAAGTGCTGTTATACGAGAGTATTACGGCATAGAAATTACCGGACGTGTCAACGGTTAAACCCGGGTCGCTGTCCCAGTTGTACTGTGGTTCGACAAACAAATCCTGGCCCCAGGTTAGACCACCGTCAAAGGAATACGCATAAGTGACCTGGCGATAGCCGATGCGAAAGTCGCGCCATATCGCGACCAGATTCATTGAATCCTTAGGATTCATGACTATTTGTTCCTCGTTCTGGACTTCGGTCGTTGTGTCGTTATTTATTCTTATGTTTAGATATGCCGAATCCCGCGACCAGGTAAAGGCAGCGGTATGGTTGAATACGGACATCGTTGCCAGCATAAGAAGTAACGGTAATGTAGTCTTCATTTAATCCTCCAATGATATTATAGTATGTAGCCTGTTTTTGTCAATTGCGTAGTGGCCATCACGTGGGAAGCCGCCATGGGTTCTGCGAGTTTGCTGATCAGTGGATGTGGCCTTTCCCCCTTGATTTTTCTGTCCAGCCAAGTATAATCTGCGAGTATGACATCCAAATCAGTCTATGACCATCTCGAAAAATCAAAGCCCGGGGTTCTAGCTCTTTTCGACCCGGATCGGGTATCCGTAGAAGAAGTCGGTACATTGACCAAACAAGTGTGTGATAATGGTGTAAAAGGAGTCCTCATTGGGTCTTCACTACTGGTGTCGCCACATTTTGAAAAATTCGTATGTGCTGTCAAGGACAACACAGAATGCCCGGTCATTTTGTTCCCGGGTGGGTCTCATCAAGTGTGTCCCCGCGCGGACGCGATATTTTTTCTATCCCTATTGAGTGGCCGAAATTCGGAGTTCCTCATTGGTGAGCAGGTTAAGGCAGTATTTCTCATCAAAGAATGTAACCTCGAGGTTATTCCTGTCGGCTACATACTCGTTGAATCTGGGAACTGCACGACGGTTGAGTATATTTCGAATACAAAACCGATCCCCCGTTCCAAGTATGAAATCGCAGTTGCGCACGCTTTGGCTGGTCAATATTTCGGCATGAAGTACATTTACCTAGAGGCAGGAAGTGGCGCCAAGAATCCCGTACCTAGCGGAATGGTCAAGAAGGTTAGGGAAACCATCAACATCCCGCTGATTGTTGGCGGTGGGCTCCGAGATTATGACGAGGTAAGGAAAAGCTTTGACGCAGGCGCAGATTTTGTAGTTTTGGGTAGCATTATTGAACGGTCCAAGGAGCAATTCGAAGGAATCATGAGGAGATTGTGATGAGGATTTTGGTTGTCGGTGGAGGTGGCCGAGAACATGCCCTTGCCTGGAAATTGAGTAAAGCAAAAAGAGTTAGGAAAACCTATGTCGCACCAGGCAATCCAGGCATTGCAGAAGTCGCTACATGTGTTGATATCCTCGCGTCAGACATACCGGGCTTGCTACGCTTTGCCGGGGAGAAGAAAATTGACTTCACCGTTGTCGGTCCAGAGTTGCCCCTGGCCATGGGTATCGTTGATGAATTTGAAGACGCCGGGCTCAAAATATTCGGGCCCAACAAGAACGCGAGTCGCATCGAGGCGGACAAGTCATTCGCCCGCGAATTCATGGGCAAGTTTGGCATCCCAGCACCCAGGTTTCAAATCTACGAAACCGCCTCCGAGGCTCTAAAATACACCAAGACCGTAAACAAGTTTCCGGTAATCGTGAAAGCATCCGGGTTAGCCGGGGGAAAGGGCGTATTCGCGGCTAACAATAAACGCGCGTATGAGAAGATCATCGACGAAATACTGGTGCAGCATAGACTCGGCGAGGCCGGCAATCGCATAGTGGTGGAGGAGTTTCTGACCGGGCAAGAGGCGTCGGTGTTTGTGCTCACGGATGGCGTCTCGATCACCTATCTGCCGTCTGCGCAGGATCACAAAAAGCTATACGACCGCAATCGCGGACCGAATACCGGAGGCATGGGTGCTTATGCACCTTATCCGACGAACAAGCGTATATCAAATATTATTGAAAACGTGATAATTCAGCCGACAGTTCTCTCGATGCGGGATCAGGGTTTGGATTATAAGGGCGTTCTGTACGCAGGTTTGATTCTGACCTCGACCGGGCCCAAGGTTTTAGAGTTCAATTGCCGGTTTGGGGATCCTGAGGCGCAGGTGATTCTGCCCTTGGTTGAAGGTGATCTGTTGAGTGCCATGGTCGCGGCAGCCGAAGGAAAACTCTCTGACGAACCTCTAAAGGCGAAGAACCAGTGGTCACTCTGTGTGGTACTGGCATCGGCCGGTTATCCTACAGATTACCGTATCGGTGAAGAAATCTCGTTCAAACAGAAATTGGATTCCAGGACACTGCTCTTTCATGCCGGCACTAGAATGGAAGATTCAAAGCTGGTCACGGCATCAGGTCGAGTAATGAATGTCGTCAGGGTACATGATAATTTGAAAGTTGCCAAGCAGAAGGCTTACGAGGAGATTAAGAAGATAAGTTTCAAGGGGATGTATTATAGAAAGGATATTGGTAATACCGGCATGAAAAAAATGAAACGGAAGAGGCGAAAATGAAGATTTGGGTGTTCATGGGGAGTAAATCAGACATTGAGACGATGTCTGTTGCTGAAGAAGTATTAAAAAAAGAATCTGTCCCGTATGATAGATTCATTCATTCTGCCCACCGCGAGCCGGACAAGATCAGAGAATTGATCGCCAAGGCAAAGGATGAAGGTGTGGTGGCAATCATTGCTGGCGCTGGTTTAGCAGCACATCTGCCCGGATTCATTGCTTCCATGACTGACATCCCGGTTCTTGGTGTTCCCCTTCCGGCATCAACCCTGGGGGGGCTAGATTCACTGCTTTCGATTGCCCAGATGCCCTCTGGGGTGCCGGTGGCAACCTTTGGCATAGGTCGGTCAGGAGCCAAAAACGCGGCGCTGTTTGCCAGTCGTTTGTACAAACAACTTACAAGATAATAAAAACTCAGTCAGATTCTTGATTCTTTATGATTATCAAAATCGACGAGGTCCATAAATCCATCAATCGCATAGTATTGACTCTTAAGAAAGGCGGGGTCATTGCCATACCTACAGATACTGTATATGGCCTTGCGGTTGATTGCGCAAATGAAGGCGCGGTGAGCAGGCTCATCGGATTGAAACATCGGAAAGATAAACCATTTACTTTTTTCATGCCTAAGAGTGCAGTTGAGAAATACGTCGTCATTAGTAAGAGACGAATTATCGATTTTTTCATACCCGGACCCCTGACCGCAATATTGAAGAAACGAGCAGGTATTTCACTGCCGTTGGTCGAAGATAAAGCAGGTATTCGTATTCCTCAGCACGATTTCGTGATCCGCTTGTTGAACACATACCAAAATCCTCTAGCCGTGACCAGTGCCAACATATCGGGCGAGCCATCATTAACATCACCCTATGATATCATTGAGCATTTCACCGAGGTTTCCTTGGTCATTGATGGAGGTATGCTATACTCAACGCCCTCTACCGTAGTTGATCTTGTGGCTACCCCACCTGTGGTAAAGCGCAAAGGAATGATTCCGATTCTCCAAATTGAGAAGGTCTATGGCCGCAAGTTAATGCTTACCAGGGATTTGAAGTTCAATGTGCTTTTCGTGTGTAGTGGTAACACGTGCCGAAGCCCGATGGCCGAGGGCATATTCAAGACCCTGGTTGACCGAAAATACTGCGAAGTGCAGTCTGCTGGGACTATTGCGATGGGTGGTTTGACAGCAGCACATTATGCCAAGCAAGTTGTCAGAGAATACGGTGGTTCTATAGATCGTCATCAAACGAGATCACTGAATAGAGAATTGGTCGATTGGGCAGATCTGATTCTAGTAATGGAGTACAAAAACTACGAAGCCGTTCTTGAAATCAATCCGGATGCGGTAGTAAAGACATTTATGCTCAGGGAATATAAGCGTAAGACTGGGTATAATGAGGTGCCTGACCCGGTGGGCAGGGATCTTAGTGCCTACCATTTGGCGGCCAAGAAGATGCTACCTGCGTTGAAACAGGTGGCCAGAGACATAGCGGGTAGATTCAATAGAGGGCATCGATGAAGATGCGCTTGATACTCGCCGGCTACAACGTAGATCTTGATGCGTTGAAGGAGTACAAGCAACGTAGAACACTTTTGACCCCCGAGTCGATATCGGCCGCGTACGCGCGCATAAGCCGAAGTCCAAAACCAGTTGATGTTTTAAGAGAAATATCAAGGCGCGAGGTGGCAAGGGCAAGAAAATCGAATCGCACGATTATTTTTGAGATGGGACATCACTCTGTTGCCGAGCACGCGGTTTTCAATTTCGACATCATCGGTATCTCACGGAGGGCGATTGAAGAATTCGAGAGATTCCGATTATGCTCGTATACGGAGAAATCACAACGCTACGTGACCCTGAAGGGCGATTATCTTGTGCCCCGGGAATTGCAGGATAGACAATTGCGCAAAGAATTCCGCAGTATCATCCGGCAGCAGAACGAATTATATGTGCGTCTGTTTGATAAAATCAAGAAACACAACTTTGAGAAATTAGCGGCACTAACCAAGGAACGCCAGGACAAGCGGCTTCTTGAAAATTTGGCCAAAGAAGATGCTCGCTATATCCTTTCTCTGGCAACCCAGACCCAGGTTGGGGCGACCGTTAATGCCAGGAATATTGAGTTAATGATAAGAAGGTTTGCCTCACACCCGCTCGGCGAGGTGCGTGAGCTAGGCGAGAAGCTGTTTAAGCTTGTGAAGAGGGTCGCACCCTCGATTATTTTGTTCTACGAAGCCAATGATTACGACAAGAAAACATATGGAGAAATAGAGAGACAATGTCGAAAAATGCTGGCCGTGCAGACCGTGAGAAATGATTCGGACGTTGAATTGGTTGGCCATACTGCTGATGGCGATAGCAGAATTCTGGCTGCGTTTGTCTTCAAGTCCTCGCATGGAAATTATGATTCGTGTCTACGGTCGGTAAAGAAAATGTCAAAAAAGAAACGAATAGAGCTTTTCAAGAAAGCATGTGCGCACCTTGAACTCTATGACGTTGTGCTCAGGGAATTTGAGTACGCAGACCTCAGCTATGCGCTTGTGGTGTCAGGCGGCTGTTTTGGTCAGCTGAAGCGTCATCGCATGGCATCTATCACGTGGAGTGATTATGACCCGCGCTTAGGGATCACGGTGCCGGAATCGATTAAAGAGGTCGACGAAGAGGAAAGATTCCTTGAGTTAATTAAGGGGGTGGACGAATTATACTACAAAATAGAGAATACCCGACCTGGTATCGGCAGCTACATCCTTACCAATGCGCACCGGCGCCGGGTGCTCATGAAGGTAAACTTGAGGGAATTGTACCACGTTTCGCGGCTGCGCGAGGATCCGACTGCTCAGTGGGATATCCGAGACAAGGCGCATAAAATGTCAGCCTTGGCAAAGCGTGCGTTGCCCATTACAACCCTGCTCCTGGGTGGGAAATCTGACTATCCTCAAGTCTATCGACGTTTATATGGTCGTTTTCCGAAAGTAAGGCAGGTACCAGTTCCTTAATTATTTCGGTCTTAAAAAAGTCGTTAATGAAGTATTTCATTATTTTCTGTACCCCTTTCTTGTTCATATCTGTTTGGGCAGATACCTACACGGCGAGTACTGCATCAGAAATTCAGAATTATACGAATTTGCTCCAAGCTGGAGATACTTTGCTCGTACTTCCGGGGTGGTACGATATGAACTGGAACATACAGGACAGAGCGGGTACTACCGTGAGTTGGATCGTCATAACGGAGCAAAGTGATAATGTTGTAATTAACGGTACTGCCTACGATAACGTTGTCGACGTTTACAATTCCAGTTATATTGAGTTCAGAGGTTTTGAAATAACCAGTTCGAATACTGGCTCCGGAGTTGACGGCATAAAATTCAGGACGACTAGTCACCATTTTACTATCGAAGATTTAGATATTCATGATATCACAGGTGTTGGCATAAGCGCCAATCCAGGAAACAATACATTCTCGTATTTGACTGTACGCTACTGCCATATACATGACATCAGCGATGTTGGTGAGGGTATGTATCTGGGCAACCATGACGGGTTGTCCCCAGTGCATCATTGTATTGTTGAGTTTAATTGGGTGCATGACTGTCATCCGCATAAAGGAATTCAGTTCAAACGTGGGACGTATTCAAATGTTATTCAGGACAATGTTGTCTACAATTGTGATGAAGCGGGTATTGTCTTGTATAAGACTGATCAGGCAAGTGCCGCGGACAATAACATAGTACAGCGTAATGTCATATGGAATTGCTCTGAAGGTATATTTGCTGTAGGGCAGACCGATATTGATAATAATATTGTATTCGAGTGTGTCTTTGGCATAAACGTGCGTAACTATGGCGGTTGGGGCATGGAAGACCTTTATTTACGCAACAATACAATCTATCATTGTAGCGCGACTTGTCTCAGGCTTGATGATTGGAACATTGCCACGGGCGAGATGGTATGCATCAACAATTCATGCTATCAGGATGATCTTGGTCAGAGCGCGATTCAGGCGCCTGACGGGATCGGTCCAGGATGTGTGGCGTATAACCGGCACTATGGACAGTCACAGGTGAGTGGTTCGACCCTGGGCAGTCCGCCCGCGCAGGAATTTGTAAATCCCAGCGTCACACCTGGGGCTGTTGACCTCTATCCGCTGAATACTGCTACGCTTATCGATTCGGGTACTTCTGCGTACAACGCGCCGAGTGACGACTTCAACTGGTGGTCTCGCCCAGTGAATGCCTTATGGGACGTTGGTGCCTACGAGTGGTCCCAGAACACAAATCCCGGCTGGCAAATACAGGAGGGTTTTAAGGAAATCTACACAGGAGTTAAAGAGACCGAGTCTTCAATTCCTGCCTACTTATCACAAACGTACTCAATAATCGCGAAAAATACGATATCATTCAGAAAAATTGCACCGGGCAGTGTAATACGAATATACAATAGCGCGGGGCGATTGATTCATGACTCCGGTTCGATTATACAAGACATATATGAAGTAAATACAAGTACGATTCCGTGCGGCGTTTATTTCTACTGCATACATAGTGAGTCGACCAACGAGATACATATTGGGAAATTTTTTGTAATCAAATAGCTATTGTATAAAGGATCTGCGGGCTACAAAACCGCGACCTACTTCGATATATATATTCCAGAGTTAGCATTTATAATGCTCTGCAAAATGCTAATATTGAGCTTTCCTTTTTTGTGCCTGTTTGTTGTCTATTACCTCCTTGCGAGATGGACGATATTCCGGTGAACTCGATACCGTCAGCTTGACATTGTCACAAAATTCAGGATAATCGGATAGGGTAAAAATGAAAATACATGCTACACATTACGGTGGATACAAAGAAGATTTCTTCGACACAGGGCAAATATCGATAATCACGAGCATTTTTATTTTTTAGATTATTAAATGAAACAAAAAAAGTTCAAAAAAAAACTATTCTCTGCACCGGATATTATTTGGGCAACGCCTCTCTATGAGTTTTTGAGGCAATGTAATACCACTCGACTTAAAAAAACAATTTTGGATTGTGGCGCAGGATCACACAAGGATCGGTCTCCCCCGCTGTTTCTATTCTATCAATATGGGTATAAAACCTATGGCATTGAACTTGAGAAGAAGGCACTAGCTAATGCCAATAGGTTCTGTAAAAAGAATGATATCCCATTAAACATTATTCGGGGAGATATGCGCCAGATTCCGTTTAAAAATAGATTGTTCAGTTTTGTCTATTCTTATAATGCCATTGACTTCATGACTAAACCCGATATTGCAGTTGCCATGGGTGAAATACAAAGGGTGTTAAGGCCACATGGACTTTGCTTTGTGAATTTTCTATCTGTGGATGATCCTGATAGGCAGCCTTTTCGTAGAGATGATTTTACTCTTCTCCTGAGGAGTAAGCGGTTTTCGCACTTCAAAGACAATGAGGCCGATATATATTTCAGAAATTTCGAAATCATTCGCAAGGAGAAAAGGCTGATCGAAAAACTATGGTATGGTAGGAAAATAAAACAAGTATATATCGATTACATTGCGAAGAAAAAATAAAGGACCTTTTGACAGATTTTCACCATTTACAGATTGCTATGGGGCGTGTAACCTACATTCGGTGTTACCGTCGACGCTGATTCTAACTGGTGGGGGGATCCATCGGGTCGTTATCACTCAACCAATCCAGGAGGGGTTAGGTGATACAGTTAGCAATTACGTCGATTTCACACCGTGGCTCACAGATTCTGTGCAGTGGGTTGGCGTTGAGGAGCAACCTATTGTTAAACCCATTGAGAAACACGAACACCTTCCGTGAACCTCTTCAATTACCCAAGGGCAAGAAATGTAAAGTTTTTGACATCACGGGAAGGGTGGTCGATCCTGCCAAAATGACCCAGGGTGTCTACTTCATTGAAGTTGATGACGTAGTGACGCAGAAAGTGGTAAAGGTTAGATAAAAAAAAGGGTTCACCACAGGAGTGATTTAGGTGGTCACTCTCCTTATAAGCAATGATTTCATATTTCGTTCTCGGTTCCCCAGCACTTTCATGAAAGTGCTGGGGAGCTCGAACAGTACCATTATTTCGTGAAAAAAACGAGTTTGCGTCGTCATTCCCCTACGTTTGAAATCCTGTGGACAAGTGTAATAATCCGGCTACTCAGTTCTCGATTCGCCCTTCGACTGGCTCACGACTCACTCGAACAATGAAGGGATACTATACGATCGTCTCTCTGGCTCGTTGACTTGAGTTTCTTTGTAGATATACTATGAACTGTACCTGATAGCAGTAATCTGGTATCAGTTATCCGTTAAAGCCGGGATGGCGGAATTGGCAGACGCACTAGGTTCAGGACCTAGCGCCCGCAAGGGTATAGGGGTTCAAATCCCCTTCCCGGCATTTTTCTTGTGAAGAATCTCGTTCAAACAGGCAAACATTTATATCGATATCGCGCGGCAATCGCCGTCGTTTTTTTTATCCCGCTCGCATGGTTAGCGCGGCCACAGATGTCACCCATAGCACATTCTCTCGTCTTGGTCGGCGCAGCGTTGAGAATGTGGGCAGCTGGCTATATTGGTCCGGCGGCTCGCAAGCATGAGTTCCATGCAAAGTATAAAATTATAAATGGCCCCTATCGATTATTGAAACATCCCTTATACATGGGAAATTTTTTCCTCGTGCTTGGGGTGATCATTTTATTTAATCCACCACAGTGGTTGGGCCTAGTGTATTTGGGTATCTTTATCGTAATGTATACATTAATCAGTCTGAGCGAAAAGCAATATTTAGGGAAAAAACCTGAGCGCAGAGCAGAGTATAAGTTAACCAATCTAAGAGGCGAACTATCTACGCTGATTGTGTTAGGGGTTATCTACTCGGTGTATCTCTTGATGAGGTGGGCTGCTTAGAGCCCGAGGGGCAATTTAATACCCATCTATCGCCGATTCATTGATTCTTTCGAAATCGTCTTGATACTCAAATCTCTCTCTGAATATATGCGCGTCGCAGGAGTCACTGGGTTCAGTTCCCTTGACATACACTTCTTCAACGGGGTTGGGACAAAATTCCCGTGCCATGAGTCCGCTCTGCGAACATATGCGACACGTGACCAACCCGGATGAAGGCTTACTGAATTCTTCGTCCTGTAGGCTATCGATGCGTGCCATGAAGTCTCCCCAGATAGGCGCTGACACTGCGCCGCCGGTTGCGCCCTTGAAGATGCGGTCGTTGTTATCATAACCGGCCCATATTCCGCAGGCGTACTTCGGTGTGTAGCCGATAAACCAGGCGTCACTATAATTATTGGTCGTGCCCGTCTTCCCGGCGGCTGTGCCTTTGTAGTAGTCACGAACGTGGTAACCCGTACCACCGTCGATGACCGCTTTCATTATTTCCGTCATCACATAACTCGTCTGGGGCGATATTCTCTGCTCGGGAAGCGAACCGTTCATTTCAATCAAGGTACCATCTTTGTCAGTTATTCTTCTGATCATGATTGGCGCAACACTTTCACCCAGATTGGCGATGGTACCGGCTGCGCTGACCATTTCCAGGAGGGTAACCTCACATGAACCCAGAGCCAGGGATACCACCGGAAGAAGTGGTGATTCTACACCAAGATTATGGGCATACCGGACCACTTGTTCCGGCCCGATGTTTCTGATGAGCCGAATGGCCACAAGGTTCCTTGAGTACTTGAGAGCATTCTTTACCGTAATCGGCCCCAAGAACTTCCGGTCGTAATTAGACGGTCGATAGATACTATCCATACCAGGAACTTCGAGCACAATGGGCAGGTCAAGAACGATGTCAGTAGGGGTGAAGCCATTATCAATGGCAGTAGTCCACACAAATATCTTAAAAGCACTTCCGGCTTGACGCCGGGCTTGTGTGGCTCGATTGAATTGACTTTGAGAAAAATTCCGGCCGCCGATCAATGCTTTCACCTCACCCGTCTGATAATCCAGTAAAACCAGGGCCGCCTGCAAATAGGGTATCGCAGTCACCGTATCACTCAGCGAGACGGAATCAAACTCTGCCTTGGTTCTGGGTAGCTTATAATCCTTTTCCAATTTGAGGAGATGTTCTTCCAGGACTTCTTCAGCGATAGTCTGCATGCGCGTGTTAACGGTCGTGTAGATGTTGGCACCGCTTCGATAGAGAAATTCTGGCCCGTACTTCAGCTCGAGATATCTTCTGATTTCTTCGAGAAAGTATTCACCGGTACGTTTAGTCTTTTTTGGTTCCACGACACCAAGTGGTTCATTCACTGCCTGAACATAATCTTCAGCCGATATGTATTTGTTCTCGAGCATCTTCTTCAGGACAAGATTACGACGCTGCGTTGTCCGTTCAGGGTGCTTGTACGGAGAATAACGTTCCTGAGACTTTGGGATCGCAACCAGCAATGCGCATTCAATCAAGTTTAGTTCTGAGACGTCTTTTTCAAAGTAGTATTCCGCGGCCGTAGCTACCCCGTAGTGACCTTGCCCGAAATTAATCTGGTTGAGGTACATCTCGAGTATCTCATCTTTCGTGTAGGCGCGTTCAATTCGTATTGCAAGCGCGATTTCTTTCATTTTCCGCATCACCGTTTGCTCCATGGTCAGAAACATGTTGCGCGCGAGCTGCATCGTTATCGTGCTACCGCCTTGCACGATTCTCATGTTCACAAGGTTTATCAGAATAGATTTGAAAAAGCGCAGAATATCGACTCCCCAGTGACTGTAGAATCGCTTGTCTTCGATACTGATGAAACCGTCTTTCAGGTATGCCGGGACCCGGTCTAGGCTCGTGAGTTCTCGCCGTTCGATGAAGAACTGACTGACTATTTCACCCTGGTCATCATAGACCTTGGTTGATATCGGCGGCGCAAAGAACGAGATTGATTCGGCAGGTGGAAGGTCACTGACGATTGCATAATACCCACCTATTAGTAATCCCAAGAATAGTGGGATCAAGGCCATCAATGCCCAACGCAGAATGCGTTTATTTAAGAGCTTTTTCTGTTTTTTCATCAAATATGTACATTCTGTCTGGATTGATTTTCAGAAAGAAGGGCTTGCCGACCCGAGGCGATGTATCTTCAGGCACACGCGCAGAAATCATTATGTCACCGCAACGTCCGTGAACGAAAAGCTCATTACCCATGGGTTCTATTACGTCGATAGTGATCTCTATCTGTGAACCTCGTGTCGTTGAAAAATCGGTGGGGCGGATGCCGATTATGACTGAACGGTTAGAAAACTTATTATAATTGTTGTTGAGCTGCAGAGTCAGGCCGACGCTGTGGAAACCCACATTCTTGTTGACCTTCTTTATTTTACCCTTGATGAAATTCATTGGTGGGCTACCCATGAAACCGGCCACAAATTTATTTATGGGCTTTTTGTATAGGGTGATCGGGTCTGCAACCTGTTGTACCTCGCCGTCCTTCAGTACGACGATTTTTTGTCCAAGCGTCATGGCTTCGACCTGGTCGTGAGTGACGTAAACGATAGTTGCCTGTAGTTTTTTGTGCAGGCGGGCAAGCTCCGCACGCATTTGAACGCGCAGCTTTGCATCGAGGTTAGATAGCGGTTCATCAAAGAGAAAGATCTTAGGGTTTCGCACGATCGATCTTCCCAGAGCAACTCTTTGCCTTTGTCCGCCGGAAAGCTGTCTGGGTTTTCTGTGCAAAAGATCTTCGATACTCAATATTTCAGCGGTGCCTACGACACGATGCTTAATTTCTTCTTTTGGATGCTTGCGCATGCGCAGACCAAATGCCATATTATCATATACATTCATGTGTGGATACAGTGCATAGTTTTGAAAAACCATTGCCACGTCGCGATCCCTGGGAGACATCTCGTTGACAAGTTTGTCGTCGATATATATCTTGCCGGATGTGAGTTCTTCGAGGCCAGCGATTAAGCGCAGTGTCGTTGTCTTACCACACCCCGAAGGGCCGACGAGCACGGTGAATTCTTTGGGCTTCACCGTGAAGGACACGTTTCTGGCCGCATATATGTCGCGGTCGTAGATTTTCGTGACATTCTCCAGAAGGAGTCTAGCCATGTTTCCAGACAATATTCAGGATTCTTATCAGCGTATTTCTCAATTCTTTCCTTGAAACTACGATATCAACCAGCCCATGCTCTAGCATGAACTCTGATCGTTGAAACCCAGGAGGCAATTTACCACCGATTGTTTGCTCGATGACCCTGGGGCCTGTAAACCCCAGCAAGGCACCGGGTTCAGCGACGATTATGTCGCCCAAGGATGCATAAGAAGCCATCACTCCGGCGGTAGTCGGGTGGGTGAGAATCGAGATATAAGGGATGCGCTTCTGATTCAGCAAGGCCAATTCGGCCGAGGTTTTGGCTAATTGCATTAGCGAAAAGATGCCTTCCTGCATACGTGCCCCACCGGATGCTGAAAGAATAACCAGTGGGAGTTCCTTTTCGTAAGCGGCCCGGATCGCGCGTGCCACCTTTTCTCCGACTACTGAACCCATGCTGCCACCCATGAAACCGAAGTCCATGGCCGTGAAAATAGTCGGGGTGCCGCCGATTTTTGTCAAACCATAAACCACAGCATCCTTCATGTGCATTTTCTGCTGAGCATCCTTCAATTTCCTCTTATAATTTGGAAAATCTAATGGATCCAATGGTTCAAGATCAGTGTCCTCTTCGTCAAGCTTTGCATCATCTAGCAACAGCGCGATATAGTCTCGGCAACTGATCCGAAAATGGAAATGGCATTTTGGACACATCCATAGGTTCTTCTCCAACTCTTTACGGTATAAAATTTCACCACAGGCCTCGCATTTGGCCCAAAGGCCATCTGGCAATTCTAGCTTCTCTTCGGGTTTGGCTTTGATCTTTTTCTTGAACCACATAAACGTATTCTAACCTATTTTGATAGAGATGTCAAGATTTCGTGAATTAGGGGATTTTCTCTTTATCTGGGGGCTTTCAGTATCAATATTACGCCTAACAATCCGAATATGATATTTGGTAACCATGCGGCCAATACTGGATTCAGCACACCAGCCACGCCGTAGGCTCGGCTCGACTGTATGACTCCCCAATAGGTAAAAGATAAACCAATGCTAATACCCAGGCCAATTGCGATACCACCCCTTCTAAGAACTACTGAAATGGGTAGGGTTATTAATAGCAATATAACTGTGATAATTGGGTAAGAAAAGCGATAATTCAGCTCGACCTCTTCGGTGACCACATCCTGGCCCGCCCGTTGTCTTTTATTAACAAATGCTGCAATTTCCAGGAAATTCATCTCTTCCACGGGTTTTATCTTCTTTAGCAAATCATGGGGTTTCTCTTTCAGCTCGGGCATCTTGAGCATAAAATGCTTAGTGACGATTTCTTGGTCTAGCGTGTCGAATTGCCGCACGGTAGCTTGCTCAAATACCCAAATACTGTCGTATGTACCGCGATGCGCATCGATGCGTTGTCTGATTTTATTGTCAGGGGTAGTCTGCCAGAGGATCACATTGTCCATCGTGTTGATTCTTCCGTCGAACTTTCGCACGTAGTATATCCAGTTATTCTCGCCGTAATAGAAGAAATTCCGGCGCCAAGAAGTTTGTCTTATTGGACGCCGTTTGATTCTGACTTGTTCATGCTCGATGAGCTGTGCTTGCGCCCAGACACCAACGGTTTCCTGGAAGGCAAAAGTCCCGATCGCGATAACCACACTTGTCATCATGAACAGATAGAAAAGCGTGCTAATGCTGAAACCGCTTGTCTTCAAAACAAGCAGTTCCCGGTTCTTCGCCATGATTCCAAATACCAAGAATACGGCAATCATCGAAGCAACCGGGACAAGCAATATTGTATAGGAGGGTATTAGATACAGATAATAGATCATGATGTCCAGTGCACTCGCGTTTCTCGCAAGAAATTTGCCCAGGTTATCAAAGAGGTTGATAACAATGTAGATAAAGATCGATATACCGAGGCAGATGACCCAATAGCGTACGAAGTGCTTTAAAACGTAACGGCGGATTATGTTCATTTTAATATTTTCCTAATTGGCGAGCGATCGAACTCCGCCGCGAAAAAGAGATAGAAACCAACCGCGAGAAGAATGAAGTTAGGTAACCACATGCCCCAGAAAGCAGGAAAGTTATTGCGGTCAGCGAATTCCTCCCCGGCGATGACCAGAACATAATACGAGGAAAAAAGCATCACCCCGAGGAGGATGCCTCCAACGCCACCTCTCTTGAAGAGATACCCGAGAGGAGCGCCAATGATTATAAAAACAATGCAGGCAAAAGCGAGCGAGAATTTCTTGTAGAAGGAAACCTGATAGCGTGATAATTTTCGGGCCGTACCGTCGAGAGTTTTGAATCTCTTTTCGATCTCGAAAATTGCGCGATCAAGGCTTGCGACATTGCCGCGCAGATAATCATCGATTGCGGTATTGCCGATTTCAGCTATTTCGCGCCTGAGCTCGGCGATTTTCTGCAATTGTTCGTTGATTTCCTCCTCTAGCCCGTTTATATTCAGCTCATTCTCATTACGGTAGCTACGCTCTTTTCTTACAAGCTCAGTATCCAAGTTCATGTTAAGAACTTGCTTGTCGAATCGCGTTTTTTGGTATGTTGTGCTGTCGACGAGTTGATGTAATTCGCCGTCATAAAGAGTGAAACGTAGAATATCGTCCTGCTCAAAACTTTTCAGTTCGCCTCTCGGGGCAGTTATCAGCAAGCCATCTCGAGCATTGTAGATTGTGATGTCGTATATTTTTGAACGTCCTTCGTCTTTCTTGCCTATGAATATTGTATAACCTGGAAAGTCATCAGTGAAGATGCCCTCGGGTAGACGCACCGCTGGTCGCTTCCGTGTTACATCCAGCATTAGATTCCGCACGCGGTGGTTTGACTCGGGTAATATGTAGTTGTTGAAGAATAATAAGAAAAATGTGAAGAATAGAGTTAGCATGAACGGAGTACGCATAATCGACAAGAATGATAGTCCACTCGTCTTCAGGGCAAGGATTTCGTTATCTTGGGCAGCACGGCCAAAGCTCATTACGATTGCTACCAGTATTGCCATGGGTGCTGTATAAGACAACACCAAGGGAAGTGTATATATGAGAATCTGCCCGACGATGGCAACGGGTAGGCCTTTGCGGACAAACAGGTCAATGAGGCGGAACAGTTCATTCATCAGCAAAATAAATGTGAGCGCAATGGTTGAGAAGAAGAATGGTGGGATGAATTCTTTGAGTAAATAGCGGTCTACCAGTCTAATCAAGGTGGCCTCGTTTATGTAGCTTCTCGAGCGCATGGGTTGCCATGGACACCCGTGCGTATTCATCAGGCGTGAGATACGGATCGAATTGCAGGATACCAGAATCGACAAGTCTCATGTAAGGTAGATAGAGATACGATTTCGTCGAAATGTGTTTCATGGGATGAAAATTCCTGGGATACGTCGGTTCTAGCAGTCGATCCAAAAGCATAATCAAGCTAGCCTGGGTAAGAGTGTCATCTTGATATTGCTGACCATCAGGGAATAGCGGTAGATAACCTCTTGTGACACAGAATATCATGGGGTCGGTTTTTGTATCATGAGCGACTGCTCCGCAGATCAATTCGGCGAAAAATCCGCGCGTTAACGGCCAATATTTTATCTCATGCTCTTCCGTCAACGGTGAAAAACGCAACAGCGAATTGTACACATCGCTGTACCTTTCGTGTTTACGATAAAAGTATATAAGGTTTAAATAGACATTTTCATCATCAACGCCTATACTGACCAGCTTCTCTAAGACCAATATTTGTTCTTGTGATTTGTTCAGTTGCTTGTAGCAGTTAAATAAGTAATAAAGAGTTGAATCGTGAGTTGGATGTTCATCATGGTAGGCCTTGAAATGATTGACCGCTTCGTCGTATTGTTTGTTGTTATATGAATTCAGACCTTGTTCGAAATTATCTGCACGGTGAAGAAACGAACCGCAGCCAGATAAAATGAGTACTACTGCCCAAAGATGATGACGACACGGCATTCTTCAAGCAAGCTCAGGTTATTCTTCGAACCATGAATACGCTGCGCATCGGCCGAGGAGATTCTCACATCTGTCGGTCTATCCCCCACCGTGGCTAATGCATCAATTCTTAGTGGATTGAAACCTATTCGTGCGTTGTCATATGCGTCACCCTTTATGTATGTTACCAGTCCCCGCTCAACAAGATACTGGGTATCCGTAAAGTTGATAGAATACACTTCTTTGAATGTTTCGGTTAAGATCCTTGGAAAAAGAGAGGGGGTAATGTTGAGGCCGCGGCAATCGATGACAATACCTGTGTAGTCTATCGTTACGATCTCTTTGGGCTTCAGTTGGAGCCCTTCGGGAGGTTTTTTACCGGTGGGCCACTCCTGACCGCAATACGGACAAAGCATAGGCACTACGAGTTGGGTCGGTTCCGTGGCCGGCAACAACAATGTCATGATTTCCGGAGTTAGCGACAATTGAAACCCATATTCGATAGTACCATCAGTTAAATAGTACTGCGTCGTCTTGTGGCCATACAACTGACTCATCAGGCGGCTTTCGCGATCTGGGTGCGCGCGGATGAAATCCTCGACGGTCCGTGTAGCGTCATATTGCACGTTGTACAACGCTTTTGTCAGCAGTGCTATCGCCTGCGTTTGGTCGTTTGTCGATATTTTCAGAGTGAGATGCTCCCAGTTCATGTCGGCGAAGCAGGGGTGAAT
>LJUJ01000056.1 GCA_001303785.1 Caldifarciminota bacterium SM23_42 | reverse complement strand
TATCCTAGCGGTGACTCGATACTGTACTACTATCATGCACCGGATGCCAATGCACCATCGTTTTTCCTGCTTGATTCGACGATCGACGAGCTATCGAGGAAGACAGCGCGTTTCTATGACAACAACTACAATCTTGATTCCTTGAGATATGTTTCGCGCTACGTGGCTGGTCTTGATACGACCAATATAACTACTGACTATACGCACAATAGCATTGGAAATCTAACCCAGCTCAAAGACCCACTTGGCAACTCAACCTATTTTTCTTATGCCCCCAATGATACCGGTCCATATGTTACCAAGACCCGAATAGATTTTTCCCCTTCAGGCCAGGGCAATGAAGACATAATCACAAAACACAAATACGACACCGATATCGGCAAAATAGACACCACGGTTTACTTCCAGGACTATCCGGATGATTCGAGCATTGTGCGTTACACCTACGACGTGATGAACCGATTAAAGGAGATACATTATCCAGACGGCACCCGGGATGTCCTCACCTATGACAAGCGCGGCAATCTGTTGAAGAAGGAAACGTTTGAGAATACGAACAAACATTCCCTGATAGCATATGAATACGATGCCCGGGACCGTCTGGCAAAGGTCAAGGAATATACAGAATGGGAAGAAACTGAAGCTTATGACAGCACCCTTTACAAATACAATCTCAATGATGATCTCATCAGTTTTGTGAATGCGAATGACACGATTGGCATCTCTACCGAAATAAAATATAAATATGATGTGGGTCGATTAATCAAGGTAGACTACCCAGATACGACCAATGACAGTCTGGGTTTTTACAAAGATGGCAATTTGAAGTTCAAACGTGACCGCAGAGGAAAAGTCATTGCCTATGTTTATGACAAAAGAGACCGGCTAACAAAAAAACGCTATTTTAATAGCTTTGCTGCCTATGAGGGTTTCCCAGACAGCGTACCGGGTGAGACCCTTGCTTTTGTTTATGACAAAGTCGGCAACATGATCTCGATGGTCGACAAGAACGGCACGATAAGCTACAGCTACGACGAAATGGGCGGGCTCGATACATTGAATTGCTATCAGGATATTCTTATGGCATATGAGTATGATAAGGGAGGAAACACCAAGAAACTGAAAGTGGTCAAGGTTTCAGACACATCGACTGTTTTTCTTGAGCAGACTTATCCTTCTTATGATGAAGCGAACCGCTTGAAAAACACCGTGGTCGATACCGACACCTTTAATTTCACGTACTGGGATACCGAACCAATCAAAGAAATCAACTATCCCAACGGACTAAGAGAGAGGTACTGGTTGACCAGTCGCAATTTCACTGATTCGATGTTAACGATTGATCCAGGCCCGCCCCAGACCAAAATATATGAGTTTGATTATAAGTACAATGAGGTGGGAGATCGGGATACGCTTGATTTCTATCTATCAAGACCTGCTACAGCTGCGTTATCTGGCACCATAGCCTACGGTTATGACAAACTTTGGAGGATTACTCAGGCCTCATACCCACGCAGCATTTACGCTAAGACGAACAAATATAATTATGACAAGACTGGCAACCGTCTAAGAAAGACTGCCGCGACTGACACCATAGACTATGGCTATAACAAACGGAACAATCAGTTGCTGACTGAAGGAAAAGAAAGCTTTTACTATTACGATGATTGCGGAAACATGGCGAAATACAGTTATGAAGAAGGTGAGGATACGCTAGTCTATGATTTCGAGAACAGACTTACACAATTTGTGAAGAATAGAACTGATCTTCCAACACCGACTTTCGACACTCTATGGTACAACTACTGTGGTTTGGGTAAGCGGATAAGTAAGATCGAGAAACCTCATGGTCAGAATCCAGACAGCACGAGTTATGCTTACGATGGTATCTACGCAGTATGTGAATTTGGCGGGCATCTTGACTTAAAAGCTAAATATGTTTATGCTAATGGTATGCTTCTGGCACGATATGATGAGAGCTCTGCGGATACCCACTACTATCATCACGATGGTCTCGGCTCGACTGTGGGCATGACTGATGAAAACAAATCAGTTGAGCAGAGTTATTTCTACGATGAATTCGGCAATTCGTTGGGCAGTTGGGGTAGTGCAAGCAACAATTATCTTTACACCGCGCAGGAATATGATGGTTCAGTTACTCAGCTTTACAATCTCAGGGCGAGGTACTATAAGCCGAGTATAGGCAGGTTTATCAGTGAGGATCCGGTATGTCCAGGAATGGCAGAATTCCCCTTGGGGATTAATCCTTACATATATGTGTTAGACAATCCAACAAATGCAATTGATCCTAGCGGACAAATGCCCATGTGGAAATGCAAGACAACTATTCACCGACCCATTTTCGAGAGAGAACCAAGACAAAGGCTGACACACCATGGGCAATGGCGTTTTGCCGAACCTCTCGGGGCCAAGATTATATCAGCAAATTGGTTGTACTTATTCGGTGCCATAGCATGTTATTTCGAAAGAGAAAACGTACGTACAATCAAAGGACGTGTTTGGAAGATAGTTCCATACACGATTGTATGCGTCGATGAGTGTGGCGAACTACCTCCTTATACCCAACATGGCGAAGAAAAAAAATATGTTGGGCGTTATGCTGAGGTAAAGAAATGGACTAGCTACTGTAATTTTACAATTCCAGGGGAATACTACGGAGCATGGGCTGAAAAAGTGTGTATAGACAACTTATGGCGGTGTGACAGATAGTAGTTATGAAAGGGAATATAAGAAAACTAGCCTTGAGAATCGCTGTCGTTTTATTCATCTTAATCGCCATCACAATAGTGTACATCATTGTAGGAACTCCTTCATATCAGATATCTCAATCTCATAGGGTTATTCCTTCATACTATTCTAAAAACTATTACCTTAAATGTTTATTGTCTAAAGATTCTACAACCTACTGCGACACGACAGAAATTCTGGAAGTATGGGCAAGAGATAGTTCTTTTTTTGTTGAAAAACACTACATTCCAGATAGATTGCCTCATCTACTCACGGTAGTACGTAAAGGCACAGATAGTCTATATATGTTCTTTACTGATTGCGACACAGTCTACGTTATCTCTGATACCACTATCGCAGCCCTAATACCATCTGTCCCGTACAACTTATCAAGACAGATCCTTGAAGATTCATCTGTAGAGCTACCATCTAAATTCGCTATTGAAAATATGGAATTGTGTCACTACAAAAAAGAATACGGAAAGGCGATCTTGAGCTCGGAGACATTTATTTGGGTCAATACAACTGCCCACTTAGCAACTTATAGAACTGTTACTGTAGATAGCGTAAGCAGAACAGAACTCTGGTCATGGCAAGCGTGGAATGTGATTATTCCTGATTCTATCTTTGCACTGCCAAGTAGAATGGTAATCAGTATGAAGAACAAGATCTATTATGACAGCCTTTTGTCCTCAGGCGTCAAAGTGATTAGAAGATAACAGACGGCAATTCCTTCCATACATATATTGTCGATTCAAATTGAGATGGACCCAAGGAACCTCTTTGGTCAAATAAGATGTAATTAATTCCACTAAATCTTGAGGTAGGCCAAATAGAAGAGTAGAACGAAACGAGCAACCGCATGGTCAGACTCCGGACACGACAGGCTATGCATATGATGGAATCTTCGCGGTGTGTGAATTCGGCGGACATCTTGACTTAAAGGCCAAATATGTTTATGCTACTGGTATGCTTCTCGCACGATATGATGAAAGCCCAACTGACAGTCATTACTATAATCATGATGGTTTGGGCTCGGTTATTGGCATGACTGACAAGAGCAAATCTGTAGAAAGATCATACTTCTATGATGAATTTGGCACTTCATTGGGCAGTTGGGGTACTGTAAGTAACAGCTATCTTTACACCGGGCAGGAATACGATGGCTCAATCTCTCAGCTCTACAACCTCAGGGCAAGATATTACAAATCTAGCATTGGTAGGTTTATTAGTGAGGATCAACTACTCATGCCGCGTGGTTCATTCTGTCCGATAACAAACGCAACCAAATCCCCACAGGGGCTTAATGCATACTTATATGTTCGGGATAATCCGGTTAACTTTATTGATCCAATAGGACTAAGATATTGTTATATTGCAATAGCAAGTGGTTCAGGAGGGATAGGATTTCCGGTGGTGGGCCCAAATATTGAGATTGGGGCATATACGATATGCTGTACGAAAAATTCTGACCCTCGTTGTGGGTTTGAGTGCAGGACATGTGGATACATTTGCGCGGGTCCAGCTTTAGGAATAGGAGTTCCAATACCACCAGTTATGGTTTCTGGAGGAGCACAGCTGGAGGCAGGCGGATGGCACGGAGATATTCCTGGGTGTGGTTTCGGGCTGCAACTTACTGGTATGGCGCTGGCCGGTAAAGGTATTGCAGGCTCTATTCCTTGGGCAGTAGGTAGAGGAATTGGTTTTGCCCTCGGCGGCGGTGCTGGCGCTGGTGTTTCTCTAATGCTATGTTGGAGCTGGGAAATCAGTAAGAGTATGCATGGCGGCGATCCCTAGGGTATCGATAACGTAATGAAGTTCAAAAAAATCACAAGAAATGAGAAAAACCATTTCAAGATCGCAAAATTGTGGTTGTGTGGGAAGATAACTGGTTATAATATTTGTGGGGAAAAATGCTTTCAAATCTCGTTGCCTCAATCATAGCATATGTACTCATAGTTTTTGGATTGCTATTGATATTCATCAAGTCATTTCGTGAGGCGCTCATAAGATGGCAAGAGCAGATTGCATGGTACAGCTATCCGGATTGGCGAGTAAACATTGAGACAGGTCGATGGCGAAGAGTCTACAAAATTGGCGCAATGCTCTTCGGTTTGCTCTGCGTTGGTTTGGGTCTGTTTATCATACTCATAATACTTGGTTAGTTGAGAGAGACTGTTCTGTTTCAGCGGGAGAGCACAACATCCAATCAAACAGCGATAGAACCACGGCCGACACCTGGTGGTGTACTGTTGTGTTCCAGGCGGAATGGAAGAAAAAGCTCGTTTATTAGTAGAGACATCCTAAGGTTGCTCCCCTTCTTTCTTGCGCCCTATATTATACTGCTTGTAACAATCCAAAGTCAAACCTCTTCTCAAAGGTCATTTCTGTAGACAATACTATTAACTGACGGTCCAGTGATCTAGCTTTTGTTATTTTGTTGACAATGTATATTTGATTGACTATAATCAAATGCGTGCACAAACCTTCCACAAAGTATGAAATTTGAAACGGGGTGCTCGCAAAGCATTGTAAATGCAGCGCCTGTAGCTCAATCGGATAGAGCAACGGATTTCTAAT
>LJUJ01000014.1 GCA_001303785.1 Caldifarciminota bacterium SM23_42 | reverse complement strand
TCCTTGAGCTGGCTGACGCGCTTTTTCATGCCGAGGGCTGCTTTTATGGCCCGCAGCGCGTCGTCGGGGTGTGAAACCGGCGCGCCGAATATCGCCATGACGCAATCGCCAATGTACTTGTCTAAAGTACCTTCGTGTAAAAATACTTCTTCAGACATGCTGCTGAGGAAGTCGTTTAATATTTCCATCGAGGTTAACACATGAATTCGTTCGGTCAGTGAAGTGAAGCCGCGTACGTCACTGAAGAGAATGGTCGCGGTGCGGTTTTCTCCACCCAATGACACGGTTTCTTCATCTGACATAATCTTGCCGACAACATTGGGTGAGAAGAAACGCTGCAAGCGTTCGCGGATGTTCTCCTCTTCTTTCACCTTCGCGTACAATTGGGCATTAGCTATGGCGATTGCGGCTTGATTGGCAAACGAGGCCATGAATTGAATATCATCGCGGTCGAATTTCTTATGGGCTACTGGATTGTCGAGATAGATGATGCCGATTTTGTCTTTTTCTTTGGAAATGAGAGGCAAGCAGATGACCGAGCCGATTGCGTAACTAATAACGCTCTCTTGGGTTTTGAACCTTTCGTCTTTTGTCGCATCTTCGGTATTGATCATTTCACCAGTCTTGAAAGCTTGCCAAGCGATACTCTGGCTGATACCATATGATTTTGCGGGTTCAAGTTCACCACCCATATTACGAGCAACCTTGACGGTCAACGTGTTGGATTTGTCATCATGGAGCATGATGAAGCCGCGTCGCGCTTGGAGTATTTTGATGGCTAGATCCATCAATAGATTCAGCAGCACGTTGAGATCGAACACAAAATTGATGATCTTGCCGATTTCACAGAGTGTAGACGCAATCTCTTTCAGCTTCTCTGCTTCTACGAGATTCTCTTGATATTGATTGAAGTAACCTTGGATCTCGTTGAGCGATTTCAGTATGGCTTCTTTGTTGGTTCCTTTCTCTAACTCCGCCTTTAGCGACTCAATCTTTCCCGGAATGTCAATCTTCGTGCCGACGACGCGGGATGGTTTTCGGGGTGTGGGTACTTGATCCAGCTTATTCTCATCGACGAAGGTGACCACAGTATTGCCCAGTTGAATCTCATCGCCGTAGTCTAAACGTGTCTCCGTTATCCGTGCACCATTGACGAATGTGCCATAGCGGCTTTGTTTATCCTGAATGTAATAGAAGACGCCTTTTCGGTCGACCTCGGCGTGTTTGCGCGAGACGAACATATCATCGAGTACGATGTCATTGTCCTCACGCCGTCCAAGCGTGATGTGTTGTTTTTCCAGTTTGACTATCTGGGTGTCGTCATCGGCTTTGTGAACCAGAAAGGTCGCCATGTGCTACCTTGCGAAATTTGATTTTCTTTCTGCTAAGGCCAGATATGCACGTCATCAAAATTAGCCGTGGCCGACCCGGTTGGCTCACTGGTATGAAGCCACAGTCCGGCCACACCTGTATAGAATGGAGATGAATTGTCTTGGATTTCGAATAATTCTTCATAATCCAAGTAAATCTTGATATTGTTGTCGTACAGATAAGCAGAGACCCGATACCAGTGGTCAGTGGAAAAGGTGTACGTGTTATCGAAAGCCAACTGTATAGCAGTTCCGTTTTCGATTTTCGTGAGCGTTAAGCCAGTGGTCATGAATTGGACCAGATAGTAATTGTCAGCATTCTGATATCTGAGCGCAATACCCGCATTCCAAGGGCTCGACCCACTGAGTACCTTGATATTAACACCAAACCAGAAGTCTGTTAACGTATCTCTGAACACTGATAGCGCAAACGATTCACTGGCCGCGGTGTGTAGGGCGTTGTAAACATTGGGTGTTGAATGTTCATCTGGTTCTGTGGGGTCTGCTTGGATTTGCCAGGTGCCGACTAACGAAAGGAAACCGACCGGATTTTGAGTACCGAGTGCCTCATTGTCAAAATCGAAATAGAGCTCGTCGAAATAGAGGTCAAAGGTATCGATGTTCGACGATAGTGGAATGTCGACATTGTCAATGTATAACGTGCTGTAGTATTCAGCTTCTGCGACAACCGTGTAGGTACGGGCTATGACCTCAGGAAATTCATACCAGCCGCTGCTAATGGTCACTGTTTCATACTTGATTTCGTGATCATATTTCAATTCCACATGAGCGCCTTCCAGGGGATTCCCGTTATGATCGTAGGCCGTGCCTGCGAAGTATGCTTGATTGTAAGGGTCGTACGGGTTGTCGCGCGGTGGCTCCAAACACGTCGTGAAAAAAAGTATCGACAGAATTGGCAGAAGAATTTTCTTCATGGTAGCCTCCCTCAAAATTTCACTTCATAGCCAAGTCTTATGTAATCTTTGCTAGCCTCACAAATGAAACATCGATCGAATTCTGACATCGAGGTTTTTGTACTTGGCCTACGAAAGATGATATCGTAAAGATTATAGGCGTGGATGCCTAAAAAGATTCCCGTGTTGACCCAAGCGATATTATACCAGATTTTGTATTTGTTGTAAGCATCGTCATAGGGGGCACCTTGGGCCCGAAGGTTCATGTATTCCTCCTCCCTGTTGCTCGTCATGATCCAGGATACCACGGTCGCACCCACTGTTGCGCCCCAGGCGATCATCATCTTTTTACCTTTGCTACTTTCCCCACGGTACATTTGTCCCCAGCCGCCGACACAGCAGGAACGTATTGTAGCATCGAATCCGCGCCTTTCTCCCCTGTAAACAGTAGGAGTCGGTTCACTGGGTTCCACAGGAGCAGCTGCCATCTCTGCCTTTGTTTCTTCAAATACCTTGATTATTTTAGGAGAAACAGTAGCCGGATCCAACTCCAGTTCCGGATCCAACACCAATGCTTTTCGGAATTGTTCTTTTGCCTTGATACGATTACCGAATGCGACATAACTGAAAGCCAAATATTTGTATGCCTCAACCTGGTCGGTTCGCTTTAGTTGTCGCAGGTACAGCAGCGCCTTCTCCAGTTCTGTTATGGCATTCTCATATTCACCATTGTAGTAGTGGGTCTTTGCCTTGCCGAGCATCATCTCAAGTGAGTCCTGGGTTACTGTTTGTGAAATACCCATTTGGACGACCAGGCAGCCAAATAGCAATACTGTGATAAATCTAGACATATAGCCTCCTCATTTTTGGAACAATTCGACAGATTTCTTTAATGTCTTGTTTGCCACGACAGTAATTACCTCTTCGTGAGCAATAAAGGACGGATTTATTAATTTCAACGTATGCCTTCCTGCTGATAACTCTATCGCCTTGGCGATAGGTGTCGTTTCATAGAATTTTCCATCGATGTATACATCTGCCCAGGGTCGAACACTGAGTTTAACATAGCCAGTAAGGGGCTGTAGCTTAACATCGAGGGATTTCGTTTGCCCGGGCTGGAAGCTTATTCGCTTCTGCCAATCCTGGAAACTCGGATTGACGAGCCGGACGAGACGCGTTCCCGATGTGACCACCAATGGTTTGGCGATAGGGGTTGTTTCGACATATTTACCATCGATATATATCTTTGCCCATGGGTCAACGTTTATTCTAAAATAGGACTTCTGCGTGCCTTGTCTTGCTATTTCCTGCTGAACCTTGGTCAGGTTGGCGGAGACCCTTGTCGTCTGACCGGCTCTGACACTACGCGTCAGATCAGCCGGCCGGTAGCCGGTTTTTTCAATGCGGATTCTGTGACTACCAGCAATGAGTTCATCGATCGTACAAGGCGTTTTCATCCTGGTGTCCTTGCCGTCAACAATGACGGTCGCGCCGCTCGGGCTGGATTGTACTGCCATGCTGCCCATGGCGGACCTGCCGATTTCTTTTATCAAGAGCGCATTGACCGAGAGTGTATCGCCTCCCTTGACTTGAACTGTCTGCGCATACGGTTGATACCCTTGCTTGCGGATCTCAATTACGTGCTCTCCCGCGCTAATGCTGTCGATCTTTATTGGTGTCGGTGCTTCGAGGGTTTTGTCGTCCAAGTACACGGCAGCCTGCGCGGGTTTTGAGTCGACTTGAATATAACCGTAGTCACTCGAGGTCGTTGTGCGCGCGTTGTGGTTACGATATAACGCGGCGGCAAAAACCGTGATTACGAATATCGCACCTATTATAGAGGCGATTGTGACGTAGCTCCTTTTTTTTGGAACATGGGGTTCTTTCACCTTGACCGGTTTATCGACTTTCCTTTTCCGTTTCAACTCGGCAAGATGACTGTTTGCCTGACCATCATCTGGGTCGATGTATCGCACCTTCTCGAATTCCTTGATCGCATCATCAATGTTTGTTTTTCCAAGTGTTGTGTAATAGAGCCCGCGTTTCATACACTTTTCCTTAATTTGTTGCATCATATTCTGCGCGATGCGTTGTGGCTCTTTCATAAATTCGGCGATTCTCTTACTCGGCACTTCAACGTTCTGCTCTTTGAAGTAGGCATAGATGTCATCACTGATTTGCGTTATATTCTGGTACCGTTTATCGACATCCTTGTGGATCATTCTTTCAATGATGGCGCTTATTTCCTCACTAACAATTGGATTTGCCTCAACAGGCTTGGGTGCCGGTGTCGTAAGAATCGCATGGATTACTGACGAGTAGCTTTCGCCCTGAAAGGGCTTGGTCCCGGTCATCATTTCATATGTTACGACTCCTAACGAGAATATGTCGGAGCGTATATCGATTCTCTTACCGGCGGCCTGTTCTGGAGACATATATGCCGGTGTACCGACGATGGCGCCGGTAACGGTTATTGACGTTAGATCTTGGGCTTGAGCCAGGCCGAAGTCAGTGATCTTTACGGTCCCGGCGTTGCTGATGAGGATATTGGCGGGCTTGATGTCGCGGTGAACAACACCTTTTTGGTGAGCGTGTTCGATTCCCTGACAGATTTCGTAGACAATGGCGAGGGCGACATCGTGGGGTATGAACTTTACCGAATTGATGAGGTCTTTGAGGCTCTTGCCATCGACATATTGCATGGCAATGTAATAGACCCCTTCGGCGTGCCCGTAGCCGATGATATCAATGATGCTATCATGCTTCAAATCGGCGGCAGCTCTTGCTTCCCTTTCAAATCGGGTGATGAAATCCTTATCCTGAGCAAGATGGCCGTGTAGGATCTTGATCGCTACCGTCTGACCGGTGGAGATTTGGATGGCCTTGTAAATGGCCGCCATGCCGCCGGTGGCGATAAGTTCCTTCATTTCATAGTCTTTAATAGTTCGATTTATCATTTTTCTAATGCAATTATACAAATATTCCAAATTTAGTCAAGGCTTAAGCATAGTAAGGGGCTTAACTTGACAACTTAATAAATATGTATAGAATAAATCAGTGGAGGTAAGATGATATTGCTGATTATAATCATTGCTGTCATTGTGTTTGCATTCATCCTTATATACAACAGTCTCGTCGTGAAGAGGACGAGAGTAGATAACGGCTGGGCGCAGATTGACGTTCAGCTGAAGCGGCGCTACGATCTAATCCCGAATCTCGTGGAAACCGTGAAGGGCTACGCCGCCCATGAGAAAGAGGTGCTGGAAAAGGTTACTGAACTGCGTTCCAAGGCCATGGGCGCAACGAACCCTAAAGAGGCAGCGGAGACAAATAATATGCTGACGGCAACGCTCAAGACACTCTTCGCCGTTGCGGAGAATTATCCTCAGTTGAAGGCAAATGAGAATTTCATGCAGTTGCAGGAGGAATTGACCGCCACCGAGAACAAGATTGCATTTGCCCGTCAATTCTATAATGACGTGGTTATGGATTACAACGCAACAATTCAGAAATTCCCGCAGACAATAATCGCCTCGATGTTTGGTTTTAACACCCGTGAGTTCTTCGAGGCTCCGGCTGAGGAAAAAGAGCCGGTGCGGGTTAAGTTCTGATGCGCGAGACGTTATATAGCCTAATTGCCGCCAATAAGCGCAAAACGTTCCTGTTTATTGTCATCACAAGTCTTTTTCTTGGTGTACTCGGGTATGCGCTGGTGCAGGTTCTCGATTGGGGTATTGGTGGTTACATATTTTTCGCGCTCTTCATTGTCTTTTATAACATCTTCCTGTACTATAATTCAGATAAGATAGCGTTGAAGGCGACCGGCTCAGTGCCTGCCGATCCAGAAGAATTCAGAATGTTACATAACGTTGTGGAAGAAGTTTCCATTGCGGCCGGCACTCCCAAGCCCAAGGTCTATATCACGCCTTCTCCAGCGCCTAATGCCTTTGCGACTGGCAGAAATCCCCAGAATGCCTCGATGGCCGTCACAACCGGTCTCTTGGAAATCATGAACCGGCAGGAACTGCAGGGCGTTGTGGCCCATGAAATATCCCACATCAGGAATTACGATATGTTACTCATGACCGTGGTCGCGGCAATCGGCGGTCTCATTATCCTTTTAAGGGATTTCTTTCTGCGTTCTATGTTGTGGGGTGGGCGCAGGCGAGATCGGCGCAGCGGTGGTAATGCAGGCTTGATTCTCTTGGTGGTTGGTCTTGTTTTGGCGGTCATCGCGCCCATCTTTGTCGCGTTGATCAGGGCGGCGATCTCGAGGCAGCGGGAGTATCTTGCGGATGCATCCGGTGCGTACATCACGCGTTACCCCCATGGTCTTGCTCAGGCTTTAGTAAAGCTGCGTGACGCAGGGCAGAAAATGAAGCGCGCCTCTGATGCCAATGCTCACCTTTTTATCGCCAATCCTTTTGGCAAGGACCGACGTGACGTGGCGAGTATGTTTGCGACTCATCCGCCCATTGATAAACGGATCGAGAGGTTGAACAAACTCGTCGTATGATTCTGGTTTCTTTGTTGTTGATTTTCCCGGTGGGCGAGAGTCTCGAGTACGATGCAAAGTTTTCATTCCTGACTCTTGGTAAGATGACTCTGGAAGTGAGAGATACACTGACCTATGAGGGGGAGCATTGCTATCTCATCTCTTCGGTTCTGAACTCGTCTAGCGGATTGAGAATCTTGTTTTCGATAAATGATACCATTGAGGTGTATACGAGCGTGAAAACCCTCTTGCCCCACCTTTACCAGGAGCGCATCAACGAAAGCGGGTACCATCGGAAAAGTAACATGTATTTCAACCATGACGCACATTACGTATCCTATGATGATACGTTGAGAATTGATATTGCAGAAGATACGAGGGATCTTTTGAGTTTTTGGTATTATCTGCGTGAGATACCTCTGGAAGGTGGTGATACAATCGTGCTCAACGTACACAATTCTCAGGAGAATCATGAAATATACTGCTTGGTGCGCGGGCAGGAAAGAATTGAAACCAGTGCCGGTACATATAATACTATCGTCGTCGAACCAAAAACCGAGGGGAAAGGAATCTTCGGAGCCAAGGGCAATATGGTGATATGGTATTCGGAGGCCGAACGCCTGCCAGTGCAGATCAAGGCAAGGATGAAATTTGGTAGCGTGTTATTTAAATTGAAAGAGGTGAGATATTAAGAAATTCGCGGTAATCCTTGCCGGCGGCAGAGGTGAGCGATTCTGGCCTCTTAGTCAACCCGATTTTCCCAAGCAGTTTCTTAACATCTTTGACAACAAGCCATTGTTGATTCAGACAATACAGCGTATCGCGGGCAATTTCAAGAGACATGAGCGGTTGTTGGTAATTCCCAAGGAACTGAAGAAGCTTACAAGGAAGCATGTTGGCAGAGAAAACATAGTTCTTGAACCCTTGCGTCGCAATACGGCGCCGGCGATTTGTCTGGCGGCCATGACTTTGCGCAAGAGGCATGGAAACGGGGTTATGCATGTGATGCCGGCCGATCACCTCATACGCCCGAGAAAAACCTTTCTCAGTGCGTTAAAATACGGCCAGGAGCTTGCTGAAAACGGTTATCTTGTGACTTACGGAATCAGGCCGACTCGCCCAGAAACAGGTTATGGTTATATACGATTAGGCCGTAAACTGGGAACTTTGCGCCATAATGTATCGTATGGTGGTGCCGGGTTTACGGAGAAGCCTAATAAGGCTACGGCCAAGCGATATGTTCGCAGCAAACGCTATCTCTGGAATAGCGGCATATTCACGTTCTCAATTGAGACGATGCTTGAGGAGATACGGCATTTTGTTCCAGCAGTTCACAAGGGTGTTGAACGGTTTCTAGCCCGGGGTAAAAAGAGGGATTTTCAGAACGTGCCGGATATCTCAATCGACTATGGGGTCATGGAAAAGAGCAATCGCCTGTGTGTGGTCCAGGGAAATTTCGAGTGGGACGATGTCGGTTCTTGGCTCGCCCTCGAGCGCTATTTTAGTAAGGATCAAAAGAAGAACATACTGATTGGTGATGCTCGAGGCATTGCGATCGAGGATTCGATCATGTGTAGCCGGGATATACCGCTGCGTGCTTATGATGTTGAAGGGTTGATCATAGTCGTGAGCAATGAAGGTGTTCTGGTATGCAAGAAAGAGCGTGCTCAAGACATAAAGAAGTTATTGAAATGAATTTGCACATAACAAGGGGGTAATTATGAAAATAATTTGCTTAATTGGGTGCATTTTACTATTTGTTTCTTGTGCACCAAGAAAAACAGCGATTGAGACCGAAGGCTTGGAAGAGGTGGTAGTGTTTGGCGAGGAAGAACAGGCACCAGCCGTAGCCGAAGAACCCACATTACCGACGCAGGAAGAACCGATCTTGCCACCGCCGCCAGTTGAACCTGCCGAAGAGCCACCACAAATGCAAGAAGAGATCGTACTCATACCACCTCCCATCGAAGAGAAGCCGATCGTGTCTGAGCCTCCCGCTGCAGAACCGTATGTTCCGGCTCAGCCCGAGACGCCAGTTCCGGCGCCGCAGACGGTCTATGGTTTTCGGGTTCAAATATTCGCATCCTCGACCGAGGAAAATGCATCGCGGGTCGCCATGGACGCGCGCGATATTTTCAGTGAAAAAGTATACGTGGAATACATGGCTCCGTACTACAAGGTACGGGTCGGCGACTATCTTACGCGTGAAGAAGTCGAGCCGTTGAAGAGCCGAGCCCTGAGTGCGGGCTATCGTGGTGCGTTTATCGTTGAGACGATGGTGACACCATAGGTCAGGTTGACAAGTAGGCGTTGAGAAAAGGATCTGCACAACACACTATTGTCCTGGCAAGCAGGAATCCACATAAGGTGCGTGAGATTGAAACCATGATTGGTGACGTGGTGAATATTCAACCGATGGGTGAGTTGTTGAAGGTCGACATCCCGGAATTGGGAAGATCGTTGTTGGAAAACAGCCTTGCCAAGGCCTCATTTTGTTACAAGTTATGTGGCAAGCCAGTTCTGGCAGATGATTCCGGGTTGTTTGTTGACAGTCTGGATGGGGAGCCAGGGATCTACTCTGCCAGGTATGGTAGAACCGACAAAGAACGTATTGCAAGGTTGTTGAAGAGCCTAATCAACAAGGAAAACCGCAGCGCTTCATTCCGAGTCGTTTTCGTCTACTATTACGCGCCTGGGAAGCATGCAGTATTTGAAGGCGAATGTGTGGGTCGAATCGCGCGGGCGCCAAAGGGTAGTCAGGGTTTTGGCTATGATCCGATTTTCATACCAGTGGGTTACAAGAAGACCTTTGCCGAATTGGGTCCGGGGGTCAAGAATCGGATCAGTCACCGAGCAAAGGCGCTTAAGAAATTCCGTAAATTCCTCACGCAAAGAGCATCATGACCCGGCAGCTGTCGTGGCCTGGATGTGATTTGCTCAATCCTGGATTTCGACCAACTTGTCCCGGGATTTCAACCCCTTTTTGATACTTATCGACGATTCAGGTTTGTTGTAGTAACGGGCAAGTATTGCAACCAATTCCTTGTTTGCCCGGTTGTCTGTTGGCGGGGATAAGACCCGCACTCTGAGATGATTATGTGCCAGCTCTTTTATTTCTGTTTGCTTCGACCGTGGCACCACGCGGATTCGCAAATACATCAGTAGTTGATCCTTTCACTCCTCGGTTGAAAAATCCACATAGACTTGTTTCTTCCTTCCGGCGATAGTTGGAGGAGATAGCTGCTGACCCGATAGTTCGTTTTCGAGCATGGTATCTTTTTCGGGAACTAGCGTGTTCCCGGTTGCCACCTTAATCACAATACCGGTGGAATCAATGATTGCACGGACAACCTGTTCGCCGGCGGGAGCCATGATTCCTGCTTCAGGCATATCGGGTTTTCCGGCGGTCTCAGCAATACGTGTTTCCTCCAGTCTTGCCGGCGCAGATTTTTCCCTGTCGACATCCGCTTGTGCAACGCCCTTTTTAGATATTGGGGCCCGGGCAATTTTCGGCTCGGGTATTGAAACTTGCACCTCTTGACGCGCCGCGAGTTCCTCATAGAACATTCGGTCATTTACGTCAACCAATCGCTTCGAAGGACTTATGTTAATGAGGACAATTAGTATCAGAAACGCCGCGGCCACGGGTACGAAAACCGGCGCAAATCTGAACAAACTACGTCGGCGGGGGATGCTTACCTTCTCCATGACGCGGCGGTTCAGGCCAAGGACGAATTTTGATGATGGTTCTTCGTATACTTCGTCTCTCACGGCTCGGTCAATTCTTTTTAAGACATCGAGTTCGTCACGGCAAGCCGGGCATGCTTTAAGGTGGGTTTCGACCCAAGCTCGCTGCTCGTCATCTAGTTCATTGTCAAGATACCCATTTAGTAATTCAATGGGCAAATCGCATTTCATACTAAGGCACCTCCATATCTTCTAATATTTTCTTCAATTTGTGACGAGCACGGGCGAGCCTGGACATCACCGTTCCCTTGGGGATATTTAGTAACTCACTCATTTCATCGTATGACAGATCCTCCTCAACCTTGAGCGAAATGATGATTCGAGATTCCTCGGGCAGCTTTTCCATGGCGAGGGTAATTTTTTCCTTTAGCATCTTCTGCCTCGTCATGGCTACTGGGTCGTGTCGCTTGTCACTCAGTGTTCTCTCAACTGCCTCTAGCGGTTCACTTCTTGTTCGATGTTCCTTCTTCAAAAAATTGATTGCATTGTTCACAGCGATCCTCCTTAACCAACTATAGAACGGTCGTCCGAGTTCGAAGCTCTTGATAGAACGATAGGCCTTGATGAACGCTTCTTCGACCAGGTCTTCGGCATCATCGCGATTCAACACCATGCGATACATTACCTTGTAGAGTGGTAGCTTGTACCGCTCAATCAGAGGATTGAAGGCATCACAGTCGCCCTTTTTAACGGATTCGAGTAACGCATCGTCACTATCTACTTTATTATACACCAGAATTTACCCTTTATTCCTTGTCATGAATGACTGAAGATGCAAACGGATGGCTACGGATGCACACTGATTATTGCATCTGTATGCATCCGCCTAATCCGTGTGAATCCATTATTCCTTTAAGGAATAACCGGCGGGTATCTCAAAGACCTTGCTATTAATGGGTTTGGTTTCGATTTTGGTGACTTCACTATGGGTCAGGAATGAAAATGACATGCCTTCCGCGCCCATGATCATTTCCATGTCTATTTCGAGTGGAAAACCCTCGATTTCACTGATTTTTTTCTGAAAATCTTCATAATGTTTCTTGTTAGCGCCCATCATGGCGGACGACGCTGAATAGTCCAAATCGGACATTTGCTTTTGAAAATCACGTATTTCTTCATACCCAGCAATATCTTTGGCCACCCACATGGTTTGCTTGAAGGTCATGGCACCCTCTTCGTCTTTCACATCCATGGTCACGATGACCTGCTCGCAGTCTTTGTTGAGGATTTTCTTCTTCTCGCCGGTGACAACAACATTAAGATTAGGCATTGGTATATCCTCTTCTGCCTCTTCGGGCGCCTGTTGCGCAGCCGTTATGTTTGTTTCGGTATATTCTTTCTTGTCATGGTCAATGGACCAAATCACGCCTTTATCCAGACGAATGATCTTGATATCGGTCATGCTGCCGGCCATCGGATCCTCAGCCGTCATCTCGGTCAATGAGCGGTCACCCTTAACAAAGATGCGCATATTAGTTTCACCTTTCATTCCCATCATCCCTTCGCTCGTCGATACCATTTCATACATAACGTCACCGTACAGCCCCGATGCGAAGCAAACCAATAATGTGATACACAGTAATCTCATCGATTACCTCCTTTGAAAATTATACAACAAACAGTGATAATGTCAATTGTGCTGCGTACTGAGACTGACCCCAGCGTTGGGATTCTATAAGAACAGTCTTTTTACAAGTATTGTAGCGTAAGCGCCCGGCGGTAGAGTGCATTCGATTGTGCGCTTGAGCCGATTCTTGTAGATTTCATCGGGCATGGGTTCTGTGACCACAAAATCGACTGGGACGACTATCGCGTTACGTTCGAAGCCTTTGAACCGAACACCACGCAGGCGCATCTTTTGCAGGCCCATGGTTTTCAAGGTAATGCATTCTTTCTTCAATACGTTTTCAGTGAATCCGCCAGGAAATCCGGCTAATGTCGTCTTCTCATTGAGCATCGGCAAACGTAATGTTCTGAGAGTGCTTCTTGCCAATAATTCACGATAGAAGACAAATTCCCCCTGTGAATATCTCAGAGATACAAATTTCTCGCCGGATTGCTTTATGACATTAGAAAGCGTTTCGTTGAAGAGAAAAGACTGATAGGCAAGCAGGTATAGGTTAAGGAATTCCTGGTCGATTTTCTTGATCGCGTTTTTAAAATCCTTTGGGTGGTCACAAAGATATCCCAGAATCGGTCTGTACATGGGTGGTGCGATTTCCAGGCATCCTTGCCAGTCAGACCAGTGATCCAGGC
This sequence comes from Caldifarciminota bacterium SM23_42, assembly GCA_001303785.1. Taxonomy (GTDB): domain Bacteria; phylum Hydrothermota; class Tepidihabitantia; order SM23-42; family SM23-42; genus SM23-42. Next base: position 37,541 of record LJUJ01000014.1, on the reverse strand, counting down.
AGTATTTCTTAAACCGTTTTTCGCGCGCGCTGTCTTCTCTGTAAGAATAACACAGCAGTAGCTTCAGAGCGCCTTGATAGTGCCTTTGGATCATTTTCTTGGCGATAAAACCCTGCCCGTGACGTGCTGAGCCAAAACGCTGTTCGTCAAAGTAATTGGGAAAACCATGCCCTGTTATCTCGGTGGCATTACGGTTAGATTTTTCAATTTCCTTCTCGGTCAAGTTTCGAAGCGTTATGCTGAAGGCATTGCCGAACAGCATTCTTGGTGTTACCGGGAAATTGCTCCTGCCGATCGGCTTGAGCGTAAAATTCTTTTCTTTTATGGTTCGCTTGAAGCCACCTTTGAAAGAAAGATATTGCGTGGATAGTGAATAGCGGTCTTTGAGCCCGGCCCGAGAGAAAAACCTTTTCGGCAAGCGCATCTTGCGGGCAACAAAATCGATGACGTCGAGCGTATTCCACAGCTGTTTCTCCAACTTCAAAATGGTGTAGTCGCCCCTTGTCGCCAGGGGTATTGAGACCAGTTCCCTAACGACAAAATCTTCAGATCTGACTTTTATCTTGTACACGGATTTATAGGGTAGTACTAATAGGAGTCTTTCTGTCTACAGATCTTGCGTTGCGGCGATCTCCTTACGGAAACTGAAGTTGATGAGGAGTATCGGCAACAACTGAAGTGGTATTCGTTTGCCTAATGTCAATATTCGCATAATGACTTCGTCAAAGCGATAGAAATCACGCCAAAGCTTGTCGACTTCTTGCTTCAGTTTTTCGGCGGTCATCTTCAGTGGTCTATAGACTGCATTACCCGCATCATATTTTGTCCAATCAAAGTTGAAGATTCTATTCTCCCTAATTAATCTGTTGTATATCGCGGTGCCGGGGTAAGGTGTGAGCACTGCAAACTGAGCAAGATCGATCTTGATCTTCTTGGCGAACTCCAAGGTGCGCGCAAATATCGATTGGTCCTCATTATCGTTGCCCAAGACAAAAGCACCTAGTACGCTGATGCCTTCATCGTGGAGATGCTTGATCGCATCCTTGAATTTCTGTGGCTTGAGGAATCTTTTATTCATTTGGGTCAGAGACTCGTAGTCGGCCGATTCCAGGCCGATGAAAAGTCCCTTGCAGCCACTGCGCGCAGCAAGGTGGAGCAGTTTCGGGTCATCGGTGATATTTAGTGACGCCTGACTCAACCACACCACACCCTCGTACTTCAGTGCTGAGAAAAGCTTGCGCGCATAGATCCGGTTGCCGAAGATGTTGTCGTCAGAAAAGCCGACGAATTTTGTCTTCATTTCTCTGATCTCTTTGATCACCGAAGCAACGGGTCTGGTACGATATGTTCGACCAAAAAACTTGGTTACACTGCAGAACCCACAATTGAAGGGACAACCCCTCGTTGTCTGTATGAAATGAGTGAATAGATAGCGTTCTTTCTTGTAGAGGTCACGACGTGGTCTGCCGATCGTGCTTAAATCAACGAATTCTTTATTCTTATAGTACTTTTTCAGACGCTTCTTCTCGAAATCCTTGACCAGCTGAACCCAGATTCCTTCGGCCTCGCCAATGACTACACTGTCGCAGTGCTTGATTGCTTCGTTGGGTAGTGCCGAGGGGTGCATACCGCCCATCACTACCTTGACACCCCTCTTGCGAAAGCGGTCGGCAATGTCATATGCGTGCGGAGCAAAACGGGTAAGTGCGGTGATACCTACGAGATCGGTAGCGCAGTTGTAGTTTATCGGTTCGAGTGCTTCGTCGATGATTTCTACTTCGACATGCTTAGGGGTTGCCGCGGCAACCGTCGCAAGGGCGAGCGGTGGTAGTTGAAATACCCTGCCTTGCATTCCCCTTCTTTTCTCGTCGACTACAGCCGGTGCAATGAGTGTTACCTTCATGCGTAATTATAAAGAATATCTAATTGAAGTCAATCGTGGTAAGAATTAACTATTCAAATCTTCAAAGATACTGTGTACTTCCTTCTCGGTGATCGGTCCTACCGCGGCAATGGTGTATTGCTTCGGGTTGAGGAAATCACCGGTTAGACCATTGATCTGCGCGGCATTCACCGTATCGATTTTGGCCACGACATCGTCGATACTTGCGACTTCTGATTTGTACACCGTCTCGCGCGCAAGGCGTAGCATACGGCTCGTCGAACTCTCAAGGCTGAGCAGAAAATTGCCGGAGAGATAAGTCTTGGCGAGCTCAATTTCCTCGTTAGCAAAACCGTGTCCACTTATATCCCGAAAAATCTCCTTCAGGCGGCGGACCACTTTAGAGATATTTTGCTTGTCACATATGAAATAGAAACCGGTGACACCACAATCGCGATAGAAATCGATGAACGAATGAACATTATAGACCAGGCCATCTTTCTCCCGTAAACCCTGGAAGAGTCTCGAGGACATGCCACCTCCGAATGCTGTATTCATTATTGCCATCCCATAATGATGCTGGGAGGCATATTCGACACCGTGTGTTCCGATGACAAAGTGTACCTGTGAGACTTCTTTACGTGGTAGGACCGCCACCTCCCCAAACTGTGGTTTAGGTGTAATGCGTCGCGGGGTTTCCGATTTTCCGTTGGGAAATTTCTTTTTGGCTAGGTCGGTTACCTTTTCATAATCATAGTTGCCGCTCAAGGCGATGACCATCTCCCGGTTCCTTAGCGTTCGGTAGTATCGCTTGGTGCGTGCGGCATCGATCCCCTTCACCGAATCTATGGTACCAGCAATTGGACGGCCCAACGCATGCTCAGGCATTAAGGTTTCGAAGAACAAGTCAAATACACTGTCACCCGGATCGTCGTTACTCGACTTGATTTCTTCGAGTACGACCGATTTTTCCTTATCCAGCTCGGTGCTGTCTATTTTTGACTCGAGGAGTAATTCGGCGATCAATTCGAAGACTAACCCAATGTGTTCTGTAAGAAACTTGGTTATTATAATCAGATTTTCCTTGGTGGTGTAGGCATCGAATGCACCGCCCAGACTCTCCATCATTTTCACAATCTCCAAGGCGGATTTGCGCGACGTGCCCTTGAACAGCATGTGTTCGATCAGATGGGTTATGCCGCTGTCCTTCAAGGATTCATCCCGGGAACCGTGATCAAGGAAGAAACCCATTGAAAACGAGTAAAACTTGGGTAGTTTCTCGGCAATGATTCTGACTGCGGGGTTCAGCTGAGCGAGGACTATCTTATTCTTTTCGGATAAGATTAATCCTCCCCTGATCGTCAATGTTGGATACTTTTACGACGATTTCATCGCCTAGTTTGACAACATCTTCGACTCTTCTGACGCGCTGGCGGGAAAGCTTAGAGATGTGTACAAGACCCTCTTTACCAGGCAGGATTTCAACAAACGCTCCGAAACTTGTAATACGCTTGACTACACCGATGTAAGTCTTCCCGACTTCGGCTTCCTGGACAATGCTCTTGACCGTCTCTTGGGCTTTTTCAACGTTTTGTCGATCCTCGCCAGCAATCGTTACTTTTCCATCATCGTCAATATCGATTTCCACGTCGTTATCGGCAATGATCTTTCGAATAACCTTGCCACCAGGGCCGATTACTTCACCAATCTTTGCCTTAGCGATTGAGAACACAACTATTTTTGGTGCGTATTTGGATAATTCACTGCGTGGTGTGCTGATTGTGCTGTTCATTACCTTCAATATCTCCAGACGCGCTGTGCGTGCCCGTTCGATGGCTTGTGAAAGGATGTCTACGGACAATCCTTCTATTTTCAAGTCTAGCTGAATCGCGGTGACTCCATCCTTGGTCCCGGCCACCTTGAAGTCCATGTCGCCGTAATGGTCTTCGGCGCCCACGATGTCAGTCAACAGTGCGTATTGCTCACCTTCCTTCACCAAGCCAACGGAAATACCCGAGACAGCGGTCTTGATTGGTACACCGGCATCCATGAGCGCAAGTGACGAACCGCAGACACTGGCCATGGATGATGAGCCGTTGGACTCGAGGATATTGGAGACAACCCTGATCGTATAAGGAAATTGCGTTTCCTCGGGCAGTACCGGCGCTATGGCGCGCTCTGATAATACTCCGTGTCCGATCTCGCGTCTCCCTGGTCCACGCATGGGTCGGACATCGCCGGTCGAAAAAGGTGGAAAATTGTAGTGAAGCATGAAGGATTTTGATTCTTCACCGTATATGTCGTCAACTCTTTGTTCATCGCTTGCCGTGCCCAGCGTTGTAACCGCAAGACTCTGGGTCTGACCTCTGGTGAATATGGCCGAGCCGTGGGTTCGGGGTAAGAGCCCTATTTCACAGGAAACCGGGCGGATTTCTTCTAGCCCCCGTCCATCCATACGTTTCTTTTCCTTAAGAACCATCTCACGCATTTTGGTGCGTAGCAATTCGTCAACAACATGCTTGACCTTATCTTCAATATTATCATCACGTTCCTTGAGCTTTTCCGAGGTTACCTTGATTAATTCGTATACTGCATCTTCGTGTGCCTTTTTCTCCTTGAAAAGAAACACTTGATCTATTTCATCGCCCAATGCTTGTCTTATCTCCGCCGACAACGACTCCTCGACAAAAGAGCTGATGAGATTGACCTTTTCCTTGCCGACATTCTTAACCATCTCCTCTTCAATGTCGATGATGCGTACGATTTCGGGCTGTGCCAACCTAATGGCTTTAATTACTTCTTCCTCGCTTGCTTCCTTAGCGCTTCCTTCGATCATGACGACGCTATCTCTGGTGCCGGCAATGATTATGTTTAGCCTGCTGTTCCCTTGTTGATCCAAGGTGGGGTTTATCACATATTTGCCATCGACCAGCCCGACTTTGACGGCGGCAATTGGTTTGGTAAAAGGTAATTCAGACATCAAGAGAGCAGTTGCTGCACCGATGATGCCAAACGTATCAGGCTCATGCTCAACATCAGAAGATAGAAGATTGGCGATGATCTGTACTTCGTTACGAAATTCTTTTGGGAAAAGGGTGCGCATTGGACGGTCGATCAGTCTTGAAATCAAAATCTCGCTCTCCGAGGGTCGGGTTTCTCTTTTAATGAAGCCACCCGGGATTTTACCCGCGGCAAAGGAGAGCTCGCGGTAGTCCACAGTTAAGGGTAAGAAATCGATACCTTCAGAGGCATCTGGTTTGTATGAAACACAAACGAGGACAATCGTGTCCCCGTAACTGACCGTACACTCGGCAGCAGCCTGCTTTGCCACGCGACCGGTTTCTAGTCTTAGTTGTTTTTCCCCAACCTTAAGTGATGCGGAGTACAAACTAACCTCTTAAATCTAGGGTCTTAATGATCTGTAGGTACTTGCTGCGGTCCTTTTTCATCAAATAGTTGAGGTGACGGCGTCGATCATTCACCATCTTGATCAGCCCACGCCTCGAATGCTTGTCTTTCGGAAATTGCTTAAGGTGGTCAGACAGGTTCTTGATCCGCTCAGTTAGTATGGCTATTTGTACTTCTGGCGACCCGGTGTCTTTCCCGTGTCTTTTGAAATTCTGTATTATTTCGTCTTTTTTACTCTTGTCGAGAGTCATAATCGGTTCTCCTTTAGGATATTATCCACATTTTCTGAAAAAAGTCAAGCGAAATCGCAATCAGAGCGAATGGAATTGACACCACACGATATTTTACTATAATTATAGACTTATATTGGTATATTGACTGCAACCGGTAGGGATTGGTTCAGAGCAAGGAAGGATCACTTGTACAGCGGTCCATTAGGCGTATTTCTTGGTGTCCAAATTGCTTTACAGATAACATCGAAGGAGGAAGTATGAGAATTCTTGTCTTTGGCGGTTCAGGCAAGATCGGTTCTGCGGTCGCATGGGACCTGGCAGGGGATAAGGACGTCGAAGCGATCGGCCTTGTCGGTAGGCACAAGGAGACACTCGATAGGGTCAAGCAATGGGTCGGTAGCGATAAGTTGATTCCACATATACTCGATATCAATGATAAGCAAGCGGCTATTGGCTTAATGAAGCAGTATGATGTTGGTGTTTTGACATTGCCCAACCGACAGACGAGCTACAAGACTGTACATCTGGCAATCGAGGCTGGTTTGAATATTGTCGACACGATAGAGGAGTTTCATCGCACCCCGGATGCCTATGAGACCGAAGGATTAGAGATCCCCGAAGGTATGAAGCTGAGCGAATACGGTGAGTGGTTGCACAAGAAGGCATCTGAGAACGGTGTGACGTTCGTTGACGGTATGGGATTCGCCCCCGGGTTGAGTAATATAACTCTGGGTGATGGTATCAGAAAAATGGATGTCGCGGAGCGCGCCGTCGCCAGAGTCGGCGGTATTCCTTCTAAAGAGGCTGCTTGGAAACATCCGCTGCGGTACATGATAACGTGGGCATTTGAACACGTGCTTAGAGAATATGTGATAAGACTGAACGTGATAAAAGACGGAAAGATTGTTGAGGTTGATGCGGCAACCGACCTCGAAAAGTTTAGGTTCAAGCAATTCGGCAAGGATGAGAATTTGGAATGCGCCGTGACTCCGGGTATGCCCAGTTTTCTTTTCACCCGAACCCAACTCAAGGAATTCGCTGAAAAAACCGTGCGCTGGCCCGGTCACTGGCAGGGTGTGCAAACGCTCAAGGAATGCGGTATGCTCGATATTGATCCGGTTGATTTCAAGGACCACAAGATTGTGCCCAGGGAATTTCTGCTGTCGATGATCTCACCGAAGCTCTTGCCAAATCCCGGCGAGACCGATGTTTGTGTCATGTATAATACTTTGGAAGGAAAGAAAGATGGTAAGAATGTGAAGATTGAGTATTTCATGTGGGATGAGGCTGATACTGCGAATGACATCTCATCGATGATGAGGGTCACCGGCTTCCCGATGGCGATTACCGCGCGACTGATCGGCAGGGGCGAGATAAAAGAAAAGGGTATCATTGCCCCAGAGGATGCGGTAACAGGTGATCTGTACAAGATTTTCATCGACGAATTGAAGAAGCGCAGTATCGATATACTCGAAGTGGCCACGGATGCATAGCGGGATGCAAAGCGGGATGCATAGTTGAACGACCCCCCGTAATGACATTCTTGTAAGCGACACGATGGCCGGCATAGTATTCTTGAAGACTCAGTGTATCGAAGACGTAGAGACATTCTATACCGAGAAGATCGACATGCAGGTATGGTTGAGACAGGGGGACTGTATTATTCTTAAACATGAAAACCTGCTCATAGGGTTCTGCAAGCGTTCGGAAGTTGATCGCACAGGTACGATTACGTTTTTTTACGACACGACCGAAGAGGTTGATATCATGTATGATAGATTGAAAAATGTCGCAAACGGAACACCCAGGATGAACGAGAAGTACCGTATCTATCAGTTCTATGCACACGATCCCGAGGAGAGGATTTTGGAGTTTCAGTGTTTTCTTGATCCGGTTCGTCTCTGATCCATATAAGGATACGGTACGCACTATAAAGTATAAACATTAAAATAATGAGAAGGAAGAAGAGACTCAGATTACTCAACTGTTTGTTTGGGATGCTGTTTGGAATATTGCTTTTAAGACTGGCACTGGGGCCGTTCTACAGCCATTCAGGTCTTTACACTCATCTCGTATGGATTGTACTCTTCCCGATTAACATGCTGCGCGGTTATGGCAATGGAAGCATTTTTGTTCTGTTTTACGTACTACTCTGGTCATATGTTATTGTTGTCAGAAATGCTGTCTACGACGAGCCGCTGGCTAAGACATTATTCAAGATGTTCATCTGGATGTCTTTGGTCGCACTACCATTTCTACCCTTTGGTATTGAATATTTCTCTTTGGTCAGATATGCGACGACTATCAGTAGCTATCAGCTGCGTGTGTTGCCGTTTGTTGCCTTGCTAGTATTACTGTTCTTGGCTAATCGGTTTTTCTTTCGCCAAAATTATCTCGTTGCCGGAGCGTGGGCCTTGAGCAACTTCCTGCTTATTATTGTGGTTATTACCCTGGCCGACCTCTTACTGTTGCTGAAATATCAGATTCTATTCCATGCGCTTGGCTATAGAATGTCGTTGGTGAACAACTTCCTGAGCACTATGCCTTTACTTGCATTACTGGTCTTGATGTGCCTGTCGGTTTTCTATGTTTTTGTATTCGAGCGACAATTCCTTCGTCTGGCACCTCGAGAGCGTTCATTACTTAGTATCATGACACCGGTTGGCCTCTCGATTGCTCTATCCCTGATGCTGATGATCATGCGCGACGACTCTCGACGCTATCGGTACCATGACTATCGTCGTGGTATTGCCACGGTTTATTATGCGGCTCGCGATGATCGACAGATGCTGTCGTTTGACGAAGGTCAGTTCAAATTCTCCAGTGACCGTCAGAATGTTTTCTACCCTTTTGGAAGCTTCGATTTACAAGATACGCTTAACCGGCATGCCAGAGATATATTACGCATGAAGATAATCGAAGGCTTGGATTATTATCGCCTAGAGAGAATAATCAAGATACTCGCTCATGGTCCGCGTAATAACGATATTTTCAATAGGCTCCGATACATCATCGAAGGTAAGCGCTACCGCATACCTGGACAATTCAAGTATTGGACCGATTATGTGAGGACAAGATACGAAGCGCTCGATACCGACATTACGGTTGTTGGTTGGGTGATATTGAACGGGAGTCCGTTGAACCAGGTCGAATTTTTTGTCAACAAGGTATCGTATGAGGAACGAAAATCCGTCGAACCAATATGGCAAGGCAAGACCGATTCACATGGAAGGTTCGAGTTCACATGCTACAAAGAAACTGGACTGGACAGTGTATATTTCCAAGTGGGATTATCGCTACATAATACACTGATCGGCAGCAGTGTGGAGTTCATCAAGGTAGTCAACCCATTGCCGGTTTTTGCCGAAGCAGGTGATTTTCTTCTTGATACGCTGCAAATAGAGGTATTGCGTTATAAAGGAGTGCCCAATCTTAGAAAATTAAACATACAGACCACTGTGACAACGGATTCGTTCTTGTTGTTTGTACCTCACATCGCTTTGGCCACGCCGATCCGGCTGGCCGGCTTGCTCTCGACTTCAGGGTCACTACAGGACGTGGTGCTGGAGTATCCCGCCCTTGGAGCCGATACACTCTTGCGGCAGATGATATTCGAGCAGCTGGACAATTCTAGATTTTTTCTAAAGGATTCGGAAAGGAAAATCGAGATTCAGATAAACTAGGGTCTTTAACTTTTTTCTCAATATTAAAGCGTTAATTCTTCTTGAACAGTTTTGCGAGATAATCGTATTCGATATTGACTCGGGAACCAGTATGCAGATTTCCTAGAGTCGTTTGTTTGAGCGTATAAGGTATCAAGGAAACCGAGAAGACATTTTTCGTAACAGATGAGATTGTCAGGCTGACACCATTTATAGCAATCGAACCTTTGGGTACGATATATGGTGCGTTCTTTTCACTTGCTTCGAAAAAATACGCGTTGGATTTCGTTCTGACTAGTTTGCCAACCTCATCGACGTGACCGAGCATAATGTGCCCACCGAGACGGTCACCTAGGCGCAGGGCGCGTTCAAGATTGACGTATTCACCAGCGCGCCATGCGGTAAGAGTAGTAACACCACGCGTTTGACGCATGACGTCGACGGCGAATCCATTCTTGTGTAGGGTGGTGACGGTAAGACATACGCCCTGGATAGCAATACTGTCTCCCTCTTGAACCTTTAAGCTTGACTTGATGGTGATCTTTTGAACCCTCGATTTTGAAATTGCAAGTATTCTTCCTTTTTCTTCAATTATTCCGGTAAACATGATAAAGTAAATCCTCCCCTATCTGTTTTGGCTTATTTTTTTCGATAATGCTTTGGTCGATTTCGACGCCGATGCCGTCTTCTGTTGTAGTAGGTGAGACAAATAGGAATAATTCGTCGTACGCCTTATCTTTCAAGAAGTAATCAAATGTTACACCACCGCCTTCAACGAGAACCGAGCCGATCTTCAACGTACTGATAGACTTCAGCAGATCCATGGTCGAATAGTCATCGCCCTCCATAAATACGAATTCGACGCCTGTGTTCTTTAGCTGCTCCACCTTTTTCTGATTGTCATCGGATTTCGTGAGTATTATCCTTCGGGCATTGGGTTCAAGAAACGCGGCATTCAGGGGCGTCTTGAGATGTGGGTCGATGACGATTCTAGCCGGATTGTGTCGACCTACCAACCGATCGGTAAGAAGGGGGTTGTCGACAAGTAACGTGTTTATTCCGATTAACACGGCGCCAACCTGACTGCGCAACGCGTGAACATAACGTCGTGCAGGTTCTGAAGTCACGTACCTTGTCGAGAATCCGGATATTTTCATGTTCTTGGTTGTCGCAATTTTCAATATCACATAAGGTATCTTTGTCGTGATATATTTCAGGTACCAGCGATTCAGTTTCTTGGCCCGATCATGCAGGATATCTACATCGACCCGAACATTGTGCTTGCGTAGTATTTGGATGCTTTTGCCATTGACCGCTGGATTTGGATCCCTAGCCGCGATAATGACCCTCTTTATTCTCGCCTTGATAATGGCATTCACGCAGGGCGGTGTGTATCCATACGTACAGCATGGCTCAAGATTGACGTACAATTGTGCACCGTGGGCCAGCCGGCCAGCTTGCTGAAGAGCGATCGCCTCAGCATGTGCTTCACCGATTTTTCGATGGAATCCCTGACCAACAATACGCCCTTGCTTCACAACTACGGCACCGACCAAGGGGTTGATACCGGTCTGACCGCTGCCTTTCGCGGCAAGCGACAGTGCATATTGCACGAACATTTCATCATATGCTGTTGTATTATGCATACTGTTGTTAGGATTATACCTGCACCCATGGTGAAGTCAAGAATGCAGCATCGTACCGTGATGTTGTTTCCAGTGACAAGATTTGAATTTGAACGGTGAAAGGTTTGTGTTATGGCTTTTCAGAACCACCCTGCGGAGGATTATTCTTCGAGCGAGAGGTGGCGAGTCGAGGAGGACTGCTTCAGGGATGTTCTCCCGCGGACGCGGGATTCTCGTTTTCTGCAGCCAGATCAGATATTAGAGTAAAAACGGAATCGACTCTGCTCGCTTGTCTTGAGTACAGCGAGGGGAATGGTAACATGCGACTATGCTTTGAGCTTGTCGGAAGTAACTCGGTCAGCGAAGCATGTCTTCAGCCAGCGTTGGCTGGCGTGGATTCAGCTTTTATGTCTCTATCGGGATAGCGTGTCTTCAATACCTTCAGTGCTTTCAGTATCAGAGTATTTCAGTACCTTCAGTCTTTAGTGTATTTCTGTACTTTCTCTGTTCAATGTTTTAAGTGTTTTTTTGGTTTCTGTGCTTCTTTTCTTCAGTGTATTCAGTGTTTAATGTGTTTCAGTGCTATTTCTTTCTCAGTGTCTTCGGGGTGTGTTGTGTCTTTTTCTGTGTTTCAGCGTTCAGCAGATACGTGGTAAGCCTTCAGCCTCTAATTGCAGTAATGGGTGGGTGCCACCGATCTTAGTTCTTAGCCATACGCCCTTGGGTTCTCGGAACACTTCGCCGATAATTGCCGCGTTTCTTCCGAAGGGATGGGATTTGGTTTTCTTGAGAATGCTGGTTGCATCCTTGCGGTCGACGATCGCGATAAGCTTGCCTTCGTTAGCGATATAGAGCGGGTCGAGGCCCAGGATCTCGCTTGCGCCCCTGACCTGTTTCTTGATCGGCAGGGCGCATTCGTCAATCATTATGCCGAACCCAGTGCCATCGACCGCCTCATTGAGAACCGAGACAACACCGCCTCTTGTGGGATCGCGCATGAAATGTACACCGCTGCCCGCTTCGAGAATCTTACGTGCGAGCGAGTGTAATGCAGCCACATCACTTTTTACATTGAACTCAAGGCCCAGTTTCAGTCGTTCGTTCATTATGGCGATGCCATGGTCGCCAATGGTTCCACTTATCATTACTCGGTCCCCGGCTCTAATTTTTTCTTTGCCCAAGTCACGCTTTATAACGCCGACCCCGGAGGTCGTTATGAATATCTTATCGGCTTTTCCCTTCTCAACAACTTTTGTGTCACCGCATACCACGCTGACGCCTGCTGTTCTCGCGGCATGGGCAGCGGATTTGAGAATCTTCTCCAAATCGGAAAAAGCAAGGCCTTCTTCGATTATCAGGGCAAATGACAAGTACTTCGGTATCGCACCCTTCATGGCCAAGTCGTTTATTGTCCCACAGATGGCAAGCTTGCCGATATCACCGCCCGGGAAGAATATCGGGTCGACCACATACGAATCGGTGGTGAATGCGAGCTTATCTTTCGGCTTGGACAGTTCCGCTGCATCTTCGAGGCGTTGCAGGATCTTGCTGTCAAAGTATTTCAGTAAGACGTCCTTGATCAATTTTGACATCAGCAGCCCGCCCGAGCCGTGACCTAATCGAATTTTATCTTGCTTCAATTGTTCGCTACCCCACTGTATCCGATTTTCGAATCAAATATCGAGAATCGACAATCTCATTTTATATCCAGCGTCCCAACCGGAACCGGTAGACGATTTTGTGTCAAGTATCCTAACCCCAACCATTAAACCAGTAGTTGATATGTGTCGCGCAGGAAGCCGCGCGCTGCAAAGTTTTCCTTGAATCGGCCGAGACCCCAGTTAGGTGCCATATTAAGGGTGAAAGTTCCAAGATCAAGGTATTTGAAGCCCTGGGTGCGTCCCCATTTGATGACTTCGTAAAAGAGCAAATTGACCGGGCGATAATTCTGATACTTGTCCTGGTGGCTGATGTAGAAGGCAAGAATCACTCTGGGGTTTGCTTTGAATATTACCATACCTCCAAGCATTTTTTCTTTAATGTAGGCACCGAACAACAGTATCTTTTCAGGAAAAATTTTCTTGAGCTTGTGTAGTTCTTCCAACGAGTGAGTGGGTGTAACGTTGTGCCGCATGCCGAGATTATGTTTGAGGATATCGTAGAAATGAGGGAGGTCGTCGGAAATCCTAACGCACACTCCTTCCCGTATTGCCTTTTTTGTTGAACGGCGCGCATCACTGTGAAAGGTCGTAAGTGGTTCTGCACTGTCCAGCGGAATGACTGCGGTGACGTCTCTCTTCAGATAAACGAAATCGTTCTTCATCAATGCAAAATCGATATACTGATTTGGACTCTTGTAGTATATCAATGGGGGCTGCGTGAGAACTATTTTTCGATAGCCTTTTGTTTTGAAATACTGAACTACATTTTCAACCATAAGGTATATTGTGTGAATGCCGAGATTATCTTTGAACACGAATCCACCGTAGGATGCGCCTTGGTGCGAGATTATCGTGTCGGTATCTTCGACCGCCGGGAATACGGCGATGATGTTGCTCCGGTCCCTGATGATGAGATGATGGTTTTGAAAGCGGTCGGGTGGATGGTAGCTCAAGAATGCCAGGCTGTGAAATATCGTTCCGTTGTTCGCTTGTGCTACGAAATCTTCCCAGTTACTATGATCTCTTTCGGAGAATTTGTGTATATCCATATCAAATGTGAGTATAGCGAAAGAACACGTAATGTCAATAATGGTCCACTAAACTAGCGGCATTCCACGTAATCTGTTTTCTCTCACCGTAGCGTGTCTCCTCGAGGCTTGATTCCGTATTTGGGGTTTGTATAATGTATAAAACAAATTGAGAGTATGCCAAAGAAAATCTCATTGATAATCGCCGCTATCTACCTTCTCTGTGCCTTAATATTTGGTGGCTTAGTCTGGTTTCTAATCACCTTGGTGCTTTTGTTCGTTGCACTGGCCATGATCTGGTTCGGCGAGGAGATGGGTGACTACATCGGTGGATTTCACCGCATTGGGAAACCCTATATTACAAAGAGATCGCCTGGTGGTCTGGTATCGCTCTTCGGCTGGATATTTCTGTTGTTACCGATCATCGTTGTGCTGCTGAAGTTATTCTAATCGCGTGCACAATCCTTTGTGAATAAGCGGTATCTTTTCCTGGATATGCTGCGGGCGATTGCTGTGGCCGAGATGATTCACGGTCATAGTCTGGATGGCCTTTTAGATATCGCGTTGCGTGATACACCATTCTTTACAAGTTGGATACATGTAAGGGGATATACGGCGCCGATATTCCTATTTGCCGCGGGATTTGTCTTGGCTGTTGCTACCCTTCCCCGCATGGGTGAGTATTCGCATCTCTCCAACACCCTACGGCGAAGATTGCAAAGACTCTTTTTCGTCATCTTGCTCGGTTACTCAATGTACCTGCCGTATTTTTCACTACGCAAAACGATTCTGTCAATCGGATCGCCCGCTTGGCACAGTTTCCTACAAGTGGATATTCTTCGGTGTATTGGAGTTTCCGGCCTCATCGTGCAAGTCTGGTTACTGCTTAAGCCAAGACAGAAGGTGACATGGCTCTTCATCGGTTTGCTCACGGTCGTGCTGCCGATTTTGACTCCTGCAGTCAGAAACAGTTCTCTCGTGTCCGGCTTGCCTGACTTCGTTAGATACTACTTCATGGATTCGCGATTTCCATTGTTTGATTATTCTTCATATCCCTTACTTGGTTTCCTGATCGGATATCTCTTTGTCAAACAGCGTTGTGTTTGGCCCATGTATTCATTACTTGCTGCATTGTTATTCATCGTGGTCGCTCAGCTGCTGAATAGGGCAGGAGTAATACCCACTCTCCAGAGTTTTATGACAAAGGGTGGAGTGATAATCTTGTTGACGGTATTTCTTGAGAGGTTTGAGCGTCTATGGGAGAAACTACCGTCGCCGGTGGAGTATTTTGGTCGGGAATCCATAGTTGTTTACGTCTTGCATGTTGTTGTTATCTATGGTTCTGTATTGAACAAAGGTCTTAATGTCTACTGGGGAGCCACGCTCTCGTATCGTGAGCTATATTGTTTCGTGGTTTGGCTATTGGCGGCAATGGTGCTGCTTGCCTATGTATGGCACAGATTGAAACATGAGCACATCTCCGTGGCTCGTTGGGTGAAAAAAACCATATATTGGTCCTTCCTGATCGTCTTCCTGCTCAAGCCATATTAGTCGAAACGCACGAAATTTAGACACGTCTTACATAATTGCCGAAAATTCTCCCTATGTGCTGTCTCATGTTGCCTGTTATCTAGTTACCCCTGCTATGTAACGGTTTGTCAAATGGTTTTTTTGGCTTTACATAGAGCCTCCTTTTATTATAATTATCTGCGCCGATCGTTACCAGGCGGGAAATCCCAGCCTGCTATTCGTCCATTAAAGGACAAGGTATCTATTCGGCGTGGCTGAGCTACCTAATCTTGACAGGAATCATTTTCTGATTAAGGGGTGACAGAGGCTTGCTCAGCCATTTTATTTCGCGCCATACAAGTTGTGTAATTAATATTGTGTTTGAGCATATGGTAGACAAGGCCTGCGATTTTGCGGGCGAGGGCGATGCGGGCGATCGCTTTGCCTTTGCGTTTCATGGTTCGGTGATAAAAGCATTTGAGTCGCGCATCCGTGGCCCGGGTGCGCACCGAGACCTGGGCGACTTCCACGTACGTTCGTTTCAGATACATATTGGCTTGTTTGAATAGTCGGCCGTGCCAGCACTTATCGGCACTCGCTTTCACCTGTGGCACCAATCCGGCATAACTCACATAGTGTTTTGCCGACGGGAAGCGGGTAATCGGCCCGCTCTCGTAGAGGATCGTTAGGGCCGAGAGTTCACCAATGCCTGGTACGGTCAAGAGTCGTTGTGCGGCGGGGGTAACAGTAACCTGTTCGTGAATACGTTCTTCCCAGTACTGGATCTGTGCGGTCAATTGCTCGATCAGGACTAATGCCTGCTGGATAACTTCCGGATAGGATGCGGGCAGCACCGTCTGTAGTAATTCCTCACGGCCGCTACCCTGCCAGATTTGTTGTGCCGCCAGCGTGATGTTGTACTTGGCCAGGACCGCGCGCACGAGATTCTTACACTGGGTACGAAAGACGATCAAGCGCAACCGGATGCGTAACATATCGCGGATGCTGCGCTGCTTTGGATCAGGGATCCAGCAGGTCGGCAGCAGATCCGCCCGCAGCAAGTGCGCTAAAATGCGGGCATCGACCTTATCATTCTTGATCCGGGCTGTGGCGATCGCCTTGGTCTGTAGGGGGTTGGATAGGGCTACATCGCAACCCATATCCTGCAGTACATCGACTAACCAATACCAGTTCCCGGTCGCCTCGATCGCCACCTTACACCCATCCTCTAAAGCACTGAAGAATTGCCGTACGGCAAGCTCATCATTCGGGAGCCGGTGGGTCGTCTCATGCTGTGCCGGTGCAGTAATCACATGCACCTGAGAGAACCGCCGATGCAAATCAATACCGATATAGCTCATTTTACCTCCTTTTCCTATATTTTACCGCAAAACCACAAAATACACAAACCGTTACATTATATCTTGACAAACTTTATGCAGGGTTATGTGAAACTTTAGGATGTTTTCATGCGTATTATATAGTGATGGCTTTAATGAGACGAAGAATCCAAAAAACCAAAGGAGGAATCATGAAGATTTTCTTGACTAGTTTGTTCGTGTTGAGCTTTTCTATCGCTCAAAATACGTTAGAACAGCCCCAATATGTTGGACTAATGCCAGCGGTTGAGGTGACAGCACTGCACCCTGATTACGAGGTTGAGGCGCATGTGGGTATCATGCCTGGAATTGAGGTGACCGCATCCAGATATGACGATGAGATTCCCGCATACGTTGGCGCATTGCCCGAAGTGACAGTTACCGCTTCACGATATGAGTATGAAGATGAGGCTTGGAGTGGTCTGATGCCAGAAGTCGTCGTAACCGCAATGAAGCCCCAGGGCGCGAATATTGCATATATCGACAAGAACGAACCTATTCCATAAGAATGCCATAGAAAATGAAAACAGTTGATTGGCGCACTTGGTTAGCGGTCGCTGTAATCGGGCTTTTACGGTGTTCTCATTATGTTGCGCAAGAAACGTATAGCGAGCAGTACCTGAGACGTTATCTCGATGCGAAGGAAGTTGTCTTCGAAGATATCTGTGTACAGATGGGCACTGCGTATTGGAATGCGTATTCCCAGGAGGCGCCGTCAGATCTAGAGACGCCAAAACAGAGATGCCGTGAGCTACTCAGTAATGATACCTTGAATATGCTGGTTAGCAAGTGGTGTGAGAGAAGTACAATGATTAGAGACTCGGTATTGATGCGCAGGGTGAGGGTCTGGCGTAATATTCTAACCGCGGCGAGAGTTGAGATGGATGATGAGGTATTCGATCTCAGGAATCAACTAGAGCTATGGTTGACCGAAACGAGTGGTGCTTCTGAAAGGCCATCTCAGGAAGAGCTCGATAAGATGATGTTGCAGTTGATGAAGTTGCGTAACACCAAGGCTCAAGAATGCGGTTTTGGCAATTTTTCGGAAATGGTCTTGGAAGTTACAGAAATTGGAGCAGATTGGTTTCACTCATTCGTTGAGACAATAGACTCAGCGACGGCCGGACCATACAAACAGCTGCTTCGGACGATCAGGCAGGAAAAGAACAAGGAAGAGATCGAGTATAAGGATATCCGTCAGCTGTTTGGGGTGTATTATGTGAATAGTCAGGGTGCTCAAATACCTGAGGAAAAGATGAGTGTCCTGATGGAAAAGGCAATCGAGAACATTGGTATTGACTTTGATGCCCTTAATCTTCATCTGGTGGAGCAAAACTTGCCAGGTGGTGTCGGTGGGCAGTCAGTGGCAATCAGAATCCCTACCAATTTCAGGATCGTGGTCCGTGATGAGCTTTCGTTGTATGACCGGATGCATGAACTAGGCCATGGTTTGCACTGTACCTTTACAATAACGAAATATCCCGTGTTAAAAGGTTATGAGTGGTGTATTGGTAATGATTGCGGCGCTTACTCTGAAGGAATAGCAGAGACCATTGCGAAATTTGTGTGTAATGGTGCGTGGCAGAGAGAATACACGGATCTGAGCGGGGAAGATCTGGCAACACAAGAGGATATTGTAACGGCGTATCTGCCGGTGTACCTTCGATTTCTGCTTGCGCGTTCCATGATTGAGATTGAATTATACAAGGATCCTGAGCAAAACTATCTTGAATTGTGGGAAAGGGTTCATAAGAAATACCTGTTTTTGGACAAGCCAATTGGAAGATCTGAGCCCTTTACCAATATAATCTACGTTTCTTATCCAATTTATGTGCAGAATTACTTGATTGCCGAAATAATGTCGTGGCAAATTCATCGTGTATTACAAGACAGATACGGTGCCAATTATGTATTTGACAAGAAGGTGGGTGAATATTTAAAGGACGGTTTTTGTGCTGAGGGGGAGTTCTATCCTTGGAAGACGCGTCTGAAAAGGGCTACGGGTAAGGAACTCGATGTTGACGGATATCTCAGCTCTATGGTTTCGCGTTCTGGACGATAGTGTTCTTCTCATAAAACACCCCCCGCAACCCCGCACCTCTGCTCAGGTGCGGGGTTGCTTTATCCCGAAAAATAGTGGCTTTCTCAATATAATATGAAGCGTTGCATTGACAAACGCATTCTGGCGAGTATACTAGTTGAATGTCATTATTATTCAGTATTTCCGGGTTACGTGGAAAAGTAGATGAAGATTTAACTGAAGAAGTAATATTCAAGTATGCTCGTTCGTTTGGCAGATACCTGAAATCCGGACGTGTCGTTATTGGTCGAGATACTCGTCAATCAGGTAAAGAATTCCGCAAGGCGGTTATTCGGGGATTGAATTCCACCGGACGTTTCGTTATCGACCTGGGGATCGTTCCTACGCCCACAGTTCTGTTCATGGTTCGCAAACTTAAGGCGAAAGGCGGCATCATCATAACGGCGAGCCACAATCCCATACAATGGAATGCTTTGAAATTCGTTTCTTCCGGGGGCATTTTCTTAACCGAAACGGCATTCAAAAGATTTTCTAAGAAGATCGTTGATGATCAGACGCCAAACCGGCGGAAAAGGGATAGAGTTAAGATTTATGCATCTGGTTTGAAGGAACATATCGGCAAGATAGTCTCTACGCTGAAGCCAATTACATCTTCTTTAAGAGTTGGTGTCGATGCTGGTAATGGAGCCGGGTCAATCGGCTTGCCTGAATTGCTTGAAGAAATGGGCTGCAAAGTTTTCCGACTCAATTGTCGTTTTGCGCCAATTTTCCCGCGCCGACCTGAACCGACAAGAGAGAATATCGGTGCCCTGTGCCGTTTTGTGAAAAGCTGTAAGTTGGACATTGGTTTTGCCTGTGATCCTGACTGTGACCGCCTGTCCATCGTCGATGAGAATGGCAAAGCGATCGGTGAAGAGAATACCCTGGTCCTGGCTACAGATTACATTCTGAGCAAAAAGAAGGGTAAGGTTGTGACCAACCTATCGACGACCGCGCTTATGGAATACATAGCGCAAAAGCATGGCGTTCGTTTGTATCGAACCAAGGTTGGCGAGGCCAATGTTGTTTCTAAGATGAAATCATCGGCTGCGGTGATTGGTGGTGAAGGTAATGGCGGCGTTATCTATCCGAAGGTCAACTTCACCCGCGATGCCATGGTCGGTGCAGGCTTGATCGTCCACCTGCTTGCCGAGCGCGGCCAGAATGTATCCGAGATCATGGCTGACTACCCCAAGTATTTTCTACTCAAGAGGAAATTAAGGATCGGTAGCGAGGAATTCGCGGAGAAGAAGGAAACGATCATTGATGCGTTCCGGGGCAAATTGGATTTTACCGACGGCTTAAAGATCATGGGTGACAACTATTGGCTTCACATCAGACCGTCTCAGACCGAGCATCTGGTTAGGGTTATCGGTGAGTCAAGAGATAGGGTTCAGATTGAAAATTATGTGGCGCAGGTGAAATATATCTTGTATCATGGTTAGTTAAGTTTCGGTTACAAAAAAGAAAGGGCCGGCGATGCCGGCCCTTTCACTTTTTTTTGACTACAATCTGATTAGCGCACGAGGATCAGCTTCTTGGCTGCACTCTGATTTTCACCCTGTAGTCGATAGAAATAGACTCCACTGGCAACTTCTTTACCACGGTCATCACGGCGGTTCCACGTAACCTGGTGCGTGCCTGCTGCAACGTGTTGTTCTATTAATGTCTTTACGAGTTGCCCCGAAGTGTCAAATATTCTGAGTGAAACCTGCTGCGCAGTTGGTACCTGATATTCAATGACCGCGTCAGTTTTCGTCGGATTGGATGAGATCTGTGAGAGGACAAAGTGATTGATGGGTCTTCCTGGCTGTTCCTCGATACCGACTAGTGGCAGAGGAATTACCTTCAACCTCAGCATATAGTCGCCGGCCGTCCCATACCCCCACAGACCAGCTACATAATCGTAATTCTGGCTCGCATAATCCAATGTAGGATCCCGAAGTAGGCCGAGTGAGTCACCAGGCGCGATGATATAACCGACAACGATACCGTTTGGATTACTTGTTCGGATATCCAGGTCGGTTATGTCTACGGTTTGCCAGTCATAGCTGGGCGACATCAATCCGGCCATCGAATCGATAAAGGCACCAGGAAACCCTGATGTTCCTTCATAGACGCGTAGATCATAACCCCCAGCTCCTTCGAACAGGAACTTGGCTTGATGCAGAAGCCCGCTGTCCAATTGAGCATCGGCAAGCAAGAATCGGACAAAACATCCATCACCGGGTCCCGTGACATTCGGTGCATACCAGGGCTGGCCATCATCATAGACAATCGTTCGGGCGTTGGTTACTTCAAAATTGTAGGTCTGTGTTTGCGCCCAGTTGCCGGCATAGTCAGCAGCCATGATATAATACCAGATATCGGTGTGCCAACTCTGTGCTGGAATGTCTGCCTCGTACGTGTCTGTGCTGACCAGTGTCATGTAGACATCAAGGATCGGGCCACTCTCGATCTCATAGTGCAGAATTACTGAATCAGGATCGACGCCGGTGCCTCCGTCGGTGATGGTCGTGGTTATAGTATAATTGCTTACCGTGTCTGCAGTGTCAGGGAGCGGTGTATGAACAATGATCGGCGCCTGGAGGTCGGGAGGCGAGGTGTCGGCAATACGGACATCGTCGATGAACCAGCCCTGTCCGCCCGACAGGTCATCAGAGTCAAAGGTGTAGCGGATTTGTATTTGATCACCAGTCGCAACGTATCCCAAACCGATAAGGTCCATGGAACTAACATCTACCCATTCCCACGTGTCCCAACAATAAGCCCAGGGTGTTCCTATCTGTCCAGTACCGACTAATGTATCATCATACGTTGGATTGAGATGTCCTTGGGCGAGCGAATCTATCTGCATCCAGGTTGTGCCGTTGTCCGGAGATATCTCGAGAATGCCACCGTCGAAATTAGTCGCCGCTCCCTCAAAATCTGCCCAGTAGACAAATGAGAGATACAATGAATCCCAACCAGTCAAGTCAATCGTCGGAGTAATCAGCCGAGACGTTTGATTACCCGGATAAAACGGAATATCGCCATTGGGGAAACCGGCGTACCGGTATCCTGAAACAGCGCATGTTTCAGGTCCGTATACATCGGTCGTATCCCGTATAATCCAGGGGCTTAGTCCGGTTGATGTCCAGGGCGCTAGATCCGTTCGCTCGAAGCTGTCTACAAACTCCTGACGCATGGGATAGAAAACAACGGATGATGAAGATACCGTCTCCAAACGAAGGGTATGTGATGAAGTCTGGTGATCTTCTGCTTGTGTAGCATTGGCCATGGTCATCAAGAGTAGCATTGCCATGAACACAACACAATACTTCAACTTTTTGTCAATCATCGATACCTCCTCTTTCTTTGTTGTACTACTTATAAAAGATGTCCATTATGTTTTTGACATTCAAATCACGCTTCACAATCTTCCTTGGGACAATGATGTATTGGTCACCTCCTTTCAGTCCAAGGAACAGACATCTATGGTAGACTAGTATTCCTGATACGTCTCGTTCTATTCTATTTATATGAGTCACGGATGTCAACCGTTTTCTAATGGGATGGCATCCCTGCCCGCTGGCGGTATGACTTACGAAAAAAGGGCCAGCGTGTCGGTGCGTAAAAGAAAGGGCCGGCAGAGCCGGCCCTTGGGAGGAATTGGAATTTATTTGATTTCCACGTCTATGTGCTTGGGCTTAAGCGATTCTGGCTTGGGCAGCGTCACGTTTAGCACTCCATCTTTGTAGGAAGCCTTGACCTTATCGGCGTCAACCTGTGCTGGTAGTCTAATCATCCGGCGGAATTTGCCATAGCAGCGTTCGATGCGATGATATGTCTTGTCTTTGGTTTCGTTCTCTTGTTTGCGCTCGCCCGAGATCGTGAGCAGGTCTTCTTGTACCGATACCTTTATATCCTCTTTGGTCATGCCCGGTATTTCAGCCCTTACCATCAAATTGCCGTTATTTTCCTCGATATCTATCGCTGGCCGCCAGAAATCATCCATACCCTGTGGTTGCGTACCGAAGAACGTTTCGAAGAGACGGTCCATATCGTCTCTCATACTAACCAAGTCTCTAAATGGCTCCCAAACTTTCATTTTCTTCTCGTTCATGTTAACCTCCTTAATCCGTTCTATTTTTTAGACAGGGAAAATGGCTTTTAGTTTATTAGGTGCTAGAAGATGAAGAATTTTGAAAAATCAACGTTAAAACCTTCAGGGTAGTATTCACCACGTTCTTTGTCGACCAAATATCTGCCCTTGTAATCCTTTCGTATGATCTTGGCGAGTACCGTGCAGAAATGGTCGATTTCCGCTTTGGTATTATAGAGGCCAAAACTGATTCTGAAGGTACCGGGAATTGTAGAACGGTCGCGGGCGAGAATATGCTTCTCGACTTCTTTAGCTTGTTCGGATGTGACTCCGAGCAGACATTTTACATACGGATGAGCACAAAAACAACCGTTTCTTACACCGATACCACCTTCATAGCTTAGAATCGCGGACACTAATGCGTGATCCATTCCCTTTATGTTAAGGGATATGACACCTAACCTGTTTCGAGCGTTTTTTGGATTCTTGTCGCCGTAGATAGTGACATGTGGCATGGATGACAGCTTCTCGAGTGCATAGGCGGTCAAGTCGGCTTCATGCTCGATTATCGAATCAAATCCCACGTCTTCGATTAGCTTAACGACTTTGGCAAGTGCCACCACACCTACAATATCTGGCGTGCCGGCTTCTTCTCTTTCGGGCAGGTCTTTCCAATACGCGCTTTCGAGGTCGACGATATCAACCGTGCCGCCACCTACGTAATCGGGATCGCCATGTTCAAAGACCGAACGGTCAGTAACCAAAACGCCAATCCCATAGGGCGCATACATTTTATGTGCAGAGAATGCTAGGTAGTCGATATGTTGCGGGTCTTTTTTTGGCTTTATATCAATTGGCCGATGCGGTGCGAGTTGCGCCGCATCGACTGCAATCTGAGCCCCGGCTTCGTGAACCTTCTCGGCGTATTCGTGAATCGGATTGATGTAGCCGGTTACATTGGACGCTCCAGTAATGGCCACTAAACATACTTTGCCCTTGTGCTTTTCAAGTTTCTCATAGAGATCAAATGTGTTAGCCGTGCCGTCAGAATTGATATCGACGTGTACAACCTTTCCTACTTTCCTCCAGGGTAATTCATTAGAATGGTGTTCCATGATCGAAGTGAGTATTACAGGTTTTTCTGCATCCTTGCCCATGGCTTTGATCATCGGACACTGGAAGCGCCAAGCGAGTTTGTTGATGGCTTCGGTTGTATTTTTGCAGAATATTACTGCCGAAGATGCGTCGGCGCCCACGAAGTTCGCGATGATGTTTCTTGCTTCCTCAAAGACCCATGACGAAAGTTGTGACTTGAATCCTGTACCACGGTGAACATTGGAATACCACTTGCAGAACTCATTGACCTTTTCCATAACTGGTAGAAGCGTCGGCGTGCTTGCCGCGTTATCGAAATTTATGTATTTTGTCCTTGTTCCATCCAGAAGTGCTACACTTTCGTTCATACCAACTACTTGCTTCTGTAGTTCTGCTAAGTTCATATGCCTACCTCACTTCTTGGCTTAGTCGTACTTTGGTAATGTTATGGATTTCATTATATCATACTGGTATGTATAGTCAAGTATAGAAATGGCATTGTCGTTGGTTTCGATCCGGAGTTGTCGAAAACTATGCTTTGGATGCGATGGTAATGACATAATAACGTTCCTGACGACGCTCTTGCGGTAATCATTGACTGCTCTTAATTTATGGATATTATTACCTATTCGCAAAAGAACAACAAGAAAACCTAATGAAAAAGGGGGTAAGCATGCAGAACGTTCGGTTTTCAAAATGGCTTGTTTTGAGCTGTTTAGGTCTCCTGATCTCAATGTGCTCCAGTACCTCTTCGGCGACTGAATTCACGGCCGATATGACCGTGACTATTCACCATGATAATGCAGTACAGACAAGCAAAATTTTTGTTAAAGAATCTAGATACCGGATGGAGCAGGTAGAAGACGGTCAGGAAATCGTTGTTCTGGTCGACCAGGAACAACGATTGACCCGCGTCTTGCTGCCAGCCGACAAGATGTATGTGGAAATAGCGAGTGATGATATGCAGAGTCTCATGAACGATCCCTTCCAGGCTGCCAAATATACCGAAACCATCGGTGAGAAAACAAAAGCCGGAGTTGAGAAAATCAGCGGCTATGACTGTGATGTTTATGCAATCAAACGCGATGGCGATGATTTGATGAAGCTGTGGGTTGCGAAGAAACTGAATTTCCCTATGAAGATCGAGATTCCCGGCAAAGGTGGTCGCACAATGCTGCTGGAAAAAATAAAAACCGGTTCGCTCGAAGACAATCTTTTTGCGATGCCTGCTGGATATACTAAAATGGATGAGCCAGGAGAAAGGGAGATTGAATTGCCCGAGTGGACCGAGCGGATCGCATCGGCAAAGTATGTGGAGCCGCCATTCGAACAGATGATGTTGGATGAGGAAATCCTACGCGTGAAGATTGAGTCTGGGAAAGGAGTTAAGGTCAGCGGGACTAACAAAATCACCGATCGATCTGCGTTCATGGCCGTTCCTTTCAAGGATGGTAAGCCTATCAATGAACCAACGATGTATCTGTATAACCTGAGTAACGAGGGACAAACCTGGAGCAATACATTCAAGCTCACGCCTTACGAGGCAGACGAGATTGTCATTCGTGTTGAAGAAGGTACGATTACACTGAAACTTGAGGCGATTGATGTGGGTAAGCAGGAAAGCGTTTCGGCAGGAAACGAGCTGAAGGTGCCGGTTAAAGCCGGTTATAATATTGACTTCAGGTTGGTGAACATTATTGACGGCGAATCAGTATGCACAGTTACCCTGACAAAAGGCGGCAACGAAGTGAGTGAGGATGTTATCGGCCCGAAAGACTACAGGACTTATACTTTGAAAAAGAAGGGTGAGAGCAAGAAGAATACATGGAGTAATTCATCAGGGGCTGATGAATTCATTGTCCGCGTTGAGAAGGGTGAAATACTAGTCAACGTAAGTCAGTAATGACCTTTTATCATGAAAAGCAAGCGACTGAAGAGATGTGCATGGGCAGCAGGTAGTGCATCATTGATGCTGAAATACCATGACACAGAATGGGGCGTGCCTGTACACAATGACCGTAAGCTCTTTGAGTTTCTTATTCTCGAAGGCGCTCAAGCTGGTTTGAGTTGGCAGACAGTGCTTAATAGGCGGAGTAACTACCGCCGGGCTTTTGATAATTTCAATGCACGCAAGATCGCCAAATACACGAAAGAAGACGTTGCATGTTTACTCAATGACAAAGGTATTATACGCAATCGTCTGAAAATTGAAGCGACCATTGAAAATGCCAAGAGGTTTCTTGATGTGAGAAAAGAATTCGGTTCGTTTGACGAATATATCTGGCAATTCGTGGATGGTAAGCCCATGAGAAATAGGTTCAAGAAACTTTCAGAACTTCCCGCTCAGACCAGGGAGTCCGAGGCAATGAGTCGTGATTTAAGGAAACGCGGATTTCGATTCGTCGGTCCGACAATATGCTATGCCTTCATGCAAGCTGTGGGTATGGTCAATGACCATACTACTGATTGTTATCGGCACCGTGAAATCAACAGGCTATGATGTATGATATAGAGCCTGTATTCTATCAACATGTTGTAAAACTTATAAGAAGTATTCCGGAAGGCAAGGTCGCCACCTACGGTCAGATTGCCGAATACGCCGGTAATCCGAGAGCGGCCCGTCAGGTGTCTTATATACTGCATTCATCTTCCGAGAAGGAAAACCTACCCTGGCAACGCGTCATAAACAGCAAAGGTCGCATATCAATGAAACGGGGCCGCGGTTACGAATTGCAAAAAACATTGTTGGAAGACGAAGGGATTGTCTTTGACGAAGAAGACGGTATCGACTTAAAGCGCTTTCTCTGGCAACCCTATAGCGGCAGCCGGTAATTCAAATTCATCATGAGGGAGGTGCGGCTGCCCAGGAATCCAGCCTCTGCCTGTATATACCACTTCTTGCTTAGCTCCACTTGTGCTCCGGCAAGCATATTCCATCTTTGTTCTGGATTTTGCACTACTTCGTAATCTAGAGCCAAACCGGTTGGACCCTGTTGCATTATTTCAATAAAGGTATCCACGAACTGCTGTTCCTGAGGAGTCAAATCATTATACCATTGACTTTGTTGGTAGTTCTGGAAGTAACCCATTAATTCATTAGTGACAACATCGTCTAAGAGAAATTTACCAGTGACTTTAGACTCGGGGTCTTGATGCATGGCGCCGAGCCAAATTTGAAAACTAGTGTTCTTTATGATACGTAGGGTTCGGCCCAGACGAAATGACAAAACGGTTGCCCGTACTGGATCGTAATAATCCTCCATGTCAGTCCATGTAAGATTGCCATTGGCCGTAATCCAGAAACCCTGCAATCCGACTGCAAGTATGGCACCTCCACCGTACGACCATCCATTGAAACTGACCGCCGTTTCAAAATCAAAAGGTGCGTTGAGAGTGACAGCAGCGTCCGACTCGGCATAACCGAGCATGCCGTAGATGTTAAGAAACGGAAATAACCAGAGGTCGAGGCGTGCATTATAGTTGCGCGCCTCGTTGGTCACTTTTTCAAAATCAACAAAAGTGAGAGGCATAAAGCCAGCGCCTCCAAGTCCGAGAGCCACACTGTCTATTATGACATCCATGCTTTGCTGGTAATAGCTGATGCTGATACCGATCGGCAACGGTAAGTCGAACCCCTTGCGTACTATGTTCTCTCCAAATAATGGAAAGATGTATGGATATTCGACAGTTGCTAGGCTGTCTTTTTCAACCTGGGTTCTGAGTAGATCATATTCCGGAACTTGCGCATACATGCTCGCGGTTGATGATATGACTATTAATCCACTGAGTAATTCGATAAGTAGTATACGGATACGAGTCATAACGATCCTCCTTTCTCAAAGAATGTATATTTGATTCTACTCATTCTGTATACCATGTCAATGATTCGAGGGCGGTTGACCAGATAATTTCGGCATGATATTGACAGTATTCCAGTTTCTATTATACTCTAAATGATATGAAGTTACGCCCTGCTTACAACTCGACTGTTCGCCTATTCGTATTTTCATGGCGGCGTAAATAATATGATTGCTTGCCTACTTCTTGCTATTGTCAATTGGCAACAGGGTGTATCATATGACATAGAGGCGAAACTCAATACTGAGGAGCACACACTCAGCGGTGTAGAGTATCTCACCTACTATAATAACTCGCCTTATCAACTCGAAACGCTCTACATACATCTCTATGCCAATGCTTATCGGGACAGAGATACCTATTATGCGCGGGAGGCGTATGAGATGGGTGATGAGAAATATATAAAAGCGAAAGCCGATGTGCGTGGGTACGTGGATGTAGTGGAAATCACTTGCGGTAATCTGTTGCTGCAATTCCAGGTTGACGAAACCGTGATGGCTATTCCGATGCATCAACCGTTGGAAGCAGGTGATTCATTAGTCTTGAAAATTAAATTCCACGTTAGAATACCCAAGGAGTTTCCTAATTTTGGGTACTGGCGTGAGCACTATGAAATGACTCAGTGGTATCCTAAGGTGTGCGTATTTGACCAAGAAGGCTGGCACCATGGTCAACTCCATCCGCTTGGGGGTAGTTTTGGGGAGTTTGGCACATACGACGTGACCCTAAACATTCCCGGCAATTATGTCGTGGCTGCTACAGGCGAACTCGTTGATACGGTGGAAAAGGAATTCCTTGATACGCTTGTTGCCTTCGGCACGAAGCTGCCGCGAGGTGAGCGTAAGAGAGTACATTTCCGCGCCGAAAATGTGCACGATTTTGCTTGGATTTGCGATCTAGAATTCGGTGTTAAGCGATTTAGAAACCAGAACACGGATATTTACATTTTCTATCGCCCACATAAAAATAATAATTCTGAGCATACCAATCTTTATGCAGCTGATGCGATCTACAGATATAGCCAGTGGTTTGGTCAGTATCCCTATAAGACTCTAAGCATCGTTGATGGCTTTCATCAGGGCGATGCGACGTATCCACAGTTGATTATTCTGGGTGTTAGGGAAGATCGGTTCACTAGGTTGTTCGAATCCACGATAGCTACCGAGATTGCGAGGCAATGGTTCAATGGTGCGATAGGCCCGGACGGTGTAAACGATGCATGGCTCGGCAGCGGGTTTGCAGCGTACGCGGCAATTCGCTATATGGAAGATAAATACGGAATAGATAATAGTCTTATCAAAGTGTCTTTCTTACCACCCCTATCATTGCGATATTTAAATAGGGCTTACTACTATCTTATTCAGACCAATCATCTGGGGAAACCCGTATCCACACCGGTTTATGACTACGTAGATATCCCGATTTCCCACCATAGTGGTACAAATTCCAAGCCGGCACTTTTTCTTTTTGCTCTCGAGAACATACTTGGTAAAGAGGTACTAGATAAGATTCTACAAGAGTATTATCGAGCGTACACTTTCAAGCATGCAAGGTCAGAGGATTTCATAAAAATTTATGGAGAAATGTGTAGCGAGAATTTGGTCCGGCTATTCGATTCTTTTCTCAATACTACAGAATTCTGTGATTGGCGAGTAAATAGCGTAAGAGAGAATGCAGTGGAGATCGAAAACATGGGGGATTTAAAGATCCCGGTAGACTTACATATAACAACGGCATCTGGAGAGCAGGTGTACTCTATTGATGCAGAAAACAAGAAATACACTGTTGTAGTACCTGACACGTTAGGGGAAATCACGACGGTGGCACTGGATCCCTCTGAATATACGCTGGACCCAAATTACTGGAACAACTATTCACCACGGAAGCTGTCGATCAAGCCGATTTTCGACTTTGACTGGCCTTCATTTTCGACGTACCAAATTCTGTGGGCGCCTTATCTTTGGTATGATAGTTACGATGGCGTAACTGCAGGTTTTTATTTGTTTGGCGATAAGTTTGCTGATTTCGATTTTGTGAAAGGTGGATATCAAGTGGCTGCGGGTTACACTTACGGTTTCGGAAGTGGGAGACATTATCCGTTACTGAACTACCAAACCCCGGTGCTTTTTAAGGATGGCTTGCGGATGCGAGTTCTATTTGGCGGTTCACGTTCTCGCGGTGGAGACAATATAAGTATTGGTTTCTCCAGCAACCTCGGACGGCCATTCACAAGAAGACCACAAACTGGCATTACCAATATGGTTTCATATTATGAGCTTTCTACTTATTCTGGTCTTGATTCAACCGACTGGGAGTTAGGGAGGAATGTCGCTTTCGATAATTATTTTAGATTCCGACATTCGAAAATAGATGTTGATGTCAGTTTATCCTTCGCGCATCATGCGCTGGGAAGTGAGTGGGAGTATCTGAAAACCACCTTCGAGATTAAAAAATCATTTGAATCTTTTGTGCCTTTCAGCGCACGTCTTTTTGTTGGTAAGATATTTGGCAGTGCACCGACGCAGGAAAGGCTATTCTTGAGTGGTTTGTTACGAGTCAACAGGCTCGCCAATCTATTGGTCAGTCAATCTGGTACCTATTCACCACAGGAGCGAGTTCATATTCCCGGTGGTGGTAATATGCGCGGGTATCAAACACTGCATATCAAAGCCGATCAGATGTATGTATTGAATCTTGAGTTCCCGACACGATCGCTCGTCAGAGTATTTACTGACATTGGATATTATGAAGAATTTGCTTTTGACGTTGGCGTACGCTTCGTGGTCGGCACCGAAACCTTTGCGGGTCTTCCTCTATATGGACTTAGCCTATCTCTGAATCTGCCATTATACAGCTATGGTGATGAGCCGTGGAAACTGCGCTGGTCCATCGGCTTTTCCTCCTAACCCGGGGACAGGCATAACATTTTTAACATTTTAACCTTCTAATCACTGTCCCTAACTTCCTTTGTTGTTATTCTGGCCTCGAAACTTGTATATATAGTGGGGACAGGCATAGCATTTTGCACATTTTATCGATGTTTATCACCCTTTTGTCATAAACACTATCTGCAAAAGGAGTAAAATGGCTCGACGTCCAAGATTATCCGGGAAAGAAATATACCATCATATATATGCGCGGGGTAATAACCGGCAAGCGATTTTCTTTGCTGACCAGCATTATGTCAGGTATCTTGATTCTCTTGAGAAATACAGCAAGGACTATCGAGTTGATATTGTCGCGTACGCCATGATGCAAACGCATATTCATCTCTTTGTGTATGATCCTCTAGGTAGGGTGTCGGAGTTTATGAATAGCCTTCATGGTGAGTACGCGCAGTACTTTAATCGTATGACCGGACGAGTCGGTCATGTTTTTGGGGAAAGATTCAACAACAAAGTTGTACAGGCAAATGAGTACGGTTTATGGTTGTCCCGCTATATCCATCGTCAGGCCGTCGAAGCAAATCTTGTAACAGATCCGAGGTATTATCCTTGGACCAGCTACCAGATATATCTTGGAGATGCGCCATTAGGGTTCTTAAAGCCTGATGTTATCCTGGAACAATTCGGAAACGAGCAGGAACGTATCAATCGATATAGAAAATTCGTGTTAGGATCTGCAAATGGACCGATAGATTGGGATATGAAATCTGCAGTAGTTGTTGGTGATGACGAGTTTAAGCAGGAAGTACGAGAACGCCAAATTCCTGCGGGGCAAGAGGATCTCAGTGACAAACAAATACTTGAACTGATTACTACGCGTTTCAAGATCAAGCCTAGGCTATTATTTGCTCCCAATGGATGGAGAGAGAAGCGTTTGAGAGGCAAAATCATTGCATATTTGGTCGAGGAAGTTGGGTTGAAACCGCCACGGGTTGCGCAATTGTGTCGTATCTCGCATATTACAGTGTACAGAGCGTTGCACAAAAAAGTTAAAAATGTTATGCCTGTCCCCGTGGTTGGGGAAGTGCCGCTTCGGGATCGTTGACTTCCATTTTGAAGTGGCCTATAATTTGATATGGCTGAAAAAATCAGAAGGTATATTTTATCGTGGATAGTGGTCATTGCCATAGTCCTTGTTCTGAGGGCGGCTTTTGTGGAGGCATATGTGATACCAACGGGCTCCATGGAAAAGACACTGCTCGTTGGCGACGCGCTGTTGGTGAATCGGTTTCTTTACGGAGTGAAGATCCCGGTTCCGTTCTCTAATCAGCAAATTCCTTTGATACCAGGACGGAATCCCAGAAGGGGCGAGATAGTTGCTTTTGCATCGCCTTTTGAAAACAAGAGTATCGTCAAGAGGTGTGTGGCCATCGAAGGCGATACCGTACGGATAGTCAATAAAATCGTATTCATTAATGGACAGAAGATCGATGAACCACAGGCACGGCACGATGATCGACGCTATTTCCGCGGGGTAGACTTGAATCTTGAAATTTATCAGGAGAAATGGGAGCAGGGTCTGCTTGCCGACATGATGGGAATACAGGTTAGAGACAATTTCGGACCAGTAGTCGTACCTGAAGATTGTATTTTTGTTATGGGCGACAACCGTGATACATCCTTTGATTCAAGGTTCTGGGGACCCTTGCACAAGAAGTATCTAAAAGGCTTGCCACTATTCATATTCTTCTCCTTTGACCCTGGCAACGAGGGAGAGAATCTGCTGGACCTGATAAAGGTCTGGCAGTGGAAGGAAATCCGCCTGGCGAGAATTGGTAAGGTGATGTAAAAGGCCTAGCATCTATTCTCTAGAGTAGAGGCGGGTTCGACCCGCCTCTTACATTAATACCTTCATTTCAATCCACTGAACAACTGACTCCTTTGTTCTTTTTTGCAATAAACCATTCTACGGAAATGTTGTCTAAGGAGTAGAAATCAGATAAATCTGATTGGTCTAATTATAACGAAATACCGGAAAAATGTGAGGAGGTCCTAAGTGAAGAGAAAGCTGGAAAAGCTGGATACGAACGGTTCCGAGCATAAAACAAAGTGCTGCAAGATGGAGTCGATCATCTCGATTGATGATCGCGGTCAAATGGTGCTCCCAAAGGATATCCGGGACAGCGCAGACATCCAGGCAGGCAATAAATTCGCCGTGATTTCGTGGGAAAAGGATGGTCAGTTGTACTGCATATCACTCATGCGGGTTGAGCAACTCACTGATTCCCTAAAGAACATTCTTCTTCCACTTTTACGAGATTTTGAGGGAAAATCAAACAATAAAGGGGGACAACATGAAGGATGATGAAATCAAACAAATCGTGCGCAAAAGCTATGCTAAGGCGGCAAAACGCACGTCATGCTGCGGCCCACAGGCCTCAAGCGAGAGCACGCCTTGTGCGGATACGAAGATTCAAGGTGTGGGATACAGTGCTGCCGAGCTCGAGGCTGTGCCTGAGGGTTCCAACTTGGGCCTGGGTTGCGGCAATCCGGTCGCAATCGCCAGCCTGAAGGTTGGCGAGACCGTGCTGGACTTGGGCTCCGGCGCAGGCTTTGACTGCTTCTTGGCCGCAAAGAAGGTTGGTAAGGACGGAAGAATCATAGGTGTGGACATGACACCCGAAATGGTAGACAAAGCGAGAGAAAATGCGCAGAAAGGTAATTACAGTAATGTGGAGTTCAGGCTAGGAGAAATTGAACACCTTCCTGTGGCCGACAATTCAGTCGATGTCATAATATCTAATTGCGTCATCAATCTTGCGCCGAATAAGCACGATGTGATGAAGGAAGCCTACCGTGTGCTCAAACCAGGTGGACGCATTGCCATATCCGACCTCGCGCTGCGTGGTGAGTTGCCGAAGAAGATACGCGATAATATGGCCGCATACGTTAGTTGCGTGGCCGGTGCGATACATCTTGATGATTATGAAAAAGCAGTACGTTCCGCCGGGTTCAGAGATGTGAAATTCACCTTAAATGAGGCAGCGAGTGCGGGCGACGCCGATGCCGAAAAAGAAGCCGCAAAGGCTCTTAAGTTAAACTCCGAGGAATACAAATCACTTTCCAATACCGTCGTCAGTGCACACATAGAAGCCTGGAAATGACACATCGCGTATCACGAACTCTGATCAATATAGCCACACATATGCGATCTTGCTGTAGTCTGGGCGGTATTACCTTCCCAAGACGCAGTGATTTCGCATATGCGTGGTATGTGGTAATGTAGCGTAATATATAAGGAGTAGATATGTTCAAGAAGATAGCGGAAGAAATTCCCTGTACGGAGAAGTTCCTTCGATGGTTACTTCCCCGAGGCATAGTGGTCTGTTTGGGGTTAATTGCCACGTTGGTTATTTTGGGCTATACACCCCGGGTACAGACGGGAATCGTTGAGTATAAACTGATTACTGGCATGAACGACCAGCAACTGTATGTCTTATGGCTGGATACAGGCGGGAGAGCCATAACCATTGCGGAGAATTTGCGGGGCGGAATAGCACATGATGATGACCTGAAGGTAAGTCAGACATTTGAAAACAGGATTAAACATAACTTTACTGATATCCAGTATCGAGCCTCGATCCGACTGTGCGGTGCCAATAGAATCCATAGTTTCAGTGTATCCCGTGACGTTTTCAATGCTATTGAAGTAAATTCGGTATTCAAATTCGAGACACAAAGATCAAGCAGTCACAAAATAAGGAAAATAGAGAAAGAAAATGATTACGTTCTATTCGTCAGCGAGCCACCGTACCCAGACCCTAATTACAGGGTGCAATACATGCACGAGTGATTTGGGAATCGTTTCTTGCTTTGAGTAAAGGAGTCAATATGCGTATGCTCTTATTGATTCTACTGACCGCGGTAACCATAACCAGTGCGAAGACAGTGAATGTCCGTTTTACTGAAAACGCTCCCAGAATAGATGGCGTGATTGAAGATGCTTGGCAGCAGGCAGATTCAGTGTATAAATTCGTGCAGCATGTTCCCTACGAGAAGGCAGCGCCGACTGAGAAAACCGTGGTTTATGTCCTGCAGGATGCAGCGAATATCTATTTTGCGTTCAAATGCTATGCGCAAAACCATAGGCCGATTGCCAGTCCAACCGGTGATGAAGATTATGTTATTGTTAAAGTCGACCCTTTTGGTAGTAAAACCGCCGGATATTATTTCTGGGTATTTGCGAGCGAGCAGATGTGGGATGGCTGGCTACACGATGACGGCAGAACCAATGATGATTCATGGGAAGGTGTGTGGTACAGCGGTGTGAAATTATATCAAGATCGCTACGAAGTGGAAATAAAGATACCTTACAAATCGATACGATATAAACGTGGTCTCGATGAGTGGGGCGTGCAGTTCAAACGCCATATACCATTCATAGCCGAGGATGATTTCTGGACCGAAGTGTTGCAGGCCGAGGGTGATTTAATCTCAAAGTGGGGGTTGCTGACCAATGTCGAGCCGCATGTGGTTGGTTATCATTTCGAGCTTTACCCCGAAGGTTATGTAAGATACGACCGGGACGTATTATCCGATGCGACCGACTTCAAGCCCAGTTTGAGTTTAAATCTCAAATGGGATCTTACATCACAGACGACGTTGAATAGCACATTCTATCCTGACTTCGCACACATTGAGTCTGACCCATTCACGCTAAATCTTGATCGTTATCCGGTATACTTGCAGGAGCGTAGACCGTTCTTTCTCGAGGGCGCAGATATCTTTCGGATGTCTGATTTTGGTCCGGGCAGGGGTTTCTTTCAGCCCTTAAACATATTCTACTCGCGAAGGATTGGCAAGTCTACTGATGGTGACGCAGTGCCGATTGGTGCCGGACTGAAGTTAACCAATAAATCCGCACACTGGAATGTTGGTGCACTAGCCGTTCGAACTGCGGATTACAGCGATAATGGTACACTGATTGAACCAGCTAAATGGTTTGGTGCAATAAGGGTTAAGCATCGCATGCTGGATAACTCGGATTTAGGAATACTATTCAGCGGAGCAATGGCAAACAGTGACGATTACAGCTATGCCGCGGGTCTTGATGGTGTCTACCGAAGTGGCGCTAATCAATTCATTCTACAAGGTGCTGTGAGCGAGCGAAACGGAAGGAAAGGTTGGGCTTTCGCATCCGGGTACATGGGCGATGTCGGTATTCTTAGAACTATGGCTTCGGCTGAGGCGGTGCATGATTCCTTTGATGTTGCTGATATCGGATTTGTACCCTGGTCCGGAAGAGACAAGCTTACGCTTTACACCGGACCATATCTTCAATTTAATAAAGGCTTTGTCCGGACGATGCATATTGCAGGTGGTATCAAGGCAGTAAGGGAAGCAGGTAACAGCGAGTGGTCGAAACTGGGTGTATTGATCTTTAGTCCGATATTTCGCAATAACATATCGACCACGCTTCAATTTCTCGCCGGGCCATATTACGAAGCAGATACCAACTATCTACGCAAGGAGATACTGCTTTCAATGTCTGGCAATGTTTTCGGATATTGGCTACAGATTAATTCCAGTTTTGGCTACATGCACAATTATTATCAGAATTTCTTGGCCTACCGTAGTTCCACTTCACTGTTCTACAGCTATGCATTCACTCCGTTGATTAATCCTGGAATCAGCGCTAATCTGTGGGTTGAATGGGATACACTGAATGCTGTTGCTACGGTAACACCGCGCTTTCGTCCATACATCACATTCTTCTTCAACAGCGACCTGAGACTAGAGGTTTTTAACGAAATGATTTTCGAAATGCCACGTGGTGATGTCGATGACGCGACACAAACGTCAAACCGGTTTGGCTTCTTGTTTTCCTGGCGTTTCAGACCCAAGTCATGGCTATACGTTGCGTTGAATGATTACCGTGAGCAGGATGATTTAGGCTCGTTGGAACCTCAATATCAGATTAGCGCGGTCAAGGCCAAGTACTTATTGTACTTTTGATTAACAACAACATGAAAGGAGTTGACATGATTGGTTTGATGAGGTTGCTAATCATTGCTGTACTATTCACCAACCCTATATCGCCAGCTATTGGCGCGACTGGCGATTCAATCGGGCGTATGCCGGAGATTGTGGTCACTACACACCGATATTACACTGAGAGTTCAGATGAGATAGGTATGATGCCTGAGGTCGTTGTGACTGCAAAGAGATATTCAGGATTTGACGAGAATGTCCAGCCACAACGACAAGGATACAACGAAAACAGTTTTCTGAGTTGGGTGTCAAAATACCTCTTGTGGATCTCGGTTGCAAGCTGCATTGTAGTTGCTGGGCTACTTATATTTGCGAGATTGCAGCGTAAACGCCACACAAACGCAAAAAAAGAAGCAGTATCGCCATGTTGCGTATAGATCCCATGAGTAGTAAACAATCAGAAGGCTAATCATGTACCAAAGAGATATCGAGAAACTCGAGAACATAATCAATGACAGGAAGAGAGCACATAAGTATTTGATGGCAAAGAAATCAAAGATCTACGAGGCGTTTCTTCTGATGGAGAAAGCGGCCTACACCACGGACGTGCTTGAAAGGAAGCACAAAGAACTCATCGCAATAGGTGTATCGATCGTAACCGATTGTGAATCTTGTCTGGAGTGGCATATCGGGCAGGCTTTAAAATCCGGTGCAACGAATCGACAAATAATCGAAGCGATAGAAGTGGCCATAGAAATGGGCGCCGGTCCGGCTGCAGTAAGAAGAGATTAAAAGGTTGCTGGCTGCGGCAGGACTGCCATATGATGATATTCACATGCACTTGCACAATTTTCTCGTGGCAAGGCATGATGATGTATTCGTTGTTACAGTGGGTCTTGAGATATATGGCGAATTGGGGCTGTTACGGTCACTTGTCGTAGCATCGATTTCTCAAGGTAACGGCATTGGTAGGATGCTCTATGACAGAGTTATGGCTTATGCGCCGGGTCAGGGTACTGTATTTGCTCACGACAACAGCCGAAAAGTTCTTTGGGACACTCGGATTCACGGTTGTTGATCGAAGTAAGTTACCAGAGACAATTCGAAAGACTAATGAATTCCTGAACCTTTGTCCGACAAGTGCCGTTTGTATGACCAGAA
>LJUJ01000055.1 GCA_001303785.1 Caldifarciminota bacterium SM23_42 | reverse complement strand
ACCCAGGAAGTCAATGCCGCGATTCGCGGCATCCGAAAGAGCGGCCAAACTATCGGTGTAATAACAGTCTGTGATTCACACGCGGCGGGTGAGAATATTTTGATCGAAGAACTCGAATCGGGCGTGAACCTCATCAAAGGCACGCCGCGTAAGTACTACATGATGCAGGGCATCAGTAAAGAATACGACGTAGCATTTTTCGTCGGATATCACCCGATGGCTGGCACACAACACGGCGGCATGGAACACACCTATTCTTCAATATCGGTCTATAACGTCAGCATAAACGGTCAGTATGTCGGTGAAACCGAAATTAATGCAGCGCTGGCCGGTCATTATCGCGTTCCCCTGGGACTGGTCACCGGCGACAACATGCTTCTGAAGGAAGTGAGAAAATTCTTTGACGAACAAATCGAAGTTGTACTTACCAAACACGGTATTTCAAGATTTGCGGCACAATGCCGGCACCCCAAAGACGTTCACGAAGAAATCGAAATGAAAGCCGCCCGCGTTATGAAGAAAATACAAGAACTCAAGATCTTCCGTTTCAAAATACCTTTGAGTGCGGAGATCGATCTATCGACTACTCTGATTGCTGATATGGCGGAGTTGATACCCGGCGTCAAAAGGATAGATGGTCGCAAACTAATATTCCGCGCTAAAGATATACTCGAATTCTACCGCATACTGCGCCTGGTGTGTACTCTCGGCTTGTACGCGAACAGCCTTTTAACCTAACCGCGCAGAGACTGTCCCGAACCTTTTAACTCTTGGCCAAGAACTCATCTCCGAATACGCAAAAGTCAACAAAGTATAGCCCTGCTTCTCAGAGAACCTTTGGCAGGCTCTACGACAGGTTGGTTTTGTCAACTTTCTTCAGAAAAGACTCATCTGTGATTCAGTAGGCTTTTCCTCTTCGAATATCTTGACCGTCCCGAACTCGCCATCATAGCCGGGATTGATTATTAGATCACCGCGCCGGGTCCGATCAACGCCGATAGCGACTCTTTCCTGAGTATTATTACGTAAATCCTCAATCGGCGTATTGAGCAAAATCTCAAATTCGCTGCCAAAGATACTGCACAACCTGCGATACTCATTCTTTACCCCAACCGTATCACGACCAACGCCCATTGCCTCAGCAATGATTTCTTCAAGAGGAATCATGTTCTTGTACGGAATCGCATTGTCCGGGACAAATCCCTCTTCCCGATCAGCCAGGCTTTCCACCCGATGCAACACGCCGATGGTGAGACTGCGTGAACACACTGGACATAGATTGTTGTTGAAACGGGATTCCTTGGGTGACAAGCGGACATCACATTTGCGATGCCCATCATAGTGATATTTGCCTTCCTGGGGGTAGAATTCTATGGTATATAGAAACTGCTCGCGATCTTTCTTTTTCAGCGCATCACGCAGTTGAAAGTAATTCAGTTCATCCCGGAATACGTTTACCTCACGACCCATACGCGTTGGCGAGTGCGCGTCAGAATTAGAAATCAGCGAATACTTGTCCAACACCGAGAGGCGCCAATTCATTGCCGGGTCCGAGGACAACCCAGTCTCCATTGCGAAGACTTGGTCCTGCAAATCACCCAAGCAATCATCGATCGAATCAAACCCAGAGTTGGAGCCAAAGAGCGAAAACCAAGGTGTCCAGATGTGAGCGGGTACCAGGAAACTGTCCGGCGATATATCGAGTAACGCCTTGAACATGTCATAAGTATCGAGTGACAGGATGGGCCTGCCGTCGGAAGCCAGCTTTCCATAGCGACCTAAATATTCGGTTATCTTCGCGGCCGCAGTAAAATCAGGCGCGAAGATTATGTTATGCAGACGCCGCAGTTTTCCCTTCTTCGTGTAGATATTATTCACCTCAACATTGAGCACGAACTTGACGCCGTTGTATTCGTACACACCATCACCGGGCTTCAGATATTTTCGCAGCTCTTTGAACCATTCAGGGTGAGTGAAATCGGCGCTGGCAACCATGCCGATGCCCTTCAACTTAGCGTATTCGGCAATCTTAGGAATAATCATCTCGCCCGAAGTGGCGCGTGAATAGCGGGAATGTATATGTAAGTCAGCGATCATCATTTTCTCGCTACCCCCATTATCCTCAAATCATTTTCTGTGGCCGGCGTAAAGGTAAGATGCCTATATAAGGAAATTGTGAAACCCGCTTCGTTTAGCAATTCTTCAACCCGTGATAACGGGTAGCCACGTTCCTGATGATGCTCGCGTAAGACCAGCTCTTCGCCGTTGCGGCGCACGTGCAGGGTGATGCTCAGTGAAGAGATGTCACTATTCGGGTCGAAGCTGTTGGACCATATCGAGAACAGACCCTCGTCGCGTCGCTGGAAAGTATTGTTGCCCCACTCATCGCGCAATGAATGAATAGTGTTCATGTCAAAGACAAAAATACCATCGTCGCTCAGGGCATCGTATACACGCCGGTAACAATGCAGGAGTTCGGCCTCGGTTAGTAGATAGTTCAGGCTATCATAAAGACAGGTGATTATCGGCATTTGCCGCGCCAGCTTGAAATTCCGCATATCACCGTTTATCAGTAACCCACGATTCTTCTCGGCCAGCTTTTTCTTAGTCACCCGCAGCATGTTCAAGGACTTATCCAGCCCGATCACTTCATATCCTCTGTCCAACCATAGGTCTAGACAGACTCCAGTGCCACACGCCAGGTCGAAAATAAGTTTCTCCTTTATATTACTGAGTACGATTATTTTCTCGATATAGGCAACCCAACCCGGATAATTCACAAACGACATTAACTTATCGTAGTACGGCGCGATTGTAGAGAATGCCAAATTATAGAAGTCTGATTTCATAATTGGGCGCTTCTTTGGTTATTGTTATATCATGAGGGTGACTCTCTCTCAACCCGGCAACGCTAATCCGGACAAACTTAGCCTTCGCCTGCATTTCCCTGATATGCTTTGCCCCACAATAACCCAAGCCCTGCTTAATGCCGCCAACGAGTTGGAATATCACTTCTCTAACCAGACCCCGGTATGGAACCCTTCCTTCGACACCTTCGGGCACGAATTTCTTGGCGCCCTCTTGGAAATAGCGATCGGCTGACCCACGCGACATTGCACCTAACGAACCCATTGCACGATACTCCTTGTATCTTCTGCCTTCCAGCCGTATTGTTGCACCCGGGCTCTCTTCGGTACCCGCAAAGAGATTACCAGTCATGACACTCGAAGCGCCGAAAGCCAGGGCCTTGACGATATCGCCTGAGTATCTGATACCACCGTCTGCGATTATCGGGATGTTATGCTTGGCACCCACCTGAGCACATTCCAGTACCGCAGTGATCTGGGGAACGCCAATTCCGGCGACAACTCGAGTCGTGCATATAGAACCTGGACCGATACCGACTTTTATCGCATCGACATTCAGTTTGATCAGTTCTCTCGCCGCCTCAGCCGTACCGACATTACCGACAACGAGCTGGACTTTACTGAATTTCTTCTTGATCCTCTCAGCCAATTGCATTACCCCTTTGGTGTGTGCGTGGGCGGTGTCGATCACTATCGCATCAACTCCAGCTTCGACCAAGGCCGCTGCCCTTTCTTCGGTCATGCGGTCAGTACCGATTGCTGCGGCGCAACGGAGCCTGCCCATTTTGTCGACTGTAGCGTTTGGATGCTCCATCTTCTTGATTATATCTTTGACGGTAATGAGGCCTTTCAGCTTACCCGCTTTGTCGACAATTGGCAATTTCTCAATACGATACTTCTTGAGTATTCGCTGTGCCTTCTCGAGACTCGTGCCTTCAGGTGCCGTGATCAACTTCTCATGGGTCATGATTTCCTTAACCCTACGTCCAAGATTCTTCTCGAAGATTATGTCGCGATTGGTCAATATGCCGACAATTTTTTCACTCTTGTCGACAACTACGACCCCAGATATGGAGTACTTGTCCATCAGTTCCTTGACCAGCCGTATCGGTGCATTCTCCTTGACGGTTATCGGATTCATGATCATCCCGCTTTCGGCGCGTTTCACCTTTTTGACCTCGACTTGTTGCTCTTCAATGGTCATGTTTTTGTGGACGACACCGATACCGCCTTCCTGAGCTAACGCAATTGCCATGGCTGATTCGGTTACGGTATCCATAGCTGCACTGACAATTGGAACATTGAGCTTTATTTTTCGGGAGAATCTTGTCGCGACACTACAATCTTGGGGTAAGACTTCAGAATATTGGGGTATTAATAAAACATCATCAAATGTGAGACCATCTTTGATATTAATGCTTACCATTAACAATTATAATGATTTTTTCAAATTCGTCAAGCTGTACGACGCTGCACGCTTGACGCACTAGCT
This sequence comes from Caldifarciminota bacterium SM23_42, assembly GCA_001303785.1. GTDB lineage: Bacteria > Hydrothermota > Tepidihabitantia > SM23-42 > SM23-42 > SM23-42. The sequence continues at coordinate 901 of LJUJ01000055.1, read as the reverse complement.
TTACGCCTCACGCACTACGCTCTTTCTGGTATGCTATCCCACTGTCTTCACAAGAAGCATACCAGAGGATTAGGGTACCAGCATGCAGGATATCAGCGTACCAGCAGATCGGCTGACAAACCGACTGTTCGTAACCTGATACTCTGATGTTCTGATAACCTACCCACTGATCCTCTGATACCCTGATGTGCAGCCTCACCGGGCTCGACTACTTAGGCTGGAACCAGAGTCCGGAAATCTCCTTTTTGTCATTATAAACGACTTTGACATCCAACTGGGTATTTTCGAATTCACAGGTCACCAGTACCACATCGTAACCCTGCTCTTTCTTCTGGCTGACGCCGACTATTTTCTCAAACGGTCCGGTCTTCACAAGCAAGGACTGCCATGCCTGTTCCAGTGTCTCTACAGGCATCGCACCTTTCATCGTTTCATCAAATTTGACGACGGCGTCCGCATAATCGCCCTTGGCCAGCATTCCGACAAAATCCTTGGCTGGTCCGGTCAGTTCTGGCGCGCTGATCGTCTGCTCCCGATCACAGGCGACGAATAACGTGCCGAGCATCAACATCAAGGTAACGAAATACCTCATCTTGCCTCCTTTTTGTTTTCATTACGGGGTCTAAAGTGCGAACATAGTTTTATGCGCTAGTACCGCAATTATAGACACTTCTGTTGATAAGTCAATTATTGACCGAGTGCGACAGTGAAACACCCTGCAAGAATGCTGCGGCAAAGCACCCGGGATCAGTTCTCCGCGGGTATTGACATACTATTCCCGGCAGTTATGATTTTGTATATTATCGTATGTTGTAGGCTTACATGAATAGTCATTCAAATAGGAGGAATTTATGAGTAGAAAAAAGCCAATAATCCAACGACTCCTTATTCCAATTCTGCT
>LJUJ01000013.1 GCA_001303785.1 Caldifarciminota bacterium SM23_42 | reverse complement strand
AGCCATAAAGAATCCACCAAAATTGAGTGCATCACTTGTATCTGGAGAACTGCCATAGACACCCGTTCCAGAAGGGCTACGAGATTCGAAGTACCCTCCGTGATTGCTACTACCAGGGTTAGAATTTAATGCAAGACCGTAAACACCAATACCATGTGTGCTTTTCGACACAAAAAACCCACCGTAACTTTCCCTACCTTCGTAATTCTCCGCAACACCTGCTACACCGACACCCTTCTTTCCGTGGGCCGAGAAAATCCCCCCATAATTTTCCACATCCTCAGTTGAAAAAGCTATGCCTCGTACGCCATAAGGATGAGCGGTATCACTGTAAGTTATACCACCGATACCGGTGCCATCTCCTTCATTAACTACAAAGAAAGCTGCAACATTTGCATCGGTCGAAACAACCCCCTTATACGGAAGTGCAAGACTCCCAGTGTTTTGTTGAGTCAGAAAATTATCCAGACAGCCGGCACTAGGTATGGTCACTGACAGAATCCAAACCAAGAAAATGGATGACCATTTGTATTGACTACACATACATTCCTCCTTATATCTTGATACATCAATTATTACTTACAATATTGAATGAACTTACGGAAGATGTGATTTACAGTAACATTATAGGAAAGGACAACCAGATGTCAAGGGACTACCACACTGCCAACCCAGCTACTTAGACTGGATTGAATACTACACATAAATCAATAGTGACTTTGCGACACCGAGGGTCAGAACTTAACCATCCCCCAGTGCCATCTCAGTGCCACGTTCTTACCAAACAATACGGTACAGGACAGAAAATCCAGCAATGGTCAGAAGGGTGCAAACCATTGTCTATATTACATCTTTGCGATTTCTGTCGGAATTCCAAAACATATCACGGTTTCGTAAACCGCAGGTCACCAGTTCGACTCTGGTCGCTGGCTTTCCACCTCCGGTGGAACCGATGACAGTGATAAAAAATAAGATTACAATGACGTAAGAGAATCAATTGCTGAAACGCTGGCTATAAGTCTCGAGAGAACCACGTGTTCTCGAGAGGCTGTTAGTCCCGCCGGAGGTATCGAGTTCCTCGAGATGAAGAAAGCATGCGTTTCTGAGGGGCTTATTTTACAAGGACTAGCGAGTAACTACTCTTTTTCAGTATCTCCTTGTGCCATTTTGGTGACTGTTTGCTGTACCTGCGGACTACTCGTCCGCAGGGTATTGTGTACATCAAATAGCATTTATTCTAGGCTTGGGTTCGACAGTGTGCCGATGTAATGACTCCTCACTGTCAAATCGGTAGTGTATAATATTGTGTGTAAATTCGTTCTTGAAGGAGAAATAAAAAGGTGTATCCTCCAGTTATGATCGATAACCTTAAAGAAAGGAGGATACACCAATGGACGGTTTCAAGCTTAACCAGCTCTGGGCTGGTGTCAAGGATTATTATGTGGATTGGGAGCAGGAGGCGTTTGCCGAGCCGGGGCGGCGGGCCTTGAAGCAGCTCTTAGAGGGTGCGATGAAGGCTGAGGTGGTGGGTTATTTGCAGCGCCAGAAGTATGAACGGGGTAAGGTGGTAGTGGATTATCGTAATGGTTATTACCATCGTAATCTGGTGACTTCATTAGGGTTGATTCCCCGTCTGATGGTGCCTCGTACCCGTAAGCTGGGTTGTCGGACCAAGGTCTTTCGTCGTTACCAGCGGCGTTGGAAAGAGGTGGATGATTGGATTCGGGGTGTTTTTATTGCTGGGGTGAGTACCCGGGATGTGCGTTGGGTGACCAAGGCGTTATTGAATGCTTCGGTGAGTGCCGGCACCGTATCGAGCATTACCAAGGCCTTAGATCAGGAGGTGAGTCGGTTTCACCGGCAGTTATTAAAGGATGAGTATGTATATGTATTTTTTGATGGGGTGGTGAAGAAGGTCGTGAGTTGCGGTCAGGCAGTGAAGAAGGTGATTTTGGTGGCTTATGGGATTCGCCAGGATGGGCGGCGTGAGGTGATTGATTATTGGGTGGCCAAGAGTGAGAGTGAGCATGATTGGACGGTATTTTTGAATGATTTGTATCAGCGGGGTTTGCGTGGTGTTTGTTGAAGGCCTTGGATATGTTATATCCGCATGTGCCGCGGCAGCGTTGTTGGGTGCACAAGTTACGGAACGTAACTTGTTATCTGCCCCGGCGTTATCAGACGGATTGTTTACGGGAGGCGAAGCGGATCTATTTGGCGGTGAGTTATCGGCAAGCAGTCCAGCGGTATAAGGTTTGGTGTCGGCGCTGGCGTGGCAAGGTACCTAAAGCCGTGCAGTGTTTAGAGAAAGATATTGAGGATATGCTGGTCTTTCTCAAGGAAGATAAGAAACTCTGGGTAAAAGTACGTACGACCAATGTTATTGAGCGCCTCTTCAAAGAGCTTCGCAAACGCACACGCCCTATGTCCTTATTTGCTAATGTCGAGAGTTATGATCGGATACTTTACTGTTTAGTCAAGAAATACAATACCAAATGGGAGGATCGCCGCTATGCAATCTTCTAAAAGAATTTACACAAAACTATTGACACGTCAAATCCTTCCCATTGACACATATATTAATGTATGTATGATTATAAGTAGGTTAATGATGAATTAACTAGAGGCAAATTTATTTATGGTGTTGTAGTAACGGCTTCGAAAAAGGCAAAGGTAGTAATTAGGTGGAAAAAGTGGGTCATTAAGATCCCCGAAGTAAAGAGGTGGAATTAGACTGGGATCTCATTGAGTATTGGCTTTCTCAAGAGTTTAACCTACCAATACTGTGACTTAACCGATTGCAAAAGAAGGAGGCAAATCATGAACGAACTTAGAGAGCTTATCGAATACATTGTGAAAGCACTAGTCGATAATCCGGAAAAAGTTGAGGTAAAGGAAATCGCTGGAGAAAAGAGCATTATATATGAGCTTAAAGTCGGTGAAGGTGATTTGGGTAAAGTGATTGGCAAAGAAGGTAGAACAGCAAAGGCTGTCAGAACAATCATTACCGCTGCAGCAATGAAACAAGGAAAACGCACGGTATTAGAGATTCTCGAATGACAGAGCGTAGTGTCCCTTGTCTTTTTCAGGCTGTTTTACGTACGTCTAAGCAGGCATCTATTTCATTGAAATTGATGGTGTCATTACAAGGAAAGTAGTCAAGGTTAGATAAAAAACCACAAATTGCAGCACACGGGGCCACTCCCCTTTTTTGTACCATATTTCAGGTATTTCTTAGACACATGTCGATAACGGTGGTATGATTTCAGATCCATTGATGCCACTAAATATATAGACAGACAATCCAATATGTGCTAAGCACATTTGGATTGCGGTGATTATATTAAGATGTCAGTGATGATCATAAGGAACCTCTCGACATGAAAATTGACATTCCACTGAATTAGAATATACTTATTTTGTATCAAGGAGGTTTTGTGAATATATACGTAGGTAATTTGTCGCGTGACACTACTGACAGTGATTTACAGAAGGCTTTTGAAGCCTTTGGACAGGTTCAATCTGTAACTATTGTCAAAGATAAGTTCAGTGGACGACCAAGAGGATTCGGATTCGTAGACATGCCTAACAACAAAGAAGCCCAGGCTGCGATCGACGGCTTGAATGGCAAGGAGTTCATGGGTCAAGCACTCAATGTTAACGAAGCACGTCCTCGTCCAGATCATCGAGGCGGCGGAAAACGAGGAGGCGGTGGTAAACGTCGGTCCTGGTAGAATATATTCACACAAAAAAATTCGTCGCAGAACTCTGCAAACCCACATGATTTTAACAGTGGCGCAGAAGGTATTTTAAATAACGGGAAGAGTTGTATTACCCAACACGATAAAACCAGGTATCTATTTTATAGAACTTGAGACGGACATGTCCAGGGCCTTGTATGAGTCGATCAATGTTTGTCTACCTGCAATATTATTGAGGATTACATATAGATACTGGGTAAGACCCGGATTGAGAATCTCTTGAAGCCTGGTTATGCGTCGGCATATATTACTTAAAGAATAGAATTCTTTTTTTAGAGAAAAATAACCCTCTGCAAGTTCTCTTTCTGTCATATTTTTTGGACGAAATGTAACGGTACAATGGTTGTAATGACTCCAATCCTCGGATATAAGCCTCCCTTCTTGTTTAAGACGATAATATAATCTTGTCCCAGGGTACGGCGTGAGAATATTAAATGTCGCAGTTGTTATTCTGTTTCTGTAAAGGAATTCTAAGGTATCATCAAACACTGCTTTAGTGTCGTCATCAAAGCCAAAAACAAATGAAGGATGAAATATGATACCTGTATTCTGAATTTTTTTGATCGCATCTTCATTATCCTTTGGTGATTTTAATGTTTTATGCATCCTACTCATAGATTTTGCAGAAACTGATTCCAGTCCAACAAAAAGCCCCCGGCAGCCTGATTTCCAACACAGTTGCAACAATTCATCGTCCTTGGCAATTGAAACAGTGCTCTGACCGCCCCATTCGATATTCAGGCGAGCCATTTCCTTGAATAGATCCTTTGCATACTTAGGATTAGCTGCAACATTATCATCAAGCGAAAGAAACACTTTTGAATTCGCATTTTCTATGTCTTTTATTACAAGCGGTATTGGCAGAGTACGTATTCTTTTGCCATAAACACTGCTAACTGAACAAAATTCACAATCATACGGACACCCTTTAGTTGTATAAAAACCAAGCCACTTAATACCCAATACACTCCTGTCAATTCTAGAATCTCTTTTTGGCAAAGGTGCTTTTGATAGATCAGGTTCTTGATTCTCGTAATACTTCTTTAACGAATTCTTTTTAAAATCTTCAATAAGATTAGGCCATGAGCCTTCAGCCTCACCGATGACTACGGCATCCCCATAATTGATTGCCTCCTTAGGCATGACCGACGAATGAATCCCACCGAAAACTACCTTACTTCCTTTTTCCTTAAATATTCTTGCTAAATGATAACCCCTTTTTGCTGTAGCAGTCATTATTGAAATTCCAACCAGATCATAGTTTTCTGAGAAGTCAATATCATTAATATGTTCATCAACCATACTGACTTTGACATTCTCTGGAGTTAGAGCAGCGATAATCTGTAAGGCAACTTGTGGAACCTTGAAACCTACAGGTGATTTCTTATCTGATGAACGCGGTGAGATTAGAAGAAGTTTCATAAAATTTTACAATTATATAACTTTTTTGCAATAAAGGCAATAGTGCTTCATAAATTAACACAGCTTCACAATCTGCCTACTGTGTATTTTTTGCTGTTGAACTTTCTGTGGACACGGCTTTGCATTGATGCACATGTAATAGTATACAGACATTCACGACCATCAGTGTGTCCAGCTAGCCCCCGTTACTAGCCTTTCAAAAATTCTGAGGTTTGGGGGTATAGCGGGGTCTGGCAAATTCGAAAAAAAGCCGGGAGATCTACTCCCCGACTGACCCACCAAGGGTGCCCTGCGGACTACTAAACCCAGCCTGTTTTCTGTATATATTCCAAAGTCAATATTCACCCCATTTGTTGAGTACGGGTTTCAAATTGATCGTCTCCGTGTCGGGTTTGTGCCAAAAAGTGAAGTAACCTTATGGTTGCATGGTACCAGACCACTCACCTTAACGACCATACTCTGCTACTGATGGCGTCGTTGTAACTACGCCTTATCGCAGATACTATCGTTGTATGACTGTAAAATTCCAGAAAGGCGACCAGAAAGACGCATATTGCCAACATTGACTGCCGGCTCTTACTTGCCACGTGTACAAACCCGTATCGCTTACAATTTCCAGCCAGTGCGTATCGGGCACAATTGAGTAATTGACCAAAACGTTATCTCTGAAGATATTTAGTTCATAGAATTCTTCATCCTGTGTTCTGAACCACACAAAATCGATTTGCGCGGGCAACGAATCGACATGAATTATTCCGTTATATAGCGGATATAGTTGTTGAGGTGCAAAGGGTCGCCAGCGTGCTTCAAAACGCCGCTGCGCAGTGTATTCGGTAAAGTACTGCCAGTCAGAGCTGTAGGCTCTTACACGCCAAAAGTAATCACAAAGCTTTGTATTATCGTTTTGGATCAAGAAATACCAACCGTCACTGTCGCAGTATATGGTGTTCGGAGGCAGTGTATCGGTTGTAAGCTCTAATTCATACAATTCCGCATGTTCGACAGGTTGCCAGTCTAGTTGAACATGTATAGCAAATGACGCACCAGGCAAGGCTGCCGGATCCATGAAGACGAAATTGTCACGGGGATAAACGAGCAGTGGCGGTCCTGGCGGTGTCAACAGCGTGTCTTCGGGCGGTTCATATTCATACGGGTCTTTGCAGTCTGTATCGAAGATAACTATCATAAGAATGCAGACTATCAACAGGTTCACTATTACAGCATTCCTCTTTGCTGTTCTACTCATATTACGCCCTCTTTTCGTATATGATAGTGACCCTGATAGTCATGTCAACCTTGGCAATGAGACGTCTCGACAAAGCGCAGTTAAGGTCAGATAGGTTGGACTACGAAACATCTATAATTTTGGAAGAGAAGAATTATGGATGTTGATTGCGATCATCGTTCGATCTCAGCTGGTTAAACAGTCTCACTTATTCTATCGACCAGTTTTGAGAACCTGGCCAAATGACGCGACACGGTTTCAAACTCAAGTTGTTTCTTGCTGCGAAGCATCTGTGACCACAGAATTCCATTTTGGGTGATTTCGATTATGGCAAAAGGTTCGAGCTCAGATATCAAGTCGCGTACTGCTGCATCCAACATCAATTGTCTGTCATCCTGTGACACTAATTTGATGAAAAAACGGCGATCGAATTTCTTATCACCCGTTTGAAACTCGTGCTGTAGATGCATAAGTTTTCCGAGACGATCTGCGAAGTCCTCATGAGTTATTCGAATCCTGTATTTGCTTTCCACCGTGAATCGAATTCGGAGATATTCAACATTATCCATGCCCTCGCCGAGCCCTGGCTTTCTCGGTGTCGAAGGAAATTCACTTATCTCAACTATGAATTTCCTTCCTTTGTATTCACCATTGAATGTTGGGTACGTGTATATCTCGGCAAGTGATTGTTCGTCCGGACCTGTGAGTCTTCCGCGCCAGTTTGATGTCATTTGTTCTAAGAGTCGTTTGAAGTGTTTTTTCCAAGGTTTTTCTAAAGTCATAACACCTCCCTTCCGCCATACAAGAAACACAGCGGTGACTAATTACATTTCTACATGTCGTGCCTCCCATATCAATACATTAACATATCATAATGTCTGGATGACAGATGTCAACTCAGGGTTAGTTTAAGCGCCAAGACATCGTTACCAGGGTAGTTTGGGGTGGGTGGCGTCACATTATTCTGTAATGGGCGAATCGGGGGCTGACCCTAATGTAGATTACTTCTTCTTTGCTTTGTCAGGACCAGCGGTCCCCATTTCAGCCTTCACCTTTGCGACCCAGACATCATCATCGGCATTCAGCTCAATCGCCTTTTCGAAATGTCTATGGGCCTTCTTCGGCGCTCCCTGCCTTTTATAACAAAGACCTAGGTAATAATAGGCCTTGAAGTTGGCAGGATTTTTCTCAACGGCCTTCTCGAACTGGTGAATCGCTTGTTTGACCTGCCCTTTTTCATAATGCTTGACCCCATTTTCGAAGTGATTCTCCGAGGCCACAACATGTCCAGGCGGCCTGGCCACCGTACAGCACGCAGCAATGATAAGTACCATTAATACAAAAGATATTGAGAATCTCATTATTGCCTCCTGGGCAAATTATAAACAGGATTTGGATATTGTCAAGACTTAAGTCTTGACAATTATGGTATTTTTATTATAATCACTTAAAATTGGCGGAGATTAAGGCACTGCCCACCGTGTCGCCCTTGGGTAAGTACTAATAGACCGCATAATTTTGCTTTCAAGAAGTGGTTAGAAGGGTTATTTATACTTAGATACTTATGCATGCTTTGACACTAAAGGAGGCATAGATTCATTTAGCGGCTTTTTTCTGCTTTCTTGCAACTTCACAATCGAACAATGCGGAAGTGCTCCTTGGAACAGTATATTTCGACTCAACTAGCAGCATCCTGACGTCTGAATCAGAAATCATGCTCGAAAGCATAGCCGAAAAGATGCGCGCAGAACCGAATTTGATGATTGACATTCGTGGCTACACAGATAATGCTGATTCGCCTGCGGCCAATACTGTCCTTTCCAAGAGAATGGCAGATCAGATCAAGAACCACCTAACCGTCGAGCTGGGACTATCGAGCGACAGGATTCAAACATCTGGATTTGGCGCAAAAGACCCTATTGCTTCGAACAAAACTGATCAAGGAAGAAAGGAAAATCGCAGGGTACAAATCGTGATACGTAAACCCGACGCAGTGTTGACATGGTTTGAGAATGACGTAAGGGTACAGCCTCCTTCCCTCAGACCCTACTGGCTCGACCCGGTGCCGAATTATTATCTTTATCATGATTACAAAGTAACGACCGGTAAAAAGTCGAGTGCGCATATTCTCTACCCGAACAATGGCACACTGAGGATGGGCGAAGAGGCCACAGTCATTATTCAGGGTTCGAATCTGATACAAAGAGAAAATTCCTTCATCCAGAATCTGGAGCTGCAGGATGGTGGGCTCAGGGCCATACTAGAAGATGCGGCCAGCCAGGATGATCCCATTTCGAGCGCATCGGTTGCCGTGGGTGAACTGAACGATCCAGATAGTAAGACACAAACAGATGAAAAATTAGAGAGTCTTATCGTTGCTTATCAGAGCGGTGGCCGTGTCTCGGATGCAAGTGAAAAAACCGCGATCGACAAAGACGACAGTGTGGTCGTCGAGCAAAGTATTGATGCCGGTCTACCGACTGGATTCGCACTCGGGGTCATCGTCGGAAGGCCAACGGGAATAAGTCTCAGAAGCGGAATATCCAAGAAACACGCAATCGGCTTCAAAGTCGGCTGGTCTTTCCCTGAAGAAAGAATTCATTTTGTTGTTGATTATCTCTCCTATTTCCCGGAGTGGATAAAGAAAGAAGACTGGTATCCATATCTGAACGTCGGCGGTCGGTTGGAGATGAAACAGGAGCAGGACGAACGGCAGCTCAATCTCGGAATCAAAGTTGGTGTAGGCATTGAGTATGTTTATCGGCAATTAGGACTCTTTGGCGAACTTTGTCCGGTAGTGGAACTGGTGCCCGAAATTCACCTTGATTTAGAGGGCGGAATCGGAGTCCACTACTATTTTAGAAACTGAGATCAGCATGCTTGGGGACAGGCATAAACTTTTAAACTCTTAACATGGACTTTCTGCGGGGTAAATTGAATGCTTAGAAGACGAACGACCTTCCAAGAGATAGCGATGACAACTATTATCATAGCTGTTGTTGCTGTTTTGAGCATAACCTATGCGCTCTTGAACGTTAATGCCGACGCTCTCAAACGCTCTGCCCGGGAGTATGCGGTCTCTGTTGCCGAAAACGTTGCCTATAGGGTTTCCAACGAGGCTGAGGGTTTCGAGAATGCCTTAAAGCAGATAATCAATATTTTTAGTAGCCCGGGCATTTCAACGGCGGACAAGGTCGAAATGGCAAAGGCAATCATGGTCTTAGAGTCGGTGGACTTCATTGCCGTTTTTGATAAAAGAGGTAACCAGCAAGATGTCATCTCCTCACGTGCGGTTGATGTTCCTGATCTGCTACCTGAGGAATTGCGTCAAACAGTTGTCGATAAAGGCAAATATTATGGTTTAGTTGATGATGATAACGTTCCTGCCAGATTGAGTATTCTTATTCCTTGGTGGCGCAGAAATGAGATTTTCGCTTTCCTTTATACTGAAATGGACATGTCCGATATCTCTACCTATATAAAAGATATTTCACTCTCAAGACTTGGTGCAGAAGACTTGGTTTCTGTATTCGACAGAAATGGTAATGCTGTTCTTCCTTTGGACGAATCCAGACAGGAATTCTTAAAATCTGTTTTGCACCGAGGATTCATCACTGAAGATTCTCGGTTAGAAGATGTGTTCAGCAGCAATTTTCTTGCCACCTACAATTATACGGATGAGGACAAAGGGAAAATGCTCGGGGCACTAATCAGTATGCCGGACCTTGCCTGGGCTGTCTTCATCCAGCAACCCTACGAGACAGTCTACTGGAGTCTAGGTAGGATGAGAAGACTCTCGATTGGGGTCGGTGTTATATCCCTCTGCTTTGCTGTCCTTTTAGCTTTTCTTATTTCACGCTATATAACTCGCTCCATTGCTAAACTAACTCACGGTGTCCGGCAGATTGCAAACAGGAATTTCACGTTCAAAGTTGATATTCACTCAAAGAACGAAATCGGCGAGCTCGCAGCTACTTTTAACCAGATGGTTGACCAATTGAATTCTCACCGGAAAGAACTCGAAGAAAAGCAGAAAGAATTGGAAGTGCTTGCCAAAACTGATGCACTGACTGGACTGAACAATCACCGTCACTTCATGGATCGGTTGACTCGCGAGATCAAAGAGGCAGTTCGTTATGACTCACCTTTGAGTGTCATGATACTCGATCTTGATGACTTCAAGCGCGTCAATGACACGTACGGTCATCTTATTGGCGATCGTGTCATCTCAACGATCGCAGAGTTAATAAAAAGACATGTGCGTTCAACCGATATCGCTGCGAGATACGGCGGAGATGAATTCTGCGTGGCGCTTCCGAATACTACGGCACCAGGGGCAAGGGGTTTGGCAAAGAAATTATGTGAGGAAATATCTGAGGTGGTTTTTGCAGATGATGGCGAGACGGTTTTCCATGTTACGTGCAGTATTGGTCTGGCTCAGTTTCGGAAAGACATGAAGGATTCCCTAGTAATTCTGAAATTCGCTGACCAAGCTCTCTATAAAGCGAAATCCGCAGGCAGGAACCAAATAAAGGAAAAGACGCGGAGAAGACGAATTAAGGAGTAAAATAATCTGAGTATCGTGATTAACTCAAACCTCTGCGTGCTACACACATTCTTCAACTTTGCTTAATGTCCTAATATCTGTTTCTATCTCACCGCCGTACTTTTGACCACCTTCTTGCCTAAACGATACCGAATGAACATACCGCATCTAATCGACTCGTAAGTCGCCCCTTCTAGGACCACACCTGTATAAAATGTAGAAATTCTACCCCGTCATCAATGCCACACTATTCCAGAAAGAAGACTTAGGTCTCATACTGCCAATTGACACCAGGCTCCTAACTCTTATAATGTATTAGAATACATTCATATAAGTTCGACAGACACAAAAAGTAGTCGAGGAGGCCCGATCAAAGAGATTAGAAGAACAAGGTATAGGGATTTCTCTTTTCTCTTCCACCCAATGTGCCGTGGACATCGGCGCGAATCCATTGATGGACGCGCATTACGCAGAACTCCATCGTTCTGCCATACCAATAATTGCGCTATTCACAACAACAGAGAACAGTACAGGAGTTCACTTCTAGCATGATACGATTGAGAAAAGAGAAATCTATGGGTATCTATCAAACCTATTCTCTAGGGTGTCGTTTGTTCGTTTTCCGTAGAGAAACAAAGATATCTTAATATACTCGAGGAGGTAGTAGGAACCAAAATCAAAGAAAATAGATCGAAGTTTCGTAGACTCATTGAAAGGAGTGGAAAAATGAAAAAGAGAACACTACTTCGTACATTGCTGACGGCGGCCATTTTATTGCCAATATGCTTAAACTTCACATATGCTCAAAGAACTCAAGAAGAACTCATGAAAGGATCCCATCGTATGGAAAAAGAGGGTTGGATTTTCATTCACATCGAAGGGGATCCTTACAAGATGGGTTATCAGAATGGATACCTTGTGGCCAAGGAAGTCGAGAAAGCCCTGGCAGTCATGAAATTCTATGTCAAACATGCTACGGGTGAGGATTGGTCATGGTTCCGCAATGCCGCCAAACAACAATGGAGCAAAATAATGCCCGACGAATACAAGAAGGAATTCGAGGGCATAGCTGATGGAATCAAAGCAGCCGGAGTGACGGGGATCGACTATCTCGACCTTTGGGCTTGGAATGGATGGATTGATCTTGCTTGGTACTACATGCCCACGGTGGGTAAACTACAAACAGATGATGAAGTAAAGTATGGTTGGTTTAAACATAAACATCCCCCAGGACCGGGCTGCAGTGCTTTCATCGCAACTGGAAAAGCTACACGGGACGGACGAATTGTCATGTGCCACAGCCTGTGGTATGATTACCTATTCTGCGTCTACTGGAATGTGTGGATGGATATGAAACCAGAAAAGGGTTACAGGATCATAACCCAAGGTTTTCCGGGTTGGATATATGGTGGCACCGATTTCTGGATCAATAGCGGTGGCTTGATGGTCACGGAAACAACTATTTCCGAGTTTTCAGGTTACGATCCAAAGGCTCTGCCCAATTTCGTGAGAATCAGGAAATCATTGCAATACGCGGACAACATCGATGACTTCATCAAAATCATGACCAAGAGTGTCAACGGTGCTTATGCCAATGATTGGCTGATCGGTGACCTAAAAACAGGGGAGATCGCTCGTCTTGAATTGGGTCTGAAGAACTATCATGTCTGGCGCACATTTGATGGCTACTATGTGGGAAGCAACATGGCTCTGAGTCCTGAAGTCCGTAAAGAAACATCGTTTGATTACAACAACTTCAACAGTACTGCCATCTCACGTCGCACCAGGGCGATCGAATTCATGGAGATGTACTACGGATATATCGACGTTGATATCGCCAAGAAATTTCAAGCCGACCACTATGACCCTTCACATGAGAAATATATCCGAACCGCCAACACATTGTGTGGCCACGTAGAGTTGGATCCACGAGGTCTTCCTGAGTGGGGTTATGATCCCTACTATCCAGGCGGCTCCATATGTGCCGAAGCAACGGATAGTGAGCTGGCCGATAAGATGAAACTCTGGGCGAAATGGGGTCATGGCTGTGATTATGATTTTATTGCCAAGGACTTTCTGAAAGAACATCCAGAGTACAACTGGCAAAAACCATATCTTCAGAATCTCATATCATACCCGTGGACCACGTTTGAAATAATGAAATAAACAACGATGCACAGTACGTGGCGAGAGGTCCGACATTGCCTGTTACGGGTGGCGTTGGACCTCTCAGCTACATGTTAGAACCAGTGCTTACGTCAACGAATTCGATGAGTGTTACGATAAAAAACATATACTGCATGATTTTGGGTCACAACCACACTCAGAAGATCAACTAACATGGGCGGAATTCATGGTCAGTCACTGCTATTTTTAACTGGAGGATTATGATGGAATTCTTATTGGAACTTAATACCAAGATAAATAGCATTGTTTGGGGTCCACCGATGATTATCGCTATTATCGGAGTTGGTGTCTATGCATTGATAAGAACCAGATTCATCCAGTTCGCAAAATTCGGCCTCATGTGTCGAGAAACGATGGGTAAACTCTTCAAGAAGGAGAAAAGAGCCGAAGGTGATGTAAGACCATTTCAAGCACTATCAGTGGCAATGGGTGGAACCGTTGGAGTAGGAAATATCGCTGGCGTGGCAACCGCAATTGCAATGGGTGGACCAGGCGCCATCTTCTGGATGTGGATTTCTGGCCTTCTTGGCATGGGTACAAAATTCGCCGAGGTTGTATTGGGTGTCAACTACAGAAAAAGGGAGAAAGGCGGTCCGATGGTGGGCGGCCCCATGGTCTATATCAGAGAAGGTATGGGTAAAAACTGGGTTTTCCTTGCGGTAATATTCGCCCTCTTCGGCAGCCTCGCCGCATTTGGAATCGGAAATATGGTGCAAGCCAATTCAGTGGCAGATGGTCTTTTGCCGTTCGGTATTCCGCGTGTCTATACCGGGATTTTTCTTATTGTAGCGGTTGGGCTTGTTACAATTGGCGGGATAAAGAGAATCGCCAACGTGGCTATGGTTACTGTCCCTTTCATGACGATCATCTACATTCTTGGTGCATTGTTTATTATTGTTACACAAATCGGAAAGGTTCCCGAGGCTTTCGCCCTTATCTTCAGGTCTGCCTTCACTCCCATAGCCGCAACAGGTGGCTTCTTAGGTGCAACCATGCGCAGCGCCATACGCTACGGCATTGCCAGGGGTATCTTCAGCAACGAAGCCGGTCTTGGCAGTGCCCCCATGGCCCATGCCACAGCCATTACTGACCATCCTGCCCGTCAAGGTTTGTGGGGAATCTTTGAGGTATTCGTTGACACTATCATCGTTTGCTCAGCCACGGCACTAGCTATTATCATAACTGGTGCTTGGGCATCAGGAAAAAGCGGTGCACCCCTTACCATGCATGCCTTCCAGGCTGTTTTTGGCACGCGAGTAGGCTTTTCATTGGTTGTTCTCTCCATGGTTCTTACTGCCTACGATACCATTCTTGCCTGGTGTTTCTACGGTGAAACTTGTGTGGCTTATTTATTCAAGCGTGGAGCCAGGACCGTTTATCGGCTTATATGGCTGCCCTTCACCATGATCGGCGCATTGGGAAAACTCGAGGCTATTTGGGCAATATCTGACACCTTGAACGGACTCATGGCAATCCCTAATTTGATAGCGATTGTTGCGTTGGGCGGTATCGTAGCAAAGCGCACAAAGGAGTTTCTATCGCAACAGATAAATAAGTAACCTGAGGACAGGCACGCAAGGCTGGAAGATGAATTTATACACACATTGGTCATGTATTATTTTCCTATTAGTATCACCGATGATTAGTTCTGCCCAAGAATGGACCGCGCGGTATAATGGTCCAGGCAATGGGGATGACATAGCATATGCCCTTGCTTTAGACAACGCTGGCAATATCTATATCACCGGATGGAGTTGGCGTGCAGTTGTAGGCTATGAATATGCGACATTGAAATACAACGCTTCGGGTGTCGAGCAGTGGCTAGCAAGATACGGCGGACCAACCGACCGAGAAAACACCTGGGATTACGCTTATGCAGTTGCCGTTGATAATGCGCTTAACGTATATATCACGGGAGGCAGTCAAGGGCCTTCTAGTGGCCGAGACTTCGCAACTGTGAAGTATGATTCTTCGGGTGCAGCGCAGTGGGTCGCACGATATGATGGTCCAGCAAACGGTTTGGATGAGGCAAATGCGATTTCAGTTGACAGTGCTGGGAATGTTTATGTCACAGGTAAGAGCGCCGGGACAGGTACTGCTTATGACTATGCGACAATCAAATATGATTCCTTAGGATTTGAGCAGTGGGTCGCACGATACGATGGTCCAAGCAATGGGTGGGATTTTGCCAATGCGCTTGCCGTTGATATCTCGGGCAATGTCTATGTCACGGGATGGAGTGCGGGTTTCGGCACCGGCTATGACTACGCTACCATCAAGTATGATTCTTTGGGAATCGAGCAATGGGCGAAACGGTACACTAGTCCGGGCATCGGTGACGACTGTGCTTATGCCCTTGCTACCGATGTTGTCGGTAATGTATATGTTACTGGATGGAGCGAGGGAACGAATAGTGGTTATGACTATGCAACCGTTAAGTACGATTCATTGGGAGAGGAACAATGGGCAGTACGGCATTGTGGTCCAACCGACAACCAGGAAAAGGCTTATGCGCTCGCCGTTGACGACATGGGCAACGTCTATGTGACCGGATGGAGTGAAGGACCGGGTACCTACTATGATTACGCGACAGTGAGGTATTACTTTTCCGGTGATTTGCATTGGGAAGCGCGGTACGATGGACCAGCAAACGGTTTTGATTACGCACGTGCGCTTGCTATTGATAATGCGGGTAATGTCTACGTGACTGGGTGGAGCAAGGGCATCAATACTGATTACGATTACGCAACCGTAGTGTACGACTCATTCGGTATTCAGCAAATGACGGCGCGATACGATGGACCAGGCAATAGCTCAGATCAAGCATATGCACTCGCGGTTGATAATACTGGCAATGTTTATGTAACCGGATGCAGCAAGGGAATCGGTACCAGCTACGATTATGCGACTATCAAATATTCAAGTGTTGGAATTGAGGAGGAAGCTGAATTGGTGATGCACGATAAAACGCTCAGCCTGATGGTTTATCCAAATCCATTCACGCATTCGACTGATATCCGATTCACGCCCGCCCCGCTTCACAAGGCGAGGCCGGGGATACACGATTCACGATGCACGATAGAAAACCCGGAATTAAAAGTCTACGACGCTTCAGGACGGTTGGTAAGGTCTTTTTCACTATCTGCTACCTACTATCTACTACCTACTGTAATCTCCTGGTCAGGCGTCGATGACGCCAACAGGGAATTACCAAGTGGTGTTTACTTTCTGAAGTTCGAAATAGAGGGGCAAAGTACCACAGAGAAGTTGGCGTTAATAAGGTAGTACGAAGATATGTTACTGCACGATTATAAACTTCTTAGTGACATCAATGCCTGATTCTGTCTTCAGATTGTAAAAATATACCCCGTCTGCAAGATCGAGCATGTATGTACGCGAGTAATCTCCGGCCCCCAGATAATCTTTGATGAGTGTCGCGCATTTTCTGCCTGCAGCATCATAAACACTGAGCTCGACTTCTGTCGCTTGTGGGAGCGTGAATGCAAGAGATACTCTACTGCTAGTTATCACTGGCGCCTTGAACAAGAATTCATCCGGAGTCAACGAGACCCATTCATTAATGCCAGCTGGTGTCGTGAAATGAATTCGCATGAGCCAATCGCCTCCCCACATATTGCCATTACTGAAGGTACCGCTAGTACAATACCAGTCATATTGTGGATAGTCGATAGCCCAATCGAACGAGAGCGCTGGGCAAGCTGGACCTGGCTGCACCTGGAAATAGAAGAAAAACACATTATCACCGCTGGTAAACCACGTCCCGCTGGTATCAACACCAATGTAGTTCCAGACTCCTCTTTGTATGGTCGTGCTAATGGATTCCCAACGCACATTTGTCGGTGTAGCAGCACCGTCATATATTCGAAAGGTTGCGGTAGTGTCACCCGGTGAAGGCCACGTGGAATCGAAATAGCAGGCAATCGAGTCAACCCACCAATCCTCGGTCACTGGAAACTGGACACCCCAGCCATTGCCTGCATCGAACCAGTATGCGCCGCCATAGGCAAAACCATCATCATATATTAGCCAGTCTGATGCCGTAATCTCTTTAATCAGGGTATCGTTCAGCGGATTCTCATCGCCTACGAGTTGCGTATAAACAGTCACTGTAAAAAGTCCACTTTCAAACGCAAAGGAATCAGGAAAAGTAACTAAGGTAACATTACCTGGGTCAATATTACTCACGGTTTCTGTTGAAATATAGGCGCCCGGACTGATTTCACATGTAACGTCAAATGTTTCAATATTGAGACCATAGTTTTTTACGTTCGCCTGCGGATGAAAAGAGGTATCTGTAGGAATATACCAGGGTATTTCAATAGACGCTACTCCGACATCATGGTCCTGTGGGACTTCCAGAAGAACATTATCAATACCAAACGCCCAGCCCCAACCACCGG
Source organism: Caldifarciminota bacterium SM23_42 (assembly GCA_001303785.1). Taxonomy (GTDB): domain Bacteria; phylum Hydrothermota; class Tepidihabitantia; order SM23-42; family SM23-42; genus SM23-42. The sequence continues at coordinate 37,073 of LJUJ01000013.1, read as the reverse complement.
TTGGGTCCTCATAAGTAAATTGGACTTGCACTGAATCCGCTGGGAGATATGTGGTTAGATCAAACGTATCAACGCCACTGCTATCGACATAATAGGTGGCCAATTGATCCCAGCTTCCCCACGTGCTACCATCATGGAAACTTACATAGGAGGCGCCGATCGGAGGATCGAAAATAGTGAAGGCCCAGCTATAGCTGAGAAACAAATCAGTAAGCCCAATACAGTCCAAGGATGGAGAGATAAGATATTCGGTACCGGATGGCGCATTCTCACCAGCGTCGTCATCCGAATAATAGGCATAAGCAGTACCGTAGTTTGGCGGTGGAAGGAACAGGTCATCGGTGGTACCAACAGTCCAGGTGCACCCATCACTGTTTCCATCGATAACCTGCCAACCTAATGGCATACCTGATTCAAAGTCTTCGAAGAAAATTACCAACCTTCCTGTCGGTATGCTTAGCTCAGGGCCGTCAAACGGCACCCATACTTCATAACGAGCAATCGCTTTTCCCTGTTCCGCGAATTTTAACTCAGACGGTGTTTTCGATGCAAGCAAACATGTTATGCATATACAACTTAATGTTACTGATATTCTCCTCATAGTATCCTCCTTTTTTCATACACACTTGGTGACAGGTTCCGTCTACGACGAGAGTAAACACCAACTTTTCAACTTCCAATCAGCATCTCCCCTGCTCGGTGCGTCGTATTATTTCATCCTGCAAGTCTTTTCCCAGATCAATAAAATAATCACTGTATCCCGCGACCCGTACAATCAGGTCTCGGTACTTCTCAGGGTCTTTCTGTGCTTTCCTCAAAGTCTCTGCAGTCACGACATTGAACTGAATATGGTGCCCGTTCATGCTAAAATAGGCACGTATCAACGCAGCTAGTTTGTCAATCCCTTCCTCATCGGTGAGCAACTGGGGCGTGAATTTTTGATTCAGCAGCGTTCCTCCAGTACGAATGTGGTCCATCTTTGCGGCAGATTTTACTACTGCTGTCGGTCCGTTCTTATCCGTTCCCTGCACCGGTGAAATACCTTCGGATAGCGGGGTGCGCGCACGCCTGCCGTCTGGCGTAGCACCAACCTTGCTACCAAAATATACATGCACGGTTGTTGGCAGAAGATTAATGCGGAAATGTCCACCCTTGGTATTGGGTCTGCCATCGACTGCCTCGAAGAAAACCTCAAAAACCTGTTTCATGATGTCATCGGCATAATCATCATCATTTCCGTACTTCGGCGTAGAATCCCAAAGTTTGTTGCGTAATGTTTTGAAACCTCTGAAGTCGTTACGTAGCGCTTTCAACAACCGAAGCATACCGATATCTTTTCTGTCGAACACATGATACTTGATGGCCGTCAACGAATCAGTAATACTGCCGGTACCTACACCCTGGATGTATGAAGTGTTATAGCGAGCACCGCCATTGTGATAATCCCTACCCCTAGCGATACAGTCGTCGATGAGTACAGACAAGAAAACTGCCGGCATATACTTCGCATATATCCGTTCAATGATGACGTTACCCCTGATCTTCATGTCTACGAAGTGGTTAAGTTGTTTCTTGTATGCAGAAAATAGCTCATTGAATGTTTTGAAGCGTATGGGGTTGCCAGTTCGCAGTCCAACAATCTTGTTTGTCAAAGGGTCTTTGCCATTGCTAAGTGTAACTTCGAGGATTTTGACGAGATTGAAATAACCAGTAAGAATGTAACTTTCCTTGCCAAATGCACCGGTTTCAACACAACCACTCGCTCCCCCGTTACGTGCATCGATAATGGACTTGCCCTGCCTAAGCATCTCCTGGACGATTTCATCAGTATTGAATATAGATGGCTGGCCAAAACCGGTTTTGACTATGTTGAGTGCCCGCTTTAAGAATTCGTCCGGGTTCTTGTGGCTTATTTGAACCATAGCACTTGGCTGCAAAATGCGTATCTCTTCAATAACATCGAGGACTAAATATGATAATTCATTCACGGCATTCGAACCGTCTGGCTTCAAGCCGCCAAGATTTATCAAGCAGAAATCCGTGTAGGTGTTACTCTCTTGGGCGGTCACGCCAACTTTGGGCGGAGCTGGTTGATTGTTGAATTTTATCCAGAATGCCTGAAGCAACTCGCGCGCCCTCTCTTCGGTCAAAATGCCCTCTGCTAAGTCACGCCTGTAGAATGGATAGAGGTGTTGGTCAAGTCTGCCGGGATTGAAAGAGTCCCAGGTATTGAACTCGGTCACTACGCCCAGGTGCACGAACCAATAATATTGCAATGCTTCCCAGAACGTTCGGGGCGCATGAGCAGGTACCCGTTCACATATCTCTGCTATCTGCCTTAGCTCTTTTCTCCGCGTTGGCGATTTGGTCTTCCTGAGTCGTTGTTTCACCTCTGATGCATATCGCTGTGCAAAGACTATAAGGGCATCGGCAGCAACCGACATAGCAGAAAGCTCTTCACGTTTATCAAAGGCATCCGGGTCATTGTAGAAGTCCAGTCTCTGCAACTGATCTTGAATTTTCGCTTTAAAATCAAGAAACCCGCATTTGTATATCTTATCATCAAGCACAGTATGACCGGGTGCGCGCTGCTCCATGAATTCGGTGAACACACCTGCTTCATAGGCTAATCGCCACGCCGGGTCGACTACCTGGAATATGCGCTCGCGTATTGAACGGCCTCGCCAAAAGGGAATGATATTCTTTTTGTATACATCTCGGGTGCGCTTATTCACGGAGAATGCTACTTTTTTTCGTGAATCCAATACGTCGAGGTCTTTGAGGCTATGAATGCAAATCTCCGGATACGTAGGCGTTGCCCGTGGCCCAGGCCCGCGCTCGCCGACAATAAGTTCTCCATCGTCGATAAAGATCTTCTTATGCTTGAGAATGTGCGCGAATGCAAGGGCGCGAGCCACTGGTACTGAAACACGATTGGCTATGTCGCTCCTGTAAAACTCAGTTATTAGACTGGCACGTTCCGGTGAAACATATGGTTTCGTACTCAGGCTCTTCTCTCTAAGTTTTCTGATTCTTATATTCACATTCCACCCTCGATTTTCACACGCAAGCCATAGGTTTCAAGATGTTCTTTGATCTTGCGTAGTGACTGGTCCGAAGTCGGCTTGATGTGTTGCATCGCATATTCTCTCTTCATTCTCTGATATTTATCCTTGCACAAGTAATTATATGGCAACAGATGCATTTGTTCAATACCCTTGACGCTGCGAACAAACTCACCAATCTCACGGATGTTCTCACGTTTATCCGTTATTCCGGTAATTACCGGAATACGGACGATGATATGTGCCTTGTTGCGTGCAAGTTTTCTAAGGTTGTCCAGTATCAGTTCGTTGCCTTCCCCGGTGTATTTCTGATGCACTCGCTCATCCATCAGTTTGAGGTCATAGAGAAACAGGTCAACGTCTTTCAATATACGTCTCACGATTGCCCAAGAAGCGTATCCTGAAGTGTCGAGTGCAGTGTGGAGTCCTTTTTTCTTGCTTACCTTCAGCAGTTCCAAAAGAAAATCTGGTTGCATCAGCGGTTCACCTCCAGAAAATGTCACACCACCACCCGAGTACTTGTAGAAAATTCTGTCCTTATCAACCTCGGCCATTACCTGTGCAACCGTTACCTCACGGCCGATTATGTTTCCATCCTCGACATAGAACAAATTGGAATACTTACGACGGTCAATAGCGCCCACCTTCTCTGGCTCTAACTTCTGGCTCTCAGGATTTTGACACCACCAACATGAAAGTGGACAACCCTTCAAGAAAACAGTTGTACGAATACCAGGACCGTCATGTATCGCGTACCTAATGATGTCGAATATCATTCCCTTGTTTTGTTTGACGCGTGCCATTCTGATATTATCGGTATTTTCGAACGCGTGTCAACGCCAACTGGTTGATAACACCGCAAGATTCAATACCTTGACGGACATCGCTTTTCTCTTATAATCTATTAGTATTGTGTGACGCATTTTGCGAGTTTTGCAATGTAGCAAAAAGAGGAGGAGTTGTGGCCGGACAAAGTAGAATAATCATCGCACTCATACTAATAACCGGAGCGATTAGCGCAACCACGTGGTATGTACATCCGGACTCCACACTCAACTCCATTCAATCGGCTTTAGATTCATGTGCCAACAACGACACTGTACTCGTCGGGCCAGGAACCTATCATGAAAATATCGTTTGGCCGAACGTAAGGGGTATCAAACTCACCAGTGAAATAGGGCCTGATACCACAATAATAGATGGTGATTCAATCGGCGATGTCCTCTGGATAGACTCCTGTCCCAGTGTTGATACTACAACAATAATAGATGGATTCACCATTCGCAACGGTAGTCCAAATTGCGGCATATTCTGCCAAGCAATTCCTGGGGGAAGCTCGCCAACGATCGCCAACAACATCATTACCGCGAATGTCTGTGGTGTTTCCTGTGGCTTTGCGTCACCTGTGATCATCGGCAACACCATCATTGGCAATGGTAATGGCATTAACCTATATGCCTCACAGGCGTCGATTATCAACAATGAAATAAGCATGAATGACGGACATGGGATTGCTGGGTACATCTTTGCCCCAACCATTATCGGTAATATCATTTCTGACAATTCGGTCTGTGGTTTGGATGGCTGGTACGCCTCACCGATCATATCTTACACTACCATCAGCCAAAACGCCGGTCACGGTCTAAGCTTTGGCGATGGTTCGCCAATAATTGATCATTGTGTAATCGCAGAAAATGGCGGCGATGGCATAGCCTTCCATTGGGCATATATCACTTACCCGGAAATACATTACAGCGACATAGTGAATAACACAGGTTATGGGGTAAGGAACAATTCGTCAAACAATATCGTTAATGCCGTAAACAACTGGTGGGGTGATGCAACCGGACCATATCATCCCACCCTCAATCCGGGTGGTTTAGGTGATTCGGTGAGTGATTATGTGGATTTCAACCCCTGGCTCACGGGCCCGGGTGTCATGGACCGGCCAATTGTCAAACCGGTCAAGGAAGGTGAATACCTTGGCGCAACCATCTTCAGCGGGCCTCTACAACTGCGAGCAGGCAAGAAATGCAGAGTCTATGATATTGTGGGTAGAATTGTGGAACCAAACAGGATCACACGCGGTGTCTATTTCATAGAACTAGAGGGACGAATTTCACACAAGGTGATAAAAGTCAGGTAGGAAGAGATAAAATCATGCCATATCTATTTTACCGCATTACAGTTTTCGCCTTACTCCCTGCGCTTTTTATTGCCCAAATACCTGATACAGCTTGGACAAAAACATATGGAGGACCATTGGATGATTTCGGGATGTCTCTGCAGCAAACCTCTGACAGTGGTTATATCATATGCGGATGGACCGAGTCGTTCGGCTCAGGCAATGTTGATGTGTATCTTATCAAAACAAATGCCAATGGCGATACAGTATGGACGCAAACCTATGGTGGACCCCAAGAAGATGGTGGCAACTGGGTCGAGCAGATTTCTGATAACGGCTACATCATGGCTGGGCATACATACTCGTATGGCGCTGGTATGTTTGACGTCTATCTTATTAAAACTGACTCTCTGGGAGCGGTACAATGGACAAAAACCTATGGCGGATATCTCTATGATCAAGCGTGGTGTATCAAAGAAACCCCAGGAGGTGGATATATCGTTGCCGGTTTCACTGGTATTTCAGACCCTCTGTTTGATTTCTGGCTACTGAGAATTGACGATAACGGCGACACCCTGTGGACAAAGATCTTTGGAACCACGCTGGTCGAATGGTGCAACAGCGTATGTGTTACTCCGGACAGCGGTTATATCCTTGCCGGCTACACTGGTTATTTCGGCAATTACAACGTGTATCTGGTAAAGACAGACAAGAACGGCAACACGCAATGGACAAAAACATACGGCGGGTATAACGATGATTACGCATGGTCAGCAATACCTACCTCTGACAACGGCTATGTCGCCGTCGGATGGACCGAGTCCTTCGGTGCGGGAGATACTGATGTTTATTTCATTAAAATGGATGAAAACGGTGATACATTGTGGACTAAGACTTATGGCGGTCCACTTGAGGATAAAGCACTGAGTGTCCGTGAGATACCAGACGTAGGATACATTATTTTCGGAAGCACTTTTTCATACGGTATGGGAGGTGCCGATTTCTATCTCATCAAGACCGATCTTGATGGCTCGACCTTGTGGACAAAGACCATTGGCGGTCCTAATTGGGATAGGGCACATATCGGTCACCTAACGCCTGATGAAGGATATGTCATTGCAGGATTTACTTCTTCGTTTGGAACGGGTGGTACTGATGTCTGGCTTGTAAAAACACAACCAGATGTTGGTATTATGGAATACGAATCCCCACACGCGCCCCAAATTGTCCTTCAAGTAAGTCCCAATCCGTTTACACATTCCACTGATATCCGATATCAGACATCTGATATCGGTCAGAATGATACCAGAGGATCAAAAGGAGGAATGCCAGAACATCAGCAACCAGTACTACGGATTTACAATGCTGTAGGACAGTTAGTAAAGTCTTTTTCACTGCCTACTACCCACTGCCTATTACCTACTGTAATCTCCTGGTCTGGCATCGATGACGCCAACAGGAGATTACCAAGTGGCGTGTACTTTCTGTCGTTGCATGCAGGAAGCAATTTTGTACGGAAAAAAGTAATCTTAATGAGGTAACAACCACTGATTCCAAGAAAAACGGACAAACCCTAAACCTAATCAACAAATCATTGTCTAAGTTCCATAAGGAGGCTATTATGAAATTAGCACCAAAATTACTCATAGTTGCTGTTGCTGTCGTGGCCTTGCCAGCACTTATGAATGCACAATGTCCGGGCAAATGCACCGGCGCGTGTGTACAGACCAAGACTGACGCTTTCGTCAAGTCGGTTCCCGAGCAAATGATGTATCTAATGAGCATGGAAAAGCTCGCAGAAATGGTTGATGCCGGCAACAAAGACCTCATCATCTTGGATATCAGACCACCGCAGCATTATGGAAAGGGTCACATTAAGGGATCAATGCACATTCCCCTGCCCATGCTCGTTGAGAAAATGGAGACTATTCCAGACAGTAAGAAAGTTGCAGTGGTCTGCTCCATGGACACCAATTCTGCATTTGCGGTCGCAGTACTGGCGATGAACGGGCATGATGCCTGGATCGCTAAGGGTGGAATTTCAGGATGGGAAAAGCTCGGCCGTGAATTGGTTAAATAGACTATAGATTGCTTCTTACATTTCGGGGTCGTATGGATGAAAGTCGATACGGCCTCTTTCTTTTAATCAAAGAATTCCAGTCTGATTTTTCAGCTTCCACCACAAGATGTTGTGTGTTAGATGCTATACATTTGGTGCTACCAGCACCAAGAATGGATCGCCTCGGCATGAAATACTTGATTTCTATGACATACAGTCTATAATAATTCACTGCACGAGGAGGAATTATGACACGAAGAAGCTTTCTGAAATCACTAGGTACTGGTGTCGTGGCTTTCTTTGCCGGATTGATGGCCTTCGGATGCGGCAAAAAAGAGACCCCAAAGGAAGAAGCAGCCAAGCCTGAAACACCCGAGATGACTGAAGAACAGAAAAAAGAATATGTCTTTGCAAACTGCATCTGCGGCAAGTGTCCAAGTTGGGTCGAGTGTGATGAAAAAGGTGGCTTCTGTCTCGTTGGCAAGAGTCAATGCATCAAAGAGAAAAAAGGCTGTATCTGTCCTGAGTGTCCCGTGACCGCGAAGATGGGTTTGAAGTGGGGTTACTACTGCGTTGCTGGCAGTGCAAAATCGCTGATGGAGGCTGAAGCGACGGGTTAATTAGACGAGATAATCTTTCAACTTACACATGATCTATCTGAACCGAAGGGTCGGCGGAAACCACCGACCCTTTTCATATCTTTAAAGCCTGAAAAATAACGAGCAATACTAAACAGCTATCTCAACAAAACACACAGTTTTGTCTTGGTGATATCGCCACTAGTCAGTCGATAGAAATATACACCGTTGGGCAGATTTTTCCCGTCAAATATGACAGCATGTTCACCTGCATACAGCTCCTCATCGACGAGAATAGCTACTTCTTGACCTATTAAGTCATAGACCTTGAGTTCCACGCGACTCGTCTTGGGCATAGTGAAGCTAATCACGGTTGAACGGCTAAATGGATTCGGATTGTTCTGAGTCAGAACGACCTCTGACTGCGGCTTCGTAAAATCGGATAACTCCTCAATACCAGTTCCCCCGCTTGTGGTATGTACAATGGTACCATCGTAACCGACTGCCCAACCAGTGTCTGGATCCGTGAAATAGATTGCGTAGAGGAAGTTACTCGTGCCGCTATTCTGCAGCACCCAACTATCACCAGCGTTGGTAGTACTAAGTATAATCCCATTTATAGTATCACCACCAGCAATCCAACCGGTTTGGTAGTTCACGAAGTAGATGTCACTGAGGCCGTATGAAACACCCACATACAAAGAATCCCAAGTTGAACCGCCATCGATCGTGCGTAGTACTAATCCGCCAACACCTACGGCCCATGCCGTATCCGGACTCGTGGCGTGCACGCTCCTCAAATGACGTATTGTCCCAGATGTCTGTTCCAACCATGCTCCTCCACCATTTGTAGTATGAAAAATCGTTCCACCATCACCAACTGCATAGCCAATGTCGGCATCGAAGAAATGAACAGCCCATAGTTGTAGTTCGTCGAAGTCATAGAGCTGCGCAGTCCAGTTATCGCCTCCGTTACTCGTATGATAGATATATCGTATCGGGTCCTGTCCCGGGAATCCCTCTTCTCTGCCACCTGCAATCCAGCCGCTATTTTCATCCAAGAAATAAACACCCCAGTTATTGTAGTCCCCGCCAGTCTGGTCTTCCCAAGTGATGCCTGCATCAGTGGTGTGTCTTATTTTACCAGGACTGCCCACCGCATACCCCTCCAGTATGGTGACGAAATAAATGCCCCAATAGTTCACCGACGGCTGTGGTTCAAGATCAACCCAAGTCTGTCCGCCGTCACTCGTATAAAATATCGAGTTGGTCATGCTCGCAATCCATCCATTTTGGGTGTCTACAAAATGGACATCAAAAAGCGACTTGTTTGTACCGGATGTCTGTGTATACCAGCCCTGAGCAAATGTAAGCAAAGGTAGTACTATTGCCAGTAATAAGTCCAGATACCTATTTCTCTCGTCCTTCATAGCGCACCTCCGTTAGTATATTAGACACATCGAACCTCAGATAAGCATAGACTCGTTTTTTCATCACACCTTCAAACCACTGGTTGAGCAAATACTCACTGAGCGTATACTCAATTATATCGTAAAATTGAGAATTGTCAACGGGCAAATTCAGATTTCCCGAATACATCCCTCTTCTCTCCAATATTTGGACAAATATCAATATGTAGGGTTTAGTAGAGAATCCGCCCTCTACTGGGGCTGTCTTTAAATCGGCTATGGGCTTGCTGTTGTGACTTACTTCAGTTTCTATAAACCGAGGAATTTCATGGCAGCACCACACAGAAATATGGCGAGGCCGGCGATGCCGTGTGAGTATCTCTCAAATCTACGCAGTGGCACTGCAGACAACCCGAAGTACGAAACTAATACAACGCCAAGCATGGTAGAGATTGTAATTCCACCAAATACCAGGGCAACGATCCAAACATCTATGATACTACCTCTAGCTGCAGGATACATGATCAGCGGAATCAACGGCTCACAGGGACCAAACACAAAAATGATGAAGAGAATCCAAGGCGTAATGCTCGCAGACACTGCACTATGCACATGGGTATGCTCAGCACTATGCTCGTGAGCATGCGAATGCGTCGTGCCGTCAATATGAAGATGCTTATGTCGATGGGGCTTCTTGCGAAGTGCCCTATGCACCCCCCACACAAAGTACGTGAAGCCGAATATCATGACGAACCATGTCGCTATATCACCGCGCACGGCTTCGATTCCTTCCAATTTAAACACCGCGATACCCAAGGCGATACCTACAAATCCAAGAATGATCGAACTGAGCACGTGTCCGACACCGCATAACACAGTAATGATCGAAGTTTTCAAAACACTCCAGCCTCGTGCTTTTGAGAGAACAATAAATGGTACGTAGTGGTCTGGACCAAATATTGTATGCACGAAGCCAAGAGTGGCTGCGGTACCGACCAAGACAGCTAACTCACCGGACATAGTATTCTCCTTTCAACATGTGTTACTATTTTGACAGAAGTGTTACGAAATAAGTATATGTAAAAAGACGAGTTTGTCAATGGTATTATTCTAAGCAGGGTAATTATCTAACCAGGGTGATTCGACCACTTGTCGCGAATTCACCTTGCATAAGGTTTATGATATACACTCCAGAGGCGACCCTTCTACCATGCACATCTTTCCCATCCCAATTGATATGATGAACACCGGGCTCTAGCACATCATTTGCAAGTGTCTGTACTTTTCTACCAACTGTATCATATATTGTCAGCGAAACCTTTTCATTCCCCATGGTCGAGATTCTTATCGTACATTGCGCACTAAACGGGTTAGGATATATGTGATTCAATCCAAATGTCGGTGGAGTCTCGCCATCATAACCCTGTCTCAGTATTTCACCAAGAGCCTCGATAAATCCTTCCATCTCCTCAATCGTACCGGTAGACACTCGAATATGCTGAGGCATTCCCCAGCCGACACGAACCTGATATCCCTTGGCGGCGAGCCGGGAAGCGACCATGCTGCCGCTTGTGCCAGTATTAAACATCATGAAATTGGTTTCAGAAGGAATATATTCCAATTCCAACGATTCAAACCCAGCGATGAGAATTTCTTTTGCCTGATTATTCAACGTAACCGTGTTGATGACATGTTGCTCGTCATCAAGCGCGGCCTGTGCAGCAGCTTGACTGACGTTGCTCACCATGCCAAAGTTTTGGGATGAGCCTATCTGAGCGGTAAACTGACCAGATGCCACCGAATAGCCGATGCGAGCTCCGGCCAAGCCATAGATTTTTGAAAAAGTGCGAACCACAATCACTGGCAGGCCCTCATCGATATACCTTATGCAACTCTCATAGTCAGAAGTCTGCACGTAATTGTGGTATGCTTCATCTACCACAACGACAATTTGACTGGGTAGTGAGTACATAAAACGCTCCATGGCCTGCTTCCGGATGACGGTTGCCTGGGGGTTGTTGGGGTTAACCAAAGATATGAGCCTGGTTCTGCCATTGATCGCCTTTACAATTGCATCCAAATCAATCACATAGTCCGCTCCAACGGGTACATGGACTACTGTTGCACCATTAGCCGTGGCCTCGGAAGCCATCTGAGCATAGGTTGGATTTGCAGTAATCATCTCATCACCTGCCGATAAGAAAGCATCCGCGATCAAACGAATTATCTCGGTTGCACCGGTTCCCGCACAGATATTATTCGCGTTCATGTCGTGAAGTGACGCGATCCGATTTTCCAGAGAGCCGTTAAACCAATCGGGATAGCGATGGGCTCTTTGTGTGGCCTCCTGCATTGCCTCTATTGCAAGAGGTGACGGTCCTAATGGATTTTCATTATAGCACAAGCGCCCATAAGTCTCGCCGTAATGCGTAAACCCAAATGGCCGAGCATTCAGCCGGCCAATCCCAGGTAAATACATGAAGCTCAAGCCAGCAATCGAGGCTTGCATAAACTCCCTACGTGTTACACGATTTTTAGTCATCTAATTCTCCTGATTAATTATAGGAGTTATCGGAAGGATGTCAATGGTACACTTAACACAAAGACCCGCCCAGACAAATTTTGCGCCACGTCCACATAATAACAACTATTCCTGGAAAGGCTCACTAAAATAAGAATTTGGCTTCATATAGAGCCGTAATTTCTTGTAGTCAAAAATGACGTTAAATCGTCTGAGTGCATCACTGCCGATAATTCCATCCGCACCCTCTTGTTTGGATCTAGCGTGGGCTGGTGCAAACGCCGTAACCACATCTTCCAGATCAACAGATCCCAGTATCAACGAAGCGATTCTTCCTTTCTTACCATAGATATCGCCACTGAGGCCTGTACCGAGATAACAATCCTCAAGCCTCTCGGGCAGTGCAAACTTCATGCGCTCCCTTATCAGCAACTCCAACGCATCGCTTGATGCCAAGTCGATATAGAGCGAAACGGCTGTTCTTGCTTCACCCTTGATACTTATCACCGCCTCAATCCAAGGGATTTGCTTGTTGTTCCTGAATGTCAGCGGAATCCACGCCCAAGAGGAATCAACTAATTGATCCGAATTTTCGTGAAGTCTTATAATCATATGGTCGTAGTCGATCTCGACTGCATAGTTACCGAACAATGAATATCCGGTAACGCCGTCACTTGGAAACCCTCTCATTATGTTATCCTGAAGAACGATGATTCTTTGATCTGTGAACTCTACGTCACCAATGAAAAATGATACTGATTCGGCCATGATTGCTGTCGCAGCCGGACCTTCTCCGGCACCAGGCACTTCCACGTCAACGACATTAGGGAGATTCAGGCTATCCCTCAAATCTACGTTGTACACTAAAAGTCCTTCGAAGGCATACCCGTATCCAAAATGACTTTGAGCTCGCGCGAATCGTCAATTCTAACCGGCAACATGACCTTGTTTCTTGAGAGTTTAAATGGTATTGAAAGGCTCTGGCCAGACACTGAATTCTTCAATGCAACGTGTTGACCAGTGGTATTTCTCGGCTGGCGATCGCGCCTGCAAGTGCATGAGCAAACAAGTAAGCTCACACAGAGAATCAATATTATCGCTGACTCTTGCCCTAACATGGATGATTATATACCCCACAGGCTAAAGACTCAAGCCTCTTCAAACATGACGTGAAGGCTTGCCTTCCGACCAAAGCCATGTATAATTTATCTAGAATCCTGTTTCATGGGTTGAGACAGACTGTGAGCATATTGTGGGATTACTGCTTAGAATGAAAATGTAGAAAAAGGAGTCAAACATGATCAGAACCAAATATGTATTATTTTATGTAATGATGATCTTGCTTATTACGACGTTCGTCCACGCAGAGAGAGAGAATGCTTTTCTCGTCGACACAAATGTCATATATACCCAGGGCCGAGGCAGCCAAACTTGGCCTGGCGTAGCCTTTGATGGGACTAATCACCTCGTGGTATGGGAAGACACGCGCTGCTATCCTCAGATTGACATATACTGTGCACGCGTCAATTCTCAGGGCATATTTCTTGATTCTGCAGGGATCCATATCGGGACCGCAACGTATGATTATTTACAAGACTATTGCGACGCCATTCCAGCAGTAGCCTTTAATGGTACTGAATATCTGGTGGTCTGGCAGGATCGTCGGAATTCCTCAGACATTGACATTTACGGTGCCCGGCTAAATACTTCAGGTGTCGTCTTAGACTCAAGCGGTATCGCCATCTCAACTGCAAGTGCCCATCAAAGACATCCTGCGATCATCTCTGATGGCACGGATTATTTTGTAGTATGGCAAGACGAGCGTTCCGGAGCACCAGATATCTGTGGTGCACGCGTGACCCAAACAGGCGTCGTACTGGATCCGAATGGCATTCCAATTTGCAGTACTACACATAGTCAGAAATATCCCGCGGCTGCTTTTGATGGCACGAATTATCTCGTCGTTTGGCAAGACGCGCGTGATACTACAAGCAGTCGATGTGATATCTATGGTGCAAGGGTAAGCGTGAACGGCATAGTCATTGATACCGACGGTATCGCAATATCCGATTATACCTTGGATCAATTGCTTCCTTCGGTAGATTTTGACGGTACTGATTTTCTGATCGTATGGGAAGATCGGCGTTCACCGGCGCGTGACATCTACGGTACGCGTATGGATACTGCAGGAGTTGTCCTTGAACCAAATGGCATTGCTATATCTGCGGACCCTATGTCCCCCGAATGCAGTCCTGCGATTGCTTTTGATGGTACGAATTATCTTGTTGTATGGGAAGACGACAGAAATGGCACTTATCCAGACATCTACGGCGCGCGTGTCGATCAGGGGGGCATTGTGCTCGATGCTCTAGGCATTCCCATTTCTGTAACCCAGGGACAGAAACGACTGCCAGCAGTCGCATTTGGCAGCACAGACTACCTGGTGGCATGGCACGACGACCGAGACTACCCCACGGGTGATATCTACGGCTCGCGCGTGAGCACGGCCGGTACGGTTATTGATCCCGCTGGTATCGACATCTCTCTATCGGCAGTTTTCCAAAATGAGCCTGCGGCTGCTTGCGATGGAGCAAATTTCTTAATTGCTTGGGGTGATTTACGTGCAGGTCTATATTCTTCTGATATATACGGGGCACGGGTCGATGCGGCCGGCAACATTCTCGATTCTCCCAGTTTTGTCATCTGCAATGCTACATTTGGTCAATATTCCCCGGTGATCGCTTTCGACGGCAACAACTACTGTGTGGTCTGGACGCACAATATAGGTGGTTCATGGGCAGTCAAAGGCACCCGCGTGAGTAGGCAAGGCATTGTCCTCAATCCGACTTACATAAATATCTCATCGGGAGGTATGGCCATGTCGCCGCACTGTGCCTCAAACAATCTTAACCATCTAGTGGTGTGGATCGACTACCGTGACAGTTATACCAGCCCTGACATCTATGGTGCGCGCTTGGATACTAATGGCATGGTTCTCGATCCCGGAGGCATTGCCATCTGCACGAATGGTGAAGTTCAGTATAGCGCATCAGTTGCATCGGACGGCTCAGATTATTTCGTAGTGTGGCGGGATAATAGAAACGGACTGCACGACATCTATGGTGCACGTGTAACGTCCAATGGTAATGTACTCGATCCCAACGGTATTCTCGTATCGACTGCAACGTCATTCCAAGACAATCCCTCAGTTGCTTTTGACGGTACCAACTATCTCGTCGTTTGGGATGATGAACGTAACGGTTCAAACGATATCTACGGAGCACGCGTAACTCAGAATGGCGTCGTGCTTGACCCTGATGGTTTCGAGATCTCGATCGCCAACGGTGACCAGACAAAACCGTCAGTTTCGTATGCCGGCACCAACTTCGTGATAGTGTGGGAAGACAATCGTAACGGTCCAGTCACTGATCTCTATGGCGCACTGGTCGATGCAAGCAGCACGGTGATCGATAGCTTCGCCGTATCCACGCAACCAGGATTTCAGCTATATCCAGCCACAACCAAAGGTGCCGGATCAGACATTCTTGTCACCTATTCCGGATGGGCTCAATATATAAACACCCGCGCTGCCAACGCCATGCGCGTTTGGGGTACGTTCTATCCGTTCACAGGAATCGAAGAACATACAGGACAGCAGGCACAGAATGCAGGATATAATCTGACCGCTTCACCGAATCCATTCACACACATCACCAATATCAGATTCATGATTCACGATTCACGATACATGATAGAAAACCCGGAATTGAAGATCTTCGATGCAGCAGGACGGCTAGTCAAATCTCTTAATCATGAATCATGCATCACGGATCGTGCATCGACGATTGGTTGGGACGGTACAGACGACGCTAATCGTCAATTAGGCAGTGGCGTTTATTTCGTTAGACTGACGACCAACGACCATAGCATTACAGAGAAAATACTGCTCGTACGATAGTCAGTAGGGCATGGTTTTACGCCCTGCAAAAAAGAATCTGCAAACCTAAAGATTTGCCCTACATTGCTTCTCGACTCCTCCACTCCATTCCACGGCGGTCTCGCTCTAAACCTACGCATGTCGTACTGTTCGAGCGAGACCGCACCTTTTCGGGCACAAGGATTTCGACGGGATAATGTGTGCGTGCAATCGGCAAGTTATTCGGGTATTCACAGATAGCTACGCAGTAAAGGTGCGGGGGAATCGAGAACTACATAACCCAGTCAGCGTTAACCGTTATCCTGATGCAGAAGGGGGAGCACAAGTACTCCCCCCATTTTTTGATAAGGGACACGTTGCACCAGGCACGCACGCGCTCTCAGAACAAATCCCTCAATGTCAGTTGTTTGTCGAAAGTTTTGCCTTCCCGCAGTATTCCGATTGTATAAGTCGTACCGGCTTCTGCCCTCATTAGTTTTCTTAAGGCAATAACGCCGTCAAGGTATTGGACTTCAATTCCATTTATGGATGTAATGATATCTCTTTCTTTAAAACCCGCATCGTCTGCCGGAGTGTTGGGTGAGACAAATTGCACTTCGACGTCATTGTCCGCGTTATACAGATACTGAAGCCCGCTTTTCCCCCGCTGAAATTCTTTGCCAAAATCATCTCCCTTTTCTAGTATCACCTTCTGATCGCTGTAATCCATGTACAGCACAAAGTTACGCAGAAAAGAATTACCTACGTTTCCTATCATGGACTCTTCCGCAAAACTGCCAGTTCCTTCCTGAGATGGCATACCAATCAGCGGATTTTCCAAAATGAAACCGTCAATCTCGATCGTCCTAAATCGTGATATCCTAGATTTAGTCCAACCAGCAGCATCACCGACAATAACATCAACGCCTTCCCGATTCAGCAGATCATTGGCCTTCGTATATGGATAGTGAAAATCAATATCCGGTGCGCCTATATCCAAGCGCCATTTACCTGAATATTCGCCGTCAACCGTGAGTGGCAGACTAAACATACTACCCTCAATCGGTGAATCAATTACTTTGCCATTACCATGATATTCGAATTTCGACGGATGATAGA
This sequence comes from Caldifarciminota bacterium SM23_42, assembly GCA_001303785.1. Classification (GTDB taxonomy): domain Bacteria; phylum Hydrothermota; class Tepidihabitantia; order SM23-42; family SM23-42; genus SM23-42. The sequence continues at coordinate 20,281 of LJUJ01000013.1, read as the reverse complement.
AAGACAACGTCTGCTTCGCATAATCGATTTTCGTTACAAAACGCGAGAGAAAATCATAACCTAAGATGCCTATAACATCTAAACCGAGGGCTCTCTGAAAGATTTCACGAAAACTAAGCGCGAGCACCTTCTGTTCCCGGAATTGAATGCTACCTACCGTATACGCCGGGAGAGTAACGAAATAGAAGTTGACGACTCCCGAAGCACCCTGCCCCTTAATGGGTCCTTCGAATTGAAGATTTAACTCAGCAGCGAAACTAGAATCAATAACATTGACCGAAGCCCCACAGTCCAGAACCCACAGTCTTTCTTTGCCGAGTACATTGACCGGCAGGTAGATATGGCTTTCAATAAACTCAACCGGCACGTCTTCGGCATTATCACCTTTCATGAAGACGAAATCCTCGACATCTTCTTGCGGTGGTTCAAAAAGCGAATTGTCGATTTCAACGTTAAACGCATACTTCGCATATTCCACCGTGGTTGTCTCACCAGTTGGCAGGGTTTTAACCTTTTCACGAAACGGGAAAGTCATTCCGTCCACCGTGCGGAAATCTGAGTAAGTAATATGATCCTCGTTATCAGGTTTGATGATCATCGTTCTCAACAGATAGAAATTTGATTTGTTATAGAAATTAATCTGAACATCTTGGTTGATTGTGTTCGCGATCTTCACAACGTAGCAATCTTTGCCATTCACCTTTTCAACACCCTCGAATGTCAGTGTGAAAAATTCTGATTCCGAATTCATATATTCGTATTCCTCCATCAGTTTTCTCACCTCGCGTTCTTTTAACGTATTTTCATCCCGTTTAATCAACACCTTCCCATTTGCGTCAACCACCCAGCTTACTTCCCCGTTGTCACCTGATACTTCACTCACTATTTTGAGGTCTGTTTCCTGCCTCAACCTGAGCGGGCGTTCGCTCCATTGCTTGAATGTTCCCTCAAGCCCGGCACCCTCAATTACGATTGCACCTTCCTGGTACATCGTCTTCATTGCCTTCAAATTTTCCAATCCGCCAATCGCCTCAAAATGCTTTTCGAGGATTGCATGGGGATCAGTTAAAGACTTCTCGCCAAAAAATGTGCCACTCAATACTGTGAGACTCAACAAATATGTGAGGATCAATCGCCTTGAAATCATAACTTCCTCCTATCACCAATACTTACCACAATTCTTTCTATTGGTAATACGTTGTACGGATCGAAAAATTCATAGTAGTTAGGGTATAAATAACAGAACAACATTGTTTACCTTCCTTTCTTCTTGAACACTGGATAGAAAACCAAGGTCAATCCATATTCGAGGCCGTCTTTTTTCCACTCGGCGCTGTCAAATTCTTTCAGTAACATCCGAATTTTCCTCTCCAATTTCTTTATTTGTTCCGGAGTTGTACGGATGTGGGTACGAGCCGCGGTAGCTTGCCTTTCCTCTTTCCCCGGTTTTATCAGTTTCGCAGCGATGCTTTCGTTAACCTCAGACAGAGTATTCTCAAGCATTGATGCAAACATTGCCTGGAATTCGCCGAGCACTTCCTTACCCTGTGCTTGCATCCGGAACAACTTGCTATCCACGGAGAATTGATTCGCCACTGTGCGGTAGTATTTCTCCAGAGTGCCGCGTTTCTTCCGTGTCTTGACGAGCTTTATTAAACCCGCACGTTCCAAAATCTCCACGTGATGATAGAGTTTTGTCGGCTGCTGCCCAAGCGAGTCAGCCACCTGTTTAGCGGTTCTCGGATTACATGCGAAGGCTTCTAGTAGCTGCACCCTTAAGGGATGAGCCATGACTTTCACTTGCTCCAGACTCTTCAGTTCAAACACTTCCTTCATGCTAGCTCCTTATTCATCATAATTTTAATATTCAAATATATGTGAATATTCAACTACATTATAATAAAAAAACGGAATTTGTCAAGGGGTAAAATGCACCGGGGTAACTTGACTCGTACCAGCAGGGCCTGTATCGTGACTATTAACAGACACCATAAGTAAGTTATAATTACCTATAAGAACGTAGTTTCAGTAACGATGGAAGAAGGAGTGATCGTAAGGAGTAGAGAATGTCATCTCAATCATATACCGGAAGAATCTATGAGCATTCGTCGTCAAGATATCTGACAGTCCGTTGTCCTTTGACGGTTGATTATCACCCATATTTTTCATGCGGCTGAGTTTTTTTGTTATATCGGCCTTTTATTTCTGCACAGCAAGGCTAGGAGGCAGTAAGAGGAGGAATAAAGGCCATGTTGTGGGTAGTGGGAACAGGCTGCTTTAGCGCGTCGACAGAGGACATTTCTTTGGCAATTCCCAGATTTCAATGTCACAGCATACTGCGTGTCAAAATTTCAAAGAAAAGTTGCCTGTTTCCTTCTCACGCGAGCCAAGACAGGCTCGGGGGAGGAAAGAATGAGACATCATTATGTAAAAACGGTCAGCATGCTGCTAATAGTAATTAACGCAGCGCATGCCGCAATCTAGTATGTACATCCCGATTCGACATTGAACTCGATTCAGACTGCATTAGATGCTTGCGCTACCAATGATACCGTTCTCGTCGGGTCCGGTATCTACTATGAGAACATAGTCTGGCCAAGCACACAAGGCATTGGCCTAACAAGTGAATATGGAACAGATACAACAATAATAGATGGCAGCCTTGTCACGAGCGCCGTGAAGATAAGCACAGCCGTAGATTCAACCACCATTATTCACGGTTTCACTATTCAGAATGGGAGATATATAGACGGCCGTGGTATTGGACTCTTCACAAACAGCTCACCAAATATCATCGGTAATTCAATCACTAACAATAGTGCAAGCGCTGTCGGCGGTGGAGGCATAGCCTGCTATGTGAGCTGTTCACCACTAATCAGGCATAACACCATTTTCAGCAACGTAGGTGACACCGGTGCTGGCATCGCCTGTCGTCTGTTGTGCAATCCTCACATCGATAGCTGCAACATAATAGACAACACTGGTGACGGGATATATTGCGACTATATTTCTAATCCGGTAGTCAATTACAACAACATTTGTGATAATGCCGGCTACGGAATGTGTAATCTTGATTCGGTTGTCATGGTCGATGCAGAGAATAACTGGTGGGATGACCCCAGCGGTCCTGGCGGCGCCGGACCTGGAACAGGCGACTCAGTGAACCAATGGGTCGATTTCGACCCGTGGCTTACTCAACCTGGCGCTAGAGAACAGCAGCAATTGAGCATCACTGACCAGGAGCCAACAATCATGGTGCCAACAATTCTTAGTGGTACCATCCTTCCGTTCACAATTAACCAAAGCAGTTCAATTTGCATTCGGCTCTTTAACATCACTGGTCGCGAATGCTGGTCAGCAGAAAGAGCTACATACGAATCCGGGTCACATACGCTGAATCTGCCGAAGTTCGCAGCTGGCATTTATTTCTTGTGGTGTAAGATAGACCACCAGAAAGAGGTACACAGAATTTTGTTCATCAGGTAGGTATAATGGGGACAGGTTAGATTTCTGGGGAAAAATTATCCTGTCCCCTATTGACATACAGCCATAACGCTTTACAATTCAACGATACTTCTAAATGAAAAACCGTAAATCGGCAATTGCGTTAATACTAACGATATCGGTTGCGAGCTATGCGATAGATTCGAGTCATAGTATCCGACAGCCAACACAAAAAACGAAATCGTACCCAATTCGCGCCGACACCATCGAGAATTTCGATGATGGAATGATTGAATTGTTTTCCTACCCGGGAGAGGACTATGACTCAAGTGCCTGGTCTTTAGATTCTCTCATCACCTACAACAACTCTCCGTATTCACTCAAATTATGGGGGAATACTTGGAAACTGGAAAGTATTATCCCGGTCACTCTGGATACGGGTGACGTATGGCAGGTAGCAGCATATGTCGACACCATCGGTGAGATCCACGGCTTTGCTTTGAGGGACACTGCGCACACCCTACTATATTCCTTTGCCGGCACCCAGCAATTAAATATCGAAGACTGGGTTACGGTATACCAGGGCGCATTTCCGAATCAAAACTGGAATCTCTACCAACTACCGGTTGGTCAAGACTGGCTTGCCTATTATGGCTACTTACCCACGGTCAACGGCATCGTTTTCATTAATGACCGCGACTACGATCCCAATGGTGTCGTCTATTTCGATGAAGTACTCGATATCACAAATGACCTTCCTATGGTTCCGCAAGTCACGATATGGTTCACGTCTGGACAAATCTACGAAGACACTAAGGGCACAAGACTCGTTGATGTTCAATTCTACAGTACCGTCGTAGATACCGACAGTTGGTATCATGAATATTTCTGGTATTTTGGTGATGATTCTACAAGCAGCGAACCGAATCCGTTTCATACCTACATCGTTGAAGATGATCATGAATACACCGTGCTCTTGGAAGTGGTCGACAGCACCTATCTGTGGGGGCGTGCGTCCTGTTCGGTATTCGTAGACCCTGGTCCCACGACATTTCCTCTGACCATGAATTTTGTGGGCGATGTCATGCTCGCAAGACGGTACGAGCAACCAGGTGGGATAATTCCTACCCTAGGTGTTGAAGCAATTTTTGAGCCGACCATTCCCTACTTAGGGGACGCCGCGGAGATCACCGTAGCTAACCTCGAGTGCCCATTGACCGATACTGGTACACCGCATCCCACCAAGCCCATCATCTTCAGGGGTTCACCTGAGAACGTCGATGGCTTGGCCTACGCAGGTATCGATGTCGTGACGATCGCCAACAACCATATCATCGACTATGGTCTGGAAGGCTTACAGGAAACGCAATCTGTCCTCGACTCGAACAACATTAGATATTCGGGTGCTGGTGCAAATGCGTACGAGGCATACCTTCCCCTCTTCTACAACAAGAAAGGCGTCAATATTGCTTATTTGGCATCTAGCGACAGAACGGGACAGTATGACAATTACCAACCATACCTGAATGCCGGCTTCAACAAATCAGGATTTGCCAACCTTACTCAATTTGACATCTCTCGGCAGATACACACAGTTGAAAACGACGCTGATCTGATAATCGTTGAAATGCATTCAGGAAACGAGTATTCGCCAACGCCAGCGCTGCCGGACAGAAATCCTGCTGATTACAATGAGGATGAAATGTATTCGCCATTTCTCTTCGTGCCCACGAGAGGCGACATTGAAGACCGGCGTCACGCAATAGACGAGGGCGCAGATTTGGTTGTTTGCCATCATGTTCACGTTCTACAAGGTCTCGAAGTGTATAATGGAAAGCTTATCGCTCATTCGCTGGGTGATTTCACCTTCGATCTTAATTATACGGAAACGTTTCCATCAATGATTCTCAATACCAAGATCAATGAGACAGGTTTCTACGAATATTGTATTGTGCCGGTATACATAGACGATTACATCCCGATGAGAGCAAAGGGTGAGCTTGGATTGTACATCCTTGATTATCTTGCACGCCGCACAAAAGATCTCAACACCTATCTCGTCGTCGACCGCGATAGTATCACTGCTCAGCTTATTCTGGACACGCTCAACATGACATCCATGACAATAACACAGGCGGATGAAGTGCAATTGCACTACGAGGATAATTATTGGATATCTAACCCACAGCGTCTGACAAGGGACGGGGACGTATGGTCGATGCTTTCGATTATTCCATCAGGAAATTGGCAATTTCGACTGGGTAGAGAAACGATATGGTTTGGTAATTTTGAAGATGAAGGGTGCACTCTCTGGGAACTTGACCACGATGATGAGTTCTATGATAGTACCGTGGCCTTCCGCGGTGCGAGGTCACTTTGCCAAAGGCGGCTTGAAGGAAGTTCGACAATAACTACAGGGTTCGAGAAAAGAATAACATGCTATTCAGACACGACACATTACACGCTCTATGGGTACATCAAGACCCAGAACGCCAATAATGCCCGGGCGGTCGTCAGGTTTTATGAGTCAAGATATGGCTCATATAGTCTTGGCTCACGAACTATCGGCGAAGTAGATGATACCACCGATTGGACGTCGTACCATGATAATTTCACGCCTGCCAATGGCACAAACTACTTTGACATCTGGCTGAGGAGCGAAGGGCCACAAAGCGGTGAAGCCCATGTTTGGTTCGATGATATCGGAGTGATTGAATGGGAAAATTGGCAAGCGTTCAACCCCGCAATCACCTTCCCGACACCTAACGACTACTACTGGATTCAAATAAGAACTGATGTCGAAACATATGACGCAACAGTCTCATATGAAGAGATGATATACAACCCGGGCGCCGTAGTGGATTACAGTATGAAAAATGATTTTCCATACGTGTTATTCCAGAGTTTTTCGAATCCGGCTAAATCCAGAGTGATAATCAGATATCAACTAAGTGCAACAAGTGGTGTAACACTACAAATGTACAACATTCTGGGCCAACAGGTGAGAACACTAATAAACGAAACACAGACTCCCGGACTGAAATCGGTTATTTGGGACGGCCGAGACAATCAAGGCAGAAAACTAGGCGCCGGGGTCTATTTCTGCCGACTCCAGACAGCCGGGTTTGAGCAGTCACAAAAAATCATCTGGTTGAAATAGACAAACCCCTAAATCAGTCAACCATACAAAAAAGTGAATTTTCCACAACTCCCTAGCGAGCAATGTGTCGAGAGCTGGCAAGAACAAAGGAGACGCCAATTCTACGCGAAATACAGCATTCTTGATAACCATCTCTTCAAGAAAATCACAAAAGGACAATAAATAATGTCCACAGTCCTAAAAGCGGAGTCAAGCAGGATGGCGCGCCATTCGCGCCGTTACTCCGGTAATTACCGGAGGGACGGAGTGTGGGTTGATTACTTGATTCTATTGGCGTTTTGCATACAATGTTTTCATGGAAGATAAGAAAGAATTACTCGCTTACTGCGGGCTATACTGTGGTGATTGCGGAGGTTACGATGGAGCTATTGCCGACAAGGCGCAGAAGTTAAAAGAAACGCTGGATAGATTCAAGTTTCACCGTACTGCAAAGCACTTTTTTCCCAAGGATCTTAAAGACTATGATAAGCTTTACGAAATGCTCAGCTTCATTACCACACTAAGATGCTCAAAAGTCTGCCGGCATAAAACCAAAGGTGAAACAAAATGCGAAATTCGAAAATGCTGCACTGAGAAGGGCTTCTATGCTTGTCATGAGTGCAACGATTTTGAAACCTGCGACAAAATAAAAAAATTGACCGAACCTCATGGCGATGCCCCTATAAAGAATCTGAGGGCGATTAAAGAAGTGGGCATCGAGGATTGGATTAACAAAGCGAAGCGATTCTGGTTTGCTGACGATGAATAGGAGGCGAAAATGAGTTTCATGACGCTTGTTTCCATGACACCACTAGAAGAAGGTGAGAGTGTGAGTCAACATGTTGCTAAAGTTGTGGATGTTGTCGACCAGTCAGGTCTCCCCTACGTCATCACGCCAATGGGTACAATAATCGAGAGTAAAACCTGGGATGAAGTGATGACCGTCCTCAAGCAGGGCTTTATGAAAATGAAGGAAGAATGTTCCAGAATTTCAATCTCCATAAAAATCGACTATCGTGAGGGTAAAAATAGTAGAATGAAAGCAAAAATCGAATCGCTCGAACAAAAACTCGGCAAGGAATTACACAAAATCGATTAGCCGGACGTGCCCTAGATTACCAAAATCTCAAGTCTTTGATCCTGCCGTTTCGACGATGGTCGCGGCCCTGACTTAGAAGCTGAACTGCTTATCTCTTAGCACCTTAAGGCAAGCATTCACGACCTTAGTGTCATAGAGTTTTTTCTTATTCTTGGTTATTTCCTTGACCGCAACCTCCATACCGCGCGCGGGACGGTAGGGACGATGCGCCAACATCGACTCGACAACATCAGCCACCCCGAGTATCTTAGCTTCGAGCATGATCTCACCATCCTTAATTCCGCTTGGATATCCTGAACCGTCCAATCTTTCGTGATGCTGAAGCACGATTTCTGCAACCGGCCATGGGAATTCAATGGTCCTAAGTATGTCGTAACCAACTAAGACATGGTCTTTTACCAGAGCAAACTCAGGTTCGCTCAAACCGCTGGGCTTGTTGAGAATACCGGCTGGTACATTAATCTTGCCGATATCGTGCACTAGTGAGGCAACATGCAATCCCTCTTTCTGATTCTCAGGTAAACGCATTCTCTCGGCAATAGCATCAGCCAATACTGCGACACGATGTTGATGACCGGCGGTATACGGGTCACGCTTTTCGACCGCGGACGTCAATGCGTTAATAGTATCTTCCAAGACCTTTTGCATTCTTTCGTAACTGCGCTTCAGTTCATCTTGGGTTCGCTTATACTCGGTGATGTCGTGCGCAATACCTAACACCACAGTCTTGCCATCTATTCTCACGGGAAATGTGCGGATGCTGACCATCGTCTTGCTGCCATCTTTTCTGGTAAGGATGAACTCATCTGGACCGGTTGGCTGACCCAGTGCATTGCGTGCCAGAAGTGCAGCGGCTTTTGGTATTTGCTTGGTTGACAGCAATTTCGTTTTTGCGAAATTCTTGCCAACTAATTCTTCCTTCTTATAGCCGACCATTTCCTCGGCAGCCCTGTTACCATCGAGGAAAATACCTCTCAGGTCGGTTAAATAATATCCGTCCGGAGCGTACTCGAAAAGAATCTTCAATCGCTCTTCCGAGCTCTTAATGGTATCCTCTGACATCTTTCGCTGAGTAATATCCCACAAATAAGAACGGGTCCCGATTATCTTGTCACCCTCCTTCAAGGCGATAGCATCAATCTCGAGATACATAATCTCGCCGCTCTTCTTGATCCCCATGAACTCATACTTTGAGGGTACTTTCCTGTCATTAATACGTCCATTATGGATTTTCACAACGCGATCAAAATCATCGGGATGGATGATCGAACCGATATCTTTCGTTTTCATTTCTTCCAAAGTATAGCCGAACAGATCCGCTAGGCGCTTGTTACAGAACTTGATCTTTCCTTCCCGATCGTCGATCAATATCGCGGCACCTGCCTTTTCAACGAGTTCTCGGTAGCGTTCTTCTGAATCACGTAGATTATGCTCGGCCTGCACTCGTCCACTGATATCACGGACAACACCCTGAATGACTTGCGCACCAGCAATCTCAAACAAACTAGATGAAACTTCGGCAGGAAAAACCGTGCCATCTTTTTTCTTGAAATTAATTTCGAAATTTACGGATCCTTTCTTTGATATATCCTTGAATGCCTTTGCTGATTTCGACAGCGCATCTGATGGGTGCAGTTTGTCGATCGTCAGGGAGAGAATATCGGGTTTTGAGTATTCAAAGAGCTCTAGCACCTTATTATTCACATCAATGATGTTGCCATCTAAGTCGTGGATGAATATTGCATCGTTTGAGTTCTGAAAGAGATTTCGGTATTTCTCTTCGTTTTCCCTCAGAGCCCTCTCCGCCAATTTGCGTTCTGAGACATCCCTGGTTGTCGTAACAAACGCTTGGGGATTACCTTGATCATCTGTTATCAGCGAGGCGTTTACCTCGCCGTCGAACGAAGTTCCATCCTTCCGCAGTAATCTATATTCAACGTTCCTCATCGTACCCTTTTCCAATGTCTTCTTCAGATTAGCCATTGCTATCTTGTGTTCTGCCGGGTCAATCAGATCAAACCCATTCTTCCCACACAACTCATCCGGGTTATCGAAACCGTGCATCTGCAGTGTCTGTGGAGACACATACGTAATATAACCTTCTAAGTCAGCAACCGTAACCGCCTCGGGCGTGGTGTTCACCAAAGTACGGTACCGTTCCTCTGATGCCTTTAGGCTTCTTTCGGCCTCTTTGCGTGATGAAATGTCACGATAGATAGCGTACATTCCAACCAGTTTCTTGTTAACGACAATAGGAGAAGCGAGAACTGATACATCAAGCATGCTTCCATCTTTACGCTGACACACTGCCTCCAACGAAACACTCTTACCTTTTCTTGCGCGTTCTGTGATAGATTTAGCCTCTTCAAATCGATCCTGAGGAGCGATGAGTTCCTCGATCGACTTGCCTTCGACTTCCTTGCGTGTGTAACCAAATATCTTGGTAAATTCACTGTTTATCCTTCGCACCATGCCCTCGGTATCCGTGACCGCGATACCCTCCTGGGCGCTTTCGAGCAACTGCTCAAGGTGTGCCTTCTCACTTTCTAGTGCCTGCTGCACGTATCTACGCTGTTCTATTTCTTGATGTAGATCATTATGGGTCCGAGCATTCCTCAGCGCCGTAGCTGCGTAAGTTGCAAAAACATCAACAACGGATAAATCGTCATCATCAAACCCCTTGGTGTAACGGTTAAGGCACATGGCACCCAGTTTTTCGCCGTCAACAATAAGGGGCGCCACGATAATATGCTCGTCCTCCTCATCGGGCGTGCCGGGAATGTGATGACCAACAGGGCTCTGAAGCGTTTCATTGAAAATTGTCGCCTTTCCCATTTTGATTGCGTGACCCGTAAAGCTTTTGTCGATATCAAGCGGGGTGGCCATGATTTCGTCTTCGTAAGGGGGGTCAATGGCAACCACGGGGGTGAGTGTTTTCTTATCCGGTTCGAGCAAGTATATCGCACATCCGTGGGCATTGAGGATATTTCTCGCGCTTGACCCAATGCGCGTCAGAACTTCTCTAATATCGAGACTCTCGGTAAGGTAGCGCGCTGTTTCTAGCAGCTGGCGTTGATAATCAGTTGTTTTTTGCAACAGACGCTCGGCCCGCTTGCTTTCTGATATATCGGTAAAGGCAGCAAAATAGCCAATAATCTCTCCCTCTTGTGACTTCCTGACAAGCGTGGATACGCTGACCGGGATTACGCTATTGTTGCTTTGCAAGCTACACACATAGTTTTTTACAAAACCTTTTTCAAATGTCAACTTCTGCAATTCTTCAATTCTATCCTTTTGCGGTGAGAAATCAGCAAGGAACCTACCCACAATTTTTTCCTTTGAACACTGTAACATATTCTCCAGGGTCTTATCCAAATCCAATATAACACCCAATGGGCTGAGATAAGAAATAGGAGTCGGCAGAAAGGACCAGATGTCTTTTATGTATTGCTCAAATTCAACCAACGCCTGTTCGTTTATGCCGTTATCGTTGTTATTGTTCAAAGCTTACGGCTCCCAGGTAACAAGAAATTCGTGATAGGCATCTTCCTTACACATACAGCTGCTTTCTTGGATTTCAACGCGCGATCTTGGATACATGAACTTAAATAACCGCTGGAAATAACCTTCCAGATACCTGCAATATAATGGATGAACCTTGAAATCATGAAGATGGATTACTGCATGCCGATTTTCCTCATCTAACTGCTCGGCATCCAGATGCCCCGTATCATAGTGTTTAATCCAATATTCTGGTGCGTGAGTGAATGCAACGCGTGGCGAAACAAAGAATTTCATAAGCAGTTTGACAATGAAAGAGTACTTGGGAGCGGCATCCCCCATCTCTTTGATATCTTCATCGGTCCAATTGAATATATCCTTGATCACCAACAAGGACAACGCACGCATGCCAAGCGGCAGCCACTCCATCGACTTCACGTTCTCATAGGAAATAGGGTAACCCAGTTCTTGCAGTCTCGCCTTGACCTTGACTAACCCTTCATCCCCACATTTGTTTCTTATGTATTCGGCATCTGTTTCGAAAACCGTACCCCTTACTCGACCATTCATTTTGACCAGTTTTTCGGCCTCTGTCTTCTTTATCATAGCCCTTCCTTTCGGTCAACTAATCCACTTATGACTCTTAAGTCTAGTAAAATATACAACACAACCGTGAAAAAGTCAAGTATTTCGTTTAAAAAGCATCTTGTTCTTTCAAACAAGCCGTAAATGCATGGAAACCCATGTGTTTCCTGCGAACGACCAAGCCGCGCATTTAGCCAGCCAATATGTCATCCAATAGCTACCTCGAGGCACTTCGTGCCAGAACATGATTTCACCGGGGCATGTCATAATAAACCTTAGCTAGGAAACTCGTGTCCAATATTAAGAAAGAGCAAGGAAATTAATAGATAGTTGAGAACCGAGGTGACGTCTCGGTTCTATTTTTTACCTTTCCTTGGGTATCTCATCTATTCGGCAAGATAAAACTTAACACGAGGAGGATAAAAGAAAAATGAAGAAAATTTTAATAAGCATTGCAACGGGAGTTGGAATAGCGGCTATCATATTAGTATCGTGGCAGACGATAGTCATGCGCCAGGATCTGCAGGACAAAATCGACATGGTGAATCTGATGATCTCGAAATACGAGGCGAAAGCACAATTCATCGAAGATTATCTGCCAATGGTCAACGCCTATACTGAATCCGAAATAACTGCTAAGCGTATTCTCGCAGCGGTGTATGAAAACAGCGTGCAATACGATTTGGCTCCTGAATTGATTCTCTCCGTAATAAAAGTTGAGTCCGAGTTTAATCCAAATGCCTACAGCAAAGCAGGCGCTATTGGCCTAATGCAGGTAATGCCGGTCACAGGAATATACGTAGGCAGGAGTCTTGGGCTATGGATCGACAGTGAAAGCGACATGTATGATATTGAGAAGAATATACAAATCGGAACTGTGTTCCTAAAGGAATGCATTGAGCGATTAGGTGAGAAAAGAGGATTAGGCTATTACTATGCGGGACGTAACACCAAATACTACCATCTGTACACAAAGAAAATCGCAGCTGCCAAGGCGTCCTGGAATGTTGAAGCTGCCAATTTAACCTTTAACGTGCAATAGGATAATTGCAGTCAGAACAAAGAGGGGTGATCAACGGACGATCACCCTTTTTTGTTTATTTTCACAAAAAGCGGTAAATGCTGGAAGCCTCTCTGTGTCAGAATATTTCTTCTATTGCCTCAGCAGGTACCCAACCACCAACACCGCCGGGTAGCTGGATCAAGGCATAATCGCCTCTGGTTTCACGCAGCTTTACCTCTGCCCCATCATGGATAACAAGAATCTCTTTATAGTCCTCTCCCGGCCCACTCAGGGCACTGACTTCAGACACGGTGACGACGGCATGGCGTGCAGCAGTATCGGCGGCCCAACTCTGCCAGCTGATAAAAAAAAGCATGCAGAGCACTGAGGCAACAACAAGCGCGTAACAATAAATGCTCCTGCGGTATATGATGAAAAGTGAAGCAAATGCCGCAGCGATGACAAAGAAAATTGTGGTCACGACTTCTGCTTCATAGAAAGAAAGGTAGCGAAAGACATTTAATAGTACTTGCATGACAGGACTGGTTCTGGCAGACGTTTTATCGACGCGATAGTTGCGTGCGAAATCGAGGTTATGCATAACATCCTTGTCACGAGGCGAGAGAAAGTTTGCCTTACGATAATTCAAGATCGCCTTACCAAACATACCTTGCTTAAAGTAAGAATTACCCAGATTGTAATAAATTTTGGTGCTGCCAACGTTCTTACTCGCCTGCTCGTATGCGGCGATCGCTTCAGCGTACCTGCCCTGCTGGTAATACTCGTTGCCCTGATTATATAAATCGGTAGGGCCTGATTCGAACTGCGTGATGATCACAAGAGAAAAAATCATCGACATCATAATTCGTCGAGTAATTCCTTTGCCTCGTCAAAAAGCTCCTGCGGATTTTCACATTTCATCCCCGGCGAGAAACGCATATCGCACTGGTTTAACAGATCATTGAGTCTCCTCACAATTTCCTCACTGACATTTCTCTTCGCGAGTTCATCAACGATATCCACGTTGGTAAGTAACCCAACATCAAGGTTGTAGCGATCGCTAATGTAACCAATCAGTACTCTTGAAAGAGCAGCATGAAATTCCTTATGGTTGTTCTTTTTCAGATGCTGCTCAGCTTGTTTCAGACGTTTCTTCACTAACTTACTCGAACGCAATTTTCGTGCGTAGGCCCGGTCCGTAAGGAGTCTTGCTTGATGTCGACGATACAGGAGAGATAAACCAATTCCGAGCAGCGAAGCGAAATACGGAAGTGCTAGCCACCAGCCTGCAGACTGCCTTTGACTCCTAAGATTATCGGCGTCCGATTTGATGTGTATGATGTCGGCACCAGTAATCTTGAGCCCACCTGTCTGAGCAAGTTCAACCGCCGCCGCTGTTTGAGTTGCCGTGAATCTCAATTCGTCAGTCTCGAGCATCTGATACGTCTTTTCCGCCGGATCGAAGTAGGCAATATTCAAACCTGGAATTGCATGCTCGCCATCAGTCTGGGGAATCAAGGGATAGCGGAATTCTTTGTAACCTTGAATACGGCTATTCACAAAATCCGTGCTCTCTTGTATCTCAGGCTCCAGTACCTTCACTCCCGGTATTGATGGAATAAGCGGCTTCTCAAGCAACTTGATGTTACCAGAACCGCTGATTCTCACAATAAGATTTATCGGTTCTCCAGCTTCAGAAGTCGTTCTATCGAGTGACGTTTTGATATTGAATTGCCCAACACCACCCGTGAATTCTTCCGGCTTGCCTTCACTCGGTAATGGCTTGACATCAATGTATAACGGGTCAGATTCCAGACGTAGAGTTTTCGTGGTACCGAAAAAATCAAAGAAATCGCGCGGCGATTGCAAGACCGCGACGTCGAGTTTCATTGGCGTTATACGTAGCTGACCGCTCGTCATAGGAAAGAGCGCCGATTTTCTTAACACGCTATAATCATACAGCTTGCCGTCTATGGTCTTACGTTGAAATTCAATACGCTGGGCATCAAATATAGGTTCAACCCAGAAACCGCGGAATGATGGTGCTTCAGAAAGATCAAGGTCGGCCAGTCTGAGTCTCGTATAGAGAGTATAGTCGACTATCACTTGTTCACCCTGGTAAATACTCTTGCGGTTCGCAGTTGCCACCAACTTGATATTGCCACCCAGAGCTGCGCCCGGTTCACCAGGTGAAGGCGACATCTTCGCCGGCGGCTGAGTTGGTTGTGCTGGTCCCTTCACCACCTTTATGGAAATTGGCTTTGTCCGATAGGTCTCACCCCTGAATTCCAGCTGACACGCCCCGATGAAAGTCTCTCCAATCTCCTTAGGATACAATGTATAAATGAAGTTAATGAATTGACGCTGGACAATCTTTCCCCCGCTCATTTGAATACTGGTCGATTGTGATGATTGAGTACCGCCAATGTCGAAATCGGGTAACGCCGGTAATTGTGGAGAAGGTACCTGACCGATATCCTCCCCCTCTACCGATACCGTGAGCAGCACCGGCTCACCAAGTCCAACCTCTGTTCTATTGACCGACGCCACAAAGTTGAGGTCTCCCGCGAAGAGAAGTACGTTCAGCAGAATAAGAATTTTACCAGTCTTTATCAACACGTTCCTTCCTTTCTTGGGCGCGTGACTTCTCCAAGTTTTCTTTCTCTTCACTCTGTAGTGCCTGAAGAATACGCTCTGCCTCTTCTTTACTAATCTCGCCCTCCCTTGGCTGGGGTTGAGGTTGCTCCTGTTCTTGCGGCTCAGGCTGTTGTTGTTGCTGAGAAGAATCACTTTGGGGCTGGTTCTGCAGCTGTTCCTTCAGTCCCAGGCAGAATTCAAGGTTTTGCTTCGTCTCAACATCCTTCGGATTCACGAGCAAGGACATCTTATATGACTCGATGGCTGCGTCGAGTTGTCCCTTTCTAAACTGGCTGTTGCCGATGTTATAAAAAACATTTGCCTGAAAATCCTTTGCCTTTTCCAAAAATCCGAGCTGAAACTCACTGATTGCCTCATCGTATTTTTCAAGACGGTAAAGCGCCCTTCCCATATTGTAATGGATTTTAGGATTATCCGGTTCCTGAACTAGTGCCTCCTGGTAATGCCTCAGTGCTTCTTCATACTCACCGCTGCGTTCAAGACGATTGCCGCGCCGCATACTGGAGCCAACGTCTGCAGACACTAGTTGCATCATTAATAGCATCAAACAGAATATCAAAGACGACACCGATAATCTACACTCTTTCGTTTTGTCTGTTGTCGTACGGGCACAAACCCCGCTCCGTAGATTGTACATCTCCTCTCGGTTTTCCGACGAAACCGTTATACCTTGGACGATACGGAATTCGTTACCGACAACCCTCGGAGAATTAACCTTCATATTTGAACCATCTTCCCCTTCGGTCGTTCAGGAACACACCTAAGAATACAAAAATAAATGCCGGTAGCAAGAAGTAATGATACCGTTCCTCATAATCAATGTACTCACCACCGCCAATTTCTTTTTTCTTAATCTTGTCGAGTTCTGCGACCAGTCGATCGACATAAATGCCTTCGGTCCGGAAATATCTGCCATCGGTGGCTTTAGCCATCACAATCAACAACCTTTCGGCAAGTCGTGACATGACGATTTTCTCATCTTTGTCTTTCTTGTAAGAAACGAAGTTCCCCCCTTGGTCAAATTCAGGAACGGGCGCTCCTTCGACTGTACCCGTACCCACTGCAAACATTCTTACACCTTCATCTCTTATCTTGTCGATTGCGGCCATCGGGTCACCGACAAGATTATCTCCATCGGTATATATGATCAAAGCCTTGTACGTATCTTCTTCAGAATTAAACAGGGAGCTCGAAATCCGTATTGCCTTTTCCAGATCGGTGCCGGGTTTCGGAACAACATCTGGTGAGATGATATCAAGAAAGAGTCTCGCCGCTTCGATATCGGTAGTAAGTGGACACATGACGTAGCAATCGCCCGCAAACGCCGTTATGCCTACTCGATCGCTCGTGATGTTCTCGAGCAACAGCGCGATTTCGGTCTTGGCTCGACTCAGACGATTTGGTTTCATATCTTGTGCCAGCATACTTTTGGATGCATCGAGGGCAATCACCACATCAATACCCTTGCCCTTATATATTTGCAGTTTCTCTCCCCACTTAGGACGGGCCAGAGCCACAACGAGACAGACGAATCCCAAGATAAAAAGTACCAGCTGGAAAACCTGCAAGCGGGTACTCAAGGAATCCGTTATTCTAGGAATCATTTTCTCATCGGCCAAACGTCTGAGACGCGATCGCTTCTGAATCATGTGAACGATGAATCCTACGATGATTATAGGAATCAAAAAAAGCAGATACAATGCTTGCGGTGCAACCCACTTGATCACGGCAGTCTCCTGAAGAATACAAAACCGAACAGAAGATTCACCACCAGCAACACCGTCGCGGGCAGCATGAGCCTGCCTCCCTTCTCTGCATAGACTGTGTGTTGGGTGGTCTTGAAAGTGGTTGGCTCCATCTCATCTATCTCATCATACACCGTCTTCAGTGCCGCTGCATCCGAGGCTAGAAATGCATGGCCACCCGTAATGGTAGCTATTTCGTTCAGCGTATTCATATCAAAATCAATTTCCACTTGCGTATAGCGACGGCCGTATAATGGATGGTCAACCGGATACGGCACCATCCCCTTGGTACCGACGCCAATACAGTAAACCTTGATACCATAGGTCTGGGCAATCTTCGCCGCACTGACCGGGTCGATTTCGCCGCGATTATTGACGCCGTCGGTCAGTAGGATAATCGTTTTTTCAGTAGCTCTTGAATCTTTCAAACGCGTAACGGCTGTTGCCAATCCCGTTCCGATTGCTGTTCCATCCTCCAAGATGCCAAAATCCACAAAATCAAGTAGGTCTTTGAGAATCGTGTGGTCAAAAGTCAAAGGACACTGGGTCAAAGCGTCAGCGGCAAAGATGACGAGTCCGATCCTATCACCCCTACGCCTTTCGACGAATTCTTTGGCCCTTTCCTTGGCAACATACAACCGGTTCTTAGGCTGGAAATCCTCGGCCCTCATGGACGTCGATGTGTCAAGGCAGAGCATGATGTCGACACCACGCGTCTCCATTTCTTCATACACTCTGCCTTTCTGAGGCCTAGCCAGGGCAAAAGCCATCAAAACAAGCACGACTACGTTGAGGAATGTTGGTATGTAACGAAAGATCTTGCCACGATTCCTCGTTTTCCTAAAATAGGAGACATCAGAAAACCTGATTGCCGATTTACGCTTCCTTAATTCAAAATAAACGAGCGGAATAACGAGCAACAAGAGTAGCAAATACAAGGGTTGTGCGAATCTCATGCTTTCTCCGCGGTAGTCTCTTCGGGTCTAGTTTTATCGACTAGTTCCTTTGCCGTATCGACGACGGTACTTATTTCGTCTTGAGGAGGCATGTATTTAGCGTACTTCACCATGTCAGCACGTGTGAAAAAATCATTGAATTCATCACGCTGTGGTATCCTGCGTTCTTTCAGATGTGCAATTATCTCGGTGGTGGTCTGCTCTGCAGCCTTGAACACAAAACGGCGCTCAAGGTATTTCTTCAAGATTTCCGACAACGCGTAGTAGAGTTTTTTGATCAACCCTTTTGTAAGCCAATCATCTAGTGGAATATTCTCCAGTGCTACAATAGCTTCAATCCACGGTGGTGGCAACGGTTTAGCAATCTTCCGCATTTTCTGTATTCTTCTAACGTAGCGATATGCTAAGTATCCAACGACTGCACCGATAAGGACAATACCGGCAATAATCAAAGGTAGGAGATTAGGGAATTCCACTGCTTTCTTGATGTCATTGATATCCTGCATGTCTTGCGGCTTGACGCTAGCAACGTTTAATGTGACCATGTTGCTTGATAACGTGTCAAGTGTCTCACCCGTTCTATACAAAAATTTGAATCTTGGAATACTCAGTGCCCCGGTACCAAATGGCACGAGCCTGATGTCATATGTTTTCGTCACCATTCCCTCTTCCTCGATCACTCTACCCTCTTGCTGGAGAATCATGAACGGCTCTACTGAATCCACAAAAGGCTCGGATATTTCTGTTCCTTGAGGGTATTGGACGAAGAGTGTTAGTTCAAAAGGATCACCGATGGTCAGTTCTTTGTTAACGTATGCCCCACTAATTTGTGCTTTAATCTCTATCTGGGTAATCAACAATAATAGAATCACCGATATCTCCTGGCGCGTTCCTGAAAGAATTTGTGCAGTTTGGGTGTGAAATCATCCGATGTGAGCAGGTCGATACTGTCAATGCCCAACGATTTGAGAAGCCTTCTCTGATTATCAATGTCCTGCAAACGGTGGGCACGATAATCATCCAGAAGTCTCTTGTCATAAGTATCTATGGCGACAATTTCACCCGTCTCCGCATCCTCGAGTTCGAGAAGACCGATTCTCGGCAACACATTCTCAGCTGGATCGGTTATCGTAATAACCACAAAGTCGTGACGCCGGGCGACGACCCCGATTGGAATACGCAATGTCTCAGGCTCAAAACCCTCGCCGAGAAA
Source organism: Caldifarciminota bacterium SM23_42 (assembly GCA_001303785.1). Lineage (GTDB taxonomy): Bacteria > Hydrothermota > Tepidihabitantia > SM23-42 > SM23-42 > SM23-42. The sequence continues at coordinate 938 of LJUJ01000013.1, read as the reverse complement.
ATCACTGAGGAAGAAAATTATTGCGCGGTGCTTCAGAATGTGCATGAGGAATTCGAGGGCCATCGTCGGATCCGTACCCTTACTTTGCGGCTTGAAATAGAGAATATCACGGATTAATCGTAGCACATGAAATCTTCCCTTCTTGGGAGGCACGTACTTTTCAACGCGATCGGTGAAGAATAAGAGCCCTACCTTGTCATTATTCCGCACCGCAGAAAAGGCTAGGGTTGCCGCTATCTCAGCCGCCTGTTCAAGTTTGAATTGTTTGCGCGTGCTGAAGTGACCAGACCCTGATGCGTCAACACAAAGGATAACGGTCAGCTCACGGTCCTCAGCAAATTTCTTCACATAAGGTCGCCCCATACGTGCCGTTACTTTCCAGTCAATCGTGCGCACATCATCGCCAGGCAAGTACTCGCGCACATCGAGGAATTCAACCCCCGTACCCTTGAATGTAGATTTGTATTCACCGGCGAACATCGTGTTTACGAGCTTCTTCGTTCTAATTTCTATACGCCGGATTTTTTGTAGGAACTCAGTCGACAACATATTGAACCAACACGGGGGTTGCTATGTTATGGCACCTCAACACCGGATAGGATTTTTTGAACTACATCATCGGTCGTCACTTCCTCTGCTTCCGCCTCGTAGGTCAGGATGATACGGTGTCTTAAGACGTCGGGCGCTAATTCTTTGATGTCCTCTGGTATGACAAATCCCCGTCGCTTCAGGAAAGCCAATGCCCGCGCCGTAGTTGCGAGATAAATGGAGGCGCGTGGCGATGCGCCGTAGCGAATCATGCCTTGTAGTTCGTCAAGACCGAATTCTTTTGGTCCCCTAGTAGCAAAAACGATATCGAGTATGTAATCCTTTATCTTGTCATCAATGTAAATCTTCTTGCATAATTCACGCGCGTGGACAATCGCCTTCGGATTCAC
>LJUJ01000054.1 GCA_001303785.1 Caldifarciminota bacterium SM23_42 | reverse complement strand
CAGAGATATCAATTGCTTTGCGTACCCTTGGGGTCAAATCTAAACATTTGACAGTGAGCTAGATATCAAATTGACTATTATTATTTCACTATGGCACGTGCTTTGAGGATACAGTTTCCCGGTGCTCATTATCACATCACGTGCCGGGGTATTGAGCGCCGTAGGATATATATGGATAATAATGATCGCCACAAGTTTCTCACCATGTTGGCAGATGCATCGGAGACTTACCAGGTCGTTTTGTATACGTACATCATGATGAATAACCATTTTCACTTATTGATTCAGACGAGAAAAGCGAACTGTTCTGAATTTATGCGACATTTCAACATCCGGTACACGGGTTGGTTTAATTGGCGTCATGAGCGGAGCGGAAATTTGTATCAAGGGCGTTATCATGCGTACTTGGTTGATGCGGACAATTATCTGCTGGAGGTATCGCGTTATGTGCATCTGAATCCAGTGCGCGTGAAACAAACGAAATCAGCGGCTTTTCGAGAACAATGGCACAAGGCCATTGATTACCCATGGAGTAGTCTGCCTGGATATGTGAGCGAGAGGCGGGCCCAGGATTTTGTCGATTACGATTTGGTTTTGTCGATGGTTAGTGGTCGCCGGGCGTATCGCAAGTTCATCTTAGAAGGATTAAAACGTGGCATAGAAAGCCCATTTCAGAATGTCTTGAGTCGGATGATAGTAGGTAATGATGATTTTGCTGATTATGTGAAACGTTATTTACGTCGGGTTTCATCGCGCGAACAACCTGCTTATCGAGAAATGATAAATGTCACATTGGAACCCGAGGTTGTGCTCGGTATCTTACGGCGGGAGTTTGGGATCCAGAAAGAGGCATTAGAGCAGCGTGGGTCCAATGGTGTCATCCGTGGAGTTGTTGCCGAGTTGTTATACAGGTTTTGCAATATTACACAAGCTCAGATTGGTATATTGCTGGGTGGCATCGATTACATGTCTGTGTATCAATTGAGAAACCGGCTGAAAAAAAGACTGGATAATGATTTGGACTTGAGGGAGAAGTTTGCTGAGTTTGAAACGAAACTGAGGAAGTCAATGTCAAATGTTTAGATTTGACCCCACCAGGACCCTCATTGATATTACAGGGAATTATCAGCTCCGAGACGATTGAGAAAGAAAGCGAGAAGTGCGGTGCGGGTTGCGAGGCTTGAGATGATGATCCGCTCGTGCGACGTATGGTCGCCCTCACAGATCGGGCCAAGGCCGTCAAGGGTAGGAACGCCTGCTGCTCCAAAATAGTTTGCATCAGAGGTTCCACGTCTATACTCCGCTGTGAGAGACATGCCAAGGGGTTCTGCTAATTGCCTGAGTACACCGAACATCTTCTCATTCTCTTCGGTGGCCGCCATTGCCGGTCTTTGATTGAGGATTGTTAGTTCACACCTGCATTGCCGATTAATCCGATCCTGGGATATGCGGCCTGCATCTTGGAGAAGCCCTTTCCCTTGTTTCTCGTCCGACCATCTCATATCGAGAAGACAGCTCGCATGAGCAGGTACCGTGCAGGGCCCCAATCCACCCTCAATTTTTCCTACATTGACGGTTACGCCCGGATGGTTCCCGTTGAGTGCCTCCAAGGCTACGATCTTGTGTGCCAGCTCCACGATCGCACTTGCTTTTTTCGCCGCTACCCTGGCAACATGGCTGTCCTTACCAAAGCAATCCAGGCGGGCACCTGCTTTGCCATTTCGTGAGATCACAACTTCGCCCTGAGGACCAGCACATTCTGCTACAAGGCACGCACGAGCTCTTTCCCTTTCCACCTCGTATAACGAATGAGATGTTATCGATCCGATTTCCTCATCCCCACTCAGGATCAATGTGAGATCGAGCCGATCCATAAGACCAAAATGTCCCAGAGTTTTCAGCGCATAGACGATGACGGCAAGGCCGCCCTTCATGTCCCCCGTTCCCGGCCCGATGAGCCAGTCTCCTTCGCGCTTGCATTTCTGAAAGGAATGATCGGGCGGGAAAACCGTGTCCATGTGCCCGAGAAGGTAAATCGACCGGCGACAGGACCACTCTCCCGCCGCACGCATTCGCAGGATGTGGTGGTCTCCCACCTCGGTCTGTTCGTTGATCTCATGTTGGGGGAAGAGTCCTCCGAGCTGTTCCAGGACCATCTCGGCAACGCGATTAGTACCTGGTATATTGTAGGTGTAGCTGTTCTCGTTACACAAATCGATAACGAACCTTAGCTGTGCCTCAGCGTTTGCCTTGATAAAGGCCGAAATCTCGTCTTTCAGAGATCTGTCCATGTCGCTTCTCCTTCTGAAAGCAGGAGGGAGGGATGCCCTCAAGGCTCAAGCAGTTCGTCTTCGTACTCACAGACCTCCCCCGCCCAGGTTCTGAAGAGCAGTTTACCGTTGCGGTTGTAGTTCAGGAGATAGGTGGGAGCCAGGGGCGTCTTCCCCTTGCCTTCAGGAGCAGTTATGATGAACGTGGGAACCCCAAGCCCCGAGGTGTATCCCCTTAGGTTCTCCAGGATATTGAGGCCATCAGCCACCGGTGCCCTGAAGTGCCTGATTCCCTTGAGTTTCTTACAGTTGAATATGTAATAGGGGCGTATCCGAATTCGGAGAAGTTCGTGAACGAGCTTCTTCATCACATGCTTGTCATTATTAATCCCTTTCAGAAGCACGGACTGATTTCCGACAAGCACGCCCGCATTGATCAAGCGATCCACGGCTGCCTCCGCTTCCGGTGTTACTTCGAGCGGATGGTTGAACTGAGTATTGAGATACAGGGGCTTGTGCCGGAGGAAGACATCGCAAAGATCGGAGGTGATCCGCTGAGGTAAGGTTGCTATCATCCTCGAACCCAGGCGTTTTATCTCGACATGCGGTATCTTCTCCAATTCGGTTAGAATCCAGTCAAGATAATCATCGGGGAGAACCAGAGCGTCCCCACCAGTGATGAGTACATCCCTAATCTCCGGACACTGAGCCACGTAATCTAGAGCAGCCCGGACATCCTCTCTCGGATAGACCATATCCTTGAGATCAATATCCTTCTTACGCAGACAGTGCCGGCAGAACGTGGCACACATGTTGGTCACATTGATTATGATCCGATCAGCATACAGTCGCGTGATCAAAGGAGCGGGGGAATTGTAGGCAAGCGCATACGGCTCCTCGACTGTCTTGGTATCCAGGTACTCCTTTATGGTCGGGACAGCCTGTTTGAAAATAGGACAGTCCCGATCCTTTGGGTCCATCAAGCTTGCATAATAGGGCGAGATCTGCCAGCGATAGAGGCTGGTGGTCTTCTCGATGTCTACGATCGCTTCTGGAGAGAGATCAATGATCCTGGAAAGCGTCTCAGTACTTGTAATACCGTGTGTAAGATGCCACCGATAGTCATTCCAATCTTCATCTGTGGCTTCGAGAACCTTCAGAATTCGCTCCTTACGCTCGATTATACGATCCCAGGCTTTCATGCCGGTGGAGATCCGATCCCGAATCTCGAGGAAATCCTTGATGAGCTTCACGTGTTGTTCTGCCCTCTCTCGGGCAATTCTCCTGTTCGCTTCAGGGACATACATGGGCGATCCGGGATCATTCACAACAGACATTGTTTCCTCCTCACCTCTCGTACCCTCATCTCTTTCCACTCTCTTTTAACTTCCACCTCTTTCTCGGCTTTTAGCCTGCAGGTTGAAATATGCTGGCTCCTCGTCCGCATAGCGCTCGCATGCGACTTCGACAATTCGGTTGATAAGCCCGTTGAAGCTGTATCCTGCCTTTTTAGCAGCATACACAAAAGAAGAAGATGGGTTGAGGCTCGCCATAGAATTGACTTCCAGAATGTGAGGTTGATTATACCTGTCCAGGCGAAAGTCGACCCGTGCGTAATCATGGATGTTCAAGACCTGGTCCTTGAGTATCAATTCAAGTGCGGGGAATGCTTGCGGGGTATTATTACCAAGGATACCAACGTTAATCTCACGCCCTTCGATGTACTCCTCTATCAAGGCAGGTTGCTTGAAGTCCAGAAGAATTTGATTGACAGCCTCTTTTAAGGACTCGGTATCATGGACAATCCTCAGGCCGAAGCTAGCCGCCTCACCTCGAGGTTTCACAATCAGGGGAAACTGGAGGTGCACGAATGATTGTTTCGGATCAGAGAACACCTGGTAGTTCGGTGTGGGTAAGCCCGATGCTATCAATATCTGTTTTGCAACAACTTTATCCATTGCCAGAGTGTGTCCAAGAGGACTCGAACCAGTATAAGGTATACCTGCCACCTCAAGTATGGCGGGAACGTGGGTATATCGGCATTTGCCCTGAATGCCTAAGGCCATGTTCAAAACGATGCCGTTTGGCCGCTTCTTTGAGAGCTCTGGATCCCAAAAACGTTGATTATGCCTTTGGCATTGAGATTATATACGAGGGCTACTTTCACGTAACCTCACCTCTCTCGAAGGATACCTGCCAGCGCCGATCCTGGGAAGTTCGTCCCGCCAGCCTCTGCCGTCAGCTGTCGCCAATTTTCGCTCTTTGATTATTTTCGAGACTCTCGCCCATAGATAAGCATAAGTATTTATATCACATTGTCAAGTCTCGATACCATTTGAGACATGAACTATCAAATGGACATAAATAATAAAATGAAAATCATGGGTACTAAAATCTCAATCAGCACTTAAGACTGCCTTAGTTATGCTCTGCCTGCCCAATTCTAAGCAGCACTCAATACCCCGTTGGCAATTTGCTATCAATAACCTCTCGACGAGGTGGGCAACATAAATGATAAAATGGTAGAACAACGGACTGCTGGTTAGTGGTGCCTATCACTCTAGACACATTAGTGTTAATATTCACAAGGGTTTATCAGATACCAGTTTTGAACTAACTGTCTTTGTGCCGAGAGAAAAGTCAGTTAAAAATAAAAAAAAAACATCCCACTAGCAAAATCGACATTCAAGCTATAATTCAATAGCCGTAGTTCGCCAATATACTAGAGAATTATAGTGAGTGAAGCTTTCGTAACAAGGTGCCCTACCTGCGGTATAGATTGGGAATTGGATGAAGGGAACATCCCCTTTGCCTTTCAGTGCAAGGGTTGTGACCACTACTATGGTATTAACTGGCATCCGGAGAAAAAAGGGATGTTGAGAATCACAGATATCAATACATACAAGCAGTATGAAGGCTATAGTCCACGGAGAAAGGCTGGCAAAGGTTCGTCATGAGATGCCATTGGCATGAACTGGGCTGCAGTGTTAGTTGAAAGACTTGTATCAGAGTAAAAAGGAGGCCGTAAAATGAATTTTTACATAAGAAGTCCAACAATTTATTAATGAATCTGTTGGTACAATACTCCAGTCGCCAGGCAATATGTAAAAACCTGAAAAAGGGAGGTACTTTATGAAGAAATATACCATTCTGCTGTTAGCAATTAGCTTCCTGGTGTTGACCGGATTTGGACCGTGTGCGGCACCAAGTCCAGTTGGACCAAATCTAGTTGTGACGGATGTAACGGTCGATAAAGATGAGCAAGGAAAAAAATTCGTAAGCCCAACGGTGGCGAATGTCGGCAACAGGGATGCTGGGCCGCATCATACCTATATTGAAATCAATGAAGCCGGCGCTCCGGATGACGAAAAACCTCAGTCTTGGTATCCTGCGGAGGTCTCTGGCATCACGGCAGGTAGTTCGTGGACTTCCGTCATTTATTTCAGTGATTTTTCAGCTCCCCACGTGGACCTCGATGCCCTGCCAATCCATAATGTGGTGGTCAGGGTAGATGCGAAAAACCAGGTGGAAGAAACTAATGAGAACGACAACATCTATGATGCAAATCATTAATTCGTTGTCGGCGCAACAAATCGGTAATCTCAGGGATTGCTGTTAAGCAAGTGGTTTTGGTAAATGGATCAGGGCAAAGATGGAAAAAGGCTAGGAACTGATAACAGTTACCCACGCCCAACTTTGATTGAGTTAAGTTATTCGTACCTTAAGAAGTGAATCTGCAGGGTTACAAGGAGGTAGTGCAATGAAGAAAAAAGGCTTATTGCTTTTATTCGTGCTTATTCTCTTTGCTATTTCAGGCTCTTGGCTGACAGTCTTTCACGCTGACTTTGAAACCGATGTTCCAGGAAGCACACCTGTGACAGCACCAGATGGTGATCCACCTAACGACAGGTTGAATTTTGATGGTGATCTAGAAATCATCAATTCTGCCCCATTAGGGTCGAAAGCGCTAAAGATTGACCGTTCAACTACTCCGCCAGCCACGATCCTTGAATGTATAACGGACGGTGGGCCCCATACTAACGGTACATACTACATTGAATTCAAGTCATATGCTGAGGCTGACGAATCCGGATTGGGAATATCTGTTCAATCTACATCAAGGCATAAGGCTTTACAAATGGGATTTAAAGATGGCCGATACGGTCTTTCGAGCGGCGATGGACAAGACATGCTAGCCGGAACATACCCGCCTGGTACAATTCATTCGATTCGGATAACGATGAACATGAATTCTCGCAAATTCTCTGTAGCCATCAATGATGTGCAAGTAGCGTTGGATAAGACATTTCTTGATGTTGGATTCAAGGATTTATACCTAATACGATTTAATTATGTACCCGCCATCGTCGAAGCATTTCCTGGGGTATATATCGTTGATGATATCTCGATAAAGAAGTATCTCGGATCTGGTATCAAATGTAGGTAATCGTTTTGGGTTTAGGAGTTGCAGATAGTAGTACTCCATAAATTGATAGTAGCATTTATTACGAAAACTCATAAAATCGGAATTTGAATCCGCAGCGTCTACCCAATTAATTGCCTAATCCTGAGCGGCACTCTCATTACCCTATTGCCTGTTTGTTATCTATAACATCCTGGCGAAGTGGAGCTGTTGTTGGCGAAGTGATGTTGTTAACAATCAAAAAAAAACAAACCCTTGCACTTTGTTGCTTATTTAATATAATAAAAATGAATGTTAAAGGTCTTAGTATATCAAGGTACTTGAGGAGGGATGGCTGTGGTTTTGTTTATCAGTAGAAGATGGATAATATGTGAAAAGGTAAAAGGAGGAGACTATGCATAAATACTTTCATCACAGCAAAGTGAGCCCCATGGTTGTTTTTGTTTTGCTTCTTACCGTTGGTTTGGCTATGGGCCAGGTGAGAAGTGTCCAAGGTATTTCGTGCGAAATACGTCCGGTGCGCACGAAATATGCGGCCGTCGACCGTCTTGCTATCGCCTATAGTATGATAAACAATACTGATGATACTCTCTATTTGTGTAAGTGGAAAACGCCATTGGAAGGTTTTGACAGCAATATGTTTACGGTCACCAAGGATGAAGAAGAAGTAACCTACATCGGTAGATTGATCAAGCGGGGCAGTCCCTCTCCCGACGATTATGTATTGATTGCTCCCAAGGGAAGAGTCAGCGGGACAATTGATTTGTCGGAAGGTTATGCGGTTTACAAAGAGGGAGATTATACTGTCACATTTAATTCGGTTATATATGATGTCGGCAAGGAAACACCATTGCGTCTAGCGGCCAAGAAGGCTTACGCCCCCCAAGAAATAACATCAGCAGTGGTGAATTTCAAACTTACCGAGGTGCGGGAATACAAAGCACCTGAGATCCCGATGCGCAAGGCTGACAGTGCCGCAACAAAAGTGACCTACTCAGGTGGTTGTACTACTAGTGAAAAGAATGATCTTAAGGACGCGGTGATTGAGGCCAAGCGTCTTTTGACTATTGCTATTCTTCAGATGGAAATAACACCACAGGCATCGCAGGATACATGTCGAAGGTATACAACCTGGTTTGGGACGTGGACCGCAGCGAGATGGAACACAGTAAAGAATAATTTCCAAAAGATTCTTGACGCCTTAACATACCAGGATCTCGAATTTGACTGCAGCTGCACTGGGAATTACTATGCCTATGTTTATCCAGCGAGTCCCTATAAGATCTACCTGTGTAACGCTTTCTGGAACGCGCCTATGACAGGTACCGATTCTAAGGCCGGGACGATTATCCATGAGATGAGTCATTTCTATGTTGTAGCTAGCACCGACGATCATGCGTATGGCCACACCAACTGCAAGAACCTTGCTTCGAGTGACCCGACGAAAGCGATTGACAATGCCGACAGTCACGAATATTTCTGCGAAAATACGCCGGAAATCGGTTGTTACAGAATCAGAGGCGGGCCACAGTCGGTTATATTATGGTTGTTGGTAATACCACTGATATTGGTTCTGGAATTTCTTCGACGCCGATACTTGGCGCGAAGCAGACAGATCTGATATCTTGGAATTTTAAGGAGGTTGCGAGAGTAATGTATAGCAAAATTTTTTGTCCGTCAAGAAAAATGATAACCATGATTCCGGTGCTTATGATTATTGCAAGCGGTATTCCGAGTGCATGCAAAAGTGTTGAAAAAAAGGAGGTTGAAGCGGCTGTCATTATGCGATATGAAATATCTGGGGATTCTGTCTATCGTGTCGGAGAAAGAATAGAAATCGATTTTACCTTATACAACCACACTGATGATTCGCTTTTTTTTCTCAGTTGGTACACGCCATTCGAAGGCATTAAAGGAAAAATCTTCGAGGTCGAATTCGGAGGTGAAGAACTACCTTATCTCGGTCCGATGATCAAACGAGGTAATCCGATTTTTGAAGATTACATCGTCATCGCACCCAGTGATAAAATAGTCACTCGGGTGGATCTATTGCCCTTTTACGATTTTTCGATTCCAGGGGAATACAAAGTGGGCTTTCGTGGTATTGTCCATGATGTCCGAAAAACCTTAATACCTGGCGTACAGCCCGGTGAGCCCTATAACAAGATGAATATCACCGGGAATCAGATAAAGTTTCACATTCGAGAATAGATGTCGGGCGCATACTGTTAGAATATCGGTTCTACTCCTAAGAGTTGGATAACGAGACGTTTCTGTCATTCAAGACCATAGGTAAATTGCTATCTAATCGGGGGCGTCGTCATTTGATTTACCGAATGGCCGCCCTGGCTATTCTTTTAGCAGTTTATTTCACGTTTGATTGGATTTGGCTCGTTCAACAGCTTCGCGTCGCCGTGGCCTTTTGCCTTGAATGTTGGGGTAATGAGGTAATCTTTTTGGGACAGGAAGGAATTAGTGATACTGAATTGCTTGTGGAAAACTGCCTGCTGCTCAATTTTAACGTTGGCTGTACTTACCTTCATCTAACGATGTTCGCAATTCCTTTCTCTTGGAGATTCCGACGGACTTTCTTGAAAAACTGTTTGACGATATCACTTGTTGGTGCTGGTATTCTATTATTAAATGTGGTCAGGGTCGCGGCCGTCACGCATATGTCATGCAGCGGGTTTTTCTCGTGGGATGTAATCCATACGGCGGTGGATATATTGGCGCATCTCGGTATCATTATTTCTTTTGTATTGATGGCCATAAGATACGATTTGGGCACCGTTCCAGATACTGAATCTTGAAAACCAGCGCCCATTGTTGTGCTGAGCAAAGTAAGCAACGACAGAGTCTAATTTTAGAAAGAAACAGAATTTTGGTGGCAGCATCAATGTGCCGATTTAACATATGTCTTTTGCCCTGTGGTTGAAAATCCTATATGTCTTGAAGCTGAATGCGTTTCATTTGAATTCACGTTCTCATATGCTTCTTGAACTGTTGTGACCCAGGATATAGGATTGTCCCTAGATTTTGTACCGCACAGCCGAGGACCACAAGTCATGCCAAAAAGTCGACCCCCGTCCCCATTTGGATGCGATACTGTG
>LJUJ01000032.1 GCA_001303785.1 Caldifarciminota bacterium SM23_42 | reverse complement strand
ACATCTGCCTGTCCAGCTGAATCTTCTTGCCAGAAAAGATAACTCCAAGTAGAACCGACAGTCGAAATGACTGGATAGGTTGACCTGCCCGGGGTCGAGAGGCCCCCGCCATTGCCTCCGAAGAAAGTCGCTTCCGAGTTTCCCGAAGTACTGTCTTCATAGCATAGCGACAGCTCTTCCAAAGTCCATTCAGATCCATGGGAAAAATCGATAGACGGATGACGCATGGGAAGATAATGAGCCCAGACATTTGTCATAGACCAGATGTTATCGTCTTTGTATCGATAATGTATTTGATACGGCGAATAACATTGTGGATCATAGCATTCCCACACTACATAAACCCGATGATTGGGCAGAAAGATACTCATCGAGGGATAGGAATAGGTTGCCAGTGTCGAACCATAACCACTCAGACAAACAGTATCGCCGAGAACGCCATTGTGGTAAGTTCGGTAGAAAATTTGATCAACATCTACCCATGCGATGTGGACGATCCCGAGTGAGTCGACAACAAGATCAGGCAGTACGGAATTCGTCGGTGATTGGCTTATGTTCTGCGGCGGGCTCCAGTCGTGGGGCAGATGCTTGCCAAGATTGTCCCATATCAGTGGTGTAAGTGTGATAGACTGTATCTGACGAATGGTAGACAACATAAATAGTATCGCTCCACAGATCTCCGTTCCATGATACGACTTTATGGCTATTAGTGTAAGCCGTCGCGTCGATTGAATTTGAGTAAGCGACAAAAGAAGATTGTTGAGCGTGAGCGTTGATGGCAGCAAAAAACAGCAGACAATAAAAACACTTTCTAATATACAACCCACACCTCCAAAATATTATATGCTCTGAATGCTTCTTGTCAAGACCTAATCATTTTATCATTTAGGCAATTGACAAAATGAAAAAATGATCTATAATGACTTTATGAAAAAAAGGATTCCGGAAACTAGATATCGGGCTTCAAGGATCTGTCGGGCATTGGGCAATCCGACGGCCTATGAGGTATTGACCCTGCTCGCTGGACAGACGAGAACACCTGAAGAGCTTGCCAGTATGATTGGCGTCAACGTTGCGACCGTTTCCCAGGTGCTCCGTGTACTCAGAAATCTCGACCTGGTGAGGTATGAGGTCGAGTGGCGGCACCACGAGTATTGGATCAAGGCCAGTGCGGTCAAAACAGTGATGAAGGATCTTGAGAAACTCGTGGCAGTAATCGAAAGCCAGAAATAATTTCGTTTTATCATTTAGGCAATTGACAAAATGATAAAACGATAAGCTGGTTGCGCTGATAACCAGTTGCTTTGCAGATTATAAGTGTTTGTCATTTGCTTACCCCTTGACGTGGGTCACGTTGTGCGTATAATCATATTACACAAGAAAAAAAGGAGGTTCTATGCAAATGAAAAAGTATGTGCTGATATTGGTCATTGCGTCTCTGGCATTTGCGATGCCCAATTATGTGGGTACAAAGGGTCTGTACCGTGTCATATCGGCGGATAACGGATCAGCTGGTACCTTTGGACTCGGCTTCTACCTGAGGGGCTTTATGGAAGAGCGTGATGCCGACCCCACTGGCGAACCGATTGGTGACGCCTTGGCCGGCGACAGCTCGACCTATGGTGGTGGTGATTTCGGCTTCAATCTCGGCTATGCGCCGAGCGATTGGTTCTCGTTTAACGTTGCGGGCACCTACCATGGTGATGGCATTGATTATGCCAGTACCGATACCAATCGAGCCAGCATTGGGTTCGGTGACACAAAAGTGGGCTTGAAGTTCAACTTTGGTGGAGAGAGCTTCAAGTATGGCTTGTACAGCTGGGTTTCGTTCAACACGGGCGCAGACCGGGACATTGCCGATGTCGGTACTGCAATTGAGGATTACCCTATATTCAACGATGCTTACACAAACCCAGGTGGTCTGTTCAGATTTTTCTCCAGTGGGGGCATCGACGTTGGTGCCATGGGGTTAATCACGGCTAAAACTGGCGTATTACAGCTCGACTTGAACGTAGGATACCTCGTGCGAACAATAAATGGGTATGACAATCGAGGCAACGCCGGCATCCTTGGTGCGGCCTTGAGTCTCCAGACAGGCGGCGTTGTGCCATTCGTTGAACTGCACGCCTTAGATTTTGGTAATGGTGATTTCTTCACTTTTACCAACGATTCGATTTATGGACCTAATCCTGTATATTTCACACCCGGAATTAGCTTCCGTCCGAGCAAAAACTGGAACATCAATTTTGCCGTTGATATCCGTGCTTGGGAAGGCGAGAATGAGCTAGCGTTTCCATTACCAAATGATACCTTCAATATCACGACCGGTTGGGGAGCAGCACCTCCATGGGCAGCGATTTTCGGTTTCTCGTATACGGCCGATTTCATGCCTGAACCAGTACTCGGCCAGATCGCCGGTACTGTACTCGATGAAGAGACTGGCGACTATCTCATTGCAAACATTGGCGTGTATCAACAGGGTATGTTAATTACATCAATGAACAGTGATGAGAATGGTCAGTTCGGCTTCATGAAGCTTAACCCCGGTGCTTATAAGTTGACTGCGCAAGCCGTCGATTACCGACCCTATGAGGTTGACCTTTTTGTCAAAGCTGGGGAGACAACGCCAGTTACTGCGCCACTTACGCCAATACCAAAAGAGGGTACTTTGGTTATGACGGTGTTTGATATTGAGAGTAAGGCACCACTCACTGCTGATGTGACAATTGGTAACCTACCGACTGAGAAGACGACCGGACGATTAGAAAAGACCCTAGGTCCTGGAGCGCAGAAGCTGGATGTTGTTGCCGAGGATAAGAACTATCTACCCTATGAAAGAATAGTCACGATCGAAGCAGGCAAGACCCTGGAGATTGAGGTTGCATTGGTGAAGAAGGAGTTCAAGATCGTGCTTCCTGAGGTCTATTTTGAGTTTGCCAAATCTGATATCAAACCCGAGTCCTACGGAGTATTAGACGGTGCGGCGAAGACGATTAAGACTGTTTTTGCTGGCAACCCCGATGTTAAGATTGAGGTCCAAGGACATACTGATAGCGTCGGCAGCGATAAGTACAACTTGAACTTGTCGAATGAGCGCGCGGGTTCGGTAAAGGAATACCTTGTGATTAACCATGGCATTGATCCACAACGCCTGCTCGCAAGAGGATATGGTGAATCAAGCCCGGTTGCTTCAAACAAAACTGAGTCGGGAAGACAAAGAAATCGTCGCGTGGAATTCGTGGTTATGGAATAATCATCAGGCAAAACAAAAAGGGGTGCTTTAGGGCACCCCTTTTTTTATCTAAATCTCAGTCACAGGTCTACTCGAGTACGTGAATATTCCGCTTGGCGCACATGTTCTTGAGTATCTTTGGCCACACCGTGACACTGACCTCGCCTAAGTGTGCCGTTCTCAATAGATACATGTAGGTGCGTGATTGTCCAATGCCACCACCAATACTCAACGGGATCTCATCATTGAGGATTGCCTGATGGTATGGTAATTCCAAGAAGTCCATCTGCCCGGCCATCTCCAATTGTAGCTTCAAGGTTTCCTTGGTGACCCGAATACCCATTGAAGTCAATTCGTGCCGTCTCTTCGTGACGGGATTCCAAACGAGGATATCACCGTTGAACCCCCGTGTGACCTTGCCATCTTTGTGTTTTACTTCAGTAATCCAATCATCATAGTCTGCCGCTCTCATTTCATGCGGGTACCCGTCTTTTAAGGGATATCCGACCCCAATGATAAATACTGCTGGATATTTCTGAATGACTTTTGTCTCACGTTGTTTACGGGGCAGATCTGGGTACATATCGAGGATTTCTTCAGCATGTAGAAAAGTCAGTTCTTCCGGAATTTCGGGGTATTTGTCTGTCTTGAGTTGTGGAAAGAGTTCCTGGGCATGTTTACCTGCACCGTGGATAACCCTCCATATTTTCTTCACGACATCCTTGAGAAAATCCAGATTTCTTTGATCCTCGGTCATCACTCTTTCCCAGTCCCATTGGTCAACATAAGAACTGTGGTCGTGATCGAGGAAATAATCTTTTCGTACCGCCCTCATGTCAGTACAAATACCTTGGCCTGCTTTACAACCAAACTGCGCCAGCGCCGGACGCTTCCACTTGGTCGCGGCCTGCACTATCGAGGCGCGTATCGGCTTGTCGAGTCCTAGACCACAATCGAATTCAATCGGCGTTCGTGAGCCATCACGGTCCAACATGTCGTTGACACCACTTTCAACAGTTACGATCAAAGGTACCTGAACCATGGATAGATTCAGTTCCTTGCACAGGTTCTTTTCAATGTAGTCCTTGATTTCGTACAATGCCCTCATCCGTTCCAATGGCGGCAATAACGGCTGGTAGTCATTAGGAAGAATTTTCTCTACCTCTTCGTAGGTCCCGATACCGGGGCCAGCCAGATCTGCCTTCTTATCTGCCATTCCTGCCATTATCTTCCTCCTTTTCAATTTTGTTGATCATTTTTCAAAATTGCATACAGTTCAAACATTTTCACTCTGCTCCCGATGCGTTTTTGTCACAATCTTTCGAACAACAACTTTCGTTACCGAAGCAATGATATTCAAAAAAGCAGAAAAGTCAAGAAAAATCATATAGATTGACAATTATTCTCCCCGGGCTATAATTTCTTGATGAAAATCCTCATCACTGGTGCAAGAGGTGCGCTGGGTCGGGAAGTGATAGGTGTATTGAAACGCGAGGGGATTGATTTTTTAGCGACTGACATAAGCCAACTTGATATTACCGATTTCGTGAAAACATATGAATCTCTACTCGACTGCCACCCGGATGTGATTCTTCATTTCGCCGCGGTGAGTGATGTTGATAAATGTGAGGAAGACCCAGAGACCGCCTTGCGGGTTAATGCCTTGAGTAGTCTGGGATTAGGGATAATTGCCGATAAGATTGGCGCGAAGTTGCTCTATACGAGTACCAATTTCATCTTTGATGGCAACTGCGAGAGACCGTATGCTGAGGGTGATAAGCCGAATCCCATCAACACTTATGGAAGGACGAAAATGCTGGGTGAAAATTACATAAGAGACGTGTGTGCCCGGCATTTTATTGTACGTACATCTTGGCTGTTTGGTGGGTACTCAAAGAATTTCATCTCGAGGTTCTTGAATAGTGAGGAAAAACCAGTTAGTATCGATGCGGTCTGCGATCGATTCGCGTCATTTACCTATACTCTGGACTTAGCTGAAGCCTTATTATTGATTATCGAGTCAGAGAATTATGGTGTATTCCATGTCGTGAACAAAGGTGTTGGTTCTTTCTTCGATTTCCTGCTCAAGGCGAAAGAGGTAATGAAATTCAAGACCGAAATCAAACCCATAAAGGCGGCCGAGTTGAACCTGCCCGCGCCAAGGCCCAGGTATTCACCTTTGGACTCCCAGAATTATGAGCATTTGTTCGCCCGGCAAATGCCGAAATGGGAAGTTGCGCTGGCAGAATTCGCGGCAAAGCCATCTTCTCAATCTTGACATTTATTCAAAGCGTGTTATACTGTAGCTTATGAAGGGATTAATACTATCCGGCGGCTTCGGTACACGCCTCAGACCCTTGACCTACACCGGAGCCAAGCAACTGATCCCTATTGCCAACAAACCCATAATCTATTACGGTATCGAGGCGTTAACCAGGGTAGGCGTGAGTGAAATAGGCATTGTCGTCGGAGACACGAGGCAGGAGGTACAGGATGTCGTGGGTAATGGTGAGAGATGGAACGCTAGAATTGATTACATCCCCCAGGAAGCACCACTGGGCCTTGCGCATGCCATAAAAATCTCCAAAGATTTCATCGGGGAAGAGCCATTTGTGATGTATCTGGGCGATAATATATTAAAGGACAACCTTAATTATCTCGTGGACCAGTTCAAGAAGAATCAACCAAATGCTCTAATATTACTGACCGAGGTCAACAATCCACAGGAATTTGGCGTCGCAGTTGTTGATGAAAAGGGGCATGTAAAGAAGTTGGTAGAAAAACCTAAGAAACCGCCTTCGAATCTTGCGCTTGTTGGAATATACCTGTTTGACAAAGAAATCTTCACGGCAATTGAAAATATCAAGCCCTCCTGGCGCAATGAGTTGGAAATAACCGACGCAATTCAGTGGCTTCTCGACAACAATTATCAGGTTGAGTCACAGACCGTAGTGGGCTGGTGGAAAGATACGGGTAAACCAGAGGATATTATTGATGCGAATCTACTGGTGCTGGAGGACGTTGAGTCAGATAATCAGGGCAAGGTCATGGACTCTACAATCAACGGTCGTGTGAAGATAGGTAAGGGCGCGCTTGTGGAGAAGAGTATAATCAGGGGCCCGGCCATCATCGGCGAGAATGCGAAGATTATACGTGCCTATGTTGGTCCTTTTTCTTCGATCGGCAATAGTGTGACGATCGAGAATTCTGAAGTCGAGTGCAGCGTAATAATGGATGGCGCCACGATTCGCAACCTCGAGAAACGCATAGACCGTTCAATACTAGGCAAGAATGTTGTAATCAATCAGATCGACGAATCGCCGAGAACACATAAATTTGTTCTCGGTGACCAGAGTTACGTCGAGATCATAAAGTAGGCCAGAATCAACAATGGGTGATAAAAAACTAATCGATGGCGTAAGAGTAAAAAATCTTAGATTGATTCCAGATGAACGCGGTCGACTAATGGAAATACTACGTTCTGATGACAAGGAGTTCTCAAAATTCGGCCAAGTATATGTGACGACCGCCTATCCTGGAGTCGTGAAAGCGTGGCATAGTCATAAGCTTCAAGATGATAATATGACCGCGATTAGCGGTATGGTGAAGATCGTACTTTATGACGGCCGCGACGGTAGCCCTACGCAGGGGTTGGTAAACGAATTCTTTATCGGTGAACATAATCATATCCTACTGCACATTCCCAAACTTGTGTGGCATGGGTTCAAGTGTGTCGGTGACCGTGAAGCGATGATTGTCAATGTCGTCACTGAATGCTACAACTATGATGAACCCGACGAGCATCGCAAGCCCGCCCATGGCTCGGATATTCCTTACGACTGGGCGCGCAGGGATGGTTGAGTCCACCATTTGCTGAATAGAAGATGAACGTATTGGTAACTGGTGGATGTGGGTTCATCGGCTCTAATTTCATACACTATTTTAACAAGAAGTACCCCCATCATAAGGTTCTAAACGTCGATAAACTCACCTATGCAGGCAATTTGGAAAACCTGAAGGGACTGGAAAGACGGCGTTACTATAAATTCGTAAAGGCCGATATATGCAATGCACGAGTCATGAAAGACGTGTTCGAGAAGACCCGTCCTGATACGGTTATTAACTTTGCCGCGGAGAGTCATGTTGACCGTAGTGTCGTCAGCGCCGCGCCGTTCCTCAAGACGAATTTTTTGGGTGTTAGTGTTCTGTTGAATCTCTCGCTTCAATACAAGGTGGGGAGGTTCCTTCAGATCTCAACCGATGAGGTTTATGGTTCGATTCTGCGCGGCAGGTTCACAGAAGAGAGTATGATAAATCCCTCCAGCCCTTACGCGGCAAGTAAAACAGCCGCCGATGCATTGGTCATATCATATTATAAGACTCACGGTCTACCAGTGTTGATAACCCGCTCCTCCAACAACTATGGCCCCTACCAGTTTCCGGAGAAACTGATTCCACTGACGATCATCAATGCACTAGGGGACAAGAAGATTCCGATATATGGGGATGGAATGAATATCCGGGATTGGCTCTATGTCGAGGACAATTGTGCGGCAATAGATCTGGTGCTGCAACATGGGCGGATTGGAGAGATATACAATATCGCTGGGGAGAATGAACTTACTAATATGTATGTTATTAAGAGAATTCTGAGATACTTGAGGAAAGACAAATCACTCATGACCTGTGTAGCGGACCGGCCTGGTCATGACCGCAGATACGCCTTGTCCATCAACAAGATGAAGAGGCAGCTAGGTTGGTACCCTAAAACCTCATTTGAAGTTGGCATAAAGAAAACCATCGATTGGTACTCGAAACACAAAAGATGGCTCAAGAGCACCCAGACCGGTGAATACCGCCATTTTTACAAGAAATACTACACACAGTTAGGGCTAACCCAAATATAGTCTTTGGGTTGGGGGTGAGATTCTGGATCGATCTTGACTTCACTTGAAGAGTAGTAGTACGTTACTCTTCGAGCGAGTCGAGAAGCATCGATTCAGTCACCTTGTGACAGCATGTAGATATAGAATTAAAGACTACCAGGAAAGCAGACTGTCAGGAAGTGGATATCAGAATATCAGGGAGCTAGGGACTACCCACGAAATCTGTTATTCTGATAATCTGGTAATCTGCCTTCTGATACCCTGATGCTCTGGTGTCCTTGTTGAGTGCCTGTATTGACACCCCCAGAGGATTAGGTATAATGAAGAAACGGGTCGTTAGCTCAGTTGGTAGAGCATCGGATTTTTAATCCGGTGGCCGCAGGTTCGAATCCTGCACGACCCATTTCTACTTATGAGAACTCGATATTCTGCCGCATCCTTGCGTTGGCTAGAGGCTGGGCCGACGTTCACTGAGCAGGATCACCCGAATCATCCACAATGATTTTCTTCCACATAATTTTATTAATCGCCGGGCTGCAAGATAGCGAACCCACGATTCATTTCTTCTATCGCCCGTCATGCGGTCACTGCATGGATATTCTGCTCGGTGACATTCCCAAGCTTCAGGCAAAATATGCATTCAGATTGAAGAAGTACGACATTGACTTCCTGGGCAATTATCGACTCATGGAAAAAATGGAACAGACTCACGGCACAATGGGAGAAGATCTGCCAGTGATTTTTGTGGGCGACTCTGTCTTCTATGGCCCGGATGGTCTGTACGCAAGACTGGACGGTATACTGAGAGCTTTGTCAAAGAAAAGGCATATAAAACTTAAGGTTACAGAAACGGTTCATCCTGACACAGTGCCAGCCATCACAGAGAAGATTCTGGTCATCTACTTTTTCCAACCTGGTTGTCGTGAGTGTAGTCGTTTGGATGCAATGTTCGACAACCTAAAGGAGGAATTCGAGAATATTAACGTTTCAAGACGCAGCCTTCTTGAGGATACCAATAAGATCATGCTTGAGGCATTGTCTGAAAAGATTGGCATGCCTGAAAATGAGAGGCTGCTCGTGCCGGTGGTCATAATCGGACAGGGCTATTTGATAAAGGGCGAAATAACCACGGATAACCTTTACGAATTGATACAAGAACATCATCCCGGGGATCAGATCATCGAGGATATTGACGTACGTGGTGCTGAGAATAGCATTCTGCAGAGATTTGGGCAGTTTTCATTATTGGGAATAATCGTTGCAGGACTATTAGACGGTGTGAATCCCTGTGCGTTTGCGACAATCATCTTCTTTGTGAGCTATCTTCTCTTCCTTGGTCGTAGACGACGCGATATCGTGCTCATGGCTGTGGCCTTTATCAGCGCCGTCTTTATTGCCTACCTCCTGATTGGTGTGGGGGCGTATAACCTACTGAGATACCTGGTCGGATATGAAATCATCGCTACAATCATTTTCTTGTCTTTTGGAATAATCGCAATTGTCCTCGGGCTCTTGAGTCTGCGCGACTACGGCTATGCGAGAAAGGGCAGATTTGACAGGATGCTTCTGCAGTTGCCTTTAGGTGTCAAACAGCGCATACATCGTGATATAAAAAAGAAGACTGCAGTCAGAGGTATTATCATCGGTTCGTTTCTGGCCGGGCTAATCATTTCATTTCTCGAGTTTGGTTGTACCGGACAGATATATCTGCCGACGATCACATTCATGATATCCAAAGTTGGGTGGCGCTTGAGGCCAGTACTATCTCTGTTAGTATACAATATCATGTTTGTTGTGCCGTTGATTGCTATTGCACTATTGGCAGTCACTTTTACAACCAGGCGCGTGACCGAGTCCTTGAGTTCTAAGATTCCTGTAATCAAATTACTGACCGCATTACTCTTCTTTGCCTTGGGATTTCTATTGATCATTTCGGCATGAAAAAAATCTATGTTGCAATAGCAATTATTGTCCTGGTAATCATGGTCTGGAAATTGATACCGACTGAAAAGCGGAAACTCGAGAAAGATATACTCAATATAAGAAAAGCATTTGAGAACGAGAATGCTCAACAGGTTGTTCAGTACATTGACCCCGCATATCAGGACCTTAGCGGCAGGACACATGAAGAAATCACGCAGGTGATCGCTCAGTTTTTTACAGAGGTCGATTCAATACGCGTTCAGATGAGCGGTCTCAAATTGAGCATAGATTCCACAGATGAAGACAATGTTACTTTTGCCAGCTGTAGTCTTGGAATCAGAGTTCTGGCCCGTTACGAAGGCGAAAAGGTGCTCGCATTTGGCGGAGTTGTAAGACCGGGGCCAGTCCGCGCATTCTTCAGGAAAACGGCAGATAGGTACAGAATCTATCACGCCGAATATTAGAAACATTCCCATTGAACATAAGCTGTACTCCATTTTGATGACCTCGGGTTGCGCAGCGGCGTAAATAGTGAGTTTTTAGTTGTAGCATGAGACAACAGTGAAAAAATCAAGCCTTTTGTTGACAAAGTATGAAAAACCCATATAATACACACATGGTTTTCAAGAAAGTGATGGGAAAACTTGATTTTCCCGAGCTCGAGCACAGAATACTCAAGTTCTGGGACGAGGCGAAAATTTGTGCGAAATATTTGGTGAGAAACAAAGGCAAGAAACGGTGGTCGTTTCAGGATGGCCCAATTACTGCCAATAACCCCATGGGCGTGCATCATGCCTGGGGCCGGGCTTATAAAGATATATTTCAGCGCTACAAAACCATGAAGGGATATGATCAGCGCTATCAGAACGGCTTTGATTGTCAGGGGCTCTGGGTTGAGGTTGAAGTCGAGAAGGAACTCGGTTTCAAGTCAAAAAAGGATATCGAGGCCTACGGTATTGATCGGTTCGTTGAAAAGTGCAAGGAAAGGGTCCACAAGTACTCGATGATCCAGACTGAGTCCTCAATCCGTATCGGTATGTGGATGGATTGGGGCGATTGGAAAACGTCTATGGATGACAAGGATTGGCTTAGGAAGAGTCATTCGTATTACACGATGAGCGAGGTGAATAACTACACCATCTGGCACTTCTTGAAAAAATGTTCTGAGCGAGGTTTTATTTACGAAGGCGTTGATGTCATGCCATGGTGTGGGCGTTGCGGTACGGCGATCAGCGATATGGAGATTGCGACCGAGGGCTATCAGGAACTTTGTCACAATTCAGTAATTGTGCGCTTCAAAATCATCGGTAGAGAGAATGAATACCTTTTGGTCTGGACTACTACCCCCTGGACCCTTACGTCCAACACAGGCGTGGCCGTGCATCCTGAACTGGTGTACGTGAAGGTAAAGCAAAATGGAGATGTTTATTATCTAGCCAAGAACCTGGTTAGTGTCTTAAAGGATAGGCACGAAGTCATCGAGGAGTTGCCGGGCAAGAAACTTCTTGGTTTGACTTACGCTGGACCATTTGACTATCTTCCAGCACAGCAGGGCGTTGTTCACAAAGTCATTCCCTGGGACGAGGTGAGTGAGGCAGAAGGCACCGGTTTGGTGCATATTGCTCCGGGCTGCGGCAAGGAGGATTTTGCACTTGGCAAGGAGTTTGATTTAAAAACAATTGCGCCCCTTGATGAACTGGGCGTCTACATTGATGGATTTGATTGGCTTAGCGGTAAAGATGTCGGGGACGTGGCAACACCGATAATTGAGGACTTGAAAAAACGAGGCATACTTTATCATGTAGAAGACTATTCTCATCGCTACCCGATATGCTGGCGCTGTAACAACGAGTTGATTTTCCGCCTGGTAGACGAGTGGTTCATTTCTATGGGCAAGTTGCGTAATGAGATAGCCGATGTTGCGAGGCGAGTCGACCGCTGGATTCCGGCATTTGGTCTGGCACGTGAACTCGATTGGTTGAAAAACATGTCGGACTGGTGTATCTCAAAGAAGCGGTACTGGGGTCTTGCGTTGCCGATATGGAAATGTGAATGCGGCCATTTCATGATAATCGGAGGGCGTGATGAATTAAAGGAAAAAGCAGTTGCCGGATGGGATGAATTCGAAGGCCATGCGCCCCACCGTCCCTGGATTGATGAGATAAAAATCAAATGCGACAAATGCGGCGCAATCGTCTCGCGCATACCCGATGTAGGAACTCCCTGGCTTGATGCAGGCATCGTTCCCTATTCGACGATCCGGCCACCCGATGATATGTATGATCTTGCCAATGGATATCCATATGACAAAAAATATTGGCAAGAATGGTTTCCGGCTGATTTGATCACGGAAAATTTTCCCGGGCAGTTCAGAAACTGGTTCTATGCGATCTTGACGATGAGCACGGTTCTCGAGAACAAAGCGCCTTTTAGAGTACTTCACAGCTATGCATCACTCCGCGATGAAAATGGGCAGGAAATGCATAAGAGTAAGGGTAATGCCATCTGGTCAGATGATGCGGCCGAGAAGGTCGGCGCTGATGTGATGCGTTGGATGTTTGCCAGACATAATCCAGTCCAGAATTTGAATTTTGGTTTTGGTTCCGCCGTAGAGGTCAAGAGAAATCTATTGACACTTTGGAATGTCTATTCCTTCTTTGTGACCTACGCAAACATTGATAAATTCAGTCCAGTGGCCAAGAAAATGGACGAAGAACACCTCACCAAACTCGACCGCTGGATCCGTTCGCGCATTAACTCATTGGTTGCGCTGTGTGACACGCACTATGATGCATATGATACAGCGTTGGTTGTTAAGGCAACAGAGGATTTCCTGGATGACTTATCAAACTGGTATGTGCGGCGTAATCGTAGAAGATACTGGAAGTCGGAAAGTGACGATGACAAGATGATCGCATATCTTGTTTTATATGAATGCATAGTGAAGCTGACCAAGTTAATTTCGCCAATCATGCCCTTTTTGACCGAAGAGATGTACCAGAACCTGGTTGTGCAGGTGAGTAAAGAGGCGCCCGAAAGCGTTCATCTTTGTGAATTTCCAGTCAGTGAATCAAGATACATTGACGAAAAACTAGAAAAAGAAGTGATGTCGACCAGAACCATTGTCTCGCTTGGTCGGGCGGCGAGGAGTAAGGCGAACATCAAAGTCCGCCAGCCATTGAGTGAAATGATTGTAAACGTTCCGAGAAATGGTTTTGAGTTATCCGACGATGATAAGGCGATCATTCTAGAGGAACTTAACATAAAGCGGATCAAGTCGTCGGGACACAATGTCCTTGAAAAAATCCTGGTTTTCAATGCTACACCGCTACTTAACTCTCTTGGCCCCAAATTTGGCAGTGATTTGAACAGAATCGTTGAATGGATAAAAGCACTGGGACAGGAGGACATTCAAAGGCTAGCCAAACTCAATTCCTTGAAACGTGATATCAATGGTAAGGTAGTAGAGCTTACGAAGGATGATGTAGATATACAGAGGGTAGGGATTCCCGGGTGGTCGGTTGCGACCGAAGACGAGTTTGGCGTCGGGATTAATACCGAAATTTCGAGTGATTTAGAAAACGAAGGTCTGGTGCGTGAACTCATTCATAAAATACAACTTATGCGTAAGCAAGCAGATTTCGATCTGACGGATCGAATAAAAGTACATTATCAAACCGAGCCTAAACTGAAACAAGCGATAACCAAAAACATTGATTATTTGAAGAACGAAACACTGGCTGTGGAGGTGCTGGAGGGCGCTGTTCAGGGTGAAGCAGGCGGTGTGCTTAGTATCAACGGCATTGAGACCAAGGTTGTCCTCGAGAGAGTAAAGACTACATAGCTCCAGATTTACATTAAACAACAATTCTGTGTGGTTGTCTAAATGTATTAAGGAGGTTAATTTGAAGAGCTATTTCTTGATTTTGCTTGCCGTACCGATTTTGGCTATGGCGGCTAACGTATTCATATGGAATTTCGACCCATTAGATAAATTCTACGACGGTCAGTTAGGCGATTCAATTGACGCCGCCTATTGGCTTGAGCAGACCTTGGCTTCTAACGGACATACCTACAATACCGCGACCACCCTGCCGACAGTTATTGACGGTTATGATGTTGTATTCATCACCCTTGGCTGGTTTCGCTGTTGAGGTGACCATTCGCTAATTGCTCCGGGAGAGCAAGCTACCTTAATAGATTTCTTACAAACCGGCAAGGGCGTCTATATTGAGGGCCCTGATTTCAGTGCCGAGAATCGGTTTAGTCCGTTATATCCGATGTTCGGTTGCACCTTTGTCGAACATGGGAATCCATCAGCTACCGGTAATGTGATCTCGGTCGCCGGCCAGGATGGTTCTTTTGCGGCCGGGCTAGATTACGGGTATCTATATCAACAAGGTCCCGATAACTCGGTCGATGTGATCGAAGGCAACGGTGGTACACTATTGTTCAAATCCCAGGAAGGCAACGGTCGCGTGATATATTACAGTGGTGGCTCGGACATTTACCGTACCATTCATTCAACGATTATTTTTGGTGCTTTAAAGAATGGTGTGAACACGAAAGACGAG
The DNA here is from genome assembly GCA_001303785.1 of Caldifarciminota bacterium SM23_42. Lineage (GTDB taxonomy): Bacteria > Hydrothermota > Tepidihabitantia > SM23-42 > SM23-42 > SM23-42. Next base: position 5,175 of record LJUJ01000032.1, on the reverse strand, counting down.
TTAATGGATAGTTATATGGACTATCTGACAGAGCTTACAGGCATTGAAGAATATGTTGTCGAACAGTCTGATTTATCTCTTTCGATTTTCCCGAACCCGGTGATTAGGAGCGCGAACGTGAGTTTCAGTTTAATCCGCCCAGGTCGAGTCGCCATTCGTCTCTACAATACGGCTGGCCAGCTCATGCGCGAGATTGCCGATGGAGAATACGGTGCAGGTGTTCACGAGTTCGTGTGGTATGCTGATAACGATAAGGGAAGAGAGCTGTCTAGTGGCACATACATACTAAGCGTGGAAGTAGACAACAAGGTGACCCGTAGAACCGTGGTTCTTATCAGGTAACTTATGATGCTTATTGTGATATCCCCATCAATCTAGACATTGATGGGGATATTTCTTTTGTACGTCATATGCATAGAATGAACAAACTCAAGGCATGGTTTTCACTATCGCGTCCGCCGTTTCACACGGTGGGCATTCTGCCCTTTGTGTTGGGTACCATATTGGCAAGGCACCTACAGGGGATATTCCACTTTCCAGTACTGATGTGGGGTGTAGTAGGTGTGGTGCTGATCATGCTTGCCACATACTATTCTGGAGAATATTGGGATTATTACGAGGATCATTTGTCGGCTCGTCTCAATCCGAGTAAATTTGCGGGTGGGTCGCGGGTAATCCAACGGGGCCTTCTTCCTCGGCACTTCGCACGCAATGCCTCATTTGTGTGTCTTGTGCTCGCGCTGGGCGTCGGTATCATACTACAATTCGGCTACCGTACTGGACCGTGGACTTTGCCGCTGGGCATCTTAGGTCTACTGGGTGGATTCTTCTATTCGGCGCGGCCAGTCCGATGGGTGAGCACCGGGTTTGGAGAAATATGGATTGCTTTCTGTTACGGTTGGTTGCCAATTGCCGCCAGCTACTATTTGCAAATAGGAAGTATATCGACACTTGTGCACTGGTTGGCCATACCAGTCGGCCTTTCGATATTCAATGTTATTCTACTGAACGAATTCCCTGATTACGGGTCGGATCAGACCGCGGGTAAAAAGAACATTTTGGTCAGACTGGGCCTCAGGAGAACTTCGCATCTTTACGCTTACGTAAGCTCAGGGAGTTGGATTTTTTTCGTTGTTTCACTTTATCGCGGAGTACCTATGCAGACGATCTGGTTTTACATACCTGTATTCTTCGTCTCGGTTTTGCTCGTTGTGATGGTCTTAGGTGGACGCTGGCAAGACCGGGTTGTGCTGGAAAGGCTCTGTGGGCTGAATATCTTTGTGAATCTGGGTACCACAGCAGCGTACGTTCTGGGTTTTGCGGTTTGATTTATGCTTAAATGGCTTGAGGCTTGGGGCAAGAAACCAGAGTCACAGGTTAAGCCTTTTTGGTGGCCACCCACCCTGATTGCCCGTCAGACAATGAGTGCAGTCCTGGTTGCTACCTTGACCCGCTGGCGCAAACTACCTCAATGGTTTGCTGATTACGGATTCAAGTGTTTGCCCGGAGCAGGTGGGTCAAAAGGCATGGGATGTATCGGTTTTCCGGACCATCCGGTCTGGGAGATGACCACGGCGTGCAATTTGAATTGTGTACACTGCCATACCGCAGGTGGTAAGCCGGGCGCTGATGAATTGACAACAGCTGAGGCAAAGCTCTTGCTGGACCAGTTGGCGCAAATCGAGAATTTCCGCATGATGGCTTTCACCGGAGGTGAGCCATTGGTGCGTCCTGACTTGTTTGAGCTGCTTGCCTATTCCCGAGCACTCGGGTTCAGTAATACTATTGCCACCAATGCCACACTGATTGATGATAAGGTAGCACAACGATTGCATGATTATGGTGTGGTGATTGCAGCAGTCAGCCTTGATGGATTCACCGCCGAAACCCACGACAGAATACGCGGATTGCCTGGTTCATTCGAAAGGGCAGTACAAGGTATGCATGCATTGACCAACGCCGGCATTATTTTGCATGTCAACATCACGGCCATGGAATACAATGTCGGGCAAATGGAGCGACTGATGGCTCTTGTTGACGACCTGAAAACGGGTATACTTCTTATATACCAACTTGTGCCGGTCGGCCGCGGCCGTAGCATTGGGAATGCTGTCTTAGATAAGGACACAAATGAGTGGTTGATCAATTTCATGGCGCGGGCGCAACAGAGGACAAATGCAATAATGGAACCAGTGGCTGGACCACAGTACTGGCCTTTTTTGCTCAAGCAGGCGCACATTTCTGGCGGGATGCCATTGAGGCTAGCCGAGAAAGTATTTCATGGATGCGTGGCTGGTCGTGGGTTCATATACATCAAGCCAGATGGCGCTGTATGGCCATGTCCATTTGTAGAGATAAGTTGTGGTAATATCAGAGAGAATTCTTTTCAAGAAATTTGGTCCGAGTCAGAGATTTTGAATCAGTTGAGAACTCGTGAAAGGTTGCTAAGGGGACAGTGTGGTGAGTGTGAGTACCGCCGGCTCTGCGGCGGATGCCGGGGGCGTGCCTGGGCCGCTACCGGTGATTATCTTGCCGAAGATCCGTGTTGTTTCATACATGATAAATTGAAAGAAGAATAGCATGCCAAGAGATAGATTGGATACCTTACTGGAACCAATACGAGCCGATATTCACAATGTAGAGACGATTCTAAGAAAGATTATTGACCAGATGGAAGAACCAGTAGAGTCGATGCTCAAGACGTCACTAAGAGGTGGCAAGAGGTTGCGACCAGCCGTAGTGATATTGTGCGGTCGGCTATTTGAAATTCCAAAAACAAAAATGCATCGCCTGGCTGCGGCCGTGGAAGTGTTACATAGCGCGACATTGATCCATGACGATCTTGTTGACAACGCAACGTTGCGTCGGGGACGCAAGACCATACATACGGTTTGGCCGGTGGGTGCTGCAGTTTTAGCCGGCGATTATTTGCTTGCGCAATCAGTCTCTTTGGTGGCGCAACTTGATAACCCAGGTGTATTGAAGATACTCGCTGATACACTGTACACAATGTCTGCTGGCGAGATCGATTATCACTATTCGCAAAGGGATAGGAAGAGACGTGAGGTATACTTTGAGAGTATCAATGCCAAGACTGCGTCACTTTTTGCCAGCGCAATGGAGATGGTTGGTGTGCTTGCTCATGTAGAGGCAAGTAAGGCGACCGACCTGAGGAATTTTGGTCATGAATTCGGTATTGCATATCAAATTGTTGATGACGTATTAGACGTAGTCAGTGAAAAGAAGAGTCTTGGTAAACCGGTTGGTAGTGACTTGGCACAAGGTATCATTACTCTGCCTGTTATATGCTATCTAGAGCGACGTGAGAATGAGAGAGTTCTTAACAAAATTCTATCGGGAAAAGGAAACCCAAAAGACATACAAGCAGCAATCAGGCTGATTCGAGAATCTGGCGCAATTGATGACGCGTTAGACGAAGCAATGGCTCACGCGAGAAAAAGTAAGGCCGCCTTATCGCGATTGCCTGCAGGTAAACCCCGCAGAGCATTGTATGATCTCATAGACTACGTCGTGGAACGCAAACACTAACGTAGGGACAGGCATACACTTTTACACCTTTTACCCGATCTTTCCCTGAAAAGACAGCATTTTTTGTCACTCTATTAATCTTCGCTCTGGCTTGGAAACAACTTACCGAAAGTGTAAAAGTGTATGCCTGTCCCCAATTGTCTCGGTGTATGCCTGTCCCCAATTGTCTCGGCACAAAGTCGACAAGAACCATTGACACTTCGTTCTCGTGTGTTACAATAACCTAGTAGAGGAGGATATATGAAAAAGTGGATTGTAGCAATTATCGTATTGTTTTGGTGCACGGGCTGCGATATGGCAGAATTTGGGGCAATTAATGACCCATTTGTCCCTGTTCATATGCGTAACATGAGTACGATTAGTGGTGTAACTGTATTTTTGAACTGCGGCTACGACCGTCCCGAGAACGTGACATGCTATCTAGATCCGTCACCTCAGTCAGGAATGCCTGTTGACAGAGATTTGACCGTATCAATGTTGTGCGATATATGGTGGGTAGAAAGAGCAGTGGATAGTGTTGTAATTGATTCTGGAAGTATCGCACTCACTAGCGAGAAGTGGCTACTAATCGAAGGAAGTGCCACTGGATGGACTTGCACGTGGTCTGACACTGGTTGGGACTAGAATCCCTGTTGCAGAGTAATGATACCGTAAAAAAGGAGGGGGAATGAAGAAATACATATCAACTGTATTACTATTGGTCTTTATAAGTCTTCTCCATGCACAGACAGACGCCAAGCAGCAAAACAGCAATAACAGTGTTGACCGTGAGGTTGGAGACAACGGTGGACAAGAGGAATGTTGTGAAGGTGACCCTTTAAGTTTGCTGAAGCGGCCTTCATATGGTAAGGTTGAGGTTAGTTGGAGTATATCTCGTCGGCCGCAGTGGTTTCAATCAGAGGAGGATACAGCAAAAGTAGCTACGGAGGAGAAAGAAAGGTCGAGAGGAAGTTGTTTGACTTCCTGCATCATTGGAACCGTAGTGTTAGCTGGTATTGTATTGATTCTTGCTGCGGCATTGGCGAAATCGATGACTTCTTTTTGAAAAACGTGGAGTTGCATGTGGCCTGACACTGGATGGGAGTAATCTCACAAATACATAGATAGGCATAATATCCTCGCTAGCCGTTGTCCCACAACGCTTCTAGAGGCACATTTTTGCAAACCCTTACCATTCTCACTGTGCTTTACTGCGAATATAAAACAGTGTGTATTTCATTATCCGTCCACTAATGGCCAGTCAACAAAGCCAATCTGCTGGCAAAAAGACGATGCACGATACATGATGCCGGATACACGACGGAATACAATCATTGTGTCACTATGTTATTACAAACCAGCATACCAGAACATCAGAAGATCAGTGGGTAGAGTATCAGAATGACAGAATATCAGGGGGAGACGCGCGGATTGTTGATTCATAGCGGGATCCAAATGTGTATCCGACATTGTTCGATTGATGCAATTGACTAACCACTTAAAATCACTATAATTCTACTGATAACAGATACGAGATAGCCGATGACCGTATATGCTATTTGTTTTTGCGGATATCAGTTATCTAACATCTGTTATCGGGCGAAACCCCTGTAGCTCAGTCGGATAGAGCAGCGGTTTCCTAAACCG
>LJUJ01000053.1 GCA_001303785.1 Caldifarciminota bacterium SM23_42 | reverse complement strand
CAGAATTTGTGCAGAGGCAGTCTCCCTCAGGTATTTCCTGAGGTAACTCCATCACTGGCACAGATCGTATCCTCCTTCCCAACTGCACGATTATACCAATGTCTTTTGGATCGATAAAGAGCTTCTCTTCTTCTTCTTAAAATCTATTATACAATCTGTCACAAGGAGGTCGGTTTCGCCGACCCCCTTGTTTCGGAACAAGAAAACACAAATACCTTCAGTAGTCTGTTCCAAAAAACTTGAAATCATCGGCTATTTAAGTATGATAAACTATTGACGTTAACAATCCTGCGGCATTCAGAATTCAACACAAATGATTTGCAGGAAATATCAAAATTAATCTAATACAAAGGAGGAAAAAATGAATGGTGTCGACCGTCATAGAAAAACAATGGATACCATAAGTGGAATTTCCATTCTCGCATTCCCAGCAATGCTCCTCGTTGGGTTCTTACTTCACCCTGACATAATGAGTTTTGAAATCGTCCATACCCCTGAGCAATTAGTGAGCAATTTCCGTGGTAACACAATCTGGCATATTGGCCATTTAATCGTAGCATTCGCCATACCGTTTATTATTTTTGCAGTTATGCATTTCATGAATATTCTCAAAGAAAAAGGACTCTGGTATGGAATCGTAGGCGGAATAGGTGGTATATTCGGATCTGTAGCACTCGGATTGGATAAGGGAAGTTTGTGTTTGATTTTATCTGGATTTGATACTTTACCTGACGAAAAGTTTGTGGGTCTGATTCCATATTTTCAAGTCATTATAGACAAAGCTGGATTGCTAGTGGTCAATTGGCTATTTCTATTGATCCCAATAGGCGTAATTATTCAAGCTATTGGACTCATCAAAGAAAAACATATAAAACGTTGGCAAGGAATATTGATCATAATTGGCCTATTATTACTAATCAACCCAGACATTGAAATCATCAGCACGGTTGGTGCAGTTTTGATGATTGCAGGTTTTTATCCATTAGGAATCAAAACACTAAAACACGAAGGAGGATATTAAGTCCGCAGGTCATTTACCATACGTTTGGACCTAAACATGTCGCAAATCTGTTACAAACAAGAGGAAGAGTGATTGTTGAGGTCACTCATCGGAATATTTTTTTACAGGCTTTTTTTGTCAGGTTTTGTAATTATGTTCCACAGTTATGACTACATTTCCCCTTTTGTGGCCTTTATCAACATACCTGTGAGCCTCGGCAGTTTGTTCCAACCTATAGCGTCTATCAATTATGGATTTTACCTTTTCCGCCTCAATGAGCTCTCTGAGGAATTTTAAATCTTCAATTCTTTTTGCTATCCCAAATACTACCTTCTTGCTACCTACTATTGACGTCCAAAGTGCTGTAATAAGAGGCCAATCAACTGTAATATAGATCCCTCTCTGCTTCAGCGAGCTTTTGCAGCGTGAAAACGACGTCTTTCTTACCGCATCGAAAATGATATCGTAGGTCTTACCGCTTTTTGTAAAATCCTCCTCGGTGTAATCAATAACCTTATCGGCACCAAGTGATTTCACCATTTCGATATTCGCGGTACTGCATACCCCGGTCACTTCTGCCCCGAAGTACTTGGCAAGCTGTACTGCAAACGTACCTACACTTCCAGAAGCGCCAAAGATAAGAACTTCCTGTCCACTCTGGATATCTCCTTTTCTAAGAAGGTGTAATGCTGTCAGTCCGCCAATGGGAACGGCGGCGGCTTCTTCGAAAGTCATATTGGCTGGTTTGATCGCCACCCCATCTTCAGGCAAACATTTATACTCGGCGTTAGCACCACCAAAACTAGTCTCCCAGATAATTCCAAAAACTTGGTCACCCTTCTTGAATTGTTGTACGTCTTTGCCTACTGATTCGATTTGTCCGGCTAGCTCATTCCCTGGTATAGTCTTTCTTGGTTTTCTGATACCATACATAATTCGCCCGGGGATCCAAAACCAGGGAGAGAATGTTGAGCTCCGAATCCACACATCCCCTGATGTTACTGTGGTTGCGTGAACTCTTATCAAGACTTCGTTGTCCTTCGGAGTAGGCTTCTCTACCTCTTTGAGTTGAAGAACATCAGGGGGTCCGTATTTTGTGCATACGATCGCTTTCATTTAACCTATTATAATGATTACTGAATGCAAATCAACAACATTGGAATTTTACAGACAATAATTAGTCACAAACGTGCCACACGAGCACCTCGTAAGATCTCATCAACAGCAACGTGCTGCAACCTCTATCTTCGGTATGAGTAGCTATGGAGGTTTGCGGTTTATTAGTCCGTTGCTCACAAACCACTTGTCATTGTGTCACAGCGTCATTATGTCATTAATTGACTAAACCCACAAAATCGTTATAATAACAAAGCTGTGATTCGCATCACGATCTTGTTGAGTAATGACAAACCGATTGTGTAGGCACCGTCCACGGTCATTGTGCTTGCTGTAGAAATCAAGATCGCCGGTGGTAGGGGGTCCGAGGTCTCCATGAGTGTTTTTATGGTTTCTCAAAAATCGAATGGAGAACAGGGGGAGAATCCCCATATATATTGTTGAAAAATAGGCCTCTACCATCTTTTTGCGAATTCTGTCCATTGGAGAGAATTCTACGTAATACCGTACGTTCTAAAACCCAAATGTCACAAATCCGTCACAAGGGGGTCGGCGCAAACCGACCCCCTTGTGCTACACTTTCTATTATCTATCGGATCTTGACTACTTTCTGTGTCACAACACCGTCAACTTCGATGAAGTAAATACCTGGCTGCAATTTATCAGACTCTACGACTCGCCCCGCGATGTCATAGATTATGCACTTTCTGTCTTCGGGTAGTTGCAGAGGTCCGTAGAAGATTGTTGCTGTGATGTTGTCATCATGCTCTATTGGTTTGGCAATCGGCCACTCCTCTACCCCGGGACCGTTTTGAACCGTCACCTGCATACTGTCTGATTGCATGTTGCCACAAATGTCATAGGCGGTGACGACGACCCAATAGGTACCATCCTCACACGAATCTGTTTGCCAGCACCCAGCACTATCTGATGGTTCGATGAGTGTATCGCCATCAGTGTTTGTGACGATGAAATAGAAGTCCTTCGCGTAATAAGGACCAGATGAATTGCATACTGCGTCGTTTTTGTAGATAGTAACCGCTGATAAAGAATCCCAGTTCAATAAACCGCTGAATTCCATCATTCGAATAGTAGGTATTGTATCTGGTCCGTGTATTCTGTACTCAATCTTGTATGGTGTGAGTCTATCCCACTCCGGCCAGGCAGTTGGGTATCCTGTTAGGTCGTGGATCAACGCAATTATATCAACATCTCCATGCAAACTGTCGGGATCCAAATAGTCTGATGTATTATCACGACAAAATGCAAAACGGCCTGTTGCATGAGCATCTTCAAATACTGGGTCCAATGTGTCTGTATTGGGCGCCACAAGAACTAGTGGATTCTGGATAACTAAGGCCGAAGTCCATGGGTATGCGCTTCTACGCCTACCCAGATCGACGTGGTGGAATCGGACTGGCTGGCCAGTGTCAAACCAGTGCACAATATAGCCGATCAATTCACCTGCACTGCATGTGTCTCCCGCCTCAAGGTGATACATGGTAGAATTCAGATGCCAGTAAGACCAAACGTTCATTGAATCGGTGCCATATTCATCACCAATTCCCAATCCCCAGCCATAGGGGCTTCCTCCCCAGGTATTCACCCATACTTTCACATAACCATCCGCAACCGCGTAAACTGGCACACCCGATGTGTCACACCACACATCAATAGATGTATGTAAGTCAATGTCGCCGCCGCTCCCCTCTCGATATGCTGCATAATAGTCGCAACAAGCATGCATCGAATCCTGAGGAGCCAGAGGCCAGCCAACTGACAATAAATAGAATGAAAGCATCAGTATCGTCACTTTGTACCTCCTTACCTGATTGAAAACCGAAATAGATGGTCCGTGGAATAAATATGGAGTTCATTATCATCAGTAATATCAACACGGTGCACTGTTTCGTATTCGCGGCTGAACTTGTATGACCATTGCCAGAGCAGTTCCCCTTCGAGATTGAAAAGATACGTAGTCACATGGCTGGTGATATTCCGTTCCTCACACTTAATCGCAATTAGTGTACCATTGGGTGAGATGGCTAATGTAGTTGGGCTCTTGATTTGCCTCTGATAGAGCTGTGCTCCCGCAATCAGATCATAAACACATATATACTGATTATCAATCAGAGCAAGAATCTTGCCATCATCTGACATGACTACGGAACGCACGTGAGCAGAAGGCACGGACATTTCGGCGACCGGAATGTTATCTACTTTTACAGTGAGACTATTCTTACTGATTAAGGCAACGACTCTGCCATCCTCGGAAAAGGCATAACTAGGATATATGCCGAAGTTGTTGACTACGGCTCCAGCTTTATCGAACATGTACAAACCTTCAGTACCTGATAGAATGAAGAAGAATTCGCCATTTTTGGTAAAACCGCCGCCACGAGGAAATGGGATCTTAACGGAATTTTGCGAGATACCTCTTGCGTCATAGAAATCAAGAACCGCATTCTCTGCAATTGGAGTAGTAGAAACGGCTGTCCCGTTGTTACTAACAATGTAATGCCGTTTGCCCGAAAATTCCCTGCTCCATGCGATAAGTCCATCTTTAAATAGCGATACTCTTTCCACAAACATCTCCACATTTGGGACATAGGCAGTCATGATTTCGTATGTTCCATTTTGTGACTCGTTGCCGTCTTTGACATAGGGAGTTTTTTCAATGAATGAAACACTGATGCCGATCAAGCAGATACACAATGCCACCATATTCACCTCCTCATTACTACGTTGGATTTATGATCTATTACGAAATATTTGAAAGATTAATGAATACTACTGCATTATACTACTAAGATGGGGATAGTCAAGTGGAAATTGTGGCACAAAATTGCCACGATGATCACCTGCAAACCATCACCTGCAGCGAGGCATTGGTGGTATTATCGATCAGGCAAATCGCTACGGAGCTATGCGGATGGTAAGTCCGTTATTTGGGCATGAAAACTGTTTAGATATGACCCCATTCATATACAATCATACATGGTTTGTGCACATTTTAGCAAAACTAGTTTCGCTACTAAAATCACATTGTTGAATATCGCAGTTATATTAAATACTCCCTTGAGAATGCGTACAAATAGTAGTCAATATTATTAACTGTGTATTCCTTTATTCTACGCATACCAACCTTTTCTGATACACGCTGTGATGCTATATTGTTTTTTCGTATGAAACTACATATAGACATTAAATCAATATTCAATCTCTCAATAGCATATTCCTTCACAGCTTTTGTGGCTTCTGTAGCATACCCTTGATTCCAATATTTACTCAGAAAATCATATCCAATCTCAACACAAGGCTTGTCTTCAAATGTGGTATGTTCCAGACCACAATCACCGATTAATTCTTGATTACACTTTAAGATTACTGCAAATAACCCGTATCCATATTTTTTTTGGTGATTCAAATTTCGATTGATCCAGGCTTTCATTTGTGTTGAGTTAAATGGCGGCATATTGAATGATTTTATAACGTTTGTATCAGTGAAAATTTTTAGCATATCCATAACATCATTTTCATCCATTAGTCGTAGAATTAATCTATTTGTCTCAATCATGATGCATATTATAGGGAAACATTCTTATGAGTCAATAAATGCAGCGGATTATATGCCCATCGTTTATGTAAAACAAATCATCAGGATGCTATGGGCAACAAACAGGCACAAAATTGGCACAAGGACCACCCATCAGAAAAACGGGTAGCCTGAGATCTTTGTCATTAGGTGTTTTGACGTAGATACATCATCATGACCCGGGGTTTATTAGTCCGTTGTTCACACACCACTAGTCATTGGGTCATTAGGTCATTGAGTCATTATGTCATTAATTGACTATCCCGCCAAAATCGTTATAATAACGAGGTTGTGTTTAGCTGAAAACGCTTTCGTTGAGTAATGAAAACCCGTATGTTTTATGCGCCGACCACGGCGTGGAGATGGTAAAGATATGCTGGGATCGCCGGTGGTAGGGGATCCGAGGCCTCCATGAGTATTTTTGTGTCTTTCAAAAATCGAATGGAGAACAAGGGGAGAATCCCTGTGTTGCGCCTGTAGCTCAATCGGATAGAGCAACGGATTTCTAAAACTTGGTACTACATTTTCCGAGATCTCGAAATTCCAGCAAGTTGTTGAAAACAAAGGTTTTGAACTGAATTATTGCATCTCTTGATGCAATTAGATTCACGAGGATACTCGCTTCTTTATTATTAAAAACACAATATGAGAAGCGGTAGAATTCTGGATATTACCATACATTCTGGTTAAAAAAAGTGGAAATCTTCCACAAACCTTCCACAAGGCGAGGGTCGGCGCAAGCCGGCCCCTTACATCATTAGTTGTTAGATTGTTCTATCTTATTAGCAATAATTTGGTGGTTTCTACATGGTCTCCTGCAATGAAACTTAAGAAGTAGACACCGTCTGGCAATTCACTTCCATAATTGTCCTCACCAGACCAGGTGACGATTTGATAATCTTGCTGTGTCGCTGTATGAGCGATTTCTCTCACCAACCTACCACTCACGTCATGAATTCTTAACAATATGTTCTCCGGGCTATCTCGTAAGGAATGATCTACGTGGAATTTGATATTCACTTTATCAGTGAAAGGATTGGGGAACATGGAAATTTCGCTTAGGATCGTTTCTCGTGTTTGTCTTGTTTCTTCAATTCCTGTCTCGTTCTCACCACGTTTGTAAAAGATATCTGTAGCAGCACCAGGATTCAACTGATCACCTACCCAAACAACATGTAGTCTATTGCTAAGATCAACTGCGATACGCGGAAACCCACCCTGGTAAGGATACACTATCTTCATCGGCGGAATGACATAATCGCCCAGCGTATCCAATTTGCAATACATAATATGAACTATAGTCGATGAATCACCCATCCAGACGACGTGTAGAAACTGCGTAGAGTCTATTGCCATATGAGGATCAGTGTTACTGTTGAATGGAGGTGAACTAATTGTCTGCGGACCGATTAGAATATTGCCGCCCTGGTCGAGCTTCAGATAGTCAATAGCAATACCCGGTCCAGTGCCGTTTATATAGACCATGTGGATGTTTTGATGACAGTCGGCAACAATGGATGGGGTACTCCCTGTAGCCAGTACGATGTTTGAAATCAAGATATTCCCGTTTCGATCCAGCTTTGAATAGGTCAATCTATGGCTAGTGCCGGGGGTGTCAGTCCGACACGCCAAATGATTGTTTGCAAAACTATCCGTACCGATACCAACCCAGTAGGCACTAAGACCCTCTGGAGAAACCCGAATCTTCTCAATTATGGGATCGCCCAGACTGTCCAATTGAGAATAGCTCATCTGATTATGACCAGATAGGATTTCAGACCAAGCAATGTTAATGTTCTGATATTTATCCAAGGCGATCTCAGTGGAGATTTCGAAGCCACCCGACCCGCTCACGGCAAGATGCGAAGGCACAATCGTTGTCCCATCATTGGCAAGTTTGGCATGCCACAAACCGGTACCTTGGGGTGTTTGGTCACGCCAGATAAAGTGCACGTTATCTGAACTATCAACCACAACTCGTGACCATATGGATCTTGTAGCATTGTTGGAAACAGGTGTCTCCGGTATTAGACAATTGCCAACACTGTCTCTTTTCGAATAGTAGATTTCACCCTCAAACCAGGTTGCGTCATCCCATGAAATCCAGACCTCATTCTGGCTGTCAGTGCTTATATCCGGGTAGTTCTTGTTTGTCGTGGTGTCTTGGTTAATTAGCATGTCATCGGACCAACCTGGAGGATAAGCGAAGAGCAAAGCAGACGATAACAGGCACATGGTAACTAACAGACAAGTCATAGAGGAAAAGGTCGGGCAAGCAAAACAAAGCTTTTGCATCTTCTTACCAGCCATATAGACCAGTTCTCTGATAGTCGTGATGAAATTGAGGCCATTCAAGAAGATAGGATGATACTTCACTATTCATATTTTCCCAAACATGAAGATAGCCATCACGTGAGGATAGAATGACTTCACTTTTCCTGTCACCGTCGATATCACCGACTACTGGTGACGAGAACACATCGAAAAGAGGCAAGGGATAGGGATGAATAGTATCAGCATCCCAGTTAAATGAATAGAGGTATTGATCATCCGAGCCTATCAGTATTTCAAGTCCCTGAATAGTATCAATTTGTGCAAGAGCAGCAGAACTTCTAATCTTGCCACCAACATCAAGTGGCCAAAGTCCCCATGGTGTACCGAGATTGCCCCGGATTGCCCAAATTTCCATCAAATCATTACCAAGAGCGATTTCATCGCCACGGAACGGCGCGGTTGGATTGATATCTCCAACTGCTGGTGAGGAATTGATACTGCCGCCGGTATTGGTTTTCCATAAAATGTCGCCGGTAGTCGCTTTGTAGGCTCTAACGGTATCATCTACACAACCCACAACCATCTCAGCATAACCATCAGGCGGGTCATCTAGATCTACTAGTGCCGAAATCATTCTGCCACTGCCGTAATTTAGTGTGGTGACCAGACCATTACAGTTGAAGACATCGGTCATCATTACTAATAGACTTGCCTCATCTGAATATGAGATTGCGATTTCGTCGTTACCTGCGCTGACAATATCGGCAATCGAAACACCATAAGATGTTCCTCGAGAAACCTGGCTGGTCGTATTGAACTCGTAGACCCCTGAACCCTGTCGGTCATAGACAAAAACTTTCATCGGGGCTGGTATTGACGGGAGCTCAGGTTCTTGCCTGGCCGCGATAACCACATTGAACACATCTGATACGCTGCTCTCAATTCTCCCAAGCGCAGGAAGGCCGACAAACTCATAATCATCCTCCTCGATGTGGATTGGCCACCCGTCCAGAATACTGCCCTGATAATCATAGACCTTGATGGATTCAGGCGAGACCGCAACAATATCAATAGTGTCATTATTATCTATGTCGCCCAGCACAACACCGTAAACTTCTTTGAAGTATTTCGGCCAGGACGAAATTACGCTGCCGTTTGGCTCATACACATAAACTGAATCTAAACTTGCGTAGACGATTTCTACTGAACCGGTACCGTCGAGATCGGCAATGGCCGGTTGGGAAAAACCGGTAACCGTTTTGGGCCAATTGGATTCACTTGGATACAAGGCCACCTTCCTTGTTATAGCAGAGGTATTATTAAACTCCCAAGATTCCTCAATTATGTTGTCAGGATCTGCGGTCACAACAAAATCACAATCTCCAATCTCACCGTAATAATTAGGATGACTGAGCGATGTATTCCAGTACGCAGTTGTTACTGCAGAACCCCGGGGTTGAATTTCCTCAATCGTAACAGCGCTATCACATAAAGTATCATGATCTAGGATGACACTGAAGTTAACGTCTACGGTGCGTGCAACCGCGCCTCCGATATTATGAACCTTTGCTCGAATCGGAATAATATCCCCGCTGCGGGGATAAGGATATGGTGGTAAGAGCGAAATATCTATACCCTGTGGTCTAACCACCAAGTCAGGCGAATCAGGATAGGTAGCATAATCGCCAAGGTCCAATGCCGGGTCACCAAGGAGACAGTAGTGCATTGCCCATGCGTGATCGATTAAACATTCACCAAGAATCCAGTATTGATGACGCAGCATTCTACTAAGAAACCCTAGAGCACTTCGGAATGATGCGCCTGTCGTTATTCGTGTTGCTCCATAGAATGCAATACACCCACCACCAGCTTTGAAAATGAAATGCTCACCAAAACATTTTTGATCACCAGCCCATTGAAATGACCCGGTCAAACAAGCCATACTCAGAACTACAGGCAACCTACTTCCATTCTCAAGATCCAACAGATTTGTGTAACTATACTCGGACCATTCCGCTTTATTCCCATGACCATAATAAACCGAGAGAATTTCACCGTGGTTCAAATACATAGTTATGCTATCCCTATATGCCTCACCCGAAGCTAATTCTGATCTACGGACAGTCAGAGTATCATATCCAATATCTGAAAAATATGGCTTGGAGCTATCAACGTACGTGTCCGTGTGTAGAATTGAATTCTCGCCAGCAATGAGCAACCCTCTGCGACGCCAATCGCCGGTTTCAGGGGATTGCTCGTAATTGATTGTCTTGTTAGCAATAGTGAGCAGATCGTGGGTGACAGGCCTAACCGGCCAACGGCCGAGCATAATGTCGTCATTTGAACCTGGTACCAAATCCCGGAAATAACGCTCATCAGCCGCGAGCCAATTATACGGATCCAAATATAATCTAGTTGGCACGTAATCCCAATCACCGATGAATAAACAATAGGCAAAATGCTCATCAGTAACTGAGGGGGCATTCCAGTTATCATAGGCATAGACAAGAAAGTCCCGCAAAGCTTTGGCCGAATCCGCAGTGCCCGGGGGCAAAAACCCGTCGTAGATGTTCACCATCTTCACAATACCAACATCAAACCCGTTGTGACGCACCCGCCACTCGCCAAACTCGTGAATCTTCAAGGAATCTGCATCGATTCCAAGAATATCTTCATGAGTAACAATGATGTAGTCTGCAACATTATCGGTATTCAATAAATCAGTGTAATAATGAACTGCCGGTGGATCGCGTGAGGGCAATTCCCGATCAACACCCGGATAGTTTAGGAGTACTTCGCGGCCAATATCCTCAAACGGACCAAGACCATTTTCGTTTTCGACAACCGTGCCCGTGTACTCTATCCTCAAAACCAAACCATCATAAAAATAGACCAATTTTTGCTGCGGGTTGCATTGCACCGGATACAGAAATACTTCAAGCACCCGCTGACCACGCCAGTGACCATCACTGATTACTTCATAGAACTTATCCGGATAAAGGGTATCTTTTTCGTAGAAAGAGGTGTCATAAGTGTAAACTTCTTTGGAGTATACGCAACCAAAAGTGTCTTCTTCAAAAACAACGCGCGGAACCGGATAGAGTAGATAGTCTTCAAATAAGATATGGTCGGATTCATAAGCAGTTATGTTGAATTCACAGGAATCAGGTACAGCAATCAGTAGTCTGATATACGGAATCTGCGGTTTGCCTGCCCTGGTTGTGTCTCTATCAACTTGCTCTTCAGGGATTTCAATACGCTTAAAATCCTTGGTGTCAACAGTTGTATCTTCTTCAGTAAAACCAAACATTGTTGTCCGGATAATCACGCCTGACAAATCCGACCTTATTACTTCTTTTTTCGGTGGTATTGCCGTGTCCGATGAGCCAATGACCCTGACCCAACCGGCGTCCAAAAAGCCGGTCATTAATACGATTGCCATCAGTGTCTTTCTCATCAATCCTCCTTTTCTTATACAATTTACTTTATTTACATAAAGCTAGTCACATGCTCCTCCACATTTATTATACCCCAGGGCAAATATGTGTCAAGCTCAGCATATGCAAAGAATGTTACGTTTCAACCGAAATGAGACGCTTTGATGTTTTTCTAGTAGAAACATCCTAAGGTTGCTCCCCTTCTTTTTATACCGCATATTATACTGTTTCTTGACGACGCAAAGTCATGCGTTTTCTCAAGGGTCATTTCTTTAGACGAAACTATGAGCTCACAGTCTGGTTGTTCAGCTTTTGTTATTTTGTTGACAATGTATATTTGATTGATTATAATGAAATGCTTGCACAAACCTTCCACAAAGTAAGAAAATGAAAACGAGGTGCTCGCAAAGCATTGAAAATAATGCGCCTGTAGCTCAATCGGATAGAGCAACGGATTTCTAATCCGTAGTAAGCATTTTTCAAATCTTTGAAATTGCGGAAAGTTGCAGGAATGCAACACTTTCCACGTTTCTATTGTGTCTCGC
>LJUJ01000052.1 GCA_001303785.1 Caldifarciminota bacterium SM23_42 | reverse complement strand
TGAATTATTGCATCTCTTGATGCAATTAGATTCACGAGGATACTCGCTTCTTTATTATTAAAAACACAATATGAGAAGCGGTAGAATTCTGGATATTACCATACGTTCTGGAATGAAATTGTGGAAATCTTCCACAAACCTTCCACAAGGCGAGGGTCGGTGAAAACCGGCCCTTTGATCTTTGACCAACCGAATGGGATGCGTTAAGAATTAAAAAAAAACTGCCGCCTTGTGGCTTTGCACTGGACATATATAATTTAGATAGGATTCAAAGAATATATGGAACCTGACCTTCAAATCATCTATCGACTAGGTTATTTAGTGACGATGTGAAGTGGTACCTAAATTCAATTAAACATAAGTAGTTGATGAAAAGGTATATGCGCAGCAAATTTCCAAATAGCAATTCTTGCTGAAATAGATGTATTGACAAGTTATGGATTCATAATAGAATGTATTGGATATCGATAAATCCAAGTGGTGTATCAATCGTAGGCTTATGTCGCCTTGGGGGGTCAACCGTCTGTACCTCAAGGCTATGACATAATGTTTGTCAAGAATGGCAAGAATATAGATGATTGATGGGATCAGAAGTAAGTTAATTGCTGTAACATTTCGTAGTGATAGAGGTGTAAAATGCTTAGAAGAATATTTGTCTGTATAGCAATAATGGCTATCTGCCTTATTGCTGAATGGGTATCTTTTGATGGAACATCTATTCCTACTCCCCCTTCAATTGATATTATCTCAGGCGGTAGAGAAGGGTTCACTTTGGACATCTCAATACATGGCATATACGTTGAGGACACAATTGTCAACGGTGTGATTTACCAGATCATAAGCATTCCCGAATGTGCCCAGATATCAGACCCGGGCAAACCGATGCTGCCCTACATCAACAAGATGATAGCAATTGACCCTCAATGGAAAGCACTTGTGAGTATAAGTGGTCTTGATTTTGACACCCTTGATGGTTACCACATTTTCCCCGCGCAACATTCACGAGCTGAAAATGAACCTTCGCCTCCGTTTGTGATTGATACGGTGCTGTATAGCCAGAATAGATATTATCCCATGCACGCATTCGAGAACATTGAACCTAAGGTTTTCCGTGATTTACGTGTAGCAAATCTGTCTTTCTTTCCATTGTCTTTCAACCCTCAATCTCATCAGTTAAATGTACTTAAGAATATCATACTCCGTGCTGACTTTGTAGTTGCCGATACACAAAATACTATTCCTAATTGGCCGACGTATGTCTCAGAAAATTCTGATGCTATGTACAACGCGACTATTATTAACTACAATACACTAGGCATTCCAACTGAAGATGTCCCTTCAAAATGTTTAATCATCAGTAATGACTATTTTGCACAAACCTTGAATCCTTTTATTTTCTGGAAAAGAAAAAAAGGGCTGGAAGTCTTCCTTGAAATAGTAGGTCAGCCAACTCCTGGTTACCTCAAGAATCTGATAACTAATTACTATAGAAACCATAATATCGACTATGTTCTGCTGATCGGTGATGGATATGCAGCATCTTTAGCTGGCCAAATTCCTCAACCCTTAATACCCTTTTATGCCGGTGATGCCGGCTATGGGTACTATAATAGTGATTATTGGTACAGCACAATTATTGGCAACGATAACATAGCTGATATTGCTTTGGGGCGTTTCTCCGTTTGGACACCTGAGCAGTTGAATGTCGTCATCAATAAGACTTTTGCATTTGAGCGATATCCGGATGAAGATTGGTATATAAAAAGACACGACTTCGTAACCTGCTACGAAGACCAACCGGATGGATATTCGTTTCATGACTGCAAGATTGAATCAATCACGCCGATTTTGGAACCTCATGACTTCCTATTTTTTGATGATTGGGGTGGGTGGTCATCGAATGACATCTTGAAGCTACACATAAATAACTCAGATACAATAAAGGGCTCTAGTATGATCAATTATCGAGGACACGGACTGGTTGATCGATGGGACAATTGGTGCACTGGCGATGAGGATTTCACGAATCAGGATATACGCGAACTGACGAATTTCTACGACGTTCACAACGCGTGGTTGCCTATAGTGTACGAAGTCTGTTGCGATTGTGGCCGAGCGCATGATCCATTGCCCGATACGACGGGCCACAGTGAATGTTGGTTAAGGCACGAAAGTGGTGGTGGTGTAGCTGCGTTGGGGGCCACTGGCACAGTATATAACTTATTTGATAGAAAATTCGACACCGAACTTTACCGAGTACCTTTTGGGGACTTCATCCCACCTATAACGCAAGAATTGGGCTGGGTCATCAATACAGCAAAAGTAAAAGCAGCAGATGCCTACGG
The DNA here is from genome assembly GCA_001303785.1 of Caldifarciminota bacterium SM23_42. Classification (GTDB taxonomy): domain Bacteria; phylum Hydrothermota; class Tepidihabitantia; order SM23-42; family SM23-42; genus SM23-42. Next base: position 3,658 of record LJUJ01000052.1, on the reverse strand, counting down.
TTGGGATCCATTTGCTACTCATTGTGTGAAAGCATTTCATCTCTTAGGCGACCCCGAGATTGATATATATACAGCATGGAACGGCTATGTCTCAGCCACGCATCTTCCGACTACAACAGATGAACCACAGAATTTTGAGGTTTACGTCAATGACGAAAATAGCGATCCTTTGCCATATGCCTTAGTATGCCTTTACCAGCAAAATGCTCTTCATGAAACTAGAAAGTCAGACGAAAGTGGCCTAGCTTCCTTTTGGATTACACCCCAACCAGGAAATCTACATGTCACTGCCACAAAACACAATCATGGCCCCCATGAGGGAATTTGTAGAGTTATCCCTATTGGTAACAGCGGGCCCCAATCTGTGATTGACACTACCGTATCTGCTCTTGATCGTATCTTTTACGATCCTGTAGCCCGTGTCGTCAATATTCTTTACCATTTAGCAGAGGCATCTCGCATTGAGATTACTGCATATGATGTTACGGGTAGAATAGCGAGTTTAGTTGAAAAGAGCCATCGACATAAAGGATTCAATCGAAGCACATGGCGATGTTTCGATAATGGATGTGTAATGAGCAAGGGTATTTATTTCATCAGATGCAAGGCTGAAGAATTCGACATGACAAAGAAAGTAGTTGTATATTGAATTCAGGCCGGAGATCATATTTTCGTGGTTTAGAGAATTGAATTATGAGATGGTTACTTAATATTCTTGTACCTTTTTGCTTGCTGGGCTTTGAGTGGTCAACGCCGCAATTGGTGGGCATGAGTGATCGTTTCAGCCGTTTCGAAATGGACTGTAATGACCAACTCTGGTGCATCTTCAATGACGGATATGTCGTATATGGTTCCTACTATGATAATTCAGAATGGTCTGACCCAATATTGATATACACTGGAATTCAGGCATCAGGTGAAGGCGGTTTTGATGTCACGCGAGCACAAGATGGCAATCTATGGGTGCTCACCTCGTGTCAATATGCACCGGTTTCACCCCCTCATATCACGTTCTACTATAACGGTAGTGTCTGGTCGGACACCTTTGTCATCCCTGGACACTACAATTTCCACCTTTCTGCTGATAGCAGTAATAGGATTTGGGCTGTATACAATGTTGGTGAAACCCATAGGATATGGTGCGATGTGTGCGATGACACAATTTGGACTGGGCCATATATTGTTTGCACCTATCCTATTTTTACCGATGTTACGGGTGCCTGCATCACTGTTGCTCCAGACGGTATTCGCTGGGTTGGCGGTCTTGCTACTTATGCGACGCCGGATGACCTGATATTTCTGACTTTTTCCGATTCTACAGGTATCTGGACCGACAGCCTGATAGTGGGTCCACAGATTCCTGGTGGGTGGGGTTTTTTGAGAAGCATAATCGCGGATCGCACTGGGAATATCTGGATTGCCTGGCTCAATGCTTTCGAAAACAAGATCTATGCTGCTTATCTCGACACAAATTACCTATGGAGCCCAGATTTTGAAATTACCCAAGGAATCAGCGGAAATCCATTTTGGGTTTGGTGTCCACTGGCGGTGGATGATGAGAACAGTATCTGGATAATCTATGACAAGGACAACACATTCTACTATCGCGTGTGGAATGGTGTGGAGTGGTCCCCAGAAGACACTGTTGTTGGGCCGCCTGCTTCGGCGGGTTCCCGTGGCGATATCTATTATGATCCAATAAGGAAACGCATCTGGGTTTCATTTCACGCTAGCGACGGGTTTGATGAATATGTCTTTGCGACCTGGACAAGCACGGCCGGTGGTGTGCTGAAGTATGATAATGAGGATATTGATGAAGCATTTTGGATATTCCCCAATCCCGCCAACGATATCATAACGATCACTGCACCGTCTGAAGGCCAAAAGGATATCGAAATAATTGATTGTCTCGGGTGTGTTGTAAAGAACATTACTTCGGATGAAAAGGTGATCATTTGGGATGGTACAGATAATCTGGGCAAGACAATTCCTTCTGGCATATACTTCTATCGTTTTGAAGGGGGCGATTTCACTGACGTGAAGAAGATGGTAATGCTGAAATAGTCTCATCAGGCGGGAGGTACTCTAAGCCTTTCGCCTATTAATGGAGGTTGGCTACGGTAAAGCTAGGATTTCATCTAATTGTGTTGTGTGTGATTACGAATACGTGTCATTTATCTGCCCAGACCTGGTGCCCTCCAATACGTGTCAGTCAGTATGATACATCAACCAGCTGGTATTATATAACAGATCAAGGCCTAACTACAGATGGGTCTGGCACACCATGGTGTGGTTGGGATGTAGATTGTTATGCTGGCGGCTGGATTCATGGTATCTTAGTCAGCCGTTACATCGATACCGTCTGGTCTACTCCTGATACCATAAATCCCTTTGCCCTTTTCTATGGTTGTAATCTGGCCACTGACGCCAATGGAAATGTCTGGATAGTTGCTGAGGATTACGGTATTTCTGCCTGCTTTTATAATGGTAGTTCATGGTCAGAATTAATGCAAATTCCAACCCAGGGAACTTGTTCTCATTATCCAGCAGCAACTGGTGATAGCCTTGGCAATCTCTGGGTTTGCTGGGCTGGAGGCGGTCCCGGTGATGGCCACCATATCTGGGGTAACACCTACACTATGGGTCAGTGGGGTTCAGCCGTACTCATAAGCTATCCAGGCAGTCATGAAGATATAGCATATTCAATGACCGCAGATAAACAGGGAAGAGTATGGATAGGCTGGCACCGATTTTCCTGCCCCGATCCCGGAATCTGTGTCAGCTTTAATGATGGCAGCGGTTGGAGTGATACGATAATTATAGCGGAATATACATACTCTTCGAGTGGCCCAGCACTGACCGTTGATACTGCTGGAAGAGTATGGGCAGGGTGGGTTGGCGCTGATAGCGGTGGCCCTTACAAGCTTTATAGCAGCTATCACGACGGCAATGTCTGGTTAGAACCAATGCTTGTTAGTGAATCTGCTACATGGGGCGATTACTCAGTGGCCATAACGAGTGACGACGCGGGCAATGTGTGGTTAACATGGGTGAATTATGATGAAGATATTTATTACAGTTATTGGAATGGTGACAATTGGTCAAACCCGGCACCAATCGCCATTTATCCAACCTTAGATTGTGTAGTAAAGATGGCCTTTGATGGCGAAAGGATATGGGTAACCTGGATAAGAGAAATTGATTCTGATCGATGGGCCACTTATGCCAGTTACACTTATGGTGTGGGTGTGGAAGAAAAACCAGCAGCGGATTCTCCGCAACCGGTGGTGCAATTAAGCCAAAACTTTCCCAATCCATTCAGTTCAAAGGCATCTATATTCTATCGGCTTCAATCTGATTGTCGTATTTCGTTAAGACTTTACGATACAGCGGGTAGACATGTTAGAACTCTCGTAAACGGTATTCAGAAACCCGGTCACCACATAGTGAACTGGAATGGTAAAGATAATGAGGGTAAACAGCTGCCTGTTGGTATTTATTTTCTACGATTAGAAACATCGAATCAAAGTATAACAAAGAAAATCGTTAAACTAGAATAAATCAAAAATAACAGATCATCGTACACCAAGTGCAGGCAGCTCTCCGGTCTAGCTCTCGCTATTTAGTTGACATTGTACATTCGATTGACTATAATAAA
>LJUJ01000002.1 GCA_001303785.1 Caldifarciminota bacterium SM23_42 | reverse complement strand
GAGTTGTGGCAGTATGCGTTCATGGCCCCGGCTTATCTAAGGCTTGCGGAGGAAAAAACAGACAAAGCAGACATGTATCACGCCAAGACGTATTCACTACTCACCAAGGCGCTTGAAGGCGACATAGAATCGCCAGAAGTGTACAACAGCCTGGCCTGGGAATTCGCATTACTGAAAAAATATCCCGAAGAAACGCTTGAGGCCGCAAAGAGGGCACACACTCTGGCTCCAGACGACGCAAACATCATGGATACCCTGGCTGAAGCCTACTACGCGGCTGGCTACTACGAAGAGGCTGTGCATTGGGAAAACAAAGCATTGGAGATTGAACCTGACAATGTTTTTTTCCAAAATCAATTGAAGAAATTCGAAAAGGCAATTCTCTCAAAATAACGGGTCTCTTGGAATCTTGTAATCTCCGCATAAGACACTACACATAAGCTATGTATCTTCCCAACTACGAAGACGGTAGCATCGTTAATCTAATGAGTTCTATTCTACAAGCCTACGGGCAAGGATCTGAGTACGGACCATTGAGAAACCTCGATATCTTATCGCTACGGAAAGCAACCAATATCATTCTACTCGTGCTGGATGGATTAGGCTATGAATTCACGCTGCGTCACGGCGAAGGCGGCATTTTCAACGAGTACCTACGTGACAAAATGACATCTGTATTTCCTCCCACTACCGCGACTGGCATAACTACTTTTCTGACTGGCCTTGCGCCACAAGAGCATGGAATCACCGGTTGGTTTATGTTACTCAAGGAATTAGGCCTGATTACCCGCATATTGCCCTTTAATCCTCGCTATGGCGGCTTGTCTCTAGGCCATTCAGCGATCGATCCGCGCCTGATCTTCGACCACGAACCTATATCGGCCAAGATAAGTGCCGATACCTACTACATCATTCCTAGAAACTTATATGAATCTGATTACACGAACGCAACATCTATCGGGGCAAAAAAAGTCGCCTACGATTCTCTTGGTGGTTGTCTGAATGAAATCACTAAAATCGTGTCCTCAACCGGCACTAAGAAGTTTATCTATGCATATTGGGCAGAGTTTGACGCATTATGCCATGAATGCGGGACTGAAAGTTCCGAGGCCCTCGGACACTTTAAGAAACTGAGTTACAGTACTGCTCTCTTCCTTGAGGCACTCAAAAAAACGGAAAGCGTAGTCTTGATTACATCAGATCATGGTCTGGTCGATACCAAAGAGACGGATCGTGTCAGTCTGAAAGAACACCCCCAGTTTGAAGAAACCCTAACCGTACCCTTATGTGGTGAACCGCGTGTCGCGTATTGCTACGTCCACCCTTCAAAAGCTGACCAATTCAGGAAATACGCCGGGACCAACCTGAGCGACTACTGCACCATGCATAGCAGCCGTGATTTGATAAAAAAACACTTCTTCGGTCTTTACGAACCTAACAAAAAACTTTTTGACCGAGTTGGTGATTATGTTCTGATCATGAAGGAGCACTATGTAATCAAAGATTTTACGTTGGGTGAGACCGAGCATTTCCTCAAGGCAAATCATGGTGGCGTGAGCAAGGAAGAGATGTTTGTACCACTCATCGTAGTCACCCCCTGAATGGCCTGATCCTCGACTGCCCAGACATACAACCATCACATAATGCACCTGCAGCAAAGACAGACCGATACTTGCGGCACGATTCAACTCCGCCCATCACGTCTATCATCTCATCATTTTGTCAATTGCCTGGATTACAGACTTTCAGATGATGGTCCAAGATGCGATTATCTCGTGCACGAATATCATCTGGCCGCTCGATGGTCATAAGCATTCTGCGTCAAGCAAAGCATGCTATTGTCACACCCATAGGTCTTGAAACTTTTCCCCAATTTCGTGCGTATAATATGTAGATGAGCTCCTGGGGTGAAAGCGTTGCAACCGATGTCACCGAGGTATACATATATGTCTCAGAAATAAGTACACATTTTCTAATAATTTCGGTCGTTGGAAATCATTGTGGGGAGGTTCAATGCACTATCTTTTGATATTCTTCATGCTACTTGCAGAGAGAAAATCTGTTGAGGTACACTTTACAGAAATTGCACCCAGCATTGATGGATTCATAGAAGAAACCTGGCAAGACGCGGATTCAGCATATGACTTCGTCCAATTCATGCCCTATGAAAAAACCGCACCAACGGAACGAACGGCCGTCTATGTCTTGCAGGACGAAAACAACCTGTACATTGCTTTCCGGTGCTATGCGGATAGCATAAAACCGATCGCCTGTTTGACTGCTGACGAAGATGATATCAGAATAGGCATAGATTCTTTCGGCAGCAAGAACACAGCTTACTATTTTCAGATATACGCCAGCGGTATATATCACGACGGCTGGATTCTTGATGACGGTCGAACCTACGATGATTCCTGGGAAGGTGTTTGGTACCGCGCATTGAAAATGTATGATGACCGTTGGGAAATAGAAATAAAGATACCGTTCAAATCGATTCGTTACAAAAAAGGCCTGGACGAATGGGGCGTCACGTTTGCGCGTTACATGGCACAGAACCGAGAGATCAGTTTATGGAATGAATTCGCGCAGCGTGAAGATGTATTGGTCTCCAAATACGGTAGTCTGAAAAGCATGAATCCGCAGGTCACTGGCTACTATTTCGAGCTGTATCCTGAGGCATATCTGCGTATCGACCGCGAGTTCTATTATGATAATTCCATAAGGACTGATACCACAAAAACTAAACCCAGTGTGAGTCTTAATCTCAAATGGGATGTCACGCCCCAAACAACCATTAATGCGACCATTCTTCCTGATTTCGCACAGATTGAATCAGACCCATTTTCGTTAAACTTATCCCAGTATCCCACCTATCTGGATGAAAGAAGACCTTTCTTCCTCGAAGGTCAGGAGATTTTCCGCATGGGCGATTTCGGCGATTGGGGGTTTTTCGACCCGCTCGAGATCTTCTATTCACGCAGAATCGGTAAATCCGTGAATGACGAAGCAGTGCCGATCCTTGGCGGGCTCAAAGTTACCAACAAATCCAAAAATTGGAACATTGGAATATTGGGCGCATATACAGATACATACCTGGATACTATAGCCCACAGGATAGACGAGCCAAACCGATGGTTTGGCATTTTCCGCGCAAAACGTGCCATATTCGAGAATTCAGATATCGGCATGCTTTTCAGTGGCATGGCTGTGGATGGTGATGAGTACAACTATGCATTTGGCCTGGATGGAGCGTACCGCAAGGGTGCAAGTCAATTCATCATACAAGGCGCGTTGAGCAACAAAAAAGATTCAGTACATGACAACTTTGGATGGGCATTTGATGCTGGTTACTTTGGTTTCATTAAGAACTTCATTACCTTCGCCTCGGCACGGGTGATCCAAGATTCCTTTGACGTGAGTGCTGTCGGTTTCGTACCCTGGGTCGGAGAAACGAAATTTCTGTTTATGACCGGTCCATATAAACAATATCAAAAGGGCTCGGTACGGACTTTCTGGGTCGCTCCAGGTGTCGTTGTCACTCAGGAACCGGGCGTTTCCGACTGGTCAGTAACCGGCATAGTTGAAATAAATACACAATTCCGTAATGATTGGGGGTTTGATATTGGCATTAACGCCGGGCGGCATCACGAAGCACCATACCATCCATATGAAGACACGGTCGTCAGCTATTTCTTACGTGAATTGAACTCGTCATTCTGGGGAAGATTGTTCAATCAACATATCGACTTTGGCTTCAACTATTCCTACGGCTGGAATTACATGAGCGGCCACCTTGGCTACCAGGGAGAAAACAGACTATCATACACCTATTCAATAATTCCGCAGATACGTCTGGGCCTGGCATCCAATATCTGGATTGAATGGGATCCGGATCATCACATCGAAGCGATCTGGCCCATCTTCAGACCGAGCATAGATGTTGCATTCAATGCCGAGATGAATTTGCGCATTTTTGACGAGATCGTCACCCGAACACCGAGCACGGATTTCGGCGAACTTGAATACCGATGGAATCGTATTGGTGCACTTTTTTCCTGGAACTTCATGCCCAAATCCTGGCTCTACATCGCACTAAATGACCACCGGACGCAGGATGAGTACGGTGACTTGCAGCCATTATACCAAATTGGAGCGATTAAAGCAAAATATCTATTGTATTTCTGATTGAAGAAGAGACCCAAGAGAGGGTCTAATGATTCTTATTCTCACACTCCTTGCAGTTTATGAAAACACATACTCAAAGTCTGTTGAGGTAAAATTCACAGAAAATGCGCCAAGGATAGACGGAATAATCGAAGAAATTTGGCAGAGTGCGGATTCGGCATACGATTTCGTACAGCATGCACCCTATGAGAAAGAAAAACCCACCGAGAGGACTGTAGTCTATATTCTGCAGGATAGGAACAACCTCTATCTGGCGTTACGATGCTACGCCGAGAAACACAAACCAATCGCCTGTCTCACAAAAGAAGGCGATAATGTAGTCGTCAAATTCGACCCTTTTGGCAGCAAGACAACCGGCTACTATTTTCGGGTGTGTGCCAATGGACTATTTGATGATGGCTGGATACTTGATGACGGCCGCACCGAAGATGACTCCTGGGACGGAGTATGGTACCGGGCGGTGCGACTCCACAAAGGCCGTTATGAAGTGGAGATTAGAATACCATTTAAATCAATTAGATACAAGAAGGGATTGAACAAATGGGGCATACAATTCGAGCGCTATATCGCAGCTAACGAGGAAACCGATTATTGGACTAAGATTGAACAGCGTGAAGAAGATTTGGTGTCAAAGTGGAATAATATGAACAACGTCATGCCGCAGGCTACTGGTTACTACTTCGAGTTGTACCCGGAGGCGTATCTACGCTACGATCGCAAGATTTATTATGAAGATGATTCCTTAGAAACGGACTCAACCGAAATAAAACCGAGTGCGAGTCTCAATTTCAAGTGGGACGTTACGCCTCAGGTTACGGTCAACGCAACCGTGCTACCTGACTTTGCTCAGATTGAATCTGACCCCTTCAAGCTGAATCTGGACCGCTATCCCGTATACTTGGAAGAACGAAGGCCATTTTTCCTTGAAGGAAAAGACGTTTTCCGAATGTTCGATTTTGGTGAAGGTAAGGGGTTTTTTGATCCGTTAGAGATTTTCTATTCACGGAAGATCGGTAAATCGATAAATGGTGATGCCATTCCAATCCTCGGCGGCCTGCAAATGACGGGCAAGTCTGAATCCTGGGATATCGGCGCCTTGGGTGCATACACTGATCAATACATGCGCGAATCCGATTCCATCGATGAACCAAATCGCTGGTTTGGCGCATTGAGGGCGAAGCATCGTATATTAGGTAATTCAGATGTCGGTGCTTTGCTGGCCGGCACGATGGTCGACAAGGATGATTACAACTATGCAATTGGTATTGATGGTGCCTACCGCAGTGGATCGAATCAGTTCATCGCCCAAGGTGCACTGAGCGCTCGGCCCGAAACAACCGGATTAGCCTTTCGAACAGGCTATTTTGGTTTTGTTGGCAAGTTTCTTACGATCGGTTCAGCCGAGACCATAGGGAATTCCTTCAATGTCAACGACATAGGTTTTGTGCCTTGGTCGGGACGCAAGAAACTACTTCTTTTCAGCGGTCCATACTGGACCTACCCGAAAGGTCTTGCCCGGTCATTCTTCATCCTGCCGGGCATTGTAATCATTCAGGAACCGGGTGATGACAATTGGTCTAGAATCATCGGTGCCGAAATCAACTCCAATTTTCGCAACAGCTGGGGTTTTGATTTCTCAATATTATCGGGACCTTATTACGAAATGGACACGAGTTACTTGTATCGTGGTCTAGATCTTTCGATCTGGGGAAAAATATTTGATAACTGGTTCAATTTTTGGTGTGGTTATTCTTATACATACAACTACTCGCGTGGTTTTTTGGCTTATCAAGCCTCAAACAATGTAACCTATGATTATTCAATAATCCCACAAATGAGCCTAGGCATAGAAGCTAACCTCTGGATCGAATGGGACGATCAGAATAACCTTCACGAAATGACGCCACGTATCAAACCAATGATTGATTTCAAATTCAACGCTGACATGAGTTTGAGTGTTTTCAGTGAATTAATAATGATAACTCCAGGTACGAGCTTCAGCAGAACAGAACTCCACTCAAATCGATTTGGAATGCTTTTCTCATGGAACTTCATGCCTAAAAGTTGGTTCTATTTCGCGGTAAATGATTACCGTAAGCAAGATGATTTTGGCGATTTAAAGCCTCAGTACACGATAGGCGCGATAAAGGCGAAATACCTCATCTATTTCTAGTCATTTAGTCACTACGTCATTATGTCATTGCGTAATTGAGTCGCAGTGGACTAGCCGGCGCGCTTTAGTTTACCCTTCCTCTTGGCGTAGTGCTCTGCTCTGCTGAAGATAAGCATGCCGAGTGGAATCAATAACAAGCCGGTTGCGAGCAGTAGCAGTATCGTGGGTAGCAATTCACTGAATCCAGCAGCCTCGAGCAATGCCGCACGCATCGCCTTTAGTGTATATGTGGCAGGCGACACATAACTCAATGGCCTAATCCAGACCGGCAACACGTCTATTTCATAGTATACACCAGAAATCAATAATAATCCTGCCTCCAATATGTGTGTAGCGTATGCGCCTTTCTCAGTCGAAAGCAACGGCAGTACCGCAGCAACGAGTCCTAAGCCGACAAACGACAATCCAGAAACAACTAGTATCACCAATACCCCGGGTAAGTTAGCACCCTTAATCGATATACCAAAGAAAAAAACGATTATAAGCAATATAAGACTACTCCGGATAACACCGTAGATGATCGCAAACAAGCAATTACCGATGAGATGGGTAAATCTGCTTATCGGTGCCATAAAAGTGTACTCGATCGTACCTTCCCAACGCTCCCATGCTATCGACTCAGATATTTCATGGAAGAGAATAGAGAGGAAACCCCAAACCATGGCACCTACCACCAGATACAAGACCATATCCTTGCCCATTGTCGCACCAATGAGACCAATTGCTAAAGCATTGACGACATTATAAGATAAGAATACAACTTCCCAGCCGATGTAGCGTCGGACTAAGGCGAAGTTCCTCTCCACAAAGGCAATTGAGCCATATGTCTGACTCTTAACATTCAACTTCTACCTCCTTCCATTCACGCCCGGTTATTTCAAGGAACACTTCTTCCAAACCAGGCTTATCATATTGAGCTAGCAACTGAGTCGGACTTCCGGATGTCACAAAGCGGCCGTCAATAATAATCGCAACCCGATCGCACAACAACTCTGCTTCCTTCATATCGTGAGTCGTAAGGATGATGGTAAGATCACATCCCTTACCCTGCATAGCCTCACGCACGTAATTCTGCACATCAAGCTTGGAGCGCGGGTCAAGACCGGTCGTCGGTTCATCCAGTAGCAGAAGCATGGGCGCGGTGAAGAATGCACGCGCAATAGCCACTTTCTGCTGCATACCGCGCGAGAGGTCCTCGAGCGGTTCGCAAAACCGCTTCTCTGCAAATCCCAATGCATTCAGAATCTTCAGCGACCGCTCTTTCGCCTCTCCTTTGCCCAAGCCGTAAAGTCGTCCTGCGTACCGCAGATTTTCCCAAGCTGAAATCCCTTTGAAAAAAGCCGCATCCACACTGACCCTGTTGATGAGCCGACGAACCCTACTGTACTCACGTACAACATCATGACCAAACACGCTGGCTTTTCCTGCATCAGGGATGAGCAGGGTTGAGAGAATACGGATGAGCGTGCTCTTTCCCGAACCATTGGGGCCAACAATGCCGAATATTTCGTTCCTTCGGACCACGAAATTGACTCGGTCAAGTGCCGTCACCTTGCGACTGTTCTTGCCAAAGACTTTGATCAAGCCATCACATTTTACTGCCTCCATAAACCTCCTCTTCTCACTTCGTGATCGATTACAGTGATAAACAGATTGATTACGGGGATGAAAAATATCACTGTCATCAATTCCTTAATCACTGCAATCGAGCTTTATAAAAGCAAAACGCCGTGGGGGAAGCCCACGGCGTGCTCAAGCAAAATTGAATAACTCAGGTGGACTTCACCTCCTGATTAATAGGACTACCGAGGATATCGGTAAACGTCATCCTCTGCTTCCCTTTATGTCCTGTCCATTTTCTCATTATCGTTCATTATATTAATAAATCATCGATTGTCAAGGGCAGAGAAACACATCAGGAGATCAGCTGATCAGGATGAAGGATACCAGCGTATCAGAAGATCTGGAGGTCGTGAAGCGTAATGCGTACGGCGTATAGTGTCAGGTGTCCCCTGATATGCTGATATCCGAATGTCCTCCCTGCTGATACCCTGCTATCCTGATAATCTGATTTGGGGGTTGACAAATATGGAAATGCAATTATAATAGACTTAAGTTTAGAAAGGAGATAATATGAAGCGAAAACTGTTGTTTTTAGCGATTCTTGCCTTGGCAGTCGTTGTCGGCCAATGCGCAAAAGAAACAGACGAAGACGCAATAAGGGGTCTCATTGAGGCGGATACAGTCTATTTCAATACGGGGACTGAAGGCGATTCTGCATCAGGGGAATACTCCTTGAGTCGAGATACCACCATCATCTGGTGGCGCGGACCACAGACTCATAGTGAGCCAATAATCGAAATCAATATCGCCGAAGATTCAGCCTGGGTTTCCTGGAGCCGGGATAATGACGGTTACCTGAGGATACTGAAGACCGACTCGATACCCTGGATTGATTGGAGCAAAACACTCTCAGAAACTGCCGAATTGCGTGCCACATTCCTGCGTACAGGCACCGAAGACGATGATTACCGTGGGTGGGAACTACACACAATTTCACTCGCCTATGGTGTTTCGAACCCGACTAGCACGGTGAGCATCGACAGCGTGCATATCAGCTCTTCAGGTCACCCAGATCTCTGGATTATCGATCCACTCAATACCTACTTTGATGTCGAAAATCTCATAACATTCCAATCTGGAGAACCGGTCGAAATCACTCTCTACACAAACGTCGCTGACGGCCATGCCTTTCTCCATACATTTCTTGGAATTCTGCCGGTCAGACTTCCATTTACAAACTTGGGAGAAGGCGTATATATCGGAACATGGAACGCGCAACTGGTGGCAATACCGCGCTTTGCGATATTCGACCTGATGCCTCACTCTACACTCTACACATCCGAAGGTCCGTATGACTTTAACGGATGGCTACTACCTTACATGATCAGTCAATAATCCACGCGTCTCAATTCAAGAACAAAAAAGGGGAGCGATGCTCCCCTTTTTCTTATATCTTGAAAGGTGACTTCGTAGGCATACCCTTGCCGAATTTCTTAAGCATATCCCGCGCGTAGGAAAATTCTTTGAGCATACGGTTCACATCGGCCACGGTTGTGCCACTCCCCGCAGCGATCCTTCTCTTTCGAGAGCCGTCGATAATCTCAGGATGGACTCTTTCTCGCTGAGTCATTGAGGTAATCATCGCCTCCATCTTTTTGAATTGCTTCTCGTCCACATCGCTCTCCTTGACCCCAGGCATCATCGCGGCTATTTTGGAAAGCGGACCCAACTTCTTAACCGCACTCAGCTGTTCAAGAAAGTCATCAAGGTTCAATTCACCTTTCAATACTTTCTTACGCATCTTTTCCTGATCGATCTCAGTCTCAACCGTCTTCACCTTTTCCACCAGGCTCAATACATCACCCATGCCCAGTATCCGCTGGGCCGCGCGGTCTGGATGGAATTCCTCCAATCCGTCCAGGTTCTCACTTGTGCCGACAAAGTAGACTGGCACGTCAGCCACTCGCGTGATGGATAGTGCCGCGCCCCCCCGTGCATCGCCGTCCATTTTCGTCAATATCGCACCCTCCAAACCGATTTTTTCTTTGAACAGACTGGCTTGTTTAACCGCGTCCTGACCACTCATACCGTCGGCCACCAGAAGCCGATAATCGGGCAACAGTGCCTGGTGAATATCCACCAGCTCTTGGACAAGCGATTCGTCAATATGCAAACGACCCGCAGTATCTAAGATGATAACGCCGTAACCCTTCTCATGCGCGGACTCGGCGGCTTTCCTCACGGTCTGAACAGCACTATTCTTCTCGAGTGGAACCACTGGAATATTCGCCTTACCAGCCAACAGTGCTAACTGCTTAGCTGCCGCTGGGCGTTTTGCGTCGGCAGGCACGAGTAATGGTTTCCTCCCACGGTACTTTATTGCGAGTTTTGCCGCGGTCGTTGTCTTGCCGACCCCCTGCAAACCGATCAGACTGAGCACGGTCGGCCCTTCTTTCTTGAATTCAATGTGCCTTGTCGTCTTGCCCAGCAGTTCCACGAGTTCTTCATATACCGCTTTGATGACCAAGTCACCTGGCTTAAGGCTTTTCGACAACTCAAGATCCTTTGTTTTCTCCCCGAGTTCAGCGATAAAATCTCTGACGACTTTATAGTTGACGTCTGCTTCAAGAAGCGAGAGCCGGATATCCTTATATATACTTTCAAGCTCCTGGCCGGTGATTCTTCCATAACCTAATATCTTTCTTTTAACGAGTTCAAACCTATCTATCAGGCCTTCGAACATCTCAACTCCTCGACTGCTTTCCTGTAATCGCTGGACTTGAAAATGCCGGCGCCGGCAACAACAATATCGGCACCAGCCTGGCACACCAAGGCAGCATTTGTGGCATTGATGCCCCCATCCACTTCAATCAAACAACGCAACTTGTGCTTTGTCATCCAATCTTTGGCTTCCTCAATCTTCGATAGCACATCGGCAATAAACTGCTGACCATAAAATCCCGGATTAACGGTCATGATCAGAAGATAGTCAAGCTTTTCGACATATTCTTTGATTCGATCAAATGATGTGGGCGGGTTTATGGCCAAGCCTGCCTTCACCCCTCGTTCTTGTATGTATCTGATGCATTCATCGGTTTTTTTCGTTGCCTCGCAATGGAAAGATATCCAGTCAAGGCCTGCATCAATGAATTGCTTCAGATAGTTCTCTGGTTTTGCAATCATTAGATGGGCATCGAGGTCAATGGTACTTATCTCATTTATCGCCTCAACGATCATCGGTCCAAATGTGATATTGGGGACAAACACGCCATCCATAACATCCAGGTGTAGCAGGTCCGCACCTGCTTTTTCAACTCTGACTATTTCTTCTTGGTAATCGGTGAATTTGGCAGCGATTATTGAGGGAGCAACCTTCACTTAATCACCATCACGGTGACGGTATCTCCGCGATTCACAATACGATCAGGCTCGGGATTCTGAACGATAATCGTTCCTTTTCGGCCACTCCCCTGAACCTCCTCAACGCCACCGATGACCAACCCCATTCTCTCCAAGAGGACCTGCGCCTGGCTCAACTGCGTGCCCACCAGGCTGGGCATTCTATGTATTATGCCCTTGCTCAATATCAATCTGACACCATCCCCTCGTTTCGCATCGGTTCCGGCTTCGGGCACTGTACCGATGATTCTTCCAGCCCCGACAGAATCCGAAAAGACTGAATCAACCTTCGCTACCACCAGTCCGATATTGTTAATGATTAAGACACCTTGTTCGTAATTTACGCCTGAAAGATATGGAACATTTATTGTCTCAGGCCCCAGGCTGACGGTGAGGTTTATGATCCTTCCTTTTTTCACGTGTGCATCAGGAAGCGGCTCCTGCACAATCACGTGCCCTTCCTCAATAATGCGGTCGAATCTCCGTTCTACAACGACGCCCTGTAGTTCAGCAGTGTTAAGTTCTTGGATTGCCGCTTCTAAGACCAGATCACAAACATTCGGTACTACAACTTCCTCTCCACGACCGACCAACAGCGGCATGATAAGGAAATTCGCAGCGAGAATACCAACTACAAAAAAGGCAAGGATGATGCCCGAGTAAATGAGAGTTCTTCTCATTCAAGAACCGTCGCGACGACCACGTCGATCGCTGATCCTTTCTTCGCCTCTCTCCCTGATGAAGGATTTTGCCGCATAACTATGCCGACATTGAACTCGGTGCTCACTTCGTACCGAACGCTGCCGACTACAAAACCGGCATTTTCGATGATACGTTTTGCGGATGAAAAAGACTTGCCAATCAACCTTGGCACCGCAACCGTCTCAACACCACGGCTGAGCACGACGGTAATCGATTCTCCACGCTTCACTTTTACCCCAGCCTCAGGAATCGTGGAAATAATCTTATCCTTCTCCACCTGAGCATTTTCTTCACTCTTCACATCGCCAATTTTCAACCCCAACTCACTCATCTGCACCGTGGCTTCACTCAGACCCAAACCCTGCATGTCTGGTACCATAATCTGGCTTGAACCCTTGGATACGAATACCGTGATGGTAGATTTACTCCTGACGACCGAGCCCGGTAATGGTGTCTGGCGAAAGACGAGTTGGGGAGGTACTTCGTCGTTCTCCTCCTCGCCACCCACGACAAGCAATAAATCGCGCGATTCTGCGATAACGCGAGCCTGCTCCTGATTTGAGCCAATGAGATCGGGCACCACCTTATCGGCACCGCCTCTGGCAAAAGGAAGCACAAAGATAAAAAGCACACAGACAATTGCAGCGGTGAACAAAGACACTAAGAATGATATCAAAAAGACCTTTGTACCATTATAATACATGTCTCTCCTTTCTCCCCTTACTCACGCATTGCTCCGGAGAGGGCGGGATTTGAACCCGCGATCCGCCTTCCGGCGGATACACGATTTCCAGTCGTGCTCCTTGGGCCGCTCGGACACCTCTCCATGTCAGCTGTCTCAATGGGGAACACCAAGAGGAAACTTACTCCTCCTTGGTACTCTTCTCTTCCTTCGTTTCGTTCTTTTCCGGCTCTAGCGGTTTATCGATTTCACTCAAGCCTTTTCTGAATTCTCTAATGCCCTTGCCCAAGCCGCGCGCCAAATCTGGAATCTTCTTGGCCCCAAACAATAACAAAGCAATGAGTAAGATTAGTAGAATTTCTTGCCAGCCAATATTCATTATTGCCTCTTAATTGAATTATACAAAAATCTTGCGAAATGTCAACAATTGTATTCCTCTCATTATGCATTATATTTCACGTAAGCAGCTTTTTCGTGATACACCGCTGCTTCGTTTAAAGGTATTGACAATGTTTGCAAAATACATATAATACAAACAAATCAAGGAGGTGAGGTGACTAATCTACACTTTAACTACAAAGATGTTTTCAGAGCTGGAAGACTCGGCTTCAGTGCGAAGAAGATATGGTTAGCCTTTCTCGGTCTTCTAATCGCATACATAGGATATGGCATATTGTCATATCTCGCTTACATCGCCGGTGGCATTGAAATCGGAGAGGTATGGGACGTATACCGACTCGTGCCAATGTATCCAAGCGGACTGCCCTGGTTCACATGGCTCATCTGGATCGTCGCATTCTTGTGGTGGCTTTTTGTATCACTGATTTTTGGTGTCGCGATATCAAAGGTAACCTATGAACAACTAAAGGGTGACGAGTTCTACGAAATCAAAGAAGCAATCAAGTTCGCTCTGAAGAGCGGTAAAGCGACAATCCTAGCACCAATTGTATTAGTGTTGTTCATGATCGCCCTAATCGTGATGGGTATTATCCTGGCCTTGATAACCTGGGTTCCTTATTTCGGACAGCTGTTCTTTGCAGTCATGTCGATACTCGCTTTTGCCGTGTGCCTTTTCATACTCTATTTAGTCATTGTCACCGTGGTGTCCCTGATTATCGGACCCTCCATTGTCGGAGAGACAGGTAATGATACATTTGACACACTATTCGAATCTTTCTCTGTGGTCAACGACCAACCCTGGCGTTTTGTTGTCTACGAATTCCTCCTGATGTTTGTGGTCCTCATTGGTGTCGGGTTACTCGGCTTTTTCTCGGCAAAAGCGATCTTCCTTGGTCAAGATGTTATTGGTCTAATTGTCCCGGCCGAAAAACTGGATAATCTACTAATCAACGCTGCCTACTATGTTAAAATCACGATTCCACCGGTATGCCCCGAATCCTGGCACAATCTCATCACCGGTTATATCGAATCAACAGGTATGCCGAATCTTCTCTATCCATCAGGATATCTCCCAGCGTACGAAACGTGGTCAGGAGCAATCACCTCTTTTATCCTGGGCGTGGTGTACTATTTCATCATACTCTTTATCAAATCCCTGGGGGTGGCGATATTCTGGGCAGGTAATACAGTAATATTCACAGTCCTGGTTAAGAAAAAGGACGACAAGAATCTTCTCGAAATCAAAGAGGAGATCTTCGAGGAACCGAAGAAAGAAGAAGTAATAGAGAAAAAGGAAGCAAAGAAACCCACCGCCAAGAGAAAGCCTAAGCGGACAAGAAAAAGTACAAAAAGATCAAAGTAACAACAGATAAGGTTTGTTGCTACCGCAGGAAGGGAATCCATCCCTTCCTGCGGTAACTTTGAACCTGCCGTATCATGAAAATGCCATGAAAGCCGGCTACGTTGCCATCATCGGTAAACCGAATGTCGGCAAATCGACCTTACTCAACCTTATTCTAGGAACGAAAATCTCTGCAGTAACACAGAAGCCCCAGACCACAAGAAGTCGTATTCTCGGAATTCTCAGCGAAGGTGACCATCAAGCGTGTTTCATAGACACGCCGGGCATGATACAGCCCGAATACGAACTTCAAGAACTAATGGTTAAGCAAATAAGAAAAGCAATCATGGATGCTGATTGTGTAGTATGGATGATCGACCCTTGGTTTAAGTACAACCATATATACAAGGAATTCATGAGGCTTGCCAAGACAGTTCCTAAGATAATTGCCATTAACAAAATTGACCTGGTTGCGAAATCCGAGCTCCTGCCCTTGATCGACCGCCTAAGAAGTACAGAAATCAGCGAAATCGTGCCGATCTCAGCGCTGAGCGGTGAGGGTGTCGAAGCCCTGAAAGAAGTAATCTTCAAATGCCTTCCCGAAAGTGATTTTCTTTACCCAAAAGAAGACGTATCAGACGCACCCCAGCGTTTTTTTGTTGCCGACTTCATTAGAGAGAAGATCTTTGAGACCTTCAAGAAAGAGATCCCCTATGCGAGCTGTGTCATCATCGATGAATTCAAAGAGCGTGAGAAAGGTAAAGATTATATTCGCGCCGTTATCTACGTTGAGAGAAAATCTCAAAAGGCAATATTGATCGGCCGACAAGGCGCTGCTCTTAAGAAAGTCGGTGAAAAGGCAAGGCGAGAGATCGAAGATTTCTTGGACAAACCGGTATTCTTGGAATTGTGGGTCAAGGTCAAGGAGAAATGGAGAAAAAATAAGAAGTTCTTAAAGGAATTAGGCTATTGAGCGCGGCATGCCCTGGGCCGCAAAGCGTTGCGATTTAGAGCAGACAGCCAACCGTTTCATTGGGGAGGTTTCATGGAAATAAAGAAAATTAAGATCCAAGTACCCGAAGGTATCAACCTCATATGCGGACATACACATTTCATAAAGACTGCCGAAGATCTCTATGAGACAATGGTTAATGCCTCGGCGCAGGTCAAGTTCGGCGTCGCCTTTTGCGAAGCATCGAGTGAATGTCTGGTGCGCTACGAGGGGAATGACCATGAATTGACCGACATGGCAAAAACTCAGGCCGTGGCAGTTGGAGCTGGACACTTCTTCATCATATTCATGAAGAATGCCTATCCGATCAATGTCCTAGGTGCAATCAAATCATGTCCTGAGATCGTAAACATATTCTGTGCTACTGCGAATCCCGTTGAGATTCTGGTGGCTGAAGACGAACAAGGTAGAGGTGTGCTCGGAGTAATTGATGGATTCGCACCAAAGGGAATCGAGGATGAATCCGCACGCAAGGAACGCTATGAGTTTCTCAGAAAAATAGGCTACAAGCTATGAGTATTCACGTCCATTACTTGGCTGGGCTGCAGATCGCTTAAAAAAAACATACCATTTCGATATTTACGATTGTGCCGATCACGTGGCTGTCCAATATTAGCTCTCAATAGCACCTGACCAAGCGGCAGAACCGACACCAACCACCATGTTTTCTCGGTTTCGTTCTACTTTCTGAAGTCGTTCTGGCAGTTAACTAGAGAGCGTACTTCCTTTACGAAACGTAAATTCAGATGATGTGATGTATTGTGCGCGACTATCTTGCCCAACAACGGTCGACGCAAGACATACAAATCACCCAATAGATCCAACAACTTGTGTCGTACGGGTTCGTTGGTGAAACGTAGGGGTGTAGCCGAGTATACCCTTTTACCCGTGACCCCGATACCGTAGGGCGGCAGGTTCCTCAAACGTGGATCGTTTTCATCAGTAAAAACAAAAGTCCGTGCCGGGGCAATTTCCTTCTTGTATGTTTCTGGACTAAGCGACACGGCCATCCTTTGGGCACCAATGTAAGAATGCTTCAACTCCATATCCACAATCAGTTCATCACCTTCAAGAGGCCAAAAGCAGATAAATCCGTTGTCCTCCTTGACCGTAATCGTTCGGCGTAAACTTATAGGCTGGGCAGAAATTTCCTTCTCCAATACTTCCAGAGAACCCAAAAACTCCAAACTCGACCCATCAAAAAAAGGCACCTCATCGCCGTAGACATCTATTCTGACGTTGAATAAATGCATGCCGTACAAAGCCGAGAATAGATGTTCAACAACATGCAATCGATACTGCTGACCGATCGTGACGAAATGGTCCTTAATGCGGATATTCTCAATCTCATGGCGAATCCGGATCGGCTTTTTTGAATCGAGGTGTAAGAAGATGGCGAACTGATTGGTGCTGACAACCTCCACACGGCTATGTGCACCACTCAAGCATAATCCTTCTAGTTCAGCTCTATTCACTTACTGATTTGACGGCCGGCGTACAAGCGCGCGATTGCCCTGAGTACTGCTTGGTGTTCACGCGCCGGGATGCCCGAATACTTTCTACCTTTCTTAAGTGATTTAAAGACGCCGCTTTTCGCATACACCACAACATCATCCTCGATCTCGACATGATCGCTTATTCCCACCTGTCCGCACAGCACAACATTGTTGCCGATCTTTGATGATCCAGCAATACCCGATTGCCCCATGATGATACAATCTCTTCCGATTTTCACGTTATGCGCAATATGCACTTGATTATCGATTTTTGTCCCGTCACCAATTACCGTAGCACCTACGGTGCCCCTATCGATTGTTACATTACTGCCGACCTCCACAAAATCGTGAATCACCACGCCACCAACATGGGGTATCTTCTCATAGCGCGTTTCCTTTACATAGCCAAACCCTTCTTTGCCAATGACGGTGTTAGCATGTACGACCACGAAATTGCAGATTGTTGTATTTCCGTGCACGACAGTGTTCGGAAATAGCTCACAGTGTTCGCCAATCAACACGCCCTCGTCGATGTAGCAATGGGCACCAATCAACGTGCCGGCGCCAATCTTGACACCGCGTCGGATAACCGCAAACGGTTCCACACCGCACGGTGTCGCAAGGCAAGCACTATCTTCGACAATCGCTTGGGCTGAAACACAATATTCTTTTCTCGCTGCAGCAATTTTCTTTAACAACAAATACATAGCTTTCTTCATATCCTCAACGACAATGCCGCTCCTGCCCTCAATCTTCCTGCTGGCGATTATCACCCCAGCCTTGGTGGTTCCGCCTTGAAACAAAAACGTTAGATCACCTTCTTGGGCTTCTTCGGGTGGTCGTATTTCGCAGATTTCAAGATCTTCGTCTCCGTAGACTACGCCCCCGACAATGCTCGCAACCTCTATCAACTTCACGGCCTATCCTACTCGGATACAAAGTCGATGTCAAGCAAATGCTTTATTAAGACAACCGCTGCAGTTGATACTGGGCCCAAGAATCTTGACACTGAAGGAATTATCCATAAGATAGTTGTGTGATAGAAGCGTATGAATTTGGTGCGCTAAGAGTTTCTGGTAGGACTTATCGAAGCGACGTGATTATCTACCCTGATCACATTGACGCGCAATGGTGGAGGAAACGAGGTCATTTCCTTGATATCGACGATATCAAGGAAGTAATCGCCGCAAAACCAGAGGTCATCATCGTCGGTACTGGCCAACCAGGTCTCATGCGCGTCGATGAACAGACATTAGCGAAAATAAAGAAATTGAGCATCGAGGCAATAGTCGTGCCCACCAACAAAGCATGTGAGGAGTACAACAGAATTGCGTCCGTGAAGAGGGTCATTGCCTGTTTGCATCTCACATGTTAGCGAAGTTTATCGCAAAAATAGTATTCATAGGAGCGGTATTCATGGCACAAAATTGTGAAGGTAAGGAATATCGGGAGTCAATCCACGCCGGCGCTTGGTATCCCGGGACCAAAAAAGAATTAACGCAGACAATTCATACCTACCTAGAAGGCGCCCGGGCTAAGGTGCACGGCGAAATCTACGGATTGGTTTCGCCTCATGCTGGGTATATGTATTCTGGGCCGGTTGCAGCATTTGCCTATAAGACGGTAGACGGTGAGGAATTCGATGATGTGATCGTAATCGGCCCCAGTCATCGTCATGGTTTCTACGGTGCCTCGGTCGATACAAAGGACGGACGTAAGACCCCACTTGGAATTATCGAGTACGACTCCGAACTCGCCGAGAAACTCATCTCTCTAAACAGGAATATCATCTACGAACCAGCCGCCCACGCCGCGGAACACTCGGTGGAGATACAGATGCCTTTCATCCAAAGCGTCATCAAGAAATTCAAGGCCGTGGAAATTGTGATGGGTAGTCAAGACTACAGAACCTGCGAGCTTTTGAGTCAGGCCATCGTCAAGGCAACGAAGGGAAAAAAGATTTTGATTGTCGCCAGCTCAGATTTATCACATTACCATTCTCAGAAAGAGGCCGAAAGTCTGGACAATCTGCTGGTTGACGCGGTAGCAAAGTATGACGCCCAGCTGTTGCATAACAGGCTCAAGACCGATAGTTGTGAGGCATGCGGCGGCGGCCCGATAATCACCGCCATGCTCGTTGCCCGGGAGTTTGGCGCGACACAGGCGAAACCCTTATTCTACGCTACGAGCGGTAACATCACCGGCGATCACTCACAGGTTGTCGGATATCTGGCGGCCGCGTTCTTTAAGGGAGAAGAGATGAAAGTAGGAACTGAACTCGGTTTCACGGAACAGGAAAAGGAAAAACTAAAGGACATCGCGCGCACCTCGATTGAAGCCGCGGTTCGGGGTAAGCGTCAATCAGAGATAAAGGATATACCTAAGCGTCTTAAAGAACCCTATGGCATATTCGTGACCATAAACAAACACGGTAATCTCAGGGGTTGTATTGGTCGCATGATCGGTGACCAGCCGGTTTATTTGTCTTGCCAAAAAATGGCCCAGGCAGCCGCACTCGAGGACCCGCGTTTCCCCTCGGTCACACCTGATGAGTTAAAAGATTTGGAAATCGAAATATCTGTTTTAACTCCATTACAAAGGTTAAGGAACACAGAAGAGATAGTGATCGGGCGCGATGGGTTATTAATACGTAAAGGCATGTACAGCGGAGTATTGCTTCCTCAAGTGGCCGCTGAGTACGGATGGAGTGTCGAAGAATTCCTAGCCCAGACCTGTCACAAAGCAGGACTGCCGGCTGATGCCTATAAATCAAAGGATGCCGAAATCTACCGCTTCTCGGCCGAAGTCTTTTAACACTGAATACACTGAATAAGCGTATGCACAGAATACACGGAAACCTTATTATGAAAGCACTGAATTCACTGAAAGCCAAATGTCTCAATAACTTAATAGCCTGTCTAACTCATGAGTAGAACGAAAAAGGATAAGATTTACATCGATCCCTTCGTCGATATGGGCTATGCAAAAATCGACCTACATCGAGCCAAGAGAAAGGGATTTCCCGAGGTCGTATTTTGCGAAGGAAAGACTACGAGACAGATTATTTCGATCGCTCAGAAGATATGTAAATCGAGCGACATCGTTCTTCTCACACGAGTCAAGAAAGAGGTAAGCAGAGCACTCAAGAAGAAGTTCCCCAAAGGTGAGTACCACGTCGAGGCCAAGGTATTCCATATTGGATCAACACGCAAAAGAACGGGGTTGATATCAGTATTAACCGGTGGTACCGCTGATATTCCAGTCGCCGAAGAAGCCGCTATAACTGCTGAGGTAATGGGTAGCCGAGTGCAGAGAATCTACGACGTCGGCGTCGCCGGCATGCACCGTCTGTTTGCATTTCGCAAGGATATCGAGAAATCCCGTGTCTTAATTGTTGTAGCCGGGATGGACGGTGTTCTTGCCTCAGTTGCCGGTGGGCTGTTCTCAAAACCGATCATCGCGGTGCCGACGAGTGTCGGCTACGGCTTGAGTCTTAAGGGCATAACACCATTGCTGACGATGCTCAATTCCTGCGCACCCGGTATTGCCGTCGTCAACATCGATAATGGATTCGGCGCCGGCTACATCGCATCGACCATCAACAGACTATGAAAATATTGTATTTCGATCCTATCGTGGGGTTAAGCGGCGACATGATGCTCGCGGCACTCATCGATCTCGGTGTAAGAAAAGATCTATTGCAGAAAAGCCTGGGTTTTGTTCCCGGCACTGAAATGAAGGTGGGGCGCACTAACCGACAGGGCGTCAGTGCCCGCACGGTTAAATTCAATATTACGAAGCCAACCAAAGAAAAGCACTTCATCCCCCTCATCAGGAAAAGCAAGCTATCCACAAAGGTAAAATCTCAAGCTATCAAGATTATCGAAAAGATATTTGCCGTTGAACGGAAGGTTCATCGCACAAAACACTTACACCTGCACGAGCTTGCAGACGCGGACACGCTACTCGATATTGTAGGTGTCTTGGTAGCAATTGACTCCTTAGCCATTGACAGAATATTCGCAAAGCCGGTAACGGCAGGCCGCGGTTTTGTCAAAACCGTTGAAGGTAATATGCCTGCATTTAATTTTGCGACGGCCGAACTCCTGAAAGAATTCCCGGTCCACTTCTTACCTATTCCAGCAGAACTCACGACGCCCACGGGTGCCGCTATCCTGAGCAGCATCGCCACGCCCGCAGAAAACATTATCATGTCTAGGATCGAAAGCGTCGGGTTAGGTGCCGGTTCAATGAACATCAAGGGTTACCCAAATCTACTACGCGTCTTCCTCGGTGAATCGCACGGCTATCTTACGGATGAATGCACTGTTATCGAGACTAACATCGATGACATGAATCCTCAGGACTACGAACCTCTCTTCGAAAACCTCTACGCCGCAGGCGCGCTCGATGTCTTCCTTACCTCTACGATCATGAAACGTTCCAGGCCTGGCATCCTCCTGACTATTTTATGTAGGGGACAACCGGGGAAAATGATCGACGTGCTCTTTGAACACACAACGTCGATCGGCTTTAGAATACGTACCACCCAACGGCTGACGTTTAGCCGACGAATTGTCAAATTCAAGTCACCTTACGGTAGCGTGAGTGTCAAACTGATCGAATACGATGGTAAGAAGAAATTCTCCTTGGAATATAAGGATTTGAAACGCATTGCGCAGAAGCAGGGGCGTTCAGTCAATGATGTCCGGAATGAACTAATGCAACTTTTCAGAAACAATCTCGTAAAACGTAACGTATGAGATTGACCAAAGACATCCACAGGAATGGACCATTCAACGGGGCCTGCTCCGTTAAATAACAGAACCGATATGCCGAAAATCAGCACGAAGCGCAGACAAGTAAAGAAAAAGCAGAACCCCAAGAGGAAAGAAGTATTTCACGGGGTAAACTCCTTTGCCGATAGGTTGTCTAAATATCGGCAGCTGCGTGACGGAGAGCTGGTGCAGCTCGTTAAAGCGGGTGAAGCCGAGCCCTTTGATGAACTTGTTCGCCGCCACAGCGTTAAGATACACGATCTTTGTTATAAGATACTTCGCAATTATGATGATGCACGTGATATGGCTCAAGAGACGTTTATCAAGGCTTATCGGAAAATCAACAAGTTCGGCGGTCGCTCTCAATTCTCTACCTGGCTGTACAGAATCGCGGTTAACAACTGTCTGAATTTCATCAAGAAGCGACGACCGACCGAAGAGATATATGACGAAATGATGAGTGGCGGTAAGGACGATCCGGTGGAGCGATATAAAAACAAGAAGACGAGAGAAATGATTTATGAAGCGGTGGCAAAGCTTCCGACCGTACAAAGGGCGGTATTCACCTTGCGGACGCTCGAAGACATGTCGTATCAAGAGGTGAGTGAGATTCTAAAAAAGCCAATCAGTACGGTAAAAGTCAACCATCACCTTGCGGTGAAGAATCTGAGGAATCATTTGAGAACAAAAGTATGAAGTGCGTAGATGTTCAGGAAAATATAATATACATGCTCCTCGACGAGATTTCCGTGGAGGACCGCAATGCTGTGCTCGAGCATATAAGAGGCTGTCCGATATGTCGCGAGGAATACACATTCCTTGATCAATGTCTCCAACTCTGCTCACCTTCAGCGGAAGAAACCTGTACCTGTCAGTTTAAAGAAACATACTGGGATGAATTCGTTTTTTCAATACACGAAAAAATCATTCATGAGAAATTCGAAAAGAAATTTCCTTACCGGGTTTTCATCCCTATAGTTGCCTCGGCGCTAATGGCTTTTGGTATCGGATACTTCTTGTTTATCCGCCCCAAACCTCAAGTAACCGCCCAGAAAGAAACACCTCGTCTCGAAGGAGGTCAATACGAAGAGGTGTATGAGTTGACTCCAGAAGAGCAAGAAGAGTTCATAAGAATAATAAACCAACGCTACGGTCAGTAGCTGCAAAAATGCTAATTTCTAAATACTAAATCCTAAACAAATTCCAATCTCAAAACTCAAAATACAAAAATCCAGCACAATGATTATGTCATTGTATCATTCTGACCATCAGATATTCGACGATGCCGTCGTAGCCTTCTCTGAGCCCTTTCTGCCTTTTGATTTATGTTCAAAGCATGCCCCGTGAATCGGATATTATTTCATGAGATAGGGACCCGAACCCAATTGACGTACGGTTATCTATGTGTATAATACTACGTGGACATTACTTTCATTGGTGCCGCCAGAACGGTAACCGGCTCACTACATCTATTTGAATACAACAACCACAAATTTCTTCTCGAGTGTGGCATGTTCCAGGGACATCGAGAAGAAGCCGAGCGGATAAACAGCACCTTTCCCTTCAAGCCGAAAGATGTCAAAGCGGTAATACTCTCTCATGCCCATATCGACCATTCCGGCAATTTACCCAATCTCGTAAGACGCGGCTTCACCGGCCCTATTTACTGCACGGACGCAACCAAGGATATCGCATCTCTATTACTCCTCGATTCGGCAAAAATCCAGCAGTATGACTTCGAATACCTCAACAAGAAGCGTGCACAGAAAGGATTGTTGCCCAAGGAACCGCTCTACACAATGGCCGATGCCGAGCAAACCCTCAAGCAGTTCGAGGCAGTCGAATACACTAATACATTCGAGCCAGTCTCTGGAGTCAAAGTGACACTTCAAGATGCCGGCCACATTCTTGGTTCATCTATGGTCATAATCGAAGCCAATGGCACGCGTATTCTCTTCAGCGGTGACTTAGGTCGTAAGAACATGCCAATCATCAAAGACCCGGTCAATGTGAATGATGTCGATTACATGATCCTCGAGTCTACCTATGGTGGACGCACGCACCAGTCATTTGCAAATATGGAGAATGAACTAAAAGGATTGATCGAAAAGGGCAAGGGCAAGGGTAGCAAAATAATCATCCCAGCGTTTGCGGTCGAACGCACCCAGCTACTCGTGACGATGCTGAAGAATCTATACGACGAAGGGGCCTTGAGAGATGTTCCAGTCTATATTGACAGTCCGCTGGCATCAAACGTAACCGATGTCTTCAGAAGACACCCCGAATGCTTCGATGCCGAGACGTTCAAAATATTTACCGAGAGCGACCCGTTTAATTTTCCAAGTTTACACTACGTTGCTGATGCCGAAGAATCTAAAGCCCTTAACGATAAAACTGGGCCCATGATCATCATGTCCGCATCGGGCATGTGTGAAGGTGGACGAGTAACTCATCACTTGATTCACTCGATCGAAAACGAACAGAACATGATCATCCTCACAGGTTTCCAAGCGCGCGGTACTCTGGGGCGGAAAATCTTAGAACGTGCACCCACGATTTCGATTTTCAACGATGAGTTCAAGGTGCGCGCCAAAACCTACTTCATGGGTGGCCTTTCTGCCCATGCCGACGGTGAAGATTTGATCCATTACGTCAGAACTGCCCGAGACAGCCGACTCAAGAAAGTATATCTGGTGCACGGCGAAATCGAAGAATCACAAGCCTTGCAGCAGAAAATCAAAAGCCTGCGTCTCGAGGTCGACATACCTCAAAGCTTAACCCACATAAATATCTAAGGCTGTCATAACTCAAATTCTAAAGCACCGCATGACAGCTTGACGTAACTATCTCGCAGATTATAATTACTCATGCGTGTCGGACTCATTGGCTGTGGTCGTGTCGGAGTAACGCTTCTCTATCGATTAAGAAACAATAATCAAGTAATCGGGGTCTATGACATTCATAAGCAAAAAGAAAAGGATGCAGCTAAGGTTCTCGGGATAACAAACAATCCCTCGTACAAAGAATTGATTAGAAAAAGCAACGCTCTCTTCTTAGGCACCCCTGACCATGCTATCCTTGCCGCGTATAAGAAGGCAAAACCGTACATAAAAGGAAAGAAATACGTATTTCACTTCAGCGGTCTCCTCCCGGCCCAAGTGCTGCCCGAAAAGAAAAACCTCTATCGTGCGTCGACCCACCCGTTTGCGACATTCCCGAAAATCACAGTGCCGCCACACCGAAAATACATAATGTCTATCCAGGGTGACGCAGCGGCTGTGCGGTGTGCAAGAAAAATCTTCGGACCAAAATATTTCACACTCAAGAACATAAAAAAAGAACAGAAGGTACTGTACCACTTGATTGGTGTTTTTTCATCGAACCTGCTCGTCGGGCTAATTTCATCAATTTATGAACTGGCTGAAAAGCTGAACTGGGAGGAAAAGGACATGGATCATTTGGTATTTCCGATAATTGAAGAAACCTTCAATAATATCAAGAAACACAGTTTGAAAAATGCCTTGAGCGGACCGCTGCAGCGTGGAGATGTTGCCGTGATAAAAACGCACTTGCGTGCGTTGAGAAAAGATAAAACCCTTTCAGAAATATACAAAGCATTATCCCGTGCCCTTCTTGAGTATGTCATGAACGACAAGGCGAACACTCAAGTGAAAAAGATCTTGCGCTAACACCAACCAGCCCCCCCAAATTCCTCGACTTAGGTTCCCCAACAGCCATCTTTTTGTATTAGTGTTGACTTTTGATTCAATCAGCATAGAATTTGCCATGCGCAAAGTTGTTACACTCATGCTCATGCTACTAATACTCTCCTGCGGACACAAGGCAGCACCCCTTGTCAAAGACCGCTTCAGTCCTAGATTACAGAAAATATCTGTCCTCAACACACGCCAGGTACAGCTTTCCTTCAGCGAGGAAATTGATACTGTTGCCTTGGCGCCAGACAGCATACAAATCGCTTCGGCTCGTGACACATTGAAGATAGTGCTTTCATACCCGTCTCTATCTGCTTCCGAAATCGTACTCGTCACCGCACCCATGGCCGCCATTGAGTATGAAATCAGTGGCCACGTTTACGACAAGGCGGAAAACAAGGGTTCTTTCAAGAGTAATTTCCAGGGTTCAACGACGCCAGATACGATTACACCTTGGGTGGCTAGCTACTCTCAAGGTCGAAATAACCATGAGTTCTTTCTGGTATTCTCTGAGGCCATGGACACGACGAGTCTCGCCGCATCTATTATCCCCACGCGAGAATTCATAACGATATGGCAGAATTATCGACACGTAAGATTCATCCCTGCTACGGGCGCAGAATCACTGGGTTACGATACTACATATTATCTCTACTTGAAGAACGCGAGTGACATCAGCGGTAATCCAGTGATGCGCTTCGTTACCTCGATAACTCCAGATACGGTATATCGGCCAACCATCCTCAGAGGTCAAGCACTAATTAACGATGCGCCTGTAAGAGCAGGCATTGCCGTACTCGTCAGGGAAAGGGCTGTTGCCATCTCGATCATCGACAACGGTACATTCAGTTTCGAGGTCAGAGATTCACTTCCCTACGATATACAGGTACTGTCCAATGGCTACACGGGTACGGGTAAAGTCGCGCTCGACTCAGAGAACATCATAATATTGACTGAGGGTCAAATTGACATTGATTACCTTATTGATTAGCATCTTAGCCCTTGCTCTAGCCGTCCTGTTATATCTCAAGCGACCGAGAGAGCTACTATTACGGATCACGGCGATCATCCTCATTTACATGCTAATCACCAACATCACCCTGCGTCTAACCGCCGAAGAAGCAAAGACTGCGCCGATCGTACTTATCGATCACTCGATGAGCATGAAGAACCACATTTCGCACATCCTTGGCACGCTCGCAAAATTGCACCAGCCACACGAATCGTTCTTTTTTCACGAAAGCCTGCTCACGAAAGAAAAACCCGACGACCTCGGCACTTATACTGATATTACCGCAGCAATCAAGGAAGCCAGCAAATTGCAGCCCGTGGTCATGATTCTTATGACCGACGGTAATCACAACTTCGGCACCTCGCCGCTATCGATAGTTGATGAACTCGATGAACCGATCTACATATATGGATTTGGTGAGGAAAGACCGCGTGATATTTCAATCATCGATGTTATTTATCCTGTATATGCTTACCCGGATGACACAACGGAAATCGACCTCATCGTCGAAACGAGTGGCTTCCCACGAGGACGAGGTGAAGCAATCATGCAACTCGTCTCGGGCAAAACCTTAGCCACACAATCCTTCCCCCTAAGTGATGTACCCGCACGAAATCAATTGAAGTATGTCTACGTGGCAAAGGAACCTGGCACAACATCCCTGAAAATAAGTCTTACGCCCCAGTCAAATGAAGCATCATATAATAACAACCAACATACCATCTCTCTCAACGTAATCGAAGACAAAATCAACGTCCTCTACTACACCGATCACCTTTCCTTTAACACCAAATTCATTCTCAGGGCAATCACGCAAAATCGTAATCTGAATGTATCAGCGATCTCACGCTCGAGTGTGAACCGGTATCAGGATATCGAACAGAGGAGTGAAGTAACCACACTGCCAGATATTAGCAAATTCGATGTGATCATCTTCGATAATGTGAGCCTCGGGGCACTGCCCTGGTCAAATGTTTCTAATGTAGCAGAACAAGGTAAGGGTATCGTTTTATGTGGCTTTCTTGAGACAATCAATGCACGATGGAGAGAAATTTTACCCATTGATGTTTTGGGTTCGACAGCTAAGGGCGTATTTCGACTACAGGTCAGTGAGCCGTTCTCAGTGCTTACCAATGAAAGGCATCCGCCGCTTAAGAGCATCCAACGCATCGTGGGGTCAAAGCAAGATGCATCGATCATCGCTCGAGCAGATAATTTGCCGCTTGTTGGTTATCGAGTGCACGGCCGCGGTAAGATATTCCAGATATGTGCCACCGACCTCGGTACCTGGCATTTCCTGCAACATGGCCTCAGAGAACATGATTTTCTCCATTACTTCCTCGGCGACGTAATCAGATTGTTATCGCCCATGGGAAAACATCGGCGTTTAGTTGTCAATTCCCAACGCCGGGAGTATGCTATTGGTGCAACGATAGATTTTTCACTACAGAGCTACGACCGGAATTTCCGCCGCGCCGGCGGCGGCGATTTCTTTCTCGTTGCCGATGAACAGAAAATTCCATTCTATGAAGTAGGAGAAGGATTTTACGAAGCGAGTTTTGTGGTCAAGGACACCGGTACCTTGCACGTCTCTGCCCAAGGGCAATTAGGTGAAGAAAAACTAGCAAGTAATGAATTTGACATAAACGTATTAGCCCGTGCCGTCGAAACCGAGTCCCGACTGAACCGGGTATTGCTCAACAGGCTTGCCGAAGCAACAAACGGCCGACTCTTTTCTCCGAAGCAAACCGATAGTCTCATCTTACCCGAAGTTGCAAAGAAACAGGTAAGTAGGGTGATCAATCTCCACTCGCCGATAGTATACTTTGTTGTGCTATTCTTGCTGGTAGCTGATTGGATCTTACGCCGGCGACGAGGCATCACATGAATCCTCAAGATCTGGTTGCAAAAGGCCTGACGCCTGAGCTTGCTGTTTTCTTAACGTCTATGCTGCCGATCATTGAACTGCGTGGCGCTTTGCCGCTCGCCATCAATCTATTCAATATCAGTTGGCCAAAGGCTTTTCTCATCGCCTACATCGGTAATATCATCCCGGCGCCGTTAATATTGTGGCTCCTGGGACCAATTGTGCAATTCCTGTCTCGAGTTCACGTTTTCGGTCGATTCTTCAACTGGCTTTTCGAACGCACGAGAAAAAGAAGCAACAAAATGATAGAAAAATATGAGGAAATCGGACTCATGGCATTCGTCGCGATTCCCTTGCCGGGCACAGGCGCTTGGACCGGTGCCTTGATTGCTTTCCTGTTTGGGCTCGATTTCAAGAAATCACTATTGATTATTACGATTGGTGTATTTATTGCGGGAGTGATCGTAACATGCCTATGTCTTTTGGGCTGGCTTGGTGCCCTCATCGCTGGCCTAGGCTTTGCTGTACTCGCCGGCTTGGGTTTCTGGAAACTATAAACTCACATTCAACAAAAGAAATACTCGTGTGCTACGCACCGCCCAATTTTTGAAGGTTAACTCCGGTCTTACACAGCGGGCACTGTTCAGGAGTGAAATTCTCGACGACTTTCTTGTATACCGAGAAATGCTCAAAGGGAAGCGCTTTTACCGAACGGTCGATCAGTACGGCAACGCCTACGACCTCGCCGTGCTTTACGCCTACCGCATCAAAAGTTTCGACCAGAGACTTCCCCGTCGTCGTGACGTCATCAACTATCAACACTCGCTTACCTTCAATATCAAATCCTCGACCCACTATTCTTTTACCGCCCCGCTCCTCGGCAAATCCCGTATGCAAGCCTAGTTGGCGCGCCACCTCAAATGCAATTATGATACCGCCGGTAGTTGGACCTATCACCCACTCAACACGTTTTTCTCTGAAGTGATCGGCAACAATCTTGCACAACTTCGAGGTGGCGTCAGGGTTTTCCAATATTCTGAATTTCTCAAAGTAGTATCCACTGTGTAAGCCTGAGTTGAGAAGAAAATGACCCTCCTGTAAGACCTTAAGGTCCTTAAGTAGTTTCTCGATATCCATGTTCCATCTCCTTCAGAATCGCTTCCGTGGCCGCAACCGGATCCGCGGCCTTGACGATCGGACGGCCAATAACGATGTAATCCGCACCGGCCTGGATTGCTTCCTTTGGTGTCATGGTTCTAGCCTGATCATCTTGGGCAATACCACTTTCCGCCGGTCTAATACCGGGAGTCACAATCAGGAAGTCGTCACCGCAGCACTGACGGATCGGCACGATCTCTCGAGGCGAAGCGACCACGCCATCGAGCCCGGCACTCCGTGCTAGCTGTGCGAGAAATACGACCTGCTCGGCAAGCGTCCTCTTTATATTGCCGAACAAATCACTGAAGTAAGCCTCGTCGATACTGGTAAGCACGGTTATACCCAGCAGTCTTGGCTTTCCTGCGTTCTCATAGCCAGAACCAGTAAGAACCGCCTTCACCGACTCCTCGAGCATTGAAAAACCACCACTCGCATGAACCGTTATCAGATCGGCGCCCATCTGTATCGCACCCTCGCACGCCCGCGCAACCACATTCGGTATGTCATGGTACTTCAAATCAAGCATCACCTTCTTGCCCTGTTGGTTTAGGTAAGCAACGATTTCAGGACCAAAACACGTAAAGGGTATTGCACCAATCTTATAGTAGAGTACCCGCTCATTCAGTTTCTCAACGAGCGCCTGGATTTGCGACATGTCAATCAAATCCAGGGATACAATCAATTTGTCTTTCATCAAACCCCCTTTTTGAAAGATGGTTATCGGGTTGAAGTTGGGACGCTCGACTTAAATCTTTTATGCTTGATACTTGAGTCGAAGTTGGATATAAGTTTCCAGCTTCTCAACCCCAACCAATCATCCATCTTTACCAGCTTCCCAACCCAACCGTTTGACAATCTTTTCAAATTCTTTTAGTATCCGCAGTGGTGCATAGGGATCGCGCAGTGTGGCCGACCCAATCGACACGGCAGATGCCCCAGCGAGCAAAAACTCGTAGGCATCACGACCCGACATGATACCACCCATCCCAATCAGCGGCACACCTAGATCCCTTAATCGATGTACACAGAACAGGGCAACCGGTTTGATAGCCGGGCCCGAAAGCCCACCCGTGATCAGCACTCGCTTCTGCACCACGTCAAACGCCATTGCGTGTAAAGTATTGATCAGAGAAAGACCGTCAGCTCCTGCCGCAACACATCGGCGGCCAATAGCAAGCGGGTCACAGAAGTTGGTAGTCAATTTCACAATAATCGGTAGTTTGGTAACACGCCGCACATTAGTAACGACCTCAGCACAGATTTCAGGGTCTCGGCCAAACGCCACACCGCCGGTCTTAACGTTAGGGCACGAAACATTCAACTCGAATCCATCCACACGGGAATCGAGCTCGCCAACAATCTTCACGAAATCATCAAGTGCAAAACCAGCAACATTAACAAAAATCTTGGTCTTCAGTTCTCGCATCCGCGGTAGTACTTCCTCGCGGAATAACTTGACACCTGGATTCTCGAGACCCACTGAGTTAATCAGACCACACGCCGCTTCATAGATCCTTGGCGGTGGATTGCCTTTTCTGGGCTGGAGTGTGATCCCTTTCGTAAAAATCGCTCCCATTTTCTTCGTGACGTTCTTGTATATTAAACCGTATTCAAAAGTCCCAGAAGCAAGGAACACGGGATTCTTGAAATCCATATCGAAAATCTTACACTTCAAAATCTATCTCCCCCAACTCAAAGATCGGCCCGTCAACACATATTCTCTTGTATTCACCCCGGTACATTATCGCGCATCCGAGACACAAACCGCAGCCGCAGCCGAGGAAGTCTTCACACAAGGCATATACTGGTATTGGTACATCTAATTTCTGTAATTCAATGAGCATCTGCTTCGGACCGCAGGCGTAGGCAGCACCGTAGTCGTCGAGCCTCACTTTCTTCATCGCCGATACTACAGTATCCTTTTTCTTATAGCCTTTCTCAGCGACAAACATTGATTTATCGGACATCCTTAGAAAATCTCTACGCATGATAAAATCTTTACTCGTGCTGACGCCGTAAAGTAGATCAAAGTGGGTATTGCTCTTCACGAAGTATTCGGCAAGAAAATGTAAGGGCGCCACGCCGATACCACCCGCGATGAGAAGACTCCTCATCTTCTTTGGTCGAAACCTTCGACCGAAAGGACCGAGCAGTGTCAAGTATTCACCCTGCTTCTTCAGACTCAGCATTTTTGTACCGCGGCCAACAATCTTTATCACCAAAAGCAGCCGGCCTCGTTTGTAGGAAGCAATACTGATCGGCCTGTTAAGGAATGGATCCACGCCCCCATCCACTCGAACCTGAAAAAACTGCCCGGGCAAGGGACGAATACCTGGACACATGAATTCCAGACCAAATATGTTACCAGTGTACCCTATTTTGCGGATTATCTTAAGTCTTCGCGAACTCACGAGTGACAAATCTCAATCATGTGTTTCATCTTTTTCTTGAAGTTCCTGAAGAAAGCCTTGTGCACTCACAGCGTATTCGGTACGCGGATACGCACCAATCAGATTACGCGCCAGTGCGAGTGCAAGCGTATCATTCTGTAAAATGTTTTTCACTATCCATAAATGAGCATAAAGTGCCTTAGGTGCCCACTCGCTGGACGGATGATCGTTGTAGACCTTCTGATATCCTTCGAGTGCCCTGGGTAAATCGGCGAGGTCGGCGAAATATATTTCAGCCAGCAGAAACTGTGCGCGCACCACATCTTCGTTCGCCGCGTTCAGGCTCTGAATACGCTTGAGAACATCGGATTTCTTTCTTGCGCTTAAACCATATTCACTATTGGGCGACCTGACCAATGCCGAGTCATAGTATGCAATTGCCAGATCGACACTATCTTCCTCCTCATACATCTCGCCGAGTTCATAATAGGCTTCGGCGGCAACGTCGGCCATACTACTATGCGCCAGATCAAGACATATTTCCTTCGCACTCTGATCATTCCCAATCTCCATATATAGATCAGCCAGCAGATCTCTGAATTCCGGGTCCTGCTCACCAATGAGAAAATCCTTGCACAACTCGTATTCATCGATCTCCAAATATATCTCTGCAATGCGTAGTTTAAGGTCTCGTCGCTCTTGTTCAACTCTCGTTATCGCCAACAACTGTGTGGCGGTTTCGAGTGCAACATCATAGCGCCCTTCTTCAAACTGCGCCATGCCCACAAGACTCAACACGGTACGGCGCTCATTGTATTTGAGTGAACCTCTCATCAACGTATCAGCAACTTCGTACAAATTACCATAATTCGCATCGCTGTAGTATACGTAGAGCATCGCCATCATCGCCTTCTTCTTGAACTTCTTTGAATTCATCGCTTCCTTGAGCGCAACGACTGCGGAACCATGCTTCTTCAGCTTGTAATTTGCCAACCCCATGAGGTACTGAGCCTCATGACGAAAGCCGGATTGTGGATAGTGAGTGACCAGGAAATCGAGCTTGTCCAAACTACGAGAATAGTCTCCCTTATAATAATAAGAAGCACCCATCATGAATAGCGCATCGTCGATCCAGCGCGTATTCGGATATTTGACGATTATTGATGTCGCCTTTTCTATCGCCTTGTCAAAATTATCAGAATCCGTAATTAGTGTATCATGTGTTACCGATTTCTTGGCCTGATGATAATAGTTTTTCGCGTTATAAACAGTGTTGAAATATGCGCATGAAAGCACAATCATTAGGGTAGTACAAATCAACCCCGCCTTTGATGCAGAGCGGATAATATGTCTACGGGATATCACTTAGCAATACCGATCTGCACGTTCCGGAATCTCGCCGGAGCCGTGCCATGTCCAACAAACATAATCTGTCCAGGCTCACCCTTACCACAATTAGGTGTCCCACTCATACGCCAGGAGGCTTCATTGCCTATTGCATCACAACCCTTCCAGAATTGAGGAGTGATCCCAGCATATGTTGGATTCTTATAGACCTTAGTCAACTTACCTCTCTCGATCTTACGCGCAAACTCGCAACCAAATTGGAAGTTAAGGCGCTTATCGTCTATCGACCACGACTTATTGGTTGTCATGAATACCCCTTCCTCGGTATCGGTTATCATGTCTTCAAATTTCCATGAACCGGGCAAGAGATTAATATTAGTCATCCGGATCAACGGTATACGATTCCAACCATTGGCGCGCATGGCTCCACTTGACTCGGCCCCAACAACGCCGGCGGTCTCACGTGAGCTGAGATAGCCCACAAACATGCCATTCTTGATCAGATGAACGCGCTGTCCAGGAACACCCTCATCATCCCAACCGAACGTGCCAAGACCACCCGGTACCGTGGCATCAGCAACTATGTTCACAATATCAGAACCATAACGGAAGTTATTGAGTTTATCGATGGTTAGAAAACTAGTTCCCGCATACGATGCCTCGGTTCCCAGCACGCGATCGAGCTCCGTAGGGTGGCCACAGGATTCATGTACCTGTAGAACCATTTGTTGATTATCGAGAATCACGGTTGTCTGCAGCTCGGGACACTGTTCTGCTTCCAGTAGCATGACTGCCTCGTCAGTTATTCTCGGGGCGTTATTCACGAGGTCCAAAGATCTTATGAATTCGTACCCCTTCTGTGCATAATCACCATAAGAGCGAGACTGAAGTTCCCCCTTATCCATGACAAAAACCTTGATACCGCCGCCCGAGAACACAAACTCCTGAGTGGTAAAGGAATCATCGGTCGATGCAAAATACACCTTGTTCTTATAGAATCTCAACGACGCCTCACTCACCTTGACCTTTTTTTGCTTACGTATCTCTTTATCGCATGCCAGGAGCAACTCGATTTTTTCATCGAGCGACGTGGCCATGGGATCTATTTCCGCGGCCGTACGATAGTGGCCCTCCTGTGGTGATGAAGCAGTCAAGGAGATCCTTTGCCCCTTGGCCAATGATGAGGAGCGTGCGATGTTCAGGGCATCTCTTAGAACCTTGTCCGCGGCACCTTTGGTAGTCTCATTGGACGAGGCAAATCCCCAAGCTGAATCCTTCAGAACTCGGACCCCGAAACCGATGTCTGAATTATGCGTGATCGCTTCGATTATGCCGTTCTTTAAAATAATCGCTTCGGATTCGCGCATGACGACTCTTGCGTCACCGTAGTCAACTTTCTTCGATCTCAGGTTCTCAGCAATCCCCTTCACGAATTGATCCATCTGAACTCCTTTGCTCTAATATATCCAATTTTCCAGCAAAATCAAGATTTATCAGGAGCAACGAGAAAAACGGGTCACTTGTTATGTGCCGGTAACTTCAGGGTGAATGTGGAACCACTACCTTTCTTGGATGTTACTTCGACCCGTCCGTTGTGTTCCTCAACCACCTTTTTCACATAGGCAAGACCCAGACCCATACCTTCTGCCTTTCTGGAAAAGAAGGGATTGAAGACCATCTCGATTTCCTCAGTAGCCATCCCCACACCATTATCCCTAACCGAAAGGTACACGCAACCATTGGTTTCCCCGGTTTCGATTTCGATCTTTCCCTTGCCCTTTATCGCTTCCTTGGCGTTTTTCAGGAGATTGACGATAGCCACCGTGAGTAGCTCATAATCCCCGTTCACGGACGAAAGATCAGACAGGGTCTTTTTCTCAACTTCAATCTTTTTCGGAAGGGATATTCTCTTGAGTGCATCATTTATTGCCCTGTTCAAGTCAACCTTTGAGAGATTCAATTTCAACGGCCTCGAATATTCGAGAATGCGCGCAATCAACTCTTCCATGTTTCGGCATTCCTTAACAATATCCTTGCCCGGTCTCTTCCCTTTCTCGACCAGACGCGCTAAACCAATGATGGCGCCAAGTGAGTTCCTGAATTCATGGGCAATGTATGACGAGAATTCGACCAGCATCTGCTCACGCAGTTTCAGCTTGTTGTACACTTCACCGAAGGTCGCCGAGACAAAATCTTCCTTCTTCATTTCAATACCGAAGTCCTGTGCAAGATTGGTCACGTAGCGCATCGGCAGGAAGAGATTACGCAACAAGAAAAAACCCAAAAATCCAGCGAAGACTAATGAGACGGTTATATAAATGATATGCCAGCGAAAGATATCACCAAAGGCCACTGAATATGCAGGCAGGAGTGACACATAAATATAAAGCGCTGGTTCTTGGGTCATATACAAGAAATCATTGTCTCGCTGAACAATCTCCTGCGGACCGGGTAATTCTCCAAAACGGCTCATGTGGTCTACACCGGTCAACTGAACCGGAACATTAAAATGCATCCACGAGTCGTAGACTCGGTTCATGAGCGTATCAGTGATAACAAGATGGGCAAGGTTGAATGATTGACTCAAGTTTCTCAAGAGAGAATTGAGCTCAGAAGGATCATGAGGTTGGCTCAAATAACCCCGACATGTATTAGCAATCGCGCGTATGTTGTTACGGTCATAGTTGATAAACTCATTCCTGAATTGAAAGCTTATGTAGAGATTAAAAACGGCTAAGAAAAGAATTAGTACGATGAATATCGTAGAAATGGCTGCAATGTCGCGCGGGTACGATCCCCAAAGCTTCATATTATTTTATTGACCGCTTCTTATCCCACATCCTTTCTATCCAAAGAAGAGATCTGCCTCATTTAATGATCGTCAGCCTTCCTGTCCTTCTTTCTACATTATTGCCACTTATTTCAATAACATACAAGTACATACCGCTCACCACATCCTCATTTTTTTCATTCCGCAAATCCCAAAAAGCCCTTCTCGTATAGCGGTCGACTTCGTGCGGCTCTGAATCAAGCACTCGGATTCTCTCCGCTGCAACATTATAGATGGTCACCTTGAATGCAGGAAACTGGTTACCCAACTCAGCTGTATCCGAAGGCACATAAGATATGATCACTTGCCGACCCCATGACGGTTCATTATCTACGCGAAACGGATTCGGTAACGAATAGATTTTACCCAAGAGAACCGGCGTTACCCAAAGCGACGCCGTCGTCACGGAATCTGCCGGACCGATATCATATACCCAGACGCCGGTTGGGTTTCCAGCGTAATCATAGCTTGCCGGACGCGACGTATCGCCGAAACCATATAAGCGATCCTTCCACAAATCGGCTGCACTACCCAGGTCGCTCAAAAGAAAACCTAAATCACCATCCGCCTGCATAATGCCAACTAGGGGATGGTTCTCATTGTTATTACTCACCTGCGCATCGTCGATGTGCAATATCAAAAGCCCATCACCAGGCAGGCTCTGGTCAAAACCCTTGCGAAATCTATTCTCAACCAAAAAGTACTCACCAATGGTGCCCGGGTATTCCCAATCCGGGCCGTTAGGATCCTCGAGGAGCCGAAATGCAACATCATTACAGGATGCGCATGGGATACTCTGATTCTCAAGCTTGGATACACCGACGCGATCCACATTGGTCGGTACCACAAAGCCGAGCTGATATTTTGACCAGGCACACAAGTGCGCCGGTGATGAACCAGGAATATCGCTCGCATTTGCTCTACCCCAAGAACCGGCACCCATCAGGCCAAAAGCACCGATACCGTATGTAGAATAATCAGTATCGTACAAATCAGGCAGACCAATAATATGCCCGAACTCATGGGCGAATACCCCCACCGTGATGCGACCCGTATACTGCTGGAACCTCTCTGGTTCCATTGAGTAGTAGTCAACGTATACACCATCATCAGTCAAATAGGCACCGGGACACCCCGTGCCCGTGTTTGAAAGCTGCCACTGATGTGACCAGACATGCTGAGTGTAGCCTCCGAAACCCTCTTCGGCCCCAGGCCCAGCATGTACCACAAATACTATATCAACTGTATCATTGTTGTCTTCGTCAAACAGCGCAAAATCGATGGTCGGATCCGCAAGGCTGCAAGCAGCCCACACTATTCCCTGTGCGTTTTGCGGAAAGAAGCCCGGATAGAGCCCAAAAGAATCACCTACGTAGTAAGCATAATCCTGCGGCACCCTATGCCAAGAGGTAACCTCGCTTGCCTGACTTATCGTAAACCTACCGTAGGAAACTTCCCGATAATAATCTCTCAATGAAGCAACATCGTCATAGTATATAAGCGAATCGAACGAAGCACTAGCATATTGATGTTGATTGTCGGGGAAATCAATGAGTAAGACCAATGCCTTTTTTTCGCCTACCGGCTTTGGTATGCGTGAAATACCTGCATTCATGAATTGGGGATATTTCGGAGGTAACACAAGTTTGTCCACTTCAGCGTACGGATTCGGGGGCATGAGAAAAAGCGCTAAAGTCAGTATTAGCATGGCTAATTATACGCATGGCATTTGAGGTGTCAACGACATGATATTTTTCTAGATACTACAAAACACATGATCGGCCTTCTGTTTTCGGCCGAAAAACCCGGTGAAATTTACAGCTCATTGATTGGGTAATAATTTACCCAATTCATGACCCAAAATACCTATTCCGATCATGCGAATCTTAAAAAGTCCTAAAAAGCGTGTGTTTTGAGGAATATCTCGGGAACGAATTTTGCATATTACAATACCGAAAACTGGAGGCATTATGGGAAATAATACACGCAGCAACAAACACAACAAGCAACATATCTCATTTGGTTTTACGTTGGTTGAATTGATGGTTGTAATCGGCATCATCGGCATAATTGCCGTACTCGCGGTCCCCAACTTCGCTCGAATGCAGCGTCAGGCCCGTATACGCGGCGCATGCATAAAAACTGCACAGCACTTCAAACAGCTCAGAGAACGTGCCATATCGACGGGCGGCACTTATGAAATAGCAATAGCCTTCCCCGACAAATACCATTACCGTATGAGGCGACCCGATGGTTCGACCGAGGATTTCAAGTTAGGCGGGCTTGCCGGTCCAAGCGTTTACTTCGGAGGTGTCGGTGTTGCTGGACAACCCCCCGAAGCCAATATAGCTGCACCGGGTGTTAATGGCAACGATTTTCCCCTTGGCCGTTTAATCATCGATGGACGTGGTGGCGCCACCAGTGGTGCACTTTACATAACCAATGGTCGAGACAATTGGGCAGTCGGTGTCACTCGCTTGGGCAAAGTGGCAACCTATCAGTACATGAACGGAAGCTGGAATTAGAGGAGGTGAACGTGAAGCGGCATGAAAAGAAAAAATCACTTCGGAATTATCTTACAAGAAATCGCGGGTTCACGCTCGTTGAGGTGCTTGTTGCAATACTCATCCTTGCGGTCGGCGTTCTGGCCGTCTCGCGGCTTACTGTGATGGGTGTCCGTGCGAGTACGCTCATGAACCGCCGGATGTACGCACGCGATGTGCTCAACCGATATCACGAGCAGCTCATAGGGCTACCCGCCACTGATTCCATACTCAGGTATCGAGGTTCAGCCGACCTGAGCGACACAGTCAATCCAGACTACGATGTTTACGAAACCACGGCCGGCGGTAGTTATCGGGTTGTATGGAATATCGCGGACAGCGCAATCGTGGTGCTACCCGACACACGCTTCAAGACCGTACGCCTTCAGGTGATCTGGCCTCAATCCCAGCGCCCCCTTGTATCTGATTTGATAAAGCGGTATTAAGGGAGGAAAAATGAAAATATTTCGCGATCGTTTCAAAATCTCCAGCAACAATCACTTCTCCAACAAACCCAAACGCGGTATGACATTGGTCGAACTACTGGTATCCTTGGTCATCCTTATGATCGTCCTGGGCGCGGTCTATTCTATCCTCAACCTTCAACAGACAAAATCGGTTCAGGTAACGCGCACAACTGTACTGCAAACTGATGCGCAGGTTGCCTTCACCCTGATAAAGTGGGATCTATTGCTCGCCGGCTTGGGCTATCCCTTTGAGCAACAAGACGCATTGCAGCTCACAAACGCTGGCGGCGGTGTCACACTAAAAGCAGTTGGTCTCGGTTTTGAGATGAACCATTCCCAGTGGAGCTATCTGCTCGATGACGTCGCAGGTACGATCCTGCCTGTTCGAAGGTGGAATGATTCACTAGCCAATTTCCAGGTCGGTGATACGGTCATGCTCATGAGTGAAGTACGTGGACCGATGTACTACGATCTGATCGTCGTCGGTGTCGATACCTTTACTTACTACGACCCAATATGGAGCCGACCCACACGTGCCTTACGTTTGCACATAACCGGCCCAATCTCCGCACGCGCTGGATTAATGGTCTTCACAAGAAATGCCGATACTTACTATAATGGACTCAATTACACCCTTGCCGGCGACACCCTGATGCGAGGCAACGAACCTCTTCTGACCAATATCGAAGCGATACAATTCCGTTACGGCATTGATACAGATGGCGACGGAATAGTCGATTTCTGGGGCAACCAGAACAACCCACCGTTCAATGCAAATTATCAGTCCAAGTGGGCAGTGAGCTTTACTATGGTCGTCGCCTCAGAAGGCATGGCCGGTTACAATTATCGTCATGACTCGGTGACAATTGAAAATAATCCACCCTACACATATCTGCTCAACCCACAACAAAAACGCAGAAAACGTGCGATTCTAAGTAGTATTGTCTATCCACAAAATCTGCAACCCGAGGAGTGATTATGAGAAATCCAAAAATTAATCAGAACGAAAGCGGTATTGCCCTATTGGTTGCAATTGGTGCAATGATTGTGGTATTGATAGTTGGTTCACTAGCCTTGTATGTCATCGTTCGGGGCATGAATGTTACACGCGGACAAGCGAGATATGAAACAACCTATGAGGCGGCAGTCGCCGCGTTAGAAATCGGCAAGGCAAAGGCAGAAAGTTTGAATACTTATCTCAGCGCTCCACCGCTCATGGTCGATACAATAAGGATAGGTGGCTATGACGCAATAACAGTTGCCGAACGCACTTCGGCCCGGGTTATTACTATGTCTGGTTCGGCAATAAAATTTGCACGTGCCATTGCCGGACCTGGAGCTACTCCTGCATCGGGCAGCTATCGAACGTATTATGTGAGCGCAACGATACTCGGGCGTAGCGGTGAGCGAGTTGGCATCGAAATATTAGAGCGCTTCACGTCACAAGGACCATAAGATTCAAGGAGGAAATATGAACGTCAGTTCGAAAGAAAAGATCGGAAAAATAATGTACTCAAGCGTATTGATCTTTCTGATACCCTTCTTCGCAACGAGTCAGGAAATAACACCATACTGCTGTGCGCCGCCGTTTGTAACCGAAGTCGTGGTACCTAACATCCTGCTCTCCCTTGATAATTCTGGAAGCATGTATGAT
Source organism: Caldifarciminota bacterium SM23_42 (assembly GCA_001303785.1). Classification (GTDB taxonomy): domain Bacteria; phylum Hydrothermota; class Tepidihabitantia; order SM23-42; family SM23-42; genus SM23-42. The sequence continues at coordinate 158,468 of LJUJ01000002.1, read as the reverse complement.
CGTGCATACGCGGCCACGTCTACGACAACATCCGATACAACAAGCTATTACGGGTATTTTAAGCCGGATAGTAACTACCGGTGGAATGTAAACCGCTTTGTGTCGGATCCGACAGGACCGTTCCCTGGACGAATTCTCAACTGGGCGTGTATGTCGCGTGCCGATGTGGCAAAGAAGGTATTAACCGGCGGGAAAGGAAATGTCCTCGGCTCGGTTGCCCGATTATTAAGCGAGGGCAGATTAAGCTGGACCAAGACCTATCAAAGAAACGCATCAAATTATAATACAATTACGGTAACTCATGCTGGCAATGATGCAACGCTTCTGACCATCACCGCGACCGGTAACAATCCGCCGATCAATGCGACATTGACTAATGCACCGGTCGAAGTCGATATCCCTGAATCTGAATACCGTGGGGTACTTGACCAGATCGGCGACAAAGACGACGACCGACACTGGGATCAGGACGCTCCTTTATTCGGATTGTGGCACTATAATTATGACCGAGGCGGGTATATAAGGGACTATATTGGCGATCCAGATATCATCGACATGAGAAATCACATCAATGATATGAAGTGCGAAAACTGGACACCGCTGGCTGAGAATTATTTCGAAATACTCCATTTCTTTTCTCAGGCCGACCCTTATTACTTCAACGCCGATTACAGTCCCAACCCTGGAGGTCTACATGACCCATATTATGATAAGTATCTTCGGGACATGGCTTTTTGTCGTAAATCGTTTGTCATAATGATCACTGATGGCGAATCGACACAGGACCAGGAAATCCCAGACTGGGACGGAACCATGCCAAATTGCACAAATCTACAGAACTACTGGGACGGCATTCTTCCTCTTTTACCCAGCAATGGAACTGATTACCTTGATGATATTTGTCTCTACGGGCACGTTAATGACTTGAGACCGGGTGTTGGTTCTGGTTGGGGTAACAGAGAGCTGGATGACGATCAGTCTGTCGAATGCTTTGTCATCTACGCTTTCGGTACCATTGGTTCTGATCTTCTCAAAGATGCCGCAAAATGTGGCGGATTCACGGACAAAAATGGTGACAGACTGCCAGGCCCAGACCCAATCGAATGGGATAAGGACGGAGACGGCATTCCGGACAATTATCACGAGGCAGAACATGGCAGAGATTTAGAAAATGCCATCCTCAACGTATTGGTGGACATCCAAGCCAAGATCTCTTCTGCGAGTGGAGTTTCTATGCTAAGTGTTGGCACTAAGGCCGGTGGTTCAACTGTTCAAGGGCAGTTTTATCCCCGAAGAAAATTCATAACTGGTGAGATATTAAACTGGATTGGTAGTTGTCAGAGTCTCTGGCTCGATCCGTTTGGTAATCTGCGCGAAGACTCACAAGCCGATGCGATTCTTCACCTCCTGAACGATTATGTCATAACCATGGAATGGGACGGAACGAATGTCATGGTGACCCGATACCAGGATATAGCCGGAAATGGTGACAGCCTCATCCAAGTAGATGCCGCTCCTATCGAAGAACTCCAGCCTATCTGGGATGCCGGTACATGGCTCTGGGAGAATTTCAATCCTCCATCACAGAGAAACGTCTTCACCCTCATTGGCAATACTATGACCAATTTCAACATAGCAAACGATGTCGTACTCAGACCATATCTGGGTATTGGCTATACCGTGCCTCAGGCAGATACTATTATTCAATACGTACGCGGCGTGGATTATAACGCTGCCGGGATGCGGTCAAGAACTGCCAATGGCAGGGTATGGAAGCTCGGCGACGTAATTAATTCGGGAGCCGCGCTCGTTAGCGCACCACTTGAGCGGTACGACTTTATCTACGGCGACATGTCCTATGCTCGCTACTACAATCACTATCGAGAGCGACGTCAGGTTGTCTACGTCGGCGCTAATGACGGCATGCTCCATGCCTTCAATGCCGGTAAAATGATTCTGTCCGGCGATAATCCGTTAACCCCCGCGCAGATTGACCCGGCCGGCTTTGACCTAGGTGCCGAGTTGTGGGCATATGCTCCGTATAACCTGTTGCCTCATTTGAGGTGGCTCTCGCACCCTGATTACTGCCATGTCTATTATGTCGACCTGAAGCCATACATCACTGATGCCCAGATTTTCCCTGACGATCCTGTGCATATAGATGGTTGGGGAACGCTTCTAATCGGGGGCATGCGCCTCGGCGGCACCGTAATCACCAACGAATCAGACACCTGCAGCTCTGCCTATTTTGCCATTGACGTAACTGACCCCCTTAACCCCGAACCGTTGTGGGAATTCACCGATCCAACTCTTCAGTATACGGTCTGCTATCCAACTGTGGTCAAAGTCAAAGGTAGTTGGTTCCTCGCAATCGGTTCCGGACCAATCACCTGCGGTGGTGACTGTCTGCAGAATGGGAAAATATTCATACTTGACCTGCGGACCGGCTTACTTCTCAGAACTTTCACCCTGCCTGATGCGCAATCCTTCATTGCCGACATCTTTGCCTGCGATTGGGGGATCGATTACACGGTCGACCGCATCTATTTTGGTGACTGCCATTATGTAGGTGCACCGGTTAAGGACTGGCAAGGGAAAATTTATCGCATAGAAACCAACGATGAGATCGACCCCAACCTCTGGACCATGAACATGATTATGGATCTGGAGCAACCTATTACTGCAGAAGGTAGTGTAGCCACTGATGAATACAATAACCTATGGATCTATTTTGGGGCGGGTAGACTCTTTTCTGATATTGACGAGAGTAATCCTACTTCACACGTCTATGTGGGATTCCGGGATGATACAACTCACACCACTGATTACACACAACTATACGATGTGACGAATATCGAAGTCGACACGAACGGTCTTGTGCAGCCAGGTGATATGCCTTTCGACTCGCTGGTCACACTGGTCAATAACAGACTCGGTTGGTATCGCTTTTTCGACCAGCCCGGTGAGCGCAATCTCACATCATCATTAGTTCTCGGCGGCGCAGTGCTGTTCACTACCTTCATCCCGAGTGGTGACATTTGTTCTTACGGCGGCTATGGTAATCTCTACGCACTATATTATCGCACCGGAACGGCCTACACTAAAGCATTCTTGGGCGATACACTCGGCTATAATCGTACAAAGTTATCTCTTGGTTCAGGCTATCCGTCCGAACCCGCACTATACGTCAGTGCTGACCAGACCAAGGTGTTCATCCAGGTCGGCGGCGGAATCGTCTCGCCTGAAACCGGTATACCTGGAATGCCAAGGGCTGGCGTGATTCTCTGGAAAGGAAGATAAGGGGGATAAAATGAAGAAGCTAATGATTTGTCTCACTATTATGGCCTTACCGCTCTTGGCTGCGGAAATTTCACTTGGAATGGTCAGTGGGGTCGAGGGCAATTCGCTAATCCTCGCTGACGGGCTCAAGATATCTGTCTCAAATCTCGCTCTCGGTAGATATATTACGGCGGACAACCAGCCTCTGGATCCAGCATCGCTTACGTTTCCATTTACCGCATCATTGGTCTTAAATGACGAATTACCAGAACACATACGCAAGCACAGGGCCTTGGTCAAAATCCACACATTCTACGACATCATCAACGGGCGACTAGTTGAACGGAAACTTCGGTAGCAAATACTCAAAAGTGAGGGGAAGGTAGACACCTTCCCCTCACTTCTCTGAACCAAGAAAATGGAATCCTCATTTTTGTCGAAGAAATCCCTCATTGACTTTTTGATATTATACCCTATACTAGACAACGGAGGTGAACATTGAAAAAACATACTGTAGTCTTTTTCTTGATTTTTGCGCTTTGCCTTATTCAGTGTGGCGGTAAAAAAAGAGAAGAAGGCGAAGCGGCGGTCAATAACGCCCCCGTAGTGCAAAACATCACGCTCCTGCCTTTACATCCTACGGTACAATCGGAAATAACCGCACGCATTTTGAGTTCAGACAAGGATGGCGATCCCATTACCTACCAGGTGAAATGGTTTGTGAACGGTCAAGAAATCGGTGAAGGCATGTCCTTTCATTATGGCGACATCAAGAAGGGAGACAACATCTTCGCCGAAGTCACGCCGCATGATGGCAAGGTGAGCGGTGCGACCGTGCGGTCGAGCGAAATAACAATCGGCGGATTACCGCCAAGGATTGTTTCGCTGTCAATCATGCCTGAGGTGGTCTACGTGACTACACCCCAGGTAGTACTGAACGCACTCTTTGAAGACCCGGATCAGGATCCCATAAACTTGATTGTCCATTGGCTGGCCAAGGATCAAGTGCTTCCTGACACTTCAAACGTACTCAACCTACCGCCAATAGACTTAAGGAAAAACGATGTAATTACCGGTGCGGCTTTTGCCGATGATGGTCAGCATCGCTCCGAAGCCTTCAGTTTCGAGATAACCGTTGCCAATTCTCCACCCGCTTTCACCACTAAGATTGACTCAGTGAAGTGTTCCACAGACAGTGTACACTATACCTTACCCATTTATGACCCGGATGGCGATCCACTCGAATTTGAACTGCTTGATGCTCCCAGCGGAATCAGCATCGATGCCGAGCAGGGCGTCATACACGGAGATGCCGGTGAAAGCGGAGCGTTCGAAGTAATGGTTCGGGCCACGGATACCGATGGCGCCTATCTCGATGCACAATTCACCTTGACTCCGAAATAAGTCAAGCTGTTCTAAGATAAACGTTACTCTAAAAAAAATGCGGTCGGGTTAACCGACCGCATTTTGCTAAGATTTCAGATAAATCTATGTTTTTGGATGATCCGGGTCAGCAATACAAGCATCCACCGGACAAACTGCCGCACACTGCGGCTCGTCAAAATGACCCTCACATTCCACACATTTGTTGAAATCGATGACGTATACAGGATCACCGGCCGAAATTGCCTGAACCGGGCATTCTGGTTCGCAAAGTCCGCATGCCGTGCATTCTTCATTAATTTTATATGCCATATGACCTCCTTCTGATCTTTGTGTGCCAATTATATTGATTTCTCAGATTTTGTCAAGAATGATGCTACAATACCCTCATCCATGCTTAAGCACGGGATTGGGAGAAGTGGCGACAAGACGGGCGCTACAATTTCCTGAGAATCACAAGGGCAATCGGCGATTTTTCCACGGGTGTGATAGTCTTCTTGACTTCAAATCGAAACCGCCTCTTTTTCAACTTTTTCTCAGCACGCTCGATTTCCTCACCAACCCGATGGGTCTTATAGAAAATGGCGTCTCCGCCAGGCAAAAGCAGAGTATCGACAACTCGGACTAACCTATCTATTTTACCGACTGCCTTCAAGAGCACCAGATCAAAGCCCGGTCCTGAATAATACTCGGCCCGGTCGTTTACGATCTCGATTCCCGAAAGATCGAGCTCACTGATCAAGTGATGCAAAAAGTTGGCTTTTTTGCGTTGCGCTTCAAAAATCACTAAGTCCAAGTCAGGCAATAATATTTTCAGAGGCACCGAGGGAAAACCCGCACCAGCACCCACGTCACAGGACCGGCCATGTTTCTTCACATATGGGAAAGCAATAAGCGAAGGCAGGAAGTGTCGCCTACTTATGCGCTCATAATCTCCATGAGATACAAGATGCAGTGTTGCACGATGAGAGAGTAGGATCTCAAGGTACGTCTTGAACCTTTCGAGCACAGCATCATCAAAATCGATGCCGAGCTCAGTCAAGCCGGTCTCGAGCTCGGCAATCTCTTGCCCAATATTGCTTTGTTCTTTATTCTTGGTCTTTGATTTCATCCCATATCTTATCCATTTCCTCTAGTCCGACATGCTCGACATCCTTACCCTGTTGTTGCAGTTCCTTGACGATCGACCTGAATCTTCTGACGAATTTCTTATTGGCATTTCTCAAGGCTTCCTCTGCGTCAACATCGAGGTGGCGTGCGAGATTCACGCAAGCAAACAAAAGATCACCCAATTCCTCACCGCGTCTTGAATTTGAGCATCTTTCTAGTTCACCAATCTCCTCGCGCACCTTCTCGAGTGGGCCGGTATGCGATGCCCAATCAAATCCTAGTTTCGATGCCCTCTCTTGAATGACTTTTGCGGCAAGTAGTGCGGGGAGGATCATGGGAACACCGGTGAAGACATCCTTTTTGCTCTTATGCCAAAACTGCAATACAGCATGCTCGTCTTTCAATTCTTTTCTTTCAAAAACATGTGGGTGTTTTTTTCGATATTTGTCCACGGTCGATTCTATCAATTCATCGAGATTGGTTTTACCCTCCTCCTCTAAGATTCGCGCGAGAAACAGGGCGAGGAAGATAATATCTCCAATCTCTTCGACGGTCGCAGAAAGATCCTCCTCTTCAATCGCCTCCACTAATTCATAGGCCTCTTCGATGATCTTGTTCTTTAGTGAACGAAGGTTTTGAGCCCTATCCCACGGGCACTTATCACGCAATATTTTGACCAACTTCACTAAATCTTCAAATGTCATGGAATTCTAGATTGTGTTTCATAAACGATACAGATTCAATCGTCTTCATCAAACTGTATCGCTCTGCTCAGGTTTCTCTCCTGGAAATCAGTGTAGAAATTCTCTTCAAAGTTTAAACAACAAAGAAGTTTGCCGCATACACCTGATATTTTGCTGGGTGACACATAAAGCTTCTGCTCCCGCGCCATGCGCAGGGATATGGATTTTAATTCATTCAAGAACGTTGAGCAACAGAGATTTCTGCCACACGGGCCAACACCACCAAACAACTTGGAATAGTCACGAACGCCGATCTGCTTGATGACAACACGCTTGTTCAGTTTCTGAGATATGTGGCGATGCAGCCGGCGAAATTCAAGCCTCTTTTCCGCGGTGAAATAGAATATAACCCTTTCCTCATCAAACTGGCAATGACAGAAAACAGGTTTCATTGCTACATTGAATTCATCAACCGCCTTTCTAAACTCGATCAGACAAAAATCCTCATACTCCTGGAGCTCGCGTCTTTTCTCGATGTCCTCACTGCCGACGCGGCGCAGTATCTCTCCGTAGACGCTACCGACTTCATCTTTTGCCTGGACAACGACCTTACCGATGTCTATACCCTCCTTGCTCTCGAGTATGACTAATTCACCCGGCGCGAAACTGGTCTCACTCCGGCATGATTCAACACGAAAAGGTGTAATCTGCGTTTGGTATATCATTTCTTTCGTATAAGGTATATTTTCTCGCCCTCTTTGATCATCCCCAGATCCTCACGGGCTTTGGTTTCAATAAGGTTTCCCTTTTTGTACTCATCGACTCGCTGCTTAAGCACCTCATTTTCAGCCTGCAAAATTATGATATCCTTTTTCACCCTTTTCTCTTCGGACAAGGCATCGGCAAACCCGTATAGCCTTTTGCCTAAGTAGAACAACGGAATTGCCAATATGGCCAACACGATAAAAAACCTGATCTTTCTCGGTGCACGCTTTCGACGTCGCTTCATATTCTACAAATCAAATTATAAGCAGAATCACAAATTTGTCAACTCATGGGCGAACGCTGCACACCATTTCTGGTCACCAGGCCTAGTAGTTGAGCAATGCGTACCTTGGTAAATTGTCGCAAATAGTAAAACAAGGCACCCAATGGCTGGCCCCTAGCTTCCTTAACCCAACTCAAAGGGATATGCGCGGTCCAGCGAAGTATCCCAGTCATTCCGAAAAGCACTTGCTCAGGTTCAAGATGAAAACCGACCACATTCAATGCCTGAGGAAGTAGAAACCCGGACAGCAACATGGATATGATCATTGCTGTTCCGGAGAATGCACCCAATATACCCGAGTAGACCTGTCGTTTATCTTGGGGAGCGATTGAGAGGACAAAATTCATAGCCATGATATTCGCACCCGACCACATGATACCCGAGGTGATCGCCTCGAAATAGAGGATCCAGGAACTCTGTGCATCCACAAATAACCAAACCAGAGGGTTCACACCTCCAAGAATAATGGCGACACGCATTGCTGCTTTATTCCCGAAGCGATCTATGACCAGACCCCACGGCCGCAACGCTAATATTGCTGCTAGCGCACTAATCGTTCCGTAAATTTGGATATTTACCAAAGTCATGTGTAGTTTCTGTATCATGAACGGCTGCCAGAAAGGAGCACCCACGCCCAAGGCTAGCATCCACCATGAATTGTAGATCAAGAATCTTCTGAAGTTCCTATCGTGCAGAGAATCCATGAAGGTTATCATGAGATTACCGTTCTCGACTTTTTTCTGCCGCTCGGGTTGTTTGCGGAGAAACAAGATGCCGAGAAACCCGAAAACTGCGGCAATCGTGAAGACAACAATAAATGTGATATTTAGACGTGCGGAAGAAAACAAACCCACATGCCTCAGTTGCACAAATCTTTCCACCACACCTACTGTTTTTGGATCATAAAGATCAACCACGGCACCCAGCAAGTAACCCACAAGAAGACCTCCGATCATGAAATATCGGGAACGCCACGAAAAGAAACGTCCGCGCACGCGTTCGGGCACCATATCAGAAATCCAGGCAATCCAGGCGTTGGTGCCCATTGCATGTAACGAGGCACTGACCGACAACAGCAGCAGAAATACCCAAATCGCAACGTACCGAGGAAAGAGAAAGGGTAGGATCCCATAAAGCAAAGCTAGTGCGCGACCACTTGCCGCGAGCCTGATGATGATGCTCTTCCGGCTTGTTCCCTGCCGAGTCAGGGCGAACCCAAATGACTGAAAAACAAGCGAGAGTTGCCCAATGGCTGCAAGCAAACCCAGATGGTGTGGCATAGCGCCCAGCAGCAACGCAAACCTTGTGACAAAAACACTGCCTACGGTCGCCAGAGAGATATAGACCTGGGTATAAACACCCTCAACTACGGAAACCCTTATCGTATTGCGGAGTTCAGAATTCTTGTCTGCGGCGGCCATGAATTCCTAAAAGATAGACATAATTTCAAATAAGTCAAGAAACGCTCGTCCTTCCAGTTTTCCGCTTTCTCGCAACAGGTGACGCTGTCATTTTTGGTCGGATATGGCAGAGTAATACCACGGCAGCATATATCTTGAATAATCAACGTTGCCTATGAAAGAAAGTGGGCGGCTCACGCCGGCCACCGGATCGATCCCTGTATTCTGCCACCACGAAGTATCCTGACCGAACAGATAGAATTCGATAAGCGTATAACTCGGGAAATGGGCGATGGTGTAGTAGTATGTATCTCCGGCAGTGCTGTCGTTCCCAACCAGTGTCCACATGCCGCCATCAGCACGATAGACCAGGGAGTCATACGCGAGTCCAATCCAATCGGTGATCTCAGTGGAAACGACCCACGGTCCTGCGACCAATGTACTTTATTGATCATCGATTAATACTGCTTATCGCGATGCGCGTTCTCACAGACCGGGGTCTCTCCAAAACGTCATGATCTCCTCTCGCCAACTGAATAGTCCCTCAAAAGGGATATTGAAAGACAGAGCGATTATAACCTAAGGCATTCATCTCTCAACAGCTCTGTAAGTCAATAAAATCAATGCTTTACAGGGAACGACGTAATGCGTATACTATTTCCTGCAAAGCATAGTGATCGACACTAATTCATCTCAAACCATGAGTTCGATCCGGATCAATTCTTTATGATAATAGGGTGGAGACAACTGACCGCGCAGTCAGTTCCAAGAAACTTTTGGTCGGTACTACGACAATACTATTGCTCAGCCGCGCTGCCTAACTTAACGTCACGCACCGCACTGGCGACCACATATACCCGCTCGTTGTTGCTCTGGGGATCCACCGGTACCACGAAAAATCCTTTACGCTTCTTGCTGTAGCCAAGGCTAATCCCACACATAACCTCATCGTCGTTGAACTCTACCTTAATCTTTATTCCCCTGAGACCAGAAGAGTCAACTTCGTGGAATCTTTTTTTCTCTTTGTAGTCCTTGTTGCCAGATAGTGTTTTCACGAAAAATATCGCCTTCAAGTTTGGACAGAAAACCTCGTATATCTTTCCCTTATCCTGCTCCAATTCGGAAGTCACATGAAAAGTATCTTTGACCGGCGTGAAGTCATGGGTGTAGCCCTTGAGCAATCTTCCATCTTTGAAATGGACAACGATGCGGTTACGTTCGGTCGTCACCGTATCCATCATACCAACCTCCTTGCTTCATAAAATAGCGATATTTCACTAAATGTCAATAAATAATCTGTAGTAAAGAATACAGTGTTTCCATTTGGTTTCACGCAATGTGATAGCGTTGGATATATTTCACGATCCAGTACGAAATATGTCGCGGCGCATCGTGCCATATGGATTGAAACATGTTCTCATCGTAAAAAGGATAGTGAAGGTTACCGATATCGTCGATGCCGTGAATATTGCGATCATGATAGCAAGCTGATATTTTATCGCCAACAGCGGCGATGAACCACCGATTATCTGTCCGGTCATCATACCCGGGAGAAAAACTATGCCCATGGTCGCCATATTAGCAATGGTCGGCTTCAGTGCAGAAGCGATACTCTCTCGAAAATATGGAAATAGAGCCTCCATCCTGGTTGCTCCGGCTGAGAGTACGTAGAGATACCTATCTTCATCTCGTTTGAGGCGTTGGTAGAAATTCCCTGTGCCGATTATGTTACCGCTCAAGGCATTACCTAAAAGCATCCCACCGATGGCGATTGTATACTTCGCCTCGACCACTCGTGCCAAGTCAACCACCAATTCATTAAAGTAGTACAACACAAGGAACGTTGCCAGTACAAACGAGATCAGTGTCGGTAAAAGAAATTTCTTAACACTAAGACTATTCTTCCGTATTACGGTAAACACCGCAACCGTGATCATGACAAGCAACCACGCGACGGTAATTATCGGCTTGTCGACATCGAATAGATACTTGAGAAAGATGCCAATGAGGAGTAATTGTATAGACATTCTCACAACTGAATTCAACACGGTTCCTACCAGTTTGAGGCGGAATATCACGCTCAAGAAGAGCGGTATAAGCAGCAGCAGGAAACAAAAGAAAAGTGCCAGATTAGATATCTCAGGCGCGCCCATTTATTTTGTCCAGGTTAATGATTCTTATTCCCGGGCTATCCAGCCAATCCTTATCATGTGATATCACGATGACGGTGGCATCGCTTCTACTCGTAAAGTAATCTATCATCTTTCCCTTCAACTCAGAATCAAGGGCCGAAGTCACCTCATCAAGCAGGAAGACATCGCGTTTCAACAACAATGCAATCAGTATTGCTATTCTCTGCTTCTCGCCTCCGGAAAGTCTTTCAAAATGCTCGCGTAATATACTTTCTTTCAACCTGAGAAACTTAAGCCAATCTGAGAGCTCAGCATTCGAAGGTTTGATATTAGCATTTGCCTTAAAGGCCATGACCCTATTAATCAACCCGCGTACTGGGCCGTCGCCGATATCCAGATTCTGGCTAACATATGATATTTTCGTTCTAACATACCACACTGTTTTCCGACCCAGTCGATGCCCCTCAAAAAAGATACTACCACCATGCGGACATTCAAAGCCTAGTATGAGCCTTATGATTGTAGTCTTGCCCTCACCAGATTTTCCGTATACTAGCAGCTTATCACCCCTTCTTAACTCGAAGTCGAGATTCTCAAAAAGGAATTCATCATTGAATTTTACTGAAACATCCTTAAATCTAATCACCGACATTGGATATGCGATCTACGAAATCGTCAATCATTGTTCTCAAATCTTCGGTATCGAGTTCTGAGGCTCTCACACACAACTGCGCAACGGTTTTAGTACCGACTAGATCTTCGATACCCCTCGCTGTACTCTCGCATTCTGATCCTTGATGTGTGATGAAAAGTGCTAGGTTCTTCAGTTTGTCTTTATTACTTGTTAAAAACGAACGAACCGGTGCCGCCATTCTCGAGGCATGAACTGGTGTTCCGAGTATCACGTTCTCATAAACGGCGGGATCGTGTTCCAATGGGCACAGCGACGGCAAAGTACTGGAAACGTCTTGCCTTGCTGCCTTGATGCATCCGAATATGCCCTTGTAACTTTCTATCGATCTAATTTCTTCGCAATCATAATTCAACCTGTGGCTAATCATCCGGGCCAGTCTTTTTGTTGTGCCCGTGCGTGAGTAATATATAACCAATGCGTCCATGTTTGGCGTCAAGAAATCTGCGTCACCCTATGATAATCAGAAAAGTAATATTGTCAACGATTGCGCGGAGTTTATCCGGCACCATACTACTTTTAACTTCATCATCACTCTATTTCTACTCCGTAGTTCGTAAGAAAATGGTTTTCGAGCGAACTCACCGCCAGAGAAGGGCGCGGGCAAGGAGTCGAGAAGTTACATCAAGAGTATAAGCGCGAAGTTCTCGACTTCGCTCGAACATTACACGTGCCTACCACTGTATTGTATTTAGATCAACAAGAGATGTGTGACATTTACTTTGTATTGGATTGACAACAGGTCGCATTTACATATAATACAGACTTCACACTAAATCACAGATGAAGAACAAAAATAACCCGGTACCAAAAGCTCAACTAAGCGAGACCGAAGGTGTCAAAACACTGCTTGGTAATCCCAAGAAAGCGATCATCAGGCTCGCCGTACCCATGATTGTCGCGATGTCAGTCCAGACGATCTACAGCTTCGTAGACGCTATATGGGTCTCGGGCTTAGGTCCAGACGCGCTTTCTGCCGTCGGCTTCTTCTTCCCATTTTTCTTCATGATCATAGCGCTCTCGACCGGCCTCGGCGTGGGCGGTGCAGCCGCCATTTCACGACGCATCGGGGCAGGCGATAGACGTGGCGCTGATAACGTCGCAGCTCACACCATGGTCATGATGTTGTTCGTATCAGCAGTTATCACAATCCCCTTTTTCTTTCTCGCGAATACCATATTCTCCCGTATGGGCGCAGGCCGAGTTGCACCCTTGGCAGCCTCATATGCACAGGTCATATTCATCGGCACAATACTAATATTCTTTACACACGTTGCCAGTGCTCTGCTTCGTGCTGAGGGTGATGTGCGTAGAGCAATGTACGCAGGAATGGGAGGCGCTGGTTTGAATATTATACTTGATCCAATATTTATCTACACGCTGCGTCTGGGTGTTGCCGGTGCCGCTTGGGCAAGCGTGATATCTATGTTCATTGCATCATCGGTGTTATTCTACTGGGTTTGTATCAAACAAGATACCTATGTCGCAATCACGCTCAAGAGTTTTCGCTTTAACAGAGACATTTCACGTGATATTCTCCGAGTCGGATTACCCGCATCCATTATGCAAATCGCTATGGCGTTCTCAGTTTTCTTGCTCAATTTGATCGCAGTCAGGGTCGCTGGGACTGACGGGGTCGCAGTGTACACGACAGGCTGGCGCGTTGCCATGTTCGCAGCGCTTCCCCTCTTGGGCATGGCCACGGCGGTCACTTCGGTGACGGGCGCCGCCTTCGGTGCCCGTGACTATGCAAAACTTGATAAGGCTTATATGTACGCAATCAGGATTGGTGTATACATAGAATTGGCCGTTGCGTCGCTGACATTTATTCTCGCTCCGCAGATAACATCTCTCTTCACGATGTCCCAGGAAGCGGCACGTATTGCCGATGACCTGATCATATTCATAAGAACGATGTGTATCTATTACCCAGCTGCTGCTTTTGGCATACTTTCGTCGGCGATGTTTCAGGGAATCGGAAAGGGTATAAATTCATTAGCCGTTACAATATTCCGCACCATCGTACTTGTCATACCACTCGTGTACTTTTTCTCAATATCCTTGCATATGAGACTTCCCGGCATATGGTGGGGCATTGTTATGGGTAATATAATCGGTGCAACCATCGCTTTTTCATGGGCACGCTACATCATTAATCGACTGAGGATTTAAGATAACAAGGCGCTGCAAGTTGTGAAGTAGCTTGTTTTATCTACAAAAGCATAAGAGAATGCACATTGATGCAAACAAAATTTCTGACAACTACTCTCTTTATTTATCGTATAGGATGTGTAATAATTAAGGATTGCTGTTTTTAGAAATAATTATTCTTCTGCCTCGTCACCCACCCTCACGTCGCGCAGGGTGTTCGCGACAACGTAAATACGTTCGTTATTGCCATGCGGGTCGAGTGGCACAATGAAGAATCCCTTACGGTTCTTACTATATCCGAAACTTGTGCCGCGAATCACTTCACCATCTGGAAATTCCACTTTGACCTTCAGACCTCTCAACTGGGCGGCATCTATGTCTTCAAAGCGCTTCTTCTCGGCGTATTCCCTATCGCCACTCAGCGTTTTGACAAAGAAAACTGCTTTGAGGTCCGAACAGTGAACCTCATAGATGTTACCCTTATCTTCCTGCGCTTCTGATATCAAGTGAAACTTCTCTCTCAAAGGTGTGAAATCATGCGTGTACCCTTTAAGTAATCTCTTATTCTGAAAGTGTAACACGATACGATTGCGAACAAACTCCGGTGTTCCTACCATTCGCACCCCCTTTGCATTTCCTTAAGCTTTTAGATTTCAGTAATCGAACACTATCTCATTATAAGGAAACGACGACCAGCGTCAAGGCGTGCAGCATAGGCTTAAGCCTAGGAATGACGTATGAATCCAATCCTTCGCCGAATACCCGAATCTCTACTCACAGGACTGAACCACTATTGACTTCAACACCGCACATAATATAATGACCTGATATGGATAGATTCATAATCGTGACCGGTGTCATCGGTCTTGCACTGGTCGTAATCGCTCTGGTCCTGTTGATACACTCAATAATCAGAACAACCCAACGGAGAAGAAAAATCACTAAATTCATATATTCACTCGTTTTGTTTCTCGTTATCTTAGGATTTGCTTCGGCCTTCATTTACCTATCGCTCTTCTTACAAACGTTCTCCAGATACACCAGTGAAGAAAAAATAGGCTGGTTATATGCCGAGGCTGTGAATGATACCACAAGGATTACTTTCTTCGAGCAAAGCGAAAACCGTATGCATTTTTTCAACCTTGTGGGCGAGCAATGGATGATCGAGGGTTACTTCTTGAGATGGAGCACGGCGCTGCGCTGGCTCGGGGCTGACGCCTACTACCGTATCACGCGCTTTTCCGGTAGGTGGGAGCATGCCGAGGACACAGTCGTATCAATCTATCAAATGCATTCCGAGGAGAGCCTCTGGAAGTTTCTGCTCAAACATGCCGAGAAGATTCCGGGTGTTGATACTGCCTACGGAATTGCGGCTTTTCAATATCCAAGCCCTGACACGTTTTACATATACATCAACGACACAGGTTTCATTCTCAGAAAACACTAGAATGTAAATCCGCAATCGCCTGAACGCTTGCCACCGACTATAATGTGCAGCAGATTCTAGTCGCTCTGACGATCGCCGAGCCGGCGCCGGCAATTATCTACCCAATCTATGCAGATTTATGTTTCCCACTGAAGTGCGAGCATTCAAGGAGTTGCCACCCAGCCCAATAATACCGCTCAGCACCGTGCCAGATTCGGTCTTCGCAGAAATCTTGGTTTTCAATTCAGAGTCCTTAATCACGACCTTGCCCAAGGTCGTCGCCAGGGTCATATCGGCATTTAATTTGTCGTCGATATATAAATCAATTGAGCCGTTACTCGTTGTAATGCTTGTACCTTGGTCAGGAATTTGTTTAATTGCGGCCGAGATGTCACCACTACTAGTTGCCGCCTCTATTATCGTTGCGGCTCCTTTGATGATTATATCACCGTTAGCAGTCTCCACCTGCATCACGCCACTCACATCCATTGCAGTAACGTCACCGTTTGCGGTGTGCACCCGTACGGATCCATCCACGCTTCTTAGGGTGACGTCGCCGTTGGAAGTTATCACCCTCGAATCTCCTTTTATATCAATGAGTTCGATATCGCCGTTTGAAGTTTCGATCCCTTGCACAAATACTCCCTCTGGAATCTGGATAGCATAGTCAACCGACACACGCACGTCTTTTTCCAGGTACTTTGTCCGAATTTCCATAACGTCTCCGGTAATGACCTCGATCTGCACTTTTAAAAACTCGCCCTTTCCGCGCGTCGTCTTCTTATTTGCACGAATTTCCATATTGGGTTTTCTCCACTTGCTAATCTTTATATCACCATTTGCATTTTCAACACGCAGTTCGGTGACAGATTTGACCTCGTACATCTCGCGGAACTCTTCAGTGTTTCCAGCGAAACACACTATCGCATTCGGCAGATTGCTCGCAACAACTGGATTACCGAGCTGGACTAAAATCAGTGTTACTGCAGAGATGCCTGTCATATTACCTCCTTGTTATTGTTTGTACTGTAAAATTGACGAAAAAACTCATTGAATTGCTGTATGTATCCAGTTATACGTAGATGAAACGGAAAGGTTTCAAGCTTGGTGTCTGACAGACCCTTATCTAATAAGACCTACAGTGATATGTCGAGTCACCCTTGACAAAACACCATTTTCCACTATAATTGAGTATGTACTCATTGAGTGCTTACTCAGAAAGGAGGATTCGCGATGACTGAGAAATCGCCGCGCGAGCGGCACAAGATGATGACCAGAAATAAACTAACCGATGTAGCAGAACAAGCCTTTGTCAGGAGTGACTTCAAGGCCTCGACCCTGGATGTCGCCAAGAAGGCATCGGTCGCCCACGGCACGATATTCTTCCACTTTAAGAACCGTGATGAATTGATTCTTGCTGTCGTGCGCCGTCTCGTGTTGGATATAACCGACAAGCTGCACTCAGCTTACGTCGATTCACAGAGCCTAAATGAATTCCTGTCAAAACACTTCGAGACGTTTCGGGCCAATTGGCGATCCATTAAATCACTTATGGCTGGCTTCTCAGAATTCAACCAGGATGTCAAACAAGAAGTCATCTCACTACTCGCGGTTGCCAATTACTACACAATAGAATCGTTCAACCGGTGGGCAGACAAAGCATTGGTCCGCACCAATGCTTGGCAAGGAGCTTTGGTCTATCTCTCATTTTTTGGCGATTACATGTTCGAACAAAAGAACATATCGGAGAAGTTCATGGAACAACTGCTCTCCTTTGTTGCCGACGTCCCGAGTAGAGCTACCCAGGAAGTCATAGATCAAAAGACCAAGAAGAAGCTGTGTCGAAGTTGCGGCATGATTCTTTATGCCCAAGATGATTTTCCAAGGGGCGACACGACAGGTGAGTATTGTCGATACTGCACACACGGAGACGGAAGCCTCAAATCCTTCGATGATGTGGTCGACACGATGACCAGTTTCTTCGAGAAAACCCAAGTACTGAATACCAATGCAGCCCGAAGGACAGCGCTTGCCGTGCTCGCAAAGAATCCGGCTTGGAGAGAGCGGGTCGCTTCCCGGGAGAAAGAATAAGGAGAAATTATGTATACCAAGATAACAATATTCATATCCATTGCCCTATCATGCTTCATGCCTTTATCCGCAACCGTAATAAACGTACCTGGAGATCAACCCACGATTCAGGATGGCATCGATGCCGCAATTGATGGCGATACAGTGCTCGTCGCCCCAGATACTTATCATGAGAATATCCATTTTCGCGAGAAGGGTATTGTGGTGGCGAGCCAGTATATTCTAGACGACAACCCCGCTTACGTCGAGTCAACTATTATTAACGGTAGCACACCAAGTCACTCTGACACTGGTAGCTGTGTTTTGATTGTCAGCGACAGCGCATACACAATGGCCGACACCGCAGCCGCGCTCGTTGGATTCACCTTGACTGGTGGTTTCGGAACCAAGTGGCAAGACGAGCACGGCGCCGGACTGTTTCGTGAAGGCGGTGGAATTCTTATACAATACCTTTCCCCAAGAATCCGCCATAACAAAATAGTAGAAAACCACATAACTGACACCCAGGGTGTTACCAGCACCGGTGGCGGTGCGATCCGCTGCGGTGATGGAAACCCTTCTATCCAGAATAACGTCATCGTCTCCAATTCGGCACTCTACGGCGGCGGCATTGTCCTAAATTACACCGGGGCTGACATCAAGAACAACATAATCGCCTACAACTCAGCCGGCGGTGCATACGGCGGTGGCGGTGGCCTATGGATCTTATCCAATAGCACATTCTCAAAGAATATCGAAAACAATACGATTGTCTTTAATCATCCCGGCGGTACAGCCCCGGGTGGTGGCTTGCGCCTCTGGTCAGCCAATGTTACGATTCGCAACAACATTATCTGGGGTAATGAAGCTGTTCAGATCTATCGGCAGGGGGGTGTCGTTGTTGTCAACTATTGCGATGTGCAGGGCAGTTATCCAGGCGAAGGCAATATTGACACTGATCCATTCTTTGAAATTCAGAACTTCTACCTTTCAGACAGCTCACCCTGCATTGATGCTGGTGACACTAGCATTCTCTACAACGATCCTGAAGACCCATTTAATCCAGGTTATGCTCTGTGGCCCTCGAAAGGCTTTTTGAGAAACGACATGGGCACATATGGCGGCCCTCATCGCACGCTTCTACCTGATGTCCCAATCGGCATTGCTGAACGTCCCCATGAGAAAATGCCTAAAGGAATTACGCTACAGAACCACCCGAACCCATTCTCGCATAAAACTAACATAGCCTTCACAGTACCCGAAGAAGTCACACATCTCTTATTGAGCATATATGATGCCACAGGTCAGTTGGTTGTCCGATTTTCACGCATTACGCCAACCCACATGCAGCCCACGATCGTTTCCTGGAACGGCAGAGACTCTAGAGGGAAGCTAGTGAGTTCGGGCGTTTATTTTTGCCACCTTGAGGCTTCAAATTACGCACAAAGCAAGAGAATGGTAGTCTTGAGATAAGAACTACGTCTTGATGAACGTGGCTTGATAGCTGTACGGACCGACGTCGACAAGCGCATCCGCCGCGAATCCGTGTTTCAAGCATTCTTCTTCCACTTCGGCCGGGCTCAATCGTAGTGATAGGGGCGGACCAACAACTGTATCCAATTTCTTGAAATCTACAATCACCAGGGTGCCGTGTCTTCTAAGCACACGTGAAATTTCACGCATCACGTCTGCGGTCTCGTGATTTGCCACAAAGCCATGTAATACGTTTATCATCAGACACACATCAACCGCGTTATCAGCTACGGGGATGTGTTTTGCCACATCGGCCGTGAACGTTACTATGTTGCCGATATTTTCATCTGCAATAACCTTCCTGAGAATGTTTATTGACGCTGGATTGATATCAACTGCAAACACTATTCCGCATTCACCTACAATGTTCGAAGCCGCCAACGAGAAATTCCCCTCCCCGCATCCGACATCAAGTACGGTCTGCTCCTCTTTCAGGTTAATTGCTGAGAGTATCGTCTCAGCGTTCAGAAAATCTTCACTAGATATCCCGCCGTGGGCATGTCTTGCTGATTCACCCATGCTTTACGTGCTCATGTTTTCAAAGTTGCGACAAAGCACCCACTATCCATACTAATGCTTTTTCTTTGTCGACAAGCCAAAGATCACATACAACGGGCAAAATCCAATAACGCTCGTCACAAAAAAAATGATTGCCACGACGCCCAAGATAATAGCCAGAGCGCCCTTCAAAACCCCGGCGACAAGCAATATGACAACGATCAACGTTACCAGCAATCTGATTATGCGGTCCATGGAACCCATGTTCAACTTCATTGTCACCTCCTAAAAATACGTACGGAATGTGGAGCCTTCTCGGACAAACTGCAAGAAGACTCCACATTCTTGACCAACCTGCCTTAGTAGTTTTCGGCCAATATCTCGTAGAATGACTGTGGATGTTTACAGGCTGGACACTCTTTTGGCGGCTCAGCGCCCTCAAACACATACCCACAATTACGGCAATGCCATTTCACAGAACCTTTCTTCTTAAAGACTTCTCCATTCTCAATATTGCTGATCAACTTCCTATATCTGCCTTCATGGAATTTTTCCACCTTAGCGATTTGCTCAAAAGACTTGGCGACATCTACGAAGCCCTCTTCCTTAGCTGTCTTAGCAAAATTCGCATAAAGAGTCGACCACTCCATTTTCTCGCCTGCTGCTGCCGCTTCAAGATTCGCCTTGGTGTCGCCGATGACGCCCGCTGGATAGCCCGCTGTGATCTCCACATCACCGCCTTCCAGATATTTGAAGAAGACCTTAGCATGCTCTTTCTCATTGTCAGCCGTCTCAAGAAAAATCGCCGAAATCTGTTCGTAGCCTTGTTTACGAGCCTTCGATGCAAAATAGGTATATCTATTTCTGGCCTGTGATTCACCGGCAAATGCGGCCAACAAATTCTTCTCGGTTTTTGTACCCTTTAACGATTTGCCCATAATAAAACCTCCTTATTTATTGCTTATTCTATAATCCCTGCGATAACGCATCTTATGATTTCAACTTCAAAAGAATTGAAGTGTTTGCGTATCAATATTACCCAATTTAGAGTCGCTGTCAATAATTGGAAGTAGTTTCATTGAGACGTTTGTTGACTGCACAGACACCTTTTGTTATACTAAGATTATGTCTAAGGAGAAATTCAAGATCCGTATTAAGAAAGGTCACAAAATCCGCGCGCCACACCGTCCGACCCATGTCCACAAGGACAAGAAAAAATACACCCGCAGTGGGCGTGAGCAGAACAGAAGGCGTAAGGTTCTTCTCAAAGAATGGCAGCAAATGCAGCAAGAGTAATGTATTATAAAAAGGAAGTCTATTCACTCTGGTTGATGCCCACGGGGAGGACACGCGATGACTTACAGAGGCTCATCGTAGACCTCAGTAAAAAGCATTCAACCCCAAGGTTCGAACCTCACGTTACTCTGATTGGAGAAATACAATCGCCGGTCAGTGAATTGAAATCTAAAACAGAAAAACTCGCGACGCTAATAGAGCCCCTTGAGATCAAATTGAGGGAAGTTGCATATCTTAACCAATTTTTCAGATGCATGTTCATCAAGGCAGAAAAAACAAAAGCTTTGATGAATGCACGTTCAATAGCGTGTACGGAACTTGCTCAAGATAATGATAAAAACTATATGCCTCATCTCAGCCTAATGTATGGCGACTTAGCACTCTCCACCAAGCTAGGAGTGATTCAAGAAATAGGTAAAGAACTGGCTGTAGATTTTGGAATTACAGATTTCCATCTATATTATACTGGAGGACAGCCAATAGAGTGGCATCCCGTCCTCAGAGTACGTCTCGGCTGCTAAAGCTATCGGTTGAGATATTGAATACACAACCCACGCCGGCTAGATGCCGTTATCTATCGAACCGTCTTGCCGGTCCAGCAGTACGTACACAGGCTCTCGGCAGGCAAACCCGTAGTCGTCATCATATCTTCGAGCCTCTGGTATCTTAACGACGTAACATTGAGGTCTTTCTCCATGGCGTTTATCATCTTCCTGTAATCTGGAGAATCAAGGTCCAGATAAGGTTCGACATTCTCTATATGCTTACCGTGGAACTGCTTTATTATACGGCGAGCAAACAATTCATCAAGCTGTCTAGTCGAGTACAGGAACTTACACGGAAACATCAGGGCTGGACAAGCGGGTCGCACGTGAACCTCTCTCGCTCCGGAATTCCATAACTTCACGAGTAAAAAATTCTTTAACTGAGTGCCCCGTACGATCGAATCTTCGGTTATCACCATTCTCTGTCCTTTTATCAAAACATCGGCCGTGATCTGTTTCATCAAGGCGATGAGGTCTCTCGTTTCTTGTGCCGGCGGCACATAACTTCTTGCCCACCCGGGGGTGTATTTTAGAAGCGGAATCTTCACGGGCACACCAGATTCATGGGAATAACCGTGTGCATAAGCAGTCCCCGAATCAGCAATCCCAGCCACGAAGTCCACCTCCACGCTATCATGCTTGGCAATAATCCTGCCCGATATTTCGCGAAACTCTTCGACATTTTTTCCTTCGTATTCAGATGCCGGAAACCCGGCGTAGACAAACAAGAAAGTACACAGTTGAAGAATATCGTTCGGCTTTCTCAACTGCTTGGTTTCTTTTGAACTCAAGAAAACTATTTCACCCGGACCCAGATATTTTTTCGTTTCAAAGCTTAGATTTTTATATGAGCAAGTCTCAGATACTACGATCTTATCACCATTTCTTTCTGCCAGGACGAGAGGGGTTCGACCATATTTGTCCCTAGCAGCATACACACCCTCTTTGCCCAGTAGCAGTAAGGACATTGAGCCATCGATGTGTCTATGCATGTACTCAATTCCATCAACTAATGTTTTGCCCTTGTTTATCAGCTTAGCAGCCAGTTCAATCTGATTCACCTTGCCGTTTGGCATTTCCGAAAAAACAATGCCTTCATCAATCAACTTCTTGGCTAATTCATCCTGGTTATCAATATAACCAGCGCCACATATTGCATACTCACCAAACTTCAATCTCATGATCAGAGGTTGTGTATCGCGATCGCTAATCACTCCGATGCCGGCATTTCCATGCATATTTATGAAATCTATGTCTTCTGCGAATCGCGACTTGAATTGCACCCGTGCTATGCTATGTATCTTTTTTGCGGTTGACCTACCGTCCGAAATCGCAAGGCCACCAAAGGAAGTCCCTAAATGCGAATGATAATCGGTGGCATAAAACAGATTCTCCTTGCAATCCTTCCCAGAAATGATCCCTACCACACCACTCATAACAAAGCCCCCTTCTCTAAAACACCAAGAACATTTGAAGAATCCCTATTTAGAAACAGCATAATTTGGTGCTACGCAGCGTATGGAATATTACGTTAGGGGCAATAATACCGCTTTATTGGCTGACTGTCAAGGTACGGGTCGCGACCTGTTACCAGCCGCATCAGTGCTGCCTGCTTCATTCAACATCCTCACGTCATCATAATAGACGATACCATGGGTTCCATGTTCGGTTGCCAGCGCAAAGGTATCAGTCAGGTCACGCGGTATTGCCGGCAAGTCGGACACGATCTGCTCACCACCAAGCCAAACATTCATTATCATTTGGGAATAATCGAGTGTCACCCTTACAGAGTACCACGTGTCATGCTCCCATGTACGACCGGTGCTGTCCTCCACAACACCACGTGCGTACACGAGATTATCATCACGGTTAAACCAAACACCGTTGTAAATTGCACCCAGCGATGGATTCAGCAGGACAAAGAAGCCGAAAAGCGCACCAGCTGAGTCGCTCGACGGAAGCATCAACGAAGTTTCGTAGATTAGGTGGTCGACATCGTCCAAGACAAGCTCCACGCCATCCGTTCTTACTAAATCTTCGGTGCCTTCCAGGCGGAAACTCTGCTCACCGGTACTCGCAATACCCCTATCAACGTAGGTGTAGCTACTACCTGCACCTGGCCATATCTCAAACCAGCCAGCATACGGATAGTCACCAAGAACATAGCTTTCAAAATCATCAGCGAAAATCATGGTTCCGTTATCTATAGTTACCAAGATCGTATCCGAGTACACCTCATCATAATTCATGCATTTAACCTTCGCATAAATTACGTGTGAAGAGTTATTGGAGTGAAGGAAAGTATTCCATGTAAAAACAAAAGGGACTGAATCACACGTGTATATGAGTGTATCATCGACGTAAAACTGCACCATCACCGCGGCACTAACATTGGTCTCGACTCTCACCATTCCGCCCACTGTTGAACCATCTTGAGGCATAGTCATTCGTATCTCCGAATATTCGCCATCACCGCATGTGACCAATATGAGCAGTAGTACTATACTGACTAACTCAACCACTTTCATGCGTTCCCTCCATCCATTCCCAACAGTCCATCCTAATTGAATATTGCAGATTGTCAATGGTCGGTTGACAAATCATCGAATATCAATACATTAAAGAACCCACTGGATCAGGAAGGCATAGGGGAACTTGCATCGAGGAGGTCTCATGTCAGAGTTTTCATGCATAGTTGACGAAATACTCGAATCATTTTGGAAAAGCTCGCCCCACTCTGCAACATTCGTAGGCATACACAAATACGATTACGAATTGGATAATGTCGACCGTGACTTTTTAACAGGGATCAATAAATCGCACAAGGATTTCCTGACTCGACTACGAAAGATAAACAAACAGGACTTGACCGACGAAGAGTACATCGACTGGCAGCTACTCCAGAATTTTTTGGAATCAAGCATACATTCATTTGAAGAAATCAGGCATTGGGAAAAAAATGCCGCGGAATACGCGGATCTCTGCGTTGATGCACTTTTCATCCTGTATGTACGAGAATTTGCGTCCATCGAAGAACGCGCCGCCGCCATCTTATCACGCATGCGACAGATACCACGTTTTCTCGAAGACAGCAGGCATAATCTGAAAGATGCGCCAGAGGCATTCACAAAACTCGCAATTGAAATTAATGAAGGAGGCAAGAATTTTCTGGAGACAATAGTCGCGCGTTTGAGTACCGGGGTGCCGAAATTAGCTAAGGATTTGGAAAATGCGGGCCGCGAAGCATCCTTAGCATTAGATGCATATGGAATATTCTTAAGAGACGAATTACTTCCACGTTCAAAGGGTGAATTCGCCATAGGTGCCGATCAATACGCGTTTAAACTGAAGACAGATCACATGCTCCCGTATAGTGCAGAAGAACTTCTGGAATACGGCAGAGCGATGAAGAAAACAACTGAAGATGCACTGGCACGCCTTGCCAAGACAATCGATACACACGGAACGTGGGTTAGTGCTGTTGATTATATAAAAAGAGCGCATCCTCGAGCAAATGAGCTGCTTGCAACTTACAAGAGGGAAATGGAGCGTGCTCGAAGATTTGTGCGAGACAAAGCGCTTGCGAGTATCCCTGAAGGTGAGGAACTAGAAGTCATAACTACTCCAACCTTTCTCAGACCGATATTACCGTATGCGGCATATATGAGACCGGCGCCCTTTGAGAAACAACAAAAGGGATATTTCTTTGTCACGCCGGTTGATGAGATGACATCGATTGACGAGCAAGAAGAAATATTGCGCGGACATTCCGTGTACGGCATTCCGGTTACCGCATTACATGAAGGTTATCCAGGTCACCATTTGCAATTGGTACACGCTAATCGTTTACAGAACAAGCTACGGCCCCTACTACGCACGTCGGTTTTCGTTGAAGGCTGGGCATTGTACTGCGAGGAGATGATGTATGATAGGGGCTTCTACTCAGACCCCCGTTCTCGGCTACTGCAGCTGAAAGATCAGTTGTGGCGAGCTTGCCGCGTGATAATAGATGTAGAATTGCACACAAGGAAGATGAATTATGACCAGGCAGTCAACCTTCTGGTCAATGACGCAAAAGTACAGAAAGTACATGCCAAAAAAGAGGTGACCCGTTATACCTTCACACCGACTCAGCCTATGAGTTATCTGATAGGAAAAAGGCAAATTCTCGAATTAAGAAAAGATTACCAAAAAAAACTGGGAGATGAATTCCAGCTAAGGGATTTTCACAACAGGCTACTCAGTTTCGGTTCGATACCGATATGCTTGATTCGGAAACAATTGGGTCTATGAGTACTGTTCGTACAGATCGCAGCGTAAATTAAGTCACATAACCTCTCGATCTCGAAGTGTTTGGACTCAAACAATCGCGCCTCCTCTTTCATGGTGACACAGTCTTCTTCAGCACGACACAAGCTCGTCCCAACACTCGTAAACGGAATCGCGATGAGCAGCAAAAGCAAACAAAACCTGCCTGTAAAATACAAACAGTCTTATACATGGAAAAAGCTCTTCACATTCTGTAGCAACTGACGAAAGAATTCCACTGCTGCTGGGTCTTCTGCACCTGGACTCCATAAGAATTTGGCATATCCGGCCTGCGCGAGCACATAGTAACCCAGCGCGAACTGGCCGATTGCGATGTAGCCCGTGGCGAACTGCCCGATTCCAAATAGACCAGTGATGGCAAATTGGCCAAGACCCGTTAGTCCTAAAATGAACTGCCCAAAGCCGAATAGAATGCCAATACCAAACTGAGCAAAGGTTACCAACCCAATACCGAATTGACCGATCGCAATGATACCTTTTGCCACGCGGATTCTATTTTGTGCGTCACGGCCGAACGCGATATGCACCAGTGGATAGCCATAGAATGTTTGTTTGGACTTCCATTCAAATCCGGAACCCTTCCACTTTTTTCTCGCTGGAAAAGGAGCACCACAATGAGGACAATTCTTTGCCTCAGTACTAATCTCTTTCTGGCATTCCCGGCATTGGATGAGCGTCATGCGATTTCCTTACTACAGAGTTATACTACTAATCAACACCATGTCAACGCTCAAGCTCCTTTCTGAAATGATATGCAAGCCTTTCGTAGCCGCACTTTTCCCAAAAACCGAACGTTTCTTCACGATGCAAGTCTGAACACAACTCGATACCCTTCACCGATTCCTCTTTCATAATTGTGTTTTCAGCGTGCCTCACCAATTCGCAACCGATGCCCTGGCCACGATGCGATTTCTCAACTATCAAATCTTCGATAATTGCGACCCGGCCCTGATAAAATAATGCCCAACGAATAGAGACGGTAATGAAACCAAGTATCGTCCCTTCGCCTTCGTAGCCAAGAATAAAATACGCTGGGTCTTCGATATACATGCAGATGACAGCCCTCATTTTATCAGCGGCAATCTGCTTTCTGGGCCATAACTGATTAGCCAAAACAATCACTCGGTCAATATCGCTATGCGTGATTTTCCTGATCATACAAACATTTTGGTGTATTATATTTCATCACCCAGTTACTTTCCTAACACATAAAATGCTACATAGTGTAGTATGTATGAAACAATGCAACAGAGATCCTCCCGGGCTATGTGTTCCCGGGAAGTTTACACCTTATCACGGAACTGGTAATAGAGGGAGATGAGCAGTTGGATGATCTTCTTCAGTTGAGGATCCTTCCGCACAAACTCATCCTGTATGTAAATCAAGGCCGTGGATACGATCACCTTGTCCTTGAATGACTCTATTGAATTCAAAATGCCTTTTTCACTCATTCTCACGAGATTATCAAGACTTGATATAATGAGCCGGAATTGCTCTTCATATTTGCCAGAATCGATCTTCTTGGCTCGGGCATCTCTTACCGTCTTCAGTGAATCCTCGATGGCATTCTTAAAGCTTTTGTACTCCTTAGTTATGGTGCCCAAATCTCGCTCTGACACTTTGAATGGTTCCCACTCAACATTCAGCACCAAATGTCTCTGACACTGCCCGTAGGTCGTACCCAACGCGATTATCTGATCCTGTAACTCTTTTGAAAGACTTTCCTTTATCGGCCCTTGTAACCATTTGAATAACATGGCAATGTGTACATGTTCCATTATGTTTTCCAACGATGGTTTCTTCTCAGCCCTCAATGCAGCTTCCAAGCGTTCGAGATGTGCATTCTGCATCTCTGTGCCTTCATCAATTTTGTTCTTCAGGTATTCGTAGAGTTGATTTGCCCTGAAAGCCTGGGCCGCATCTGTGAATCCGGTATAAGTACGATCGACGAACGCACGGATCAACTTTGGTTCAAATCTGAGTTTTTTTGGGACACGTGCAGTCGAAAGCATAAGTCTGAAATAAGCGATGAAATTTTCAATATCTCGTTCCATTATGTGTGTCTCAGTCATCTTTCTTGTCTTGTCGTACAGTATGTCAACCATATCCTTCGCGGTTGTCTCTTTCAGGACAAAATCAAATATTTTCTCTAGATGCTCTAAGAAAGTTCCCATGCAATCATTCTATACAAAATATTGAAAAAGGCAAGCGAAATTAGAGATGGGAGACAGCAGATATCGAACATAGGATAGCTCCGCCATTTCATCAAAACTGAAGAGCAATCCGTCACTAGCGCATGGGTCGAGTCCAAAAACTATTCAACACCGACAAGTGCTTTTATGTATTGCAGGCGTTCGTAAAGTTCGGGACGATCGCTCTCCTGCTGACTGAGTTTACCCCGGAACTGCGCAATGGACTCAAACCGATGCTTCTTCATCCAGAGTTCCAAATTGGCGATAATGTTTGCCAAGTGTCCGATGCCATGCATATACAGTGTAGAACATACCTGAACCGCCGAAGCGCCGGCAAGCAATTGCTTTATGACACCACTCGCATCGTGAACGCCAGTGGTCGCCGCAAGGTCACACTTAATGCGGCCTGCGAGCAGGGATATCCACCGTAATGACAAACTTATTTCTTCGGGCGTACTGAACCGGTACCCAGGCACCAGATTCAACTTATCCGTATTGACATCAATCTGATAGAAGCGATTAAACAACACCAGTGCCGAAGCACCTCTATTGCATAACTCCTGCGCGACACTCGCCATCGAGGTGAAATAAGGACCAATCTTTACCGCAACTGGGACCTTCACGCTATTTTTCACACCTTCAAGAATCTTGTAGTGCAGGTCCTCAATGTCATTGCTCGAGTGACGCGGGTCGCTCGGGAGTACCGATATGTTCAACTCTATCGCATCAGCACCAGCAGCCTCGATTCTCTTTGCATAATCGGTCCACCACTGAGGCGTGATGCAGTTGAGACTGGCAATTACAGGAACTGAAACAGACTTCTTTGCCGTCTCCACGAGATTCAGGTAGTCCCGCGCCCCGGTCTCAATGCCGATCCTTCTCACATAATCATACGCCTCAGCATGTCCTGCGAGCCAGACATGTTTTTCTATCTCTTTCGTCTCGGCCTCGATTTGTTCCTCAAACAAGGACTTGAGCACCACCGCGCCAGCGCCGGCATCCGCGCAGCGCTGTACGCCCTCTGTAGAGTTTACCAGGCTGCAACTTGCCACAATCAACGGATTTCGTAGTTTGAGTCCCATATAGCTAGCAGCCAAATCAGCCATTGTTGCCTCCTTGTCTAAGACTGCACAATCACCTGCTTTATTATATGTCAAAATCGCCGAGTATCAATATTCAAGAACATCCGGCGCATTCATTCTTTCCGAAGTTTCCTCAACATCTCAACTGCGTTTGTGTTATTAGGATTCAATTCCAATGATTGCTCGTAACACTGCACTGCCAATTCTACTTGACGTGCTTTCAAGTAGGCTTCACCGAGGCTATCGAATGCATTCCATGAACCAGGGAACAATGCTACACTAATTTGGAATAGTGCAATAGCTTCGATCATTCGATTCGCGTCCAATAATTGATGTCCCCTCTGATTCAATAATAGCTCATCTACGTCGACGTAATCACTGTGCTTTTCCCTTAACCTAACACATGTAGCAAGTGCCGCTTCCAAGCCCTCATGCAATAATGTTTCTATCAGCGTATCTGAAATATTAAGGCTATTGTCTTTCAGATATTCTATCAAATCTATCTTCAACCAATAAATACCGTTCCCGTGGCTGAGGACAAACAAATACCTACCATCTGGCGATACGCTCGCACCGGTGGCGCTACGGCCGTTGATATGATCACCCATGCTCCTTGCTCTGGTCCATGAGCCATCCGCTTCGCGGTAGGTAATATAAAGACCTGCATCCGCCGTATTCGATATATCCACCCGGTAGACTATTAGGAAATTCACGTCCGGCGCTGCACAGACAACGTGTTCCTCAGCGCCGGTATTAACCGACTCACCCAAATTCAAAGGCTCTGTAAACGTACCGTTGATGATTCGTGTCTGATAGAGATCAAAGCCGCCACTTCCTCCAGGACGATCCGAACTAAAAAACATCGACCCATCTCTATTCAACACCGCACCGGTTTCATTACTCGTGGTATTGATAGGATAATCAACTCTATAGGGCTCGGCCCAACCACCATTGCTCCTCGTCGCGTACCAAATATCACTATCCTCTGGTGCGCCTCTACTATCGACTGGCCGCTTGGAAACGAAAAAAATCCTACTACCGTCGGCCGCATAATGTGTGAGCTGATCACAGTAATCACTTGAAAAAGAGGCTATTTGCGGCTCGGTCCATGTACTATCCCGTTGTTGCATAAACCAAATCGAACAACTTCGGCCGGGAACAACTGGCAGCGTTTGGTTTGTGAAGAATAGCTCTGTACCGTCGGGCGAAAAATAAACACTGGATTTCAAATGAAAACCGCGATCACTCCATACGGAGAACAACGCCGGTACAAAGGGTTCAGGCTTATTCCCCGGCGGTTGCTGTCCCAAGTACTCACCACGCAGGTTTGTAAGCTCGGCGTCCGCACTGCGTGACCACACAACATTCATAACCGATAGATAAAACACACAAAGCAGCAATCTCATATCAGATTTGTTCACCATCACACAGCGATCGTATTGTCATGCTCCGAACACAAAACATGAAAAATATCAAACGCCTTTAGTGTATTAAGTGCAGCACCTCCCAAGTATTCCAAAGCCCAAACAATCTTCAAATCACCCCCCTCCATCCGAAATATTGATAATGAACGCGGCTATACGTACTCATGCACAACATTCATCATACACTGTAGCTAAAACACTTGGATTGTCAAGGCGCAGCACATGCGTAACAAGTGTGGTGATAATATTACAGACTCAGTAAATGTAGCGATTTTACGCCTTTACTTTTGTCTAAATCGCTGTATAATCTAATGCTATGCGAACCGCGCACAAGACCGCCTACTACATATTATGTACTATACTTCTCTTGTCCTTACCGAGAATGGGACACGCTCAGGACATCAGCCAAAAAGACAGTATCTTTATTGGCTACAATATCGAAGTCGGCAAGAGGCTTTTCTACACATCGAAAGGAAAATTGGAATACAGCGAGGGAACCCTCGAGTCCAAAGAAAGGCTTGAAGTAATGATTCTGAAACAAAATCCGGACGGAAGTCACCTTTTGTTGCTTCGCATTAGTTCATTAATTGAAAATATTGACAAGAAAGGAAAACGAGAATCCCTTCAAGCAAGGTCCGACCAAGCTTTTTGCAGCTTACGTTCCAATGGTCGATTTACGCGCAACTGGGCTTTGGATAACCTCGCCCAATATGACCTATTCCTACCTAATCTCTTCCCGCCACTCCCAGAAGGATTTTCAGAAGACATCTTCACGTGGGAGTTCACGGATCGCCTATTCGGTGACAAAGACCAATATAGTGCCGAAAAACCGAACCCAGAAGAACGGTCGTGGATTATCCATGTGACCCACCACACCCTGCTCGATGAAGTGTATTTGATGAACCAAAAGGCTGACATCTATTTCGACATCATCAAGGGTCTGCCGATCTACAAAAAGGACGAAGGTATCCGCGGGCATGGTCGCTACGCTGGCACAAGCTCTGCTACTGTATTTCTCGATTCCATTACTGACCTTGACACTCTGTGGGCGCAACAGTACGCGCGTGAGTTAACTATCTTCTTGTCAACCGATTCGACGTATAACCATATCTTGCATCAAGCAGAGATTAATCCGGAACGATTGATTCCTATGCGCAAGGATGCAGAAAATCTTCTATCGAGTGTAAATGCAAGAATCACGATACCGGAAATCAAGACGCCACTGAACAATATGATTAACCAACTTCCCAAGGACTTCGAACAAATAACCGAACAAATACATAAAATGGCGAAGTATGTGAACAAACCATCGCCCAACTGGAAAGCCGGTGATTTCAACGGACAGCGCCACTCACTGGACGATTATCGCGGCAAGGTAATACTGCTCGACTTTTGGTACCGTGCTTGCCCATGGTGCATACGAGCAATGCCCATGATAAAACAAGTCGCCGAATACTTCAAAGAAAGGCCTGTCGTTGTCCTGGGTGTGAATACCGACAAGAACCGCGAGGATGCGCTCTTTGTTATTCAGAAAACTAACCCGAATTACGTCAACCTCAGCGGGAGAGATTTAACGAAAAAATACGGGGTAGCAAATTACCCTACATTTATCATCATCGATCGAAACGGTTTCGTCCGACAAATACGTATTGGGTACGAACCGAAACTATTCGACGCGCTGGTCGAAATGATCGAAGCCTTGCTATAGCTACTTCACCTATCCACTTGCTAGAATCCTAAATCTTGTTCATGGATGTTTCACAGTTTTGTGATTCTGTACGCAGATCCTTTTGACTAATGTTTTTCTTAAGACCCAAGCATTTCCACTGAACGTCTTGGATTAATAAGCCGTCTTCCATTTTCGTTCGGATCGGCGCCGTCTTTAATTAATCTAATCACTTCATCGGGTGTCAGCGAAGGTTTTACTGCAAGCAATTTTGTGGCTAGGTTAGCCGCAATCGGCGATGAAGCAGATGTTCCAGACGCGGGCAATTTCTCGCCGCCCGGGATACTGCTCTCGACTTCAAATCCGTTTGCATACACATCAACAGTTGCCCCGAAACTGGTAAATGACGTCTCAT
This sequence comes from Caldifarciminota bacterium SM23_42, assembly GCA_001303785.1. Taxonomy (GTDB): domain Bacteria; phylum Hydrothermota; class Tepidihabitantia; order SM23-42; family SM23-42; genus SM23-42. The sequence continues at coordinate 126,115 of LJUJ01000002.1, read as the reverse complement.
CTCCGGCCTGGTCTACGGCACCCACGACCAAGAGATTCGGCAGATCAAAGGCATTCGGATAATGGTCCTCGAATGCGATATCATCATTCTCGTTTCCGGCACTAGTGACAAAGAGAATCTCAGGTGCATTTTTCATGGCATCGAAGAGGGCATTCCTCTCAATGTCAAACATCTCGCGCGCCAGTTTCGCACGTTCTTCTGAGTCCGCTCCGATCGCGTTGACTTCTAGATTACTCTCCCTTGATCTCAGTGTTCCTGTCCAACTCATATTCACGACGCGTACATTGTTTGTCTTGAAATAATCTATTATTTCTTGACACATCTTCGCCCTCTTCTTCGCCTTTTCAATCGTTTCGGGACCTGGAATCATGTGACAATCGTCGGTTAGGCGTGCCACGAGGATGCGGGCGTATGGATTGTCCTCAACTACAAGACCGGCAGTGTATGTTCCATGAATATACAAGGCAAACTCCACAACCTCTTCAATCAACGGTTTGACGTCTTCGGGGTTCATTTCTGCTAAACGTTGCTTGAGTGCTGCTGCTTCTTTCGTGTCCATCGCCGCCTGTATGTCATTGAGCGCCTTGACCATTTCTTTCATCTCAGGAAGCCTCTCTGGGTGTGCAATGGGATAAATTATCTCGGCTGTCTTATCCATGTCCAAGGTATAAGCGACACCGTGCACATCGTCAATGTAACCATTACCATCATCATCCTTGCCATTGATTCTTTCTTGCGTGTTTACGAAAAGACGATCGGGAAAGACATCAATATCAACACCCGTATCCCAGACTGCGACGATAACCGGTGTAAGGTTTGGCACACCAAAAAGATTTACACTGCGCTCTTCCCAGATGTCCACTTTTACAACACTACTAGCCGTGATGTGCGCATCGAACACCTCAAGAATTTGTTCCTTGAGCGGTAATACCATTTCAATTAGATAACGGGCATTTATCAGCTCGAAGGCAATCTCATTGCTTATTTGGTGACTCTGCTCGACGCCTGGCTCGTACTGACTCTGTATCATGCCCAAGAGGATATTCCGGCTAAACATGTCCAAATCGCCCTTCATCGCCTCGATTCTATCCTGAACTACTTCCCAAGAAAGCGCCCCGACCGCATCGGTTAGGTACTGTACAAAACTCCGTTGATCTGCGGTTTTTGTTTCTACGTCAATCCGAGCTCTGATTATTGATTCTTCAATGAGATTCGTAGTTAATTTGTCAGTAGGTTTATCCTCGAGCTCACGTATCAGGACGACTCCTTCGAGTGCCGCATCGTAGTTACCGGCAAGCATGTCCAGATTGACGAACACTCCATAGAAATCTTTCAGTGTCGTCTTATCTGTTATTTCATAGGTCTCCAGGTCTTTTTCGATGTTCGCACGAACCTCGGCCGCAAAAGGTCCAAACACATTTTCATCTGTTATCAATTCAGTCAGCGTACCCGATACCTTGTAGGTATGACGTGGTAGGTCATCGATCTTCTCTATTTTCTTCTTTTCTTGTTGCTGCCCATGGACATCCACTGGCAGCAGCACGCATGCAACGCAAGAAAAGAAAATCACAAGTTTCTTCATTTTGCTCCTTTTGCTTAAGATTCCTTTAGCAACTCGACCGAACGTTTCGGGTTCATGACCGGTAGTCCTTCGGCATTGGGCTCAGCACCATCTTTGATCAAGGTAATCACCTCTGAAGGGACGAGCGCGGGATCAAGTGCAAACAGCTTTGCTGCCAGGTTGGTTGCGTTCGGTGAGGAAGCAGACGTACCGGATGCCGTAAGGCGGTCGCCACCAGGCAGATAACTCTCTACCTCATAGCCATTTGCATAAATATCAACGGTCGCGCCAAAACTGGTGAACGAAGTAACATCGCCCGCCTTGTCCACGGCACCGACCACCAGTAGATTAGGCAAGTCAAAGGCCGCGGGATAGTAATCCTCAAAGGCAACATCATCATTATCATTCCCTGCCGCGTTTACGAACAGGATCTCGGGAGCCTCCTTCATCGCCTCAAATAATGCATCTTTCTCGATGTCGAACATTTCCCGGGCGAGGCGGGCACGTTCTTCAGCACTCTCACCAATACCATTGGCCTCGAGATCTCGCTCCGTACCCCGCACGGTTCCGCCCCAACTCATATTGACGACTCGCACGCCGTGTGCTTGCATATATTCAATCGTTTCCTTATAAGCTCGAGCCATTCTTCGCGAGAGCTCGATTGTCGGCGCCATCGGGATAGTGTGATAATCAACGGTGAACCGGATCGTCATTATACGGGCATAAGGGTTGTCCTGTACGGCAATACCGCACACATGCGTGCCGTGCCCATATAAAGCAACGCGCATCAAATCCTCGAACATGTTTTTTACTTCTTCTGGCTCCATTTCCGAAAATCTCTTTTTCAGAGCAGTCGCCTCAGGACTCTCAACCGCGCTCTGGATATCGAAGAACCCCTTAACAAAATTCTTCAACTCAGGCAAGCGTTCTTCTGCATCTCCGAGCGGATACAGAATCTCAGGGGTTTTTTCCTCTTCCAGGTCGTAAGCAATACCATGCATATCATCAACGAATCCATTCAGATCATCATCCTTGCCATTGATTTCTTCCCTCGGATTAACAAAGAGCTGGTTCGGATACACATCAATATCAACACCCGTATCCCAAATAGCTATCAATACGGGGCGTAAACCATGCTCTTCAGTCAGTGCAACATTGCGTTCTTGCCAGATGTCTTCCTTCTCAAATCGGTTTGCGGCGATGTATTTCTCAAGCACGAAGATGATCTGTTCCTTCAAGGGAAGTTGGAAATCATGGATGTAGCGCAGCGAGATCAAGCGCGCGGCAATGTCATTACTGATGTGCCCGGTTTTTTCGACCACGGGATCAAACTGGCTCTGTACAATGCCTAACATGAAATTCTCGCTGAAAATATCCATCTGGCCCTTCAATTCCTCAATTCTCTCTTGAACAATCTCCCAAGGTAGGCTATCAACCGCCTGCGACAAATAACGTACAAAGAGTTCTCTGTCGAGAACCCCATCTGGACCGGCTGCAAGATATGTTCTAATCACTGCCTCGGTAACTAAGCCACTTGTGAGCCGGCTTGCGACCTTATCGTGCAGTTCCCGAATCTTGTAAAGCCGCGTGAGTCCTGCCTCGTAATCGCCATCCATCAAATCGGTTGCCATGAGCGTACCGAGAAATCTGCGCAGGGTTGTTTTGTCTTGTATGTCATATGTTTCAAGGTCTCTTTCGATATCAGCACGCACCAGAGCAGTGAATGATCTGAAGGCTTTTGTGTCAGTAAAAAGCTCACTCGCGGTTCCCGTTACCTCGTATGTATAACGAGGCAGATCGTCAATATTCTCTATCTTTACCTTTGTCGTTTCCTGTGCATGGGCTAATACGGCTACCAGCACCAATACCCACACACAGACCAGCATAGATGTCCATTTCACTTTAACTCCTTTCATAACGGCCTACATTCATCTCAGACAATCCATTTGGAAGCCTGAGTTGTCGCGAAATCTTCAAAAATTATCATGTGTATATTGATAATACGTATCAAGGGTGATTAAAGTTTCACCCGACAGATAAGAATGCGATGTTTCAGGGAATTATTTAAGTATGATGTGAATTTTGACTATGAAATGTGTGACACCCCGAGCTATTTGAACCTTAGATCTTGCTGCTCCCCATTCTTTACGGCTTTAATGCAATCGGGCTCATTGTAGGTTGGCGAATTAACCCTTTTAGAGACTGCATAAGCTTCCATCTTTTGTGAGTCGTAAGGTGCAAGGAGCGGCATCAAAACATTGGGGTCCTGGATCTCCTTGTTCAACCAAACGCTCCTTTTTTCCGGGGCGACGATCACTGGCATGCGGTTATGAATGGGCATCATTATTTCGTTCGGGCTAGTGGTAATAATCGTACACGTCCGCAAGACCGTTCCGTCTTCTGACTTCCAGTTTTCATAGAGCCCGGCAAAACCAAATGGTCGTTCTGCAAGTAAGTGAACGTACATGGGGATCTTTCTCTTGCCATCGGCCAGCTTTTGCCACTCGTAAAAACCATCAGCGACCACCAGACAACGCTGTTTCTTAAAGGCCCTAGCAAAACTCCGCTTCTGAGCAACCGTTTCCGCGCGGGCATTGATCATCTTGTAGCCAATTGACGGATCCTTGGCCCAGAAGGGAACGAGGCCCCAGCGGAATTTCGCTAATCGATTCCCGCCGTTTCCCACGACGCATGCAACATCTTGACCAGGCGTGATGTTGTAACTCGGTTCAAATGCCCACTGTATCTCATATATGTCAAATTCGTCTTCGATTATTGTGATTGTACTCTTGCGCACAAATCTTCCACACATATTACATTCCTTGTGTTATGATAATATTAAATCGGCAGGTTGTCAAGCCGCCCTAGCTTCAGTGCAAAAACAAATGCCCGGCAAGGAATAATGCTCCACCGGGTATTTCATAAGGCTTCACGGATAGAACCAAACCGTAATTACTTCAAGTATATCAACTTCTTGCTCAGTGTTCGTTCTGGTGTCTGTACCCTCAAGAAGTACACGCCCTCAGCAACGGGTAAACCATCATCATTTCGGCGATCCCAGGAGAGAATCTGTTCACCCGCTGAAACACAGGGTGAGTCCTTCGGCTATCCAATCCATGGTTATGATCAACTTGTTATCAGTGGATATTTCGTCGAAGCCGCGCACAATAGATTTTGTCGGAATTATGTGAGCAATGCCCCAAAGTGTAATAATGACGGAACCAACGTACAAAAGAACCACGTTAACCATATGGTCCTCCCTTATTCATACAGAGTTAAGCTCAGCCCTTCTGACTCAAGATTTCATTGAGTACCGTCAACGTCCGATCGATATCTTCAGCATCAATTCCATAGTGCGTGACAAGGCGGAATCGTCTCGGTCCGGTAGATAATGCCTTAATACCTTCGCGCTCAAGCCTGTTCCTCAGTTGCTCAGCAGTAATGTGTTCAGTTTCAATGTCAAAGTAGATTATGTTGGTTCTTACGGTAGATACGTCAATCGATAACCCAGAAATGTTTGCAATACCTTCTGCCAAGCGCCGGGCGTTTTCATGGTCTTCAGCAAGTCGTGTGATCATCTTGTCCAAGGCTATAATCCCTGGTGCTGCGATTATTCCTGCCTGACGCATACCTCCACCCAAAAGTTTTCGGTTTCTTCGGGCCTCCGCGATGAAATCACGGGTACCGCATACTACCGAACCGACCGGGGTAGACAAACCTTTGGATAGACAGAAAGATAGTGAATCGACATGACGTGAGAACTCTTTCAAGTCCACGCCCAGTGCCACTACCGCGTTGAATATTCGGGCACCATCAAGGTGTACCCGTAGCCCGCGCTCACGCGCAAGTACTGCAACACTGGCCATGTACTCCGAAGACAACGGTGTGCCAAAACAACGGTTGTGAGTATTCTCGAGACAAATCAGCTTGGTATGTGGCCAATGATCATTGTCGCCTCTTATCGCCGATTCGATATCTTTCAAATACATCGTGCCATCGGGTTGATTGGGGATCGTATGGGGATGAATACCACCCACCGTCGCCATGCTGCCGCATTCGTTGAGAAACATGTGCGATTTATCGCCCAGTATCACCTCCTCACCGCGCCCGCAATGAGTGAGTACACACACAAGATTGCCCATCGTTCCGCTGCTCACCAGAAGAGCCGCCTCCTTACCCGTCAACTCGGCGGCAGTTTTCTGTAGTCGGTTCACCGTAGGATCCTCACGAAATACATCATCGCCCAATTCAGCGCCGGCCATCGCTTCACGCATCTCATCGCTCGGCAATGTCACGGTGTCACTACGTAAGTCTATGATTTTCATCGCTAACCTCCAGATGGCATCTCCTATGCCCAAAACATTTCTTTACTTTAGACTGAATACCGTACGTGTCAAGGCCACTACTGCTGTGGTAATGCTCTCAGCCTTCTTCCTCGATCCGAAACACCACCTTTGCCGCAGGATCCGGGCATTGCCACTCTTCTAGAAGGTCCAGGATACCCTCCCCTGGTTGGTTCTTGACTATCGCCCCGGAGATAGGTTGAAGCATGCTGCCCAAGGCAAAGATGCAGATTTTCTCGTCTGGAGGAATTTCCAAACAAGCGTTCCTAACATAGAACGTAACACCTTCCTTCATGCGACTACAAGGTCCCTCGACCTTCACAACACTGATCTTTAGATTTTTGAAAGTCATAAACCTCCGGTTCAACTAAATCGCTATATTATGCAATCATCAATGCGAGTAGTAAGCACCATTCTACTCGTCCATTCCCTGTTGCGCTAACCACGGGGCGACGCCAATCTCTCGCATTCTCGTCAGGCGTTTCACTGCTTCTGAGTGATGGTCGTACTCATCTCCCCAGTCTTTCAAGACAGAACAGGGGAATTCCGGGCACTCTGCGCAGAATTCGAGTTTACGTGCGTACACACAACACTCGAGGATTCTGCAATCCGGCGACCAGTGCTGTCCGCGTCGGTCAGAGCGACAGCCATCGCACCGTATCTTTTCCAAATCCACACTCTTTTTCGCCCAGTAGTCTAGCTCTTCCTTTGTTCTGAGACGAATCGGACAGCTATGGCAATCCAAACCACACGGTGTTAGATACCAGCGCCGCACGTTCGTGTTCGCCATATCATGTCAACCAAATAAGGTTGTCTCCATTAAAGTAATCTAGTTACCTAATGTACAACCATTGTTCCACTGTAGCACTCTTTTTCGAATACTTATCATTCACCGTCGTTATAACCTTGTACTTCCCCGTCTCAAGACCAGTAAAGGTGTATGTGAAGGTTAGTGCTATCTCCGTATTGTAATTCCAGGAATCGAAATCAAGATTGGCAAAATCACTCTGGCCACCGAGGACATTACCCTCATCATCCTCAAGTGAAAAGTCTGCCTTGAACCCGAATTCGTGATAGCCTTCTGCGTCTTTCTTGAATGCATAACCTATTGGTTCAAGGTAAAGATACAGCGGCTCTCCTGGTGCAAAACTATTCCCATCTTTGGGGTCATAAATACCATAAGAATTGTCTTCGCCTCTGACAAATCTCACATTGCGCAGCAAGAGAGGTGTTTTCTCCCAAAAATTCTCCATTAGGTGGTGTAGTTCCGCGTGGGCCTCGAAATATTCGTGTTTGGCGAAATTGATCTTGAATTGAGAAAACGTTTCGTCAAAAGGCTCACCTATACCCTCTTCAGCGTTCCCCGCATATAACAAAGACACAGCCATACATCCGATCAACATGTACTTCATGTTTCCTCCATTGTTAAGCTACCCAATATCGTGAGGCAACTTCATCACTCCTCGGACTCAAAAATCTTTCGCCTCATTTGTTCATAATCAATACCCTTGACTGTTTCCCAAAACCACATTGCTGCCTCTTCGCGGCATTTCCTTAAGGCCTCGGCATTGGCTATGAAATACAAATGATGAAGGCGACTGACTATTTCCGAAGGCATCTCATAATAGATATATGTTGTAAAGAATCTATGATGCCACGGACAATGCTTGATCCGTAGCAGTTCAACCAAGGGTCGATATGTGTAACTCAAATAATAACTTAGGGCTTCGATATCATTACCTCGATTCAACTCTTTGAGCACAAGCACCTGAAAAAGTTCGAAATTCGTTTTCAGTGTATCCAAACGCGCTTTAATTCGCTGGAAATAGTCTGCCCGGTCAATCGGATCATCCTTTACGATACCGATCTTATCAAAATGCACAAGCGGTCTGCCGTGGATGTGGTATTGCAGGAATTTATCCTGGCTCGATTTCTTCATCACGGCGATATCCAAGAACAAAAATGGACTAGCATTCTTCAAGCGCCAGAATGCCTGCGAATGTCCATGCCAGGTTGGTTCAGGGAGGCGGAATTTTAGTTCAATCTCGGAAATCGTACCCAGTGTCTGCTCCATTATAACGAAGGTGTCCTCGACGTGTTCATCATCGCATACGACATATAAATCGATGTCAGACCATTCATCCACTCGATTGAAGCTTGCCGCGCCACCCTCCCACACGGCATGAATGGAATCCAGTGGCTTGAGTGCTTGGACCAAAGTAGCAACGATATCGCTTCGCTCAACCTCTGTTTTCTTCATACTCAAAGTCCTTTCCTAACATCACAGCAATTGTACATACGGATTATCCATTCTTTCCTTGCCGATTGTCGTTGAATCTCCATGCCCGGGGTAGACCACGGTTTCTGTCGGCAATTGCATCAATTTTCTTAAAGACAATTTCATATCTTCCTCCGAACCCCTAGCCAAATCGGTCCGACCGTGGGAACCTGACGACAACGTATCTCCCGTGAAGACCATTCTTTCATCTGCCGAATAGAGAGAAATGCCACCGGCCGTGTGTCCGGGCGTATGAATTACCTTCAGCTCGGTCTGTCCAAAACTGATTCTGTCCCCATCACTCAATACCTTATCTGCAGGCGGCGATATTTCGGCCTCCCAGACGACCACACCACAGCCGGATATAGTCCTCGCTTTTTCTCCGTCAATATCGAGTCGTACCATTTCTTGCTTACCACAAATCGGGCATCGATGGGGCACCTTGAAAGCCGGTGATTCTTCAGCACCGAGCCATGGATTTGTCAAGAGCGGTGCGTCACGCTCATGAATCAGAATATCTGCGCCAGTGATCTGTTTGAGTTTCTTATTCCCTGCCGTATGGTCTGGATGCCCGTGGGTGCAAACAATGAATTCAAGATTTAATTTCAACTGCTCGATTGTACCGATGATGCGATTCTCTTCACCTTCCTTTGTGCCTGGGTCAATTACAATTGCCTCCTGAGTACCTTCGCAGGCCAAAACATAGCAGTTGGTCGGCAAGTAACCAACCGGCAAACATCTCAGAAGTATGCTCATATTCTAATCAGTCTGTCTGCTGCGCCTATCACGTTGTAGTATACACGAGAACCTTACGATTGTCAATTGAGCTTACGACACATGACCAACATAGCACGCAATTGCACCTCAAGGCACGAGAAAAGCAAAAAGGGGACGGCAAAGTCGTCCCCTTTTTGCTCGTCTTCTAGGTCAGTGTCTCCTAATCTTCAAAAAGTTTCATGTATTCACCGTATCCTTCACTTTCGAGGTCTTCCTTAGCGATGAAACGCAGGCTCGCAGAATTTATGCAGTAACGAAGCCCGGTCGGCGCCGGTCCATCGTCGAATACGTGACCGAGATGCGAATCCCCGCTTTTGCTCCGTACCTCAGTGCGTATCATTCCATGACTGGAATCAGCTTTTTCTACTACGTTTGCAGCCTCAAGGGGTTGGATGAAACTAGGCCAGCCCGTGCCTGAATCAAATTTATCTCTTGAACTGAATAGTGGCTCACCAGAGACAACATCAACGTAAATACCTTCCCTCTTGTTATTCCAGTATTCGTTCTGAAACGGCGGCTCGGTTCCACACTGCTGTGTCACCTCGTATTGCATGGGTGTTAGATTCTGGCGTATTTCCTGTTCCGATGGCTTTTCATACGATTGTCTATTTTCCGCTGGCTCCCTTTCTCTATCATCACCCCAAATCTGTTTCAGATACTGCTCCCGACCGGAATGGAACTTATAGTTCTTGTAGCGAACTGGACTCTTCTTGTAAAAATCTTTGTGATAATCCTCGGCTTCATAAAATTCAGTGAATTTTCTGATTTCGGTAACAACCGGCTTATCGTATTTTCCTGATCTATCTAATGCAACCTTCGATTCTTCTGCTAGCCGCTTTTGCTCGTCGTCGTGATAAAGAATCGCCGTCTTGTATTGAGAACCACGATCAACGAATTGTCCACCCTCATCTGTCGGGTCTATCTGCGTCCAGAAAACATCCAGCAATCTCTGGTAGCTGATTTTCGAAGGATCATATCTGATTTGCACTACTTCCAAATGCCCGGTAGCGCCACTCGAAACCTGCTCGTAAGTAGGATTTTCTGTCCGGCCTCCTGCATATCCCGGTACAACGTCGATGACACCTTCTAAATTCTCAAAGGGCGGTTCCATACACCAGAAACAGCCGCCTGCGAAAGTCGCTTTTTTAAATTCGGCATCACTTTTCATCTCAACGCTCCCTTTCTCTTTACCTCCGCCTTCACTATTACACATACTAAACGCAAACATCGAAATCACCAGCCCGATCAATGACCATTTCATCTGTTCAACCTCCTTTCCACATATTAGACACGCATTTTCACCATTTAGTTCACAATCAATATCGGGAATAAACAGGTTTTAAAGGAGAGATTAATCTGAGATTATCTTACCTTGACCAATTTGACAGGGCCCATTCCCAGCGCCTTGAGGAAATATACACCAGGCGGTAATTCCCCACCTGAATCATCGCAACCATCCCACCTTACTGATGACTGATAACCGATGACAGATATCTGCTGAGAAAGGTCGGTGACCAGGCGACCTGTTATGTCGTATACCTTAAGTTCGCATTTCTGTCTGTTATCTGCCACCTGATATTGAATATCAGTTGAGCTCTTGAATGGATTCGGCCTTGCTTCAATTCGAAATCCGCTGTCGTATCCAGTTTCATCCGCAGCAATTCCTACCTGACTGACATCGTAGATGTATATCGAATCGCGATTGAAACACGAAACCCACAGTCGTTCGATTACTGAATCATATGCCAGTCCAGCAGGATAAGTAGCCGGCTCTGCTGCCCACTGATCGATCCAATTGTTTGTAAAGGAGTCCCACAAATTAACGAAATTCGAACCATAGTTGCCGTCGCTTGTCCATAATTGCGGCGCATTCCTACCAACAGCTGTCAATCCAAAGGGTCTCACATTTGGTGATGAATATGTCGCCTCGATAGAATCTATTTCCAAACCGGTACTAGTATCGATTACCGAAATCATCGGTTCATTACCCCTGACTGCGTAAAGATACGTACCGTGCCATGCAAGGTCGAAAGGATGAATAGTGGGTGCTGCGAAACTCTTATCAATGCTCATCGTCGCAACGTCCAACCTGTAAATCATACCAGCAACAAATGCAGAATGCCAAAGGTATTGACCATCCCAGGCTAAACCACATGGATAGTTGGCGATGCCATCATAGGCATTTATCACGGTACCGCTATCCGGATCGAGTTTGTAGATCTTAGGGCCGTACGTACTGCTATCATCACCGCTGTTTGCTACCCACAAAAATTGGCCGTCGTAAGCCAGGCCACGCACATCCTTATCTGGCGCTTCGAAGGCACCGACTAAGGGCGGTGTCATGCTGTGTGCTTTTGGCCAAGCAATAACTGTCGTATCACCGATATAAAACTCGGGCAAGGAAGCATCACTTCCTGCTTGCGCAAATCCGCTGATGCAGCCCATCAGAAAAAATGTAAACAGCGTCCACCTAAAAACATCATGCATAATACTTCCTTTCAACGGTCATGACAACTGACCAAACACTAATATGTTTCTGACAAACCCTCTGCAATACGCCATGGTGGAGGACTGGTGTTTTCACCCCAATACTCGATAATTTCGGCAATTAAGCCATCTTTGAATTTAAAAAAAGAAGTTGCGTGGAAGCTCTGCTCTTTCTCCTTTGAGTACACACGCACGACCGACACCACCAATTCATTTTTGGAAATGATATCCACAATCTCTATGTGCCATCTCCCTGGATAGCGCTTATTCACATCAATGAGTTTCTGCCGACCCCTGAATAACTCACGTGTATTGGGCCAGTAGACATTACAATCGAGTTGCAGCAACGTGGCAACATCGTCGTACCTTGCGGCATCGAAAATTTTCCAGAATTTCTCTACTATCTTGGCATTTTCATCCATGGTCACTCCTATCTCACATAGCTCGCCGCGTTGATATCAATTGCGCACCCCGTTGCATGGTCCATCAAACCACTTGCGAGGAATACTACGGTTGGTGCTACGTCCTTGGGCTCGGTTAGTTCGTTTAGAGATAACTCTTTCATTATTGATTCACCACCGTGCTGCTTAATGTATTCATCAACTATGGGGGTTCTGACAAACCCAGGTGCGACCACAAAAGATTTAACATTATGTTTCCCGTATGTTCGAGCTATGGTTCGACTCAAGGCGACCATTCCTCCTTTTGAAGCGGCATATGCAAAGTAATCTTCGTAGTCACCACGAAATGCAGCCCGTGAGGCAATATTAATAATTCTCCCACCCCCGTGTTGCTTGAAGTAGTTCACCGCTTCCCGACAGAGAACTGCGGCGGCAGTAAGGTTTATCGCAATTGTTCTGTTCCACTTAGCCAGCCACTCGTCAATCTTACCATCATTTGGAGAGTTTAAGTATACCCCAGCATTGTTGACCAGCACATCGAGTCTGCCATAAGCATCAAGCACGTTGCGCAACAATACGACACCACTTTCTGGTTTCGACAGGTCTGCACGGAAAAGCCTTGAGTCATGTCCAGCCGCGCGCGCCAGATCCGTAGCATGGGCATCATTCTTGTTAAAGTGCACGGCAATCGTCGCCTTACATGTTGCCAGCGCCTTTACTATTGCCTCACCTATGCCGCCTGATGCCCCGGTGACGAGAATTGTTTTGCCACTCAAATCAATATCCACTTATGCTCCTTCGATGAATGAGGTCTCTTCTCCAACAAGCGGGATTCTTGTTCCATTGTAGACAAGCTACTGTTTAGGCTTCTTCCTTCCTGCTGCGGCGAGTACGTAGCCAATTCCGAAACCAATCGCCAACATCAGAACGATCATGACAATTCTGGACATCCAGACCCGCCAAAAGAGTAACTGAAGGGGCACGATTTCAGTATTCTGCACAATGAGTATCAATGCTATTATCGTTAGGATAATGATGATAATACCTTTTGCTTTCATGTGTCCTCCCTTGGTGCATGTGGCGTTAAAGACCGCGACAATCGCACTGAAGCAATTATAAACATCATGCCTGTTATGTCAATCTGCGGTATGGAGGAACGGATTGAATGAGTGTTGAAGTTGTACTATTGAACACTATTAAAAGTCATGCAGTAAATAAAGAATCTAGTGTGGCTAACGAATCCCGATGAACAATTATCGTGGCGTCTCAACTAACGCCGAATTTGCGCCAAGGAATACATCGAAGCCAAAAAAACTGCCACATAGCATATCTCAAATATAATAAGAAACGTATTAACCGGGGCTATCTGACCAAGCAGCTCTGCTGCCTCGTTTGCATATTTGCCTAAATCCGTAAAAGATATTATTGGCAACTTCAATAGAAACGGAATTGTTATTATCCCGACTAAGGCTGCGGTTACGCCATATACTACCATACGAAAAACATACATCCAGAGAGAACGCATATCCCTTGCCTGTCGCACTTGTAAGCGCACCCTTATTCGATTTTCGATGAACCCTGGCTGCAACTCTACTGACAGTTCGCTTTCAATTGCCTGCTCAACCTGCAGCTCATGCCGACATAGCTGACAGGATTTCAGATGCGTCTCATATTCCTTCTTTTCCTCGTCAGTCAATTGTTTCAGAAGATAATCGATAAGTCTCTCAGCTTGCTGACAAGAGTTCATGTTCGTACCCTTCTAAATGTTTTCTCAATCTTTTTCTCGCCCGATGAATACATACCTTGACGTTAGCCTCATTCATCTTCATGACTTCGGCTACTTCTTTAAGGCTCAATCCCTGATAATATGCAAGCGTCAGCAGCATTCGATCTCTTTCGGCCAATTTAGCAAGTGCATCCTGGATGATTATACGCTTTCTCGTGATCTCTATTTCTGAATGTCCATGAAGGTCTTTGACGTCTTCGAAAGAGATTGTCTGGTTTCTTTTCGCCTTGCGAAAATAATCACGCACGACGTTGCGAGCAATCGTGCAAATCCATGGTTTCAGGTGGTCAGTATTCTTAACTTTTTTAATATTCATAAAAACCTTGATGAATGTCTCCTGCGTGAGATCCTGACTTGCATCGTAATCGTTGGTCATGCGTAGGATGATCGTGAACACCAATCCCTTGTGAATGGTGATGAGCCTGGTCATCGCTCGCTCATCACCATTCTTAGCCCATTGGATCAGATTCTCAAAATCATCACTAATTGCTTCCAAAGATTATTCGCTTTTATCCTTCTTTCTGGCGATCAAATATGCGGCCACCAACGAAAGACCGAGCACTGCTATGAGGACAAATGAAGCAAGTAACCCAGAAGTCGCTCCCGCAGGCAGGAATATGGCCATCAGTGCCAAACCCACACCAAGACCAGTGACGATAATACCGCCTTTCAGAAGGCCCTTACCGTTACCCTTAACGCGCCGTTCTTCGACGGCAAACAAAGCTTTAATCTCGTCGGCATTCTTTCCCAGCTCGATTGCCTTAACCATTGCGTCATAGTGCTTCTTTCGCTTCAGATATTGAGCCAATATCGCGATGATTATGATTACCCCGGGTATTGAAAGTGCCAGAACAAGAGCAGCAGCTCCAACTTCGTCCATGATGCCTCCTTTGTTTATTACACGTCACGGCTTTGGGTTTGGTTACACCCCCGGCTGACGCATGAATCGACCATTCTTCTCAGCGCCTTTGTGTGTACGGGCGTTGTGCCACAACAACCTCCGATTATTGATACCCCCAAGGAAATCAGCTTCTTTGCCCTTTCGGCCATAAAATCTGCAGTTTCTGGGTATACCGCCTTGTCATCCTTCAATTCAGGAACCCCGGCGTTAGATTGAATTATCACTGGCAACTTAGTATAGCGCTTGAATTCTCGAGCAATGGGAATCATCTTTTCGATACCGTTTCCACAATTTGAACCAATAACATCAGCTCCTGCAGACTGTAAACCATGTGCTGCCTCCTCAATCGTCACGCCCATAACCGTACGGAACCCTTTTGGTGTATGATTGAAGGTCATCGTTGCCATCACGGGCACCGCTGCGTCGATATCCTTGGCTGCTTTGATGGCACATCTTGCTTCCTGTAAATCGGTCATAGTCTCAATGCAGAGAACGTCTACCCCGGCACTTATGAGGGCACTTATCTGTTCTCGAAAGGCATCACACATTTGTTCCGGTTCCGTATCGCCATAAGGCTTCAGGAATTGACCAGTCGGACCACACGAACCAGAAACATAAGCCCGATCTCCGACTGCCCTTATCACGGCCAAAACCGCATTCTTGTTGATTTCCTCAACCGCGTCTTGAAGCGAATATGTTACCAGCTTCAAACGCGAAGCCCCAAACGTATTGGTCTGAATGATATCGGCACCGGCATCAAGATACTCTTTCGCGATCGCCTCCAAGACGTCAACGCGGGTTAGGTTGAACGATTCTGGCGGTTGCCCCGGCTGAAGACCGCGCGCCATGAGTATCGTACCAATAGCACCGTCGGCGACTAAAACCACGCCACTACCTATTCGCTCGAGTAATTTTCCCATGCTACGGTTTTTGAACCAATCCCCTGATACAGTCAACTGCGTTAATACTGTCATAAGCATAAGCATCGGCTCCGATATGCTGCGCGTATTCAGCTGATACCGGCGCACCGCCAATGATGGTTTTGACCTTCCCATTGAGTCCTTCCTTTTTCACGAGCTCAATGACCTTCTTCATAGCCGGCATGGTCGTAGTCAGTAACGCTGACATGCCGATCACTTCGGCATTTTCTTTTTTCGCCACCTCGATAAATCTCTCGGGCGGGACATCCTTACCTAGATCAATGACCCTGAAGCCCGCACCCCGAAGCATTATCCCGACAAGGTTCTTGCCAATATCATGAATATCGCCCTGCACCGTACCGATCACGACCCTCCCCAGAGTAGGCATCTCGTCTTTCAAGAACATTGGTTTCAATATGTCCATACCCGCATACATTGCCTTTGCGGCAAGTAACACTTCGGGCAAGAATATTTCATGCTTCTTGTATCGGTCGCCGATCACGCTCATGCCCGCAATCAGACCCTTATCGAGGATGTCTCTTGGCACTACCTTCTCTTCGATGGCTTGTTTTGTCAGTGTCGCCACCTTCTCGATACTCCCAGTTTGCAAAGCTTCTGATATCCGCCGCAGTAGGTCCACGATATCTCCCGTGTTGTCTATCTTTTTGACCAATTCTCTTCTCTCGAACAACCTGAGTCATACATAAGCGCTCTCACTCTCTCCTGACATGAATGCGTCTCACATTGTGCACAGAATGGATAAGTATCCTTAATAGTATGGATTTCCTTTTTCCCGGCTATAAGCACTCCGGAAATCGACTTCAGCGGCTCCATGAGAAAACTGTCACGGAGCTTTATACCTATTTCCTCGGGTCGGAGAAATTCAAACAATTTCTTCTGGCCACTGACATGCCATCCACAATAACCCGGACTGTATCGCATTGCCGCTCTTGTCGAACTTGATCCTACTTTGTTCACTAACCAACAAGAGAAATGGTCTTCGACGAGGTCGGCTGCCTTCTCGGCGCCGGCTGAGGCAACCGAATCCAGCATGCTGGCGAGTGCCAGCTCTTTCTTTTCAAACAGCTCATTTATCTTATCATGCACGATTTGGCCAATCGTGATGGCAAAAAGCGCTAGATCTTCTGCTTTCCTGAAGATTTCATCTACGGGTGTTTCTTTCGCATTCAATGACTGTCCTTTATATACTTCCGCAAATTCGTCTTTCGAAATATCCTCAACGATTCCGATCGGCCGCGCACACGTCCCGAAGATATCGCTCGCTTGCTGGAGCAATAACACTGCATTCTTAGGCGGCTTTCGGTCCGGGGGAATACCCTGCAGACCCAACACATCCTCCTGTTGTGGCATTATGCCACTCGCTCGCATTTTTATCACGTCTCTCATACCGTTGTTTCTGGCAAACTAGGCATGCCGCACCGCCGTGCTTCTCGTGACATGAGTCTTGTAAGTTCTACCTTTGCAGTATCGGAAAGCCGTGTTGGTTTGTAATTTTCAACCAAACTTTCAACTTCTTGCTGAGCTCGCCGCAGCAGAGTCAACCCGCCCTCTTCTTGCCATCTCGCTCTATTCGCCCGATCAATAACACGTCCGGGGAAATATAGTTCTGCCTTAAGGTACTTCTGGGTGTGCTCTGAAATCAATAGATGTTGTTCCTTGAGGAGTTCTTCAAAGCGCGGCAATGCAGGGAAATCTTCTTTCGGCTCAATCCCTTTAACCAAGCGTAACACCATTCCGCAGATCTCATTGTCGAGCACAAGTTTTTCTAAACTCTGACAACTCTCAAAATCGAGCATACCCGGACCCGAAACGTTGTTAATGCCGGCAAGAGCAGCTAGTGTTGCACCCATCGATGATTCAAGCCCGGCTTGAGCATCCAGCATCTTTGCATCACTTAGTGATATATAGGCCTGTGTTGGTATACCTAGATACTTGCCGATCTCGTTATGGGCGCAGTCTATCATTTGCGTTCCGATGGCACCCATCGGGGTCGTCTCATAACGCACATCAAATACTGCTGGTGACCCACCATACAGTACCGGCGTACCAGGCCTGGTCAGCTGACTAATCACAATGCCGCTTATGGTCTCGGCCGTGTGCTGCACCAGTGTGCCGACCAGTGTCACCGGGGCCATGAATCCCGATAAGGGCATTGATATGAATTCTACGGGAATCGAGAAACGCGCGCAATCAACGACATTCTGAGAAGTCACCTCACTCCATTTAAGTGGAGATGTCGGACAGCATGAGAAAATAGCGAGGGGCTTCGACGCCAGTTGATGCTCGTCTCCCCGCACCACGATTTGAAGTTCTTTCATTATATCAAAAGCGTCAACCGTGAACGCTCCGGTAACGACAGGCTTCTCGCAATAGAGTAGACTCAAATAGAGCCGGTAGCTGTCAGAGATTTTTTCATGAACGTCTGCCGGTATGAATGCCGTCGACTGAGACGCGATGTTCTTCAACTGGCTGACTATTTTTGCATAATCTATATAATCTTTTGTAACCGGTTTTCTGATATCCTGTGTTTTCGCATCCAGAATATTAAGGGCAGCGGAGCCAGGGGTAAAATGGACATTATACCCTGAAAAATCATTCGTCTCGTTGCCGAGCACATCATACAGTTTAAAAGAACAAGGAGTCGATTTAAGGGCTTTATCAATGACTTCGGTGGTCAGTAGTACACGACGCTTTGCCCGATCCACCTTTGCACCATGGTCATGCAGCATGGAAAGAATTTCTTCGTTGTGGACTTCCACGCCAAGCTTGCAGAGTATATCGCGGGCCTCGGTTATTATTTTTTCTATGGTTTGATTGCTCAAGAACTGCAGAATGGGTCTGGGATTCGTCATCTTACCTTCAATCGACATAGCAAATATTACTCAGATTGCCACTAATTGCAAGTATCGATGTATTCTATAGTTCTACGCTACAGCATTTTGAATAATTGCTTTATTCCATCCTTGAATTTGATGGCTCCACCCTGCGATGGATGGCGTACATAGTCACAGGGGATCTCAAGATGCTCCAAGGAGAATTGCGCTTTTCTACCGACCGCAATTGTTCTCTCTGGCCTCAACAACGACAGAATCTCTGAAAGAATGTCGGCATAGCCCAGCACTTCACCTGAAGTGGGGGTACGTACCGATAAGATACTGCCGCCTATATAAGGATGAAACGGAACGCAATTCCACACGAAAAACCTCGGATGATACACCAACATCGTACCCCAAAAAAGCCTCGCCGAATTTGACACGTACGGCGGCCTCTTTTTCAATTCCAACAACGGTTTGTCTCTGCTCGACTGCCGACCCACAAAGGGTAAGGCACGCATCAATAACTGTCTTTCTCCAGTGAATGGAATCCCTGAAAAACGACAGCCCCAGGGGCCCGGTGCTTCGCCAATGAGCACAACCGACGGCCATTTCCTGAAAGAACTGAAATATCTGAACAGATTCTTTCGCCTGATCTCCGGGGCGTTGCTTAGATCGACCTCAGCATTGCGGTCACGATATTGATTGAATAACCGATCCGACGAAGGGATGTTGAATACTCTATTTTCGAAGAACCGCCAGAGGCAATCAAGTACCATTTGTCTTACTCAACCAACATTATACACCGCAAATCATATTCTCAGCGAGCGGTTCTGTTGCGATTCATGGGTATTTCTTCTCTGACAACCATCCAAATTCCGCATTATCTTTTCTGTCTCTTCGCGTGTAAGGTTTGATGTCAAGTACCGGTGTGCCATCAAGAAGGTCAATACCCTTCACTTTCAAAATATTTTCCTTGCGCTCTAGTAATTCCAAAACTGTTATAGCAATCGGATTTGGACGATCCGGGTGTCTGGTGGCAAATATCCCGCGTAACTTCTCAGGATGATATATCGGTCTAACCTTCAGTGAATGATACGTTGATTTATGCATCCAACAAATTATAATAATATGAGAGAAGCCATCTATGTCGTCGAGACCATTTGCATAATCACTGGATATTTCAATCGTCCCAACGTTTTCATCTTTATTTGAGTTCGCTATTTCTTCGCGCGACTTGAATTGCGAGTGAACGACGCCAATGGGTTTAAGTTCGAAAACGGCCATCATGACCTAACCTTCTATCACTCCGACAACGCTTAATCAATATGGCACGGCACTCGACCGCGACGCATGACTCTAAAAATCGATTAGTATGCATAAACAAGCAGATGATCATATCCGTGAATCGTTAGTCTCCAATTATTTTAATCAGAACCCGCTTCTTTCTCCTACCATCGAACTCACCATAGAAGATCTGCTCCCACGGGCCAAAATCTAAACGACCATCAGTCACCGCGACCACAACCTCCCGACCCATGAATTGTCTCTTAATGTGAGCATCGGCATTTGTCTCGCCTGTGAGATTATGTTTGTATCGCCTGGGATCGTGCGGAATATTATCTTCCAACCATTTCACGAAATCTGTGTGCAATCCATGCTCATCATCATTAATAAACACACTTGCCGTAATATGCATGGCATTGACAAGGCATAAGCCTTCTTTTATTCCACTCTTCCTTAAGGCTTCCTCAACTTGGGATGTGATATTAATAAGCTCTACCCGATGCTTTGTATTAAACCAAACCTCCTGTTTATAAGTCTTCATGGCCATTTTCCTTTTATTTCTTCTGCATAATATAGAAGACAGAGCCATGAAATTCAGCCTTGCTCTTGAATTCGTTCACCTCGGACTGCTCTTTATCCAAGAATGCTTGCGCCCTGGGATCATTGCGATATTTATGACGCAAACCTTCTATGAGTTTTTCTAACGGACCGTAGTATTCATCCCACCACGCTTGCTTAGGGACAACGAACTTATCGACCAATTCATAGCCCAGCGTCGGAATCAACTCGACCCGCTGTTCGATGTTCTCAGTCCTTGCATGCAGCACGAGAAATCTTCCGGGTCGCAAAAAGCGCCGCCAATCCCTTAGCGCCTCCTTAAATCCGATCACGAATATCGCCCCTTCACTCCATATCAGATCGATGCTTTCATCCCGGAATTGCATGTCCTTCATCGAACCATGCATGGTCCTTACCCGATCCACGAGTCCTGCCTGTACGATCTTCTCGTTTAGTTCAGCGAGCGCCGTTTGATCAATATCAACACCGACTACGTGTCCGCTACTCAACCTTGCCAGCTCAAGGGTAACAACACCCGAACCACAGCCAACATCAAGAATCATCGGATTCTCTAGCTCGGGAAGGGTTTTGAATGCCTTTCTCGTATACTGCAGCAACTTAGCCCGAAAATAATCACGTTTTATGTCCGACTTCACATCGTACTTCATTTATTTGCTCCATGATTGGACGAATCCGGCCGCAGACTGCGTGCCTTCATCCTCCGGACATTGATTATCTTAACCGGCGAAACCAACATCTGACCTTGAGCTGGTCGTTGCTGTATTGCGTGCACTACATCCATACCCTGTATTACCCGTCCAAAAGTAGCATAGCCTTGGCCATCCGGATTCCTTTTGCCACCAAAATCAAGTTCAGGCTGGTCGCCTACACAAATGAAAAACTCAGAGCTCGCCGTACCGGGCTCGCGCCGAGCCATGGAGATAACTCCGTTCTTATGCAATACTCCCGTCTTCCGTGTGGTCTCATGGATGATCGGAGGTAGCCGTAAATCGCTTTCCACAAACCCAATGCCACCTTGAATAACTTCTATTTTCACATCAATGTCAGGCTGATTATTCAACCTCACCACGCGATAGAAAGATGCATCCCCAAACCGATTTTCATCCACATAACGCAGGAAATTGCTTGCTGTAATCGGGGCTCTGTCCAGAAAGAGCTCGATGATCACATCCCCCAACTCGGTCTCCACTAGGACAATCGGTCTAGACCGAGAGCGGCTCTGACAACTCATATTGAAAACCGCAAATGCAAGTAACAAAGACAGCCTTTTCATGACGGCATCCGAACGTTCACAATAATGCTACATGCAATCTGCAACATGTCAAGGAATATTTGTAACCAAAGTAAAAAAGACTCACGCTTCTCTACGACTGGGCTATGCGATTTTTATCATTACCAACCCAAGTACAATCAAGACCACACCAACCAATTTACCCAGGGACAAGGGTTCATGTAAAAACTTGACGCCCAGCAAAGCACCAATGGCAACCGACACCTCCCTAACCGCGACCACATAACTGACTTGAGTCATCTGAAAGACATAGAGGATTATCAAATAGCCTGATGCGGCACCAACCGCAATGACTAGACAATATTTCTTCAATTTCCTCAAAGCGAATGCCAACTCTTTCCTTCTGCAAAATACTATGTAGGGTGTCAAGAAAAGCATGCTAAGCAAAAACATATAATAAATATACACAACCGGATTGATCAATCGGACGGCCAGCTTATCAACTATGTAGTACAGCACAATCGTTGCCCCTACCAGCAGGGCGAAAAGCAGACCTCTGCCGTAATCTATGTGTTCTGTTCTTCTGACGCCAATAAGAAGTATGCCTACACTGGTACCGAGTATCCCAGCAATACCGACAAATGAAATCGCCTCACGCAGCAACAAAGCTGCGACAATTGCGGTTCCTACGACGCCACAACCCCGCGCTATTGGGTAAACCGTCGATATGTTGCCATAAGTATATGCTTTCGACAATAGATAGAAATATAAAGCATGTATCATCCCGGTAGCCAGAACGAACGGAAATGCGGGAACTACAAAAATCTCAGACCGTGGAAATAGCAGCAATACAGGAGAAAAAATCCCACAAGCAAAAATTAATCCGATATACAGAACACTAAGATTACCCGACACTTTCTTAGTTGTATAATTCCACAGCGCATGCAGTAGTGCGGAAAGCATGACCAGCGAGAAAGCTACGGCAATCACTTAAAGCTCCAATAACAAAACATCTGTGGTCGGAGTCTGCCAATCATTTCACCCATTTTTGCGTACAAAGTACTTCAGCATCACCAATGAATCATCAACGCGCTCCGTGATGAAGAAACGGCTTAGCAATTTCTCGAAGGCCTTTCGTCCTTTTGGTATATTTGGTCTTCCAAGATATTCTTCCAATTTTAGCGCGGTCTGCACATGTGGGTGTTGGAGATTAGGAATGTCCAACACCATTCTCGCGTTTGACTTCAATACACGGCACAACTCATCTAGAGCGCTTTCTGTATATTCGATGGTACAATATTCAAGAACACCGATGAGCGATGCAATATCGAAAAATGCGTTATCGAAGGGAAGATTTGCAACATCGGCGACGTGTAATGCTCCGATTGGAATGTCATGATTGTCAGCAAATTTCCTCATGGCTTCGATCAATGCTGGGCTGATATCAACGCCGTAATACACACTCGGCCATCTGTGCAAACGGTGAATCACCAAATTCGCGCAACATCCGGCGTCGAGATAGCGCATACCCTTTTCTGGATGGAGATATTCTTTAATGTCTGGGGCACCGCTGCATAAATCGGTATTGTTGGTTATTTCTGCGTATCCAGGAAGATTGGCTATTTCGTCTGGGACTGAATCTAGAGGATCCACACCCTTCATATATTGTTCGACCGTCAAATCATATGCCTTCCGAATTCCCTCCAGTTGCTCTTTTACATCAGCAGACTTCATGAACGATAAAGGGACAGGTTACTTCTCAAGGATACCCTCCAAGTTCTGCCATCAACCAAGCCACAATCGCTGTCCTCCAAAATTTGTATGCTCTACCATATTCTGAAAAGTAGTCTGTCCCATTACTTCAGACGCGGAATCCACATGGGAACGCGTGTCATATACTCCTCGTATTCTTTTCCGAATTCCGTCAATAATAACCTCTCCTCATATTTCGAGATATAGTGATAGAAAACAATGATCGTAATCCAGATGAACCCGGCAATAGCCGACAGCGTGAAGATTAGTAGTCCCAAGTAGAACAAGATACACCCCAAATACACGGGGTGACGGACTACATTGAAGACACCTTTATGGATCAACACTGGATCCTGCCGTTCCTCACCAAACACGGCGCTCATTCCTCCTTTTGCCAAATATCCAGATAAGAGCAAGATGGCAACACCCAAGGATATTCTTATGAATGGCGAAACATACCCAACCGCAAACGTCGAAAAATGGAAGATGAATGAATCTGCTGTCCAAACAGTAAGGAACACGATGAGCAATATCAATTGTCCATTGTCACCGAAAGGGTGTTCACCTACTAAATCATCTCTGTGTGCCCGCTTCCCACGACGTTCCATAAAAACCTCCCCTGTATTATAGTCGAAATGTAACAGACTGCAATTGCGTATTTGCGAGCCTAACGGGTGAATCACGCTCTACCCGGGATGAGAGCTATTGACATATATCAGCTATTCTTTACTATTGATGGTGGCGTAGATATGGTTTATTCAGTAAAGTTTGCATACGTATTGGCCGAAGTCATATGTTGTAGGTTAATACGGAAAGGAGGAATATGAAGAGACGTATAAGCTATCAGAAAGCACTCTACTATCTGCTCGCTGTAATCTATATTAGCACAATAGGATGTGGCACCGTTGCCTCTGTTCGCCCCATTGGCACGGGTAACAGCGCACTTACATTTTCCGTGGGAGGTCCTGTCACCCCCATCTATGACATCAGCCTCCCGGCACCTTATTCGGTACTCAGGTACCGACGTGGTTTGAATGAAAACGCGGACGTCCATTTCGGCTTCCACCCAACTATGGCGGCACTTGGAAATCTATCTATTGACGCTGGTATAACAAAGCATCTTGTGGAAGAATCTGGTTGGCGTCCTGCACTAGCACTCGAGGGTAGTATTTATGGATTCTATCACACTGGAGAATCTTCCAGCATACGCATCTATCCGGAATTGTCATTAACCGGAAGCTACAAGTTGTCAGAACGTAACCATTTCTTTTATCTTGGTACCCATACCATGTACCAAACAGCGTCTCCCCATGTGATTCTCGCACCTTTTGTTGGTGCAGAGATTCCTTTCGGCAGTAAATTCATCATGAACCTCGAGACAAAGTGGTATGCGCCGCATGAAGATAGCGAGAATCGTGTCGTAGATTACACTATCAAACCATGGAACCATGGTGCGCTCGGCGTCATGTTTGGACTGACCTTGTCTTTCTAAGGAGACACACAATGAAAGTAAATTACCTTTTATTTTTTGTCGGTCTATTAATTTTTCTTGCCTGCGGACGGATTCTCAGTCTCGATGATTTTCTTTTTGAACCGACCGAAATCGATGAGTATCTTCGACCGGAGGATTTTGATGCGGAGTGGGGAACTAGGTTCATAATACCTGATTCTCTCGTGGAATCCGTTACGCTCACATCCATGGAGAACACAGTATATGCGTTTTTCGTGAAGGGACATCCTGACTCGATAAGTAACAACCAAGTCACAATACTATATTGCCACGGCAAAGATGAAAACATTAACAGGTATTGGGTGAGGATCGAATATCTCTGGGAGATGGGGTATAACGCCTTCATCTTTGATTATCAGGGATACGGCAGGAGTGAAGGCAATCCATCAGGTGAAGCACTCTTCTCTGACGGTCTTGAAGCTTTACGCCATCTACAAGAAAGATCCGATATTGATACTTCTAGGATCGCATATTACGGCTGGTCACTTGGTACCTTCGTAGCCTCATACCTCGCCGCCGACGTGTACCATCCAGCTGCCCTTATACTGGAGGCCGCCCCTGCTTCTGCTTGCGCAATCCTGCAGGATGCAGTATTATTTAATATCCCGGGCTCATACGTCGTCGAGGCAGACTTTGACAACGAAGCACGAATTGCAGATGTTATGTGCCCCTTATTCATGATGCACGGCAAGGCAGATGATTTCGTAGTATTCGAACGTCACGTTCATCGCGTTTGGGATAATGCAGTAGACCCCAAAAGAAATCTATGGGTCGAAAACGCTAGCCACGATGATATTCCGGAGGTTCTTGGACCGCAGTACCATCAAGCGTTAATAGACTTTATAAACGACTATGTAAATTAGATGGCACAAGCTGTTCTTCTGGTAAATACATAAGATTCTACGGTAGGCAAACGTGAGGTTTGTGCGTATCGGTTGTTAATATAATTAGCGTACCGTTTTAGTTCAACAATCTGTGGGCTTCTTTAAGAGTTACAGCGATTGGTATCTTTTGTGGACATTTCTCCTCACATTCCCCACACTCGATGCATTGGTTTCCGCGGTATTCCGAATTGACAAACACCCTGTACATCCTTTGCGAATCCCGGGTGGCGTTATACATACAAGCGTCGTTGTATAACTCCAGGATAAAGGATATCGGAATTTTTTGTGGACAGGGCATACAGTAGCCACACTGTGTGCAATTCACCTTTGTCTTCGACTGGTAGAATTCCTTTGCCGCCTGATACAGCTGTAATTCCTTTGGACTCAGAGTATTCGCATGTTCCTCTGAGGCAAACCTTATGTTCTCTTGCACCTGTTCGAGACTGCTCATGCCGCTCAACATACAACTAACCTCGGGTCGATTCAACACCCAGCGCAATGCGAACTGTACCGGTGTTTGATTACGGCCCGTCTGTTCCATTAGCTCCAAGATTTCCTTCGGCACGTTGTTAGCGAGCTTACCACCACGCAGCGGCTCCATGATAATAACCGCTAACCCCTTCTTGTACGCATACTCCATGCCCTCAATGCCCGCCTGATAGTGGTCATCTACATAGTTGAGATGAACGAGACAAAACGTCCAGGGATAGGCATCTACGATTTCTTTGAACAAAGGTAATTCATCATGATATGAGAAACCTGTAAAACGGATTTTTCCTGCTGCGAGCGTCTTATCAAGGAAGTCCAGTATATTGTGATCATTGACTGTCTTCCACCCATTCTTGCCTAGCGAGTGAAGCAGATACATGTCTATTGTATCCGTTTGCAAGCGCTTCAATTGTTCATTGAAATACTTCGACGAATCCTCTTTTGACTTCACGAGCCACACCGGCATCTTGGTTGCCAGATAAACCTTGTTTCTATAGCCACCTCTCAACGCCTTACCTACAAAGATTTCGCTGGTCTGTCGGTGATAAGGATACGCGGTATCTACGTAATTCACGCCACTGTCGATCGCATAATGTAGCATCGTCTCAGCCTTGGTTTTGTCGATTGTCGTCGGATCATACTGCTGAGTAATAGGAAACCGCATCGCCCCAAAACCAAGTTGCGATAATTTGATATCAGTGTTTGCGAATTTACGGTATATCATTAGTCTCTATTTTAGATGTTAGATGGTGTTTGTCAATGTTGGTTTGGAGAATCAGTCCCGTTCACCGAGGATCCTCACCCCGTGGGCGGGACCGGTACTTTGCTGTTGCCTCCTCTCAGCTTTCTTCGAGCCCTTTCGAGCCTTCTAATACTATGTATTCCCGAGGCACACTTTTCGTCAACCAAATACCACTTTCCGTCTTGAAAAACTCGAATCCATTCTCATGCATCAAACGAGCCTTTATGGTGACCACTGCTGGTTCCCCATGACGACGTCCAACCTCAATCGCCCTTTCCTCGTCTTCAACAAGATGCACGTGCTGTCTTGTACCTGGACCAAGCCCATCCTTTTTGATATCTGGTACAGACTCTGTCGCCGTGCCGTGAAAGAGGAATTCCGGCGGTTCAGATGGTTTATCACCAAGGGAAATCGCAATGGAGTGTCCATAATTAGCCCGAATTCTTTTTCCGTCATCACTAAATGAAAACCGCTTTCTCTCGCTCTGTTCAACAATTTGACGTAGTGTTGGCCGATCGAATATCATGCCGTATGCAAGAGCCTTTCTCACCAACTCTTCTACATCTGCCCAACCTTCATCATCGAGCTTTAGACCAATCGTCTCGGGCTTATGCCTGAGCACCAGGCTTAAGAATTTGCTAATTCTGACAAGCTTATTCTCCATTATCCCACCCTGAATCAATCACCAAAACGAAGAAATCCACTCTCCTCCTTCAATCTGCTCAGGCATTATATCGTACCCTCTCACAAAGTCAAGTGTCTCTTTCTTTCTCGCCATAGCACAGAGTCCAAAGAAGGCAGAACGTGAACCAGACTAAAGTACTCAAGGAATTCCCGCTATATTCAACTAAAACGAAGTTCTTGGTTATTTACTGAACGCGCGAAGCAAAATAAGTACTTGACATTTGTCCTATATCGAACTATACTATATAGTACCATTAGTAAGGAGGTAAAATGAACACAGAAGAGATAAGGCAAACCAGCCTTGAGTTGCTGGATTCCGCGGACGCTGCGTACGTCACCACAATTGATGAAGACGGCTGCCCTCAAACCAGATGTATGTTTAACCTCCGGAACAAGGACAAATTCCCAAGGCTCATCGATATGTTCAGCGACCATCAGGACGATTTTATGGTCTATTTCTCGACCAACACGTCTTCCGAAAAAGTAGCGCAAATCAAGAAAAATCCGGCAGTGTGCGTCTACTATTGCAAGCCCGAAGATTTCCACGGCGTAATGCTTTCAGGAAATATCGAAATAGTTGATGATCCTAAAATAAGAGAGGAGCTATGGCATGACGGGTGGGAAAGATACTACCCAACCGGCCCTCATGATCCTGACCACACGGTGCTGCGGTTACGACCAGCGAAAGCAAAAGGATGGTATAAGGGACGCGCATTCACATTCCAGATCGGGGCACGAGAATGAAAGCGCAGCGTAAAGGCGGTTTTCTTATTGCTAAGATACATCAGCTCACCGGACGAATCCTCAGCCGTAAATTGAAAGAACACAACATTGAAATAAATCCTGCTCAAGGCAGGATCATGTTTGTCCTCTGGAGAAATGACGAAATACCAATCAATGAATTGGCAAAACAAACCGCACTAAGGAAATCAACTCTCACCAGTATGCTTGACCGACTCGAGGCATCAGGCTACGTAATGCGTATTCCTTGTTCTGATGACCGCCGCATAATATTGCTAAAAAGAACCAAGAAGGACAGAATCTATGAAAAACGCTATGTGCAGGTATCTCAGGATATGACTGAAATATTCTACAAGGGATTTTCGAAAAGGGAAATTGATTTGTTCGAAGAATACCTGAGACGCCTCTTATACAATCTTATGAAATACGAGGAACATCGTAATAAATAAAATTGTATATGTTCATATATGAAAAGGAGGTAAAACATGACCATGAGCAGTAGTCAAGACACGGTTAAAGAAATTGTCGCGATGGAATGTGCAGCGCTTGATCGTTGGGGCAAAGGCGACCCTTGGGGGTTCACCGAGATCAGTGCGGATGAAGTTACATACTTTGATACGGGCACCGAACGCCGCATTGATGGATTGGCGGCATTAAAGCAACTCTACACTCCCCGCGAGGGGAAAATCAAGATCGAACGCTACGACATGATCAACCCGAAGGTGCAAATCCACGGCAGCACGGCGGTTCTCACGTTTAACCTCATCGACCACGTACCCACTCGTGAGGCGTCGGCAAAGGAGGTCCACTGGAACGCTACCGAGGTCTACTGCAACATAGCTGGTGAATGGAAGATTATCCATACGCACTGGTCTCATACCAAACCAGCATTCTAAACACGACTTGGATATGTCTGTATCGCAGATCTCTCTGATGATTCTCAAACCCTACTCTGCCGCTTCGTGATTTGTGTTACCACAATCGCCATGCGACTTCGGTAAGAATCGAGTCACGATCATCTATAAGAGGTTTTCTGCAATATTAGCGCAAGACCATCATCTTTGTCGTCACATTGCAGGTTCCAATATTGAGGATGCAGATATACAGGCCTGCAGGCACTCTCCTTCCCAGCGCGTCTCTTGTGTCCCACCGAACGGCATATGATCCCGCCTCCC
This sequence comes from Caldifarciminota bacterium SM23_42, assembly GCA_001303785.1. Lineage (GTDB taxonomy): Bacteria > Hydrothermota > Tepidihabitantia > SM23-42 > SM23-42 > SM23-42. Next base: position 96,753 of record LJUJ01000002.1, on the reverse strand, counting down.
GAATTTCATCGACCAGCGTGCAAACGTGCCGCCCCACAACATCATAGATGGATAACATAACATGGCCGGACGTGCCTAGATTGTACCTTATTACCGTGTGATTATCAAACGGGTTTGGTATATTCTCTAAGAACGTGACTGCATAGGAGGCAGCTGTTTGTCCACCCTCTTCGACACTGAACGGCGTCTCGAGCCATGGAACATAGTCAACATAATCACTTACCCAATCACCCTGGCCATTAGGGTTCGCTACAGGATGATATGGGCCACTTGCATCACCCCACCAATTGTACTCAGCATCGAGCCATGATGAAGATTCAGCGCTATACACTCCATAGTTGACGTTACCCTCGATGTTGTTACATAAGACGTTATATCGCTCATTCATATCAACACAGTAGCAACCTCCACCGTAGTATTCAGCGGTGTTGTTGATTATAGTATTAAATACGACCGTAAGAAAAACGCTAGTGCCGCACATTCCACCACCGCACTTCGCCGTGTTTTCTTCAATTAAATTGCTTCTAACGACTGCACCACCGGAGCCACTACAATATATACCACCCCCCAAGGAATCCGCCGTGTTATTAGCTATGATGTTGTTGCGGATGACAATGCCGTAATAACTGCAATCAACGCCCATCCCTCCGCCACCATGACCGGAACTGTTGTACTCAATAATGTTGTCTATTACTGACGGCGAACTAAGCTCAAAATGCATCCCACCGCCACTCCAGGTAACCGAATTGTGTGCGATCTCATTCTCTTGAATCAAGGGCGAAGATTTGAAGCAGTTTATGCCTCCTCCATGTGTGCCCGTATTAAACGTTATTATGTTGTCGACGATACTAGCGTCTGAGCCCTCAAAGCAGACTATTCCTCCGCAATAAAACCCATCATTTTCAGTTATCACATTACCATGAATCACTGGCGAGCATTGCCAACATCCTACGGCCGCGCCAATATTATCGACGATCCTATTGCCAATGATGGTCGGGCTTGCACCCCAACACCAAATGCCAGCGGCGTCATTAAGCGGTTCATATCCGTGTTCGATAGTAAATCCACTAATGACAGTCGTTGTATCAACCACACTGGTCTGAATGATAATGACTGAAGCAGTATCATTACCATTGATTATTGTTGAATCCGGTCCCAATTCGCTCACCAAATGTATGCCAGCCTTTGCGGGCCACGCGATGTTCTCGTAGTAGATACCCGGACCTGCGATAATTGTATCAAAGGCAGAACATAAAATCAAGGCATTTTGAACGGAGTTGAGAGTTGAATCGGGATGTACGTACCAAGTTGTACCGAACGCAGGCTGCACTACCATCAACAGAAACGCCGCCAGCGTCATGCAACGAGTCAAAATTTCCATTCTACCCCCTACCGATTTCTTGATACGAAAAATCTACTTACCTTGAATCAGGCAACAAGCACAATCCAAGAGAACTGCCAAGAATATCCAAACAACTATAGCCTAACGAGCCGTTTTGTCAATGCCTTCCAATAATGGCCTCAGCACAATGATCCGGAAAAAGTATGCAAATTCACAAAATTCCACATGAATTCATTCTGCCTTTCTCACGCGTCTAGACCAAAAATCAAACGACCTGCCCGGGACAAATATATCAACACCAGTTGATTCATCATCGGTGGCGTTTTCAATCGCATGAGGTTCATTGGACGCAAAATAGGCTGCATCCCCGGCTTTGATCAAGGACTCGTCTCCATCTGCGTTTCTGACTCTCATTGTACCTTTAATGACGACACATACCTGCTCCTGCGCATGCTCATGCAGCGGCGAAGAATGTCTGGGTGGCTTCACAAAATACTCCAGAGAAATGTTCTTCTGACTGCACACGCTTGCACGGATCCAGCCTTCTTCAGGTTCGTATTTCTCAGCATCTTCTAAATGAATGACTCTCATTGTTCATACTCCAGTGTTTTTAAACAAATAAATAGCCCCACATGAATGCTGTTGTCATACCTGCCCCTATTTCTGTAGTCTAAGCAAATTGCGTTGATTGTCAATCGTGACGCGCGGTACCCAACATCCAGGATAAGTGTGAGATATATTGACTTTTCTCCTTTGAATAATATATTACTAAAGGAGTTACTTAAAATGCCGAAAGGACGACGCAAGCAGCAGGTCGACAGCTTCGACTTTCAACCGGGTCGAATGATCGCCGGCAAATACGAGGTGCTCTCACTATTAGGCAGCGGTTGGGAAGGAGAAGTCTACCGGGTTCTGGAAAGCAATACCGGTGTGGAGCGTGCAGCGAAAATATTCTTCCCGCAGCGAAATCGGTATGACCGTGCGACAAAATTCTACGCGAGAAAACTCCACAAACTGAGACATTGCACAATTCTCATACAGTACCATACGCAGGAACGCATTACCTTTCATCGCGAGCCCACAACCGTCCTGATATCAGAGTACGTGGAGGGGGAGTTGCTTAGCGAATTTGTTAAACGTCAACCCGGCAAACACCTAACTCCATTTGAAGGACTCCACCTGCTCCATGCACTCGCGACCGGAGTCGAAGATATCCACCGTGCTCGTGAGTATCACGGCGACCTCCACGACGATAATATCATTGTCAGACGCCGTGGACTTTCGTTTGACGTCAAAGTCGTCGACATGTACAATTGGGGTACCCCCGATGCCAGGAACATCCGAGATGACGTATGTGATCTAATACGAATCTTCTACGATGCCATAGGTGGTGCGCGCTTTTATTCAAAGCAGGCCAAAGAAATAAGAGGAATATGCTGTGGTCTAAAACGCTCCATTATTACACGTAAATTCCGCACCGCCGGAAACCTTCGGCAACACCTTGAAAATATGGCCTGGGCACACTAACCAACCTGGCGTTGATCCTGCCGAAGATTCTATAAGTGGCAGGGCTATAATTTATACACGTTCGACACTGGTAATAGCCGGTATTACATGACATTTTGATGCTCAATGGTTATCTTAGTATTCATTGTCAACTTATATTAGAATCTAATAGCATCTTCAAGAATTTTAATTCTTATTGTATTCAAACCAGTATCTACGGTAGAGCACGTCGGATCTACGATGACAAATATGTGTTAAGTCCTTAAGTGATTCGGTACTATTCAACTGACATCTGTCATCCGATATCTTCGATTACCCTGTAGCATTACCAGGCGGACTGTCTAATCTCATATTTTACAGAGTAGGGCAGGGCGTAAGACCGAGGGGGTCTAAACCCTTCAGCTTGGAAGACCACCACGTTCCAGCAAAGAAAAAGCCCCCTTGCGGGGGCTTCCTCCAATATATGATGTGCTTACTATGCAAGTTCGACTTTTGTGGCTTTGTCCCCTTTTGGGGATTGGGTAATCTCAAACTTAACTCTCTCGCCTTCTCTAAGGGTCCGATATCCCTCACCCGCAATATCTGCATAGTGAACAAAAACATCACCAGACCCGTCTTCTTTCTCGATAAAACCGTACCCTTTCCTACTATCGAACCATTTCACCTTTCCATACACCATATGTTCTCCTTTCAAGTCTGTATTTATTGAGGGGGTTTGAGAATACGGATATTCTGAAGCTCCATCAACAAATGATACGACTCAATGAGAGTATAACTACACAATATAATTTGTCAATAGGCAAGTTCAATACTATCCAGCTTGCCTTTTAAACCTTCTTCTTCGCAATATAGCCTATATATGCTTGCCTGATTCTCTCTCCGTGATAGAGTTTTTCTATCAACCTTTTTTCCTTGCGTAGAATCTCGAAATTTGCAAAATATATATCTGCCTCATTGTCCTCGTGATGAGCATGTCTTTCACTTCTCAGGAAACGCCTCGCAAATGAAGTGTCGCAGAAAGGCCTTGAGTTTGGATCATCCACAGATAAAAAGTTCACAAAGCAAAGTCCGCTGTGCTTCAACACACGCTCAATTTCCCGCATGGCCAGCGCAATACCTGTCTTAGGCATAAAGGACACGGCGTTAAATGAATAGACAAAGCTGAAGGCCCCATTTGCAAAAGGAATCGTGCGCATATCACCTCGAAATATGTTTAACGGTATGTCATTCTCACGACAGAATTTGTTAGCGCCAGCCAGGGCGTCTTCCTCAATTTCGAGGCCGTAGGTTTTATAGCCGTGTTGGTAAAATAAAAAGAGCGGAGGAGGACGACAAGGGTCTGACCCTGCTCCACAATCTAAAATCGTTCTCTCAAGTGGAGTTTGGTTGCACTGTCTCAGGAATTCATAGAAAGGGTGGCCCAGATAATTTCTTCCACAGCGAACCTTTGTCATTCAAGCCTACAAATAATAAATTCATTGTCAAGTGTTCCTATGCGTTGTGTGAGCAATATTGACAATCACGTAGGATCGTTTATACTACATAGGCAGCTATACACTATCTACGCTTTCGGTAGTGTGCCAGACAATGGGTACTAAGTATCATGCAATTATTGAATAAGCCAACTACCTTGAGCGATATCTCATGTATTATGTTGACTATTCTTCCTCTCGCAATCATCTTCTGCAGTCTGGCATCGGTTGAAAACATGGCATCCAGAGAAAAAAGCGTATTCACGACAGTGGTTTACCCCACGCAATGGTCAGAAACAAATACTCTTCTTCTGGTCGAGAGCATTCGTAATTTCGGCGGAGCGCTTGCTCAAAATCCTATCTGGTGCCTTGTACCACAATACGGAAAGCAACTTTCGACAAATTTCAAGGATAGAATAATCAAACTAGATGTTACCATTCTTCCCTTTGAAATTGACTCCGATGTTGTACGTTTCTTCTTTGCCGGCGACATACGCGCTGCTGCCCTCGCCGAATCCCTGGCTATCGGCCAAACTGACCTGCTTATCTGGCTAAGCTCAAACACCATCGTGCTACAAGAGCCGACGGCTTTTGTACTGCCCCATGAGAGAAGCCTGGGCTATCGACCCGTTCATCACATAAATATTGGTTCGCCCTGTGACGAGGATCCCGATGTCTTTTGGACACTGACATACCAATACTGCAAGGTTCCGAAAGATCGTATCTTCCCAATGCAAACCCACGTTGATGACCTAACAATCCGCCCGTACTTCAATGCCGGAATTATTGTGACTCGGCCCGAAAAACAATTATTCAAGACGTGGCGCGACGTTTTCTTCGAAGTATACCAGAATCCAAAAGTACAGGAAATCTATCAGCAGGATAAACGCTACACAATATTCATTCACCAGGCGATACTGTCTGGAACCATTCTTGCAACTTTTACGCTTGAAGATCTATACGAGCTCCCCCGGACCTACAATTACCCGATCCACTTACATGCTGATGATGCCACAGCTCATCGCCCGACCTGCCTGGATGATCTGGTCACTATTCGCCACGAAGGTTTCTACCAGGACCCTAATTGGAAACAAACGATGCCTGCGAGTGACTCCCTCAAAGAGTGGCTCGCCGAAAAGCTGCGCCAGTAAACTATTCAATGTCAACAGCAGGTACTATTATCATATAACTATTTGACCAACAAAGGAAACCATGAACAATCAACAAGAAAACCCAACCAACCTAAGTGCCCACGTGTTCGATCTCGCTGGTCTGATCGATTACCACACAGATTCCATTGTCAGTCGCGAAGTTTTGAGCAAAAAAACGGGCACCGTGACTGTATTTGCTTTTGCCCAAGAACAGGGTTTGAGTGAGCACACCGTACCTTTCGATGCCCTGGTCTATATTCTTGAAGGCAAGGCTAAGATCACGATTTCGGGGCAAGATTACACACTGAACAATGGCGAAATGATCACCATGCCGGCCAACGAACCGCATGCCCTCATGGCTCTGGGAGAATTCAAGATGGTACTCGTCATGATAAAATCGTAGCTAATTCATCCCGAATCGTAACTTGCCATATTTCTCATTTCTAAATCATCAGAACGATATCGACACATCTGCAATTGCACACATTTCGATCAAAGGGCAGCGGTGTAAAGTGAACGTAAACCTGGCAGGTGATTAGTTTCTTCCCTTTACAGGAATAATGATATTGCCAATACCAGTACGATGGTTCCAACGATATCGCCAAAGCTCGTCACAATAGGAATTACGGAATTCGACGGATCGACTCTCATTTTGTATGAAAATGATGCGGTCGTAAAATCAAGTACAAATACAATAAGAGTTATAATCAGAATTGCGAAGACATTAATCAGAAGAAGCGGCGTGAACGGTATAATTGGGATATTAAAGATGTCTGCGCCAAGTTTAGTTATCACGGTGACGATCGGTGCGATGATAATCGCCAATGCAATGGAGCCGAAGAAATTTTTGATCACATAGTCGTTCATTCGGTAGGGTTTTAGATAACCGAGATGAAGCCCGGATGCAAAACGTGCGCCAAAGATTCCACCGATACTCCCTGCTTTGGCAATGATCTGGGGAACCAAAATGAGAAGGCCTGGAATAAGATAAAACTTCTCGTACTGCCAATGCAGATAGATCCCAGCCAGCACGCCCAACACGGTACACATGAAGAGTATTGGAATGCTTTGCTTTATTATGCTCGGCAGCCTGTATCGGATGGGGATACGTTTGATGATCATGGGTACGGCGGGCAACAAAAGAAGACTCCACGCATCATCGATCTTGAACCTTAGGACAATATCTGCAGCAATGAATACAACGGCAACAGTTATCACATCACCCACCATGCCGATAATGGGCGCAACAATATTATCCGGGTCCAAGCGTCTGCTGAAAGCGAAATAGGTAAGTGTGACCGTGAATGGTATTAGTATCAGTGAGGCCATTGCCGAAGCTAAAATAGCAATCAAAAGTAGGTTCACTAGTGGTATACTGGGGAGGCCAAAAACATGACATGCTAATCGTGCAAACAAACCGATAATTATGGAGACCATGAGAGAGAGTGAAAATCCAGCCCCAATATTGTCCAGGTTGAATTTACCCAGGCTAAATCGCTTGTCGATTAGGCCGAGATGGAGGGAGGCTGAAAGTCTCGAGCCGAGCGCAGTGCCAATATTTCCCCTCAAACCCATAATTGCCGGAACCAAGATTATCAAACCTGGGATGAGGTCAAGCCTCTCGTGCATCTTACCCAGAATCGAACCCGCAAATAACTCGCCAATTGACGTGAGTATGACTACTGGTGTTGCCTGAAGAAGGATGTCAGTGACTATTCTTCTACTTCTTCGTTTCCTTCTTCTTGCCTTTGACATATTCCTGCATCTTTCTTATCGCTATATCCCTCCCTTCAATGATCAGAACGTCGCCGCTTTTTATACGCTTCGCTCCAGGAGGATCAAGGGTCCACTCATCTTCTCGCCGGGTGGCGATTATCCTGAAAACAGCCTTAGGATCGATATCAATCTCCTCCAGTTTCTTCCCATCAAGTTTTGAATCGGGTTCGACCTCATGTCTTGTTATCCTGATATCCTTTCGGGAGTAAGCTATCTTGATAATCGGATGCACGCCAACATTTCTAATGGCTATCTCAATCAAATCGTCTATCCCGTCAGATATTTCTTTAACCGCAACTCCTATTTGCAGAATGTTGGCAATCTGGGGAATATCTTCCTTCGCAGACCTGGATAAGCGCGCTACCATCAGTGCTTCCTTTCTTAACTGGTAATCCAAATCCCTTATCTCAGCTTTCACCCGGAATGCCTCCTGAGCCAGCTCAAGATTATCCTCCAGCACCGCGGCGTAACCGAGGTCGACTATCAACTGACTGTATTTTCGCAACAGAATCAGAATCTCTTTCAAGTTCTTGGTTTTAGCCATTTTGCCTCCTGCGTACAGAGTAAATACTATTTTCTGCCTTATGTCAACAAATGTGCAAAAACACTACTCCCAACACCTCTCATATTGTTGACGTACCTCTGACAGTGCACAGCCGTATTTCCCCCAATATAGAGGATGGCTGGGACAAGAATCTACACCATAGAGCAAATGGACTTTGTTCCAGGTTGGTGGTGCAGATCGAGCGGTCCTCGGCAACAACATAAGATGCGAGGTAAAACATACGCCCTTGTTGTAGGTCCTCTGTTTCAATTTGTTTGATCTAATTGACTGAAGCCCAACTCTCTCCATCATCCATTTTTGCATCCAATGCATCCAGTAGTCCTCCAATGCAATCTTAGCAAATCCAGTGGCACTTCTCCCCATCAACCATATCTGCAATCAGCAGCTTCCCGCAGCTGTTACCGTGTGCCTTCCTGTGTGCCCAGATGCAACTCCTAACTATGATACCCTTCCCCTTGACCGGTAGCCCAGAAGCCTCAGGTGGTCCGTACTCTATCATGCTAATGGGATCTTTGCAACGAAAGAGTATTTTCATATGATAACCTTTAGGTACCGCATAATTAAGGTATGCAACACACCCGCGAAGTCTCATAACCAATCTCTTGAGCGGCGCTTCTTTTTTCACATGAAAGATGCATCCGACAAGTAATCTCTTTTATCGCGCTTTATTAGTGATGTCAATTATACTCACTGAAAAATCGCTAGTTGTCATTCTATGTGCTCCAAATAACATGTCGTATTTATCTCGTAGAACATTATTATTACAACACCAGGATGCCGCAAGGTGTTCTTGCCTCTCATACTACTACCGGCGTAGAGACTTTCCACGTAGACCTAACGACACATTACGGTAGTTACAGTTAGAACTATAAGCCCACATCGCGGTCGTGAAATCGCGCGTAGTATACCAGGTTTTGATGAACTTACGGTAAAGCGTGCGCCGGTTATAGAGCCGCTGGCTGCTCTCAGCCATAGCCCTAGCCAACTCATGTGGTTTCATTAACAGCGGGTTGTGAATAACTTCGGTCATGTCATATCGAGACCAATCGCCGGGGAAATCAGTGTACAGCAGCCTTCCTTGTTCATCTAGCATACCGAACAAGCGCGTTCCGGGCAATGGCGTCAAATACGTTGTCTGCATGACATCGACTCCACTTCTCAGAATGTAGTTTGTTCGACGTCGCAAGGTTCTTGGCGTATCGCTATCCATACCGTAGATAAAGGCTCCCAGAACTGCAATGCCATGTCGGTTGATGCGACGAAAGACTTCCTTGTACTTACCGACCCCCACCTTGAGATTAAGTTTTTTGTTAGTTTCCCCCAACGCCTCAACAGTTTCTGCCTCCACGCCTAGAAAAACCATTCGGCAACCGCTCTTTCCCGCATACGCTAGAACCTCTTCGTTATCAGCAAAGTTCATAGAAGCCTGACAGAACCAGTCTTTCCTTATGCCACGCTCTATCATTCCTTTAAACAGAAGCAGGGCACGTTCTGCTGCTGCCCTACCGTAGCCTATGATGTTGTCGTCCACAAAGAACACCATTTTTTCAGGCAAAACTTCTAACTCATCTAATACTTCTTCAACAGGTCGTTGACGATATCGATGGCCATTGAGCGCGGTAACCGAACAAAATTCACAATCCATAGGACACCCACGGGCCGTCTGTATCGACCCGAATAAATAGCCAGGGTGAAAAAGATCATGCCTTGGTTTCGGCATATCACGCAACTCAGAAAAACCGGCTCGGTATACCCTCTGCAAATTGTTGCGCCTAAAATCACTTATAACCTTTGGCCACACGGTCTCCGCTTCGCCTATCACCACGGTACCTACGAAATGAAGCGCCTCATCCGGAAGCATCGACGCATGAATACCACCCAATACTGTCGGTATCCCCTGAGCGCGGTAGAACCCTGCCAGCTCGTAAGCCCTTGTAACTGATGCCGTGAATGAAGTAATCCCGACCAAATCAGCATCCTCATATTTGAAGCATTCGAAGTTTTCATCAATGATTTTAATGGACCAGTCATCAGGAGTCAGCGCCGCAACTATGCCAAGCCCTAGTGGCGGGAAACGGGAGCTAGGATTCACCGTTAATCCAATTCGATTCCTATTAACTGGATTTATCAAGATCAGTTTCTTTCTCATCTGGTGTATACACTCATTGCGCTAACAGGGTTATCTATCACCTGGAATAGTCTTACGTTCAACGGGACTCTTAGCGCCTTTTTTCATATATTCCTTCCAATTGTAGTAAGGATCGTAGACACGCTTAGGGTCAAGCCAATCAGCCTTTCTGGCTCCTGTTTTGGTGTAGTATTCATACAGGAAAGTAGGTTTATCCAATCTTTTTAACAACTCCAAATTCTGTGCAATGACACCGCTATTATCTTGCCATACAATAATTGCTGAATCGCATTCTTGAATCATGTTCGTCTCGCGCTCGGTCACGCTTTTCCCATACTGCTTGGTTTTCCAATCTCCTGCATTATACCGTATGCTCTTCGCATGACCCACAATAACGTTCTTGTAAAGCTTACGCCTTAGATAATCCTGATAGATCCAGCATGCACCGGGTACCTCCCCCACAATGATCTTCATCCTACGGGACATCGCTTCATCCATCTTTCTCGCCAGCGGGGCCGGCAACTTCTTCGCCCGGAATGCCTTGCTTCCCATTAGCAGCAGTTTCCTGCCGACGAACCTAACGCGCTTCTTTCCCTTCACACTTTCTACACTTGTCGTGTTCTCGCATTACGCTCTGCGTCTAACACTTCTTAATGAAAACAACCCCATCATCGCTGTAATCTGTTTTTTCATCTGCGTAATCAATGGATGCGAAGCATCCAATGACATAATGACTCAATGACTCTATATTCTTAATCTTCCAGCTTCTTTCAAAACATGAAACGCATCAACCGTTACCCACTCATTGCACTTCCGCTTATTAACACCACCCCAATCCACTAAATCGTAATTGCTTTTCTTCTCATCTGTGTTCTGATAAAACCTCGCTTCGGCTGGCCAGCCGCCATTGGGTAACCTTTTCTCTTCAAGAATGTCCAACGCATCCTGACATCTCTCATCGCCTATAAACCCCGCTTCGGCCATCACCTTAAGGCCGAACAGGATATCGTATCTCCAGTAATGAGGATAGTGTAGCTGTAAGAACTCTTCGTTCATCACCCTGCCATTGCTTTCTCTCTTGAATAATTTTTTCTTAAGGAATAGTTCTGCGGCTCTTTTAACTGTTTTGTAAACATCTCTCGAGTCTTCTCGCTTTGCATACAACGCAAGTCCTCTCAAGGGAAGCAATGATTCCCAGAATGATGAATGATGAGCGGACGGCCTTCTATCGCAGTTCCAGCCTCCGTCAGGCCACTGCCATTTCATTAACAATGCGGCCAATTGCCCGGTTCGTTCATTGCTGAAGCCCAAGGCAAGCGACGAAAAGAGAGCATTCCCTTGTTGTGAGGCGCATCTCCTCGCGCGCCCCTGGATTATTGGAACAGCCTCATCTTTGTAGGCAGGTTGCGCAAAATCGCGAATCACTTCGTTCACGAACACAGGGCTTAACCATAAATTCAACACTTGATCGATAATCGGAACCAGGTCTTTATCACCTTCTGGATAACCAAGGTCTGCCAAACAAGCAACAACCCAGTGGGCACCTTGCCACTTCCTATACACATGCTTTATCGGTTCTAGCTGGCCTTTTGCATTCCGGTTCTTCAAGAGAACTCGAACGAGCGTCGAATGCTTTATTTCTTGCCGAAGTTTCTTGCTCTGGGCAGAGCTCTTAGATTCATTCAGCAGTAATATCCTGGTCTTGTATCTGATAGATGGTTCGGCTGAACTCAATAATTGTTGAATGATACTTTTGCTCATGATCCTACAAACCAATTTCCTTTAGAATATTTTTGAACCGTGTATTGCTCACCATGTGGTCGGCTGCAACCTTCCCATTATGAATAATAGAAAATACAGCATATGGGGTAGGCGCTGATTGAGCTTCTTTTGGTGTCTTCAGCTCAACCGATTTGAACCTTGTGCCGCTCCTCTTCGCAGTCTCGAATATTTCGCCCAAAGACTTGCCAACATACGGACATTGATTCGACCATATGATTGTGAGTCCTCTTTTGTACTTCTGGAGCCTCTTTTCAAAATCTCCGGGGAATCTAGGGCCCGGCGCATTCTTCACGAATTTCTTGGCAAGAAGCTCATAGTCAGGAGGAGCCGTATCGACTAACGTAAAACCCGACTCAATAAATAAATCCCTTCTTGCTATGAAAGTACCTTTGGGACTGCTTCGCGTGAGGACTACAACGCCGAGCATGTTATTCTTTTTGGTATCCTTCAAGCACTCACCGAGGAGCATTTTCCCATAACCCTTATGCTGAATACTCTTTGGATATATCCATATGCAATGAATCACCATATATCCTTTGGCTTTTACCGCCCGCCAGGCTTTCTCTGCTGGGGCATATTCAACAAACCCAATCCACTTTCTGTCATCTGTGACAAGCAGCTTATACCTTAGCCCTTCAGTCAACCGTTTCTTCAACCAATTTGTCTTCGCAGTGTATCCCGGATGCTTCCGATTTTGAAGAAAGCAATGAGCAAAATCATACATATTGTTCTTATTAACATCAACTATCTGAATGCCTGGCATTCATTTCTCCTGTGGCAATCCACGACACAATCCCGATAATCAAAAATGCTATCAACAACACGAACAATGTATGCTGTAGTTCCGAAGATACGCCTTTATCCCCGCCCTGCACGCAATACGGAAAGTAGCGTGAGAGTATACCCGACAGCAACAGAAATACGAATCCAATGCCCCTATTCTAAATCGCGTATGTAGTATCGTACAGAACTCAACCCGCAGGCATAGATTTGTGGAAGTGGACAATCTTCCAACCGGCTTCGTGTTTTTCCAAAACCCAGGTGCAACGGACAGGGAGCTCAACCGGGTTCTCCGCCATCATCGCCTTAAGGTCCCACAAACATGTAGCCCAAGCAAGCTTACCGTCAGCAGAAATATGAATCTGCAAACCGCTGACTTCGATCTTCGTCTCAGACAACATTTCGTTTTGCCCGTCCATGACTTTCTCCAGAGCGGTCCACCCAACAATGGGCTTGCCGAAGCCGCCAAAATTGACCATTGTAGTATCGTGCATCACGAGCTTCCCATAGAGTTCCATATCTTCCGTCTCAACACTCTTAACATATTCATCTAGGACGATTTCGACTGCTGCAATCTCGGCCTCAAGGTCGATAGTTGGCCGGACACAGGTAATTGCCAGTAGAACGAATACTGACATCAACGCCACATACTTCATGGTAACCTCCTCTTCCCAGGATCTTATCCTGTAATACATATGAACTAAGGACATAAGAACTCCTCCAAGGGTACTTAGCCAAACATAATATTGTAGTGGACATCTATTGTCAACCTACCACAACCAGGAATATCGGAACTAACAGAATCACCAGGATCAATATCCAAAACCAGAGGGGACCGAACATGCGCGTTTGCGTTCTATAATGCTGATATTCTTCTCTGAACCTCACTCCAACATCGTATTTTTCCTCGAGTTTGGCCTGGCTATAATTGGCTAATAATACAAGCGGAAAGACAAGCATGCCGTCAAAATTGGTGCGCACTATTGAAATACCCAGCGAGATAAGCACAATCCCCAGATATACAGGATGCCGGCTAAATGAATAAACACCCGATTTGAGTAACCTCCCACCTGTATCCTGACCTCCGATCGCATGTCTTTTGATTACGGTGTACACCAAAAGACAGACACTGGTCACAACCATTACTTGACCCAAAATGGCATACCAGTTTGCTACGAGCATATCTTCTAATACCGCAGGTTTAGCCAGAACATTGGGATCTGAGCGAATGCCCACTGCAAGATAACAGAGTAGATTATAAACAATCACAAACACTATATTGCACGGTCCACTTTCGAGCACTGCGTGGTATCTCTTCCTATCGCGCAGCATCGTTCGTGAGACGATTAAGTAAACGAACAGTGCTACTATCAAGGCCAGTCTAATTATCCACTTATATGACATTGTCCAATCTTCACAACTTACGCATAAGCATGCGCCTTAGTGTCTGATAGCCACTCTTTTTATAAAAACGCAGAGGCCCTTCCTTGAACTCCCAAATATCAAGCCGCATTTCATCCGCATTCCTCTCCTTCGCCCACTGCTCAGCTGCTTCCAAGAGCTGTCTACCAAGTTTTCTTTTTCTGTGTCCCTCGCTCACCATCATGCTCTGTAGGTGACCATACCTGTAAGATATTCTATATTGGTTTGCTTCATCTTGCTTCATATACACTTCAGCAAATCCAACTACTCGGCTATCTGCTTCAATAACGAGAATCACCGAATCACTGCTGCCAATGACTTTCTCAATTCTTGTACACAGCTCATCATTATCATAACCGACTGGTCTTCGGAGCCGAGCTGGAATGCCCCGTACATGGAATTCGTGGAATTCTAAATACAAACGGCACAATGCGTCAAGATCTCGTTTGTCTGCTTGTCTCACAATTATTTCATGCATGTATGCACTCTTATGTTAAAACATAGAGACAGACCGGGTTTCATCTCTGACACTTAGGACAGAAATAGCACGCGCCGCCCAGATATTGCATCTTCTGCACCTTAGCCCCACACTTCGGGCATGGCTTGCCAACTGCATTTTTATCCATTATGCGAACGTATCTTCCCGTACTATTATGAAGGTCGTACTCGTCGTAGCGTCCGCCTTTCTTTATTATTTCCCGCACCGTCGCGAAAATTGCCTTGTATAATTTACGCTTCTGCTCCTTGCCAAGCCCCTCAACCGGATGTCTCGGATGAAGACATGCTTTGAACATTATATCCTGTGCGCTTGCATTCCCCAGTCCAGGTATCAACTGATCTTGCGTGAGCAGTCCCTTTACGCTCTTCTTTTCGGAAAGGTTGTCTATCAGCTTACAGAAGTATTCAAAGGAAAAAGCATCTTCAATTGGCGTAATTCTCATATCCTTCACATACTTGCGTTTCTGGTCCTCCCCTTTTTTGTGTAACTCAAATGCACCCCACATCTGAGTCGTGGCGGTGAAGAATGAGTTGTCTTCGAACGTAAGGTACAAATGATATTTTTTCGGCATCTTTGCACCGGGTTGATGATAAAGCATCTTACCTCCGCATTCGCCCAACAACAACACATAACCCGGTTTTAAGTCGATGAATAACCAGCGACCCTTTGCCCGGGCCTCGCCGACCGTTTTACCATGGGTCAATCTCTCAAATTCAGCGTGCTTCCGGTTATACCACACAAATTTGTGCGGTACATTTCCTAAAACTCCTTTCTTTATCTTCTTCCCCTTTAACGTTTTGTCCATCTGCTTGGCAATCGTCACATACTCCGGCAACTCAAACACTTTTCACCGCCTTCGTCACTGTGCCATATAAAAGCAGCAAAATCACAAAAGACACTTACGTCACTCGCATCAAAAAATAGGCAAGACCGAAACTCCACATAGGGGACACTACAATACAGCCCAAAGCTGCACTGATATCGACCAGGAGACCGATATGCAAGAGCATTCCAACAAACACTAGCAGGAAACTAACTCCGCCCACGCACCCAATTATCCCCAGCCACAAGGGCAGCGCACCAACATTAACCGCCGTCACATTGAACACAAGAAACCAGAGCCCTACTAAGAAAAAACTGAACAACCCCCAGGGGTCAATGTTCGGCAGACCATTTGTCTTTACTGCCTCCCGCGCACTTTCAGATAGGTTTGGCCAAGCATCGCTTAAACGCAGTGCCTGTTTGAGCATCAATCCAAAACTCAGCGCCGCCACCACGAACCCGAGGGCCGCCCCAAAACGTAGTATACTGTGGAGAATTCCTTCAACAACACCCAACGCCACTCCGGCCCCCATAATCACTGCCGCGCCTGCCAACGAAGCGATCATCATAGCCCAGTAGTGTACTGTGAATGCTCCAGCTGATTGACCAAGAGATTCAAAAAAATCCCGTTTCAAACCCGATGCCATATGCAGCTGCGCCCGGGGCATCAGGAAATGAGTTACACCACCTATGATACTTGCTACACCCAGAGTTATTGCAAGCCACACCATTGGTTTCTCACCTCCTCACACATACAATAATTTGAAACAATACTAATGTCAAGCAATTCCTCCTTGAACGCTGGTTTCTGGCTTGTGGCACCTACCTTCCTAAGAACATTACTTCTTGCCTCCAAAATAGACTGCCCTGAATTCTTCTAGCAGACTTCTGAATTTCTCGGCAGTTGTAAGGTCAGTTGTTTGTTTCATTTTCATTGCAATAATTAACATATGATGGAGCAAGGTGATTTGCTTAACATACGTTATGTACTTAACATCCTCTCCTTTTTCGACAGGTTTAATGCGTTGTGTCATGAAGTACTGGCATACAATATCCTGAATTTCATCTGCGTGGCTTTCCTTGTTGTTAATCCATCGCACCAGTTGATTATGATCGATTCGTTCTTGCTCTATAAGTGTCAAAATCATATTCATTGATTTTTCAACAGTCACTATGTGTTCAACGATCATTTCAAATCTCATTTCGTCATCGTATATACCACAAGGTATTTCACAATGAGCAAAAGCAGTGTTCACGCCCATTACCATAAGTAGCGGCAACACTGCAACCACAACGTGTCTTGCACTCATTCTATGCATAAAAACCCCCTTTTTTCGCGCTCTATGTAGAAATCTAAACCTACACACCGATATGCCCTACTCTCACATCTTGTAGCCCACCACCACTTCGAGCATCTGAGTAACATCCAATAATAGCCTCTTTGTCATGATTTTCAAGGAGCAGTTCCACAACCGTGACCCATGCAACGAACTACCCAGCGACTTTTTGGTGTTGACTTTTCTCAGAATAGCGGCTATCATCATTAGATGGAGATAACAACAATAATAATAAGACTCGCTATTTCAATTGTGATCGGCGGTGTGATAGGGATCGAACGGGAGCTTGAGCATAAACCTGCTGGCCTGCGTACAATAATTCTTGTGTGCCTTGGTTCAACCATATTCATGCTAGTCGGTTTGGACTTGGGCCTAGCCAGTTCGGAACTGGGCAGGATTGTCGCTGGAGTGGTAACAGGCATAGGTTTCCTGGGCGCCGGCGCGATCATCCGCGCGCGTGGCGAGGTGTACGGACTAACCACCGCAGCCACTATTTGGTTGGCAAGCGGGCTTGGATTGGCGATCGGAGCCGGTTACTACATTCTGGCAATCATCGCCTGCATTTTCGTGCTTGTTGTACTGAGGATTCTCGGTTTCGTAGAGAAGGCTCTGAGCAAGAAGTAAATCATAGCAGAAGCATATTAAAGGGAGTGCAAGCAATGTACCACAATAGAATAAACATCTGCAATTTAGCCTTCGTGTTATTCTTTTGTGCTCAAATCACCGGGGCTCAAACGAATGCACTGATGGATAAAGAACCGCATCTCGACCCCAAAGCAAAGGTGGCAGTCATCGAAAGCATTAGCGATCTGATCATCGAGCGATACGTATTCTCGGATATTGCGCTGCAAGTGAAAGAGCATCTGGCTTTGAGATTGAAGAACGGGGCCTATGATGAAATAGATGGCGCAGTTCAATTCGCCAACGCCCTTTGGCAAGATCTCCACGGAAGCAGCAAAGATAATCACTTCTTCATCGAGTATAACCCTGAGCGAGCCAGACTGGTTATGGCTCAAAAGAGTCAATCCCAGGAGGAAATCGAAAAAGCTAATCAAGAAATGGCCGAAAAAGATCGGCTCACCAATTTCGGATTCAAGAAACTAGAGGTCATGAAAGGTAATGTCGGATATCTGGACCTCGAATTCTTCTCCGATCCCGACTATGCCGGCGCAACCGCGGTTGCTGCCATGAATTTCCTCGCTAATTCGGACGCGGTCATAATAGACCTTAGGGATACTCCGGGCGGCGAACCAACCATGGTACAGCTACTCAGCAGTTATTTTGTTAAGGGAACCCCACAGGGCAGAACGCACCTAAATACTCAAGAACGGGCATATGACGGAAGTGTTGAACAATACTGGACAATTTCATACGTTCCTGGCAAGCGCATGTACGACATGGATTTATATGTACTAACTGATGAGTACACCGGCTCTGCAGCCGAGGCATTTGCTTATAGCATGAAGGCCCTCAACCGCGCCACAATAATCGGCGAAAAAACACGTGGTTCTGCGCACAATGTAGATATTGAGGTCATACAGGAAAGCTTCGTGATGCACCTACCCGTGCGTAGACCGGTTAACCCCATCACGGGCACGAATTGGGAACGGACCGGTGTTGAGCCGCACATCGTCGCTCCGAGCAAGCAAGCCCTCGACAAAGCATATTTGATAGCGTTGGAGAGAATCCTAGCGAAAACCAAAAACGACGATCAAAGATTCCGGATAACCTGGGCACTCGATGCCGCAAGGGCAAGAATCGAACCAGTAAATCTTGACGAAAAATTGCTTGAGAAGTATGTTGGTGAGTACGGTGAACGGAAAATCACCCTGGAAAACGGTGAGCTTTTCTATCAACGTACCGGGCCAAAGTACAGATTAATTCCCTTGAAGGAAAATCTCTTTGCAGTAGAAAGCTTGGATTATTTCAGAATAGAAATGACCACAGATGAGAAAGGTGATGTCACTGCATTAGTTGGGCTTTATGATGACGGCAGAAAAGATCCTTCTAAAAGAACGAATTGATCAGTTGATGAATAGCGCTTGACAACGCACAGATCTTTGCTGTATAATGGTACAAGAAGCCGGATTATGTAACAGATAACCACCAAGTTTGTTACTTGAACGGAGAGGAGTAAATTATGGAATTCAAAGAGCGTCGGTCCGGGAAAGAACGCCGCTCTGGAAAAGACCGTAGGAAGTTCCAGGATCCAAATTACAAGGGTCCTGAGCGTCGAAGTAGCAAAGATCGAAGGTCTGGCACAGAACGACGGAAATCTAAACAGAATCAATAAAAACCAAAGCAACTGCTGATTGTTGTGCATTTATTGTAGTGAAAGGAGAGGATATGATTAGAATCTTCATCATGTTGGTCGGCCTCACTGGGCTATTATCGATCGCCTGTCAAGGTTCTGGAGTGGACCAGACAAAAGTAGACGAGGTTAAGGGACAAATCGCAGAGATCCGAGAATATATTGCTGAATTAAACACGTACCACGATTCAGTGTTAGCGGTCCAGGCCAACCTCTTCAAATTGAACTGGAAAATACATCCTGAAGAAATGGAGCGTATGTTTGGAGCACCAACCAAGGATACCTTTCCATTCCCCAAACCTCCTCCGCCACCGCCCTATCCGATGGAAAGAAGAGCTATTGATCAGTAATCGATAACAAAAACACATATTATCGACTGACGCTGGCCAGGTGTCTATTCTCTCACCTTATCCGCCCTTGGTTGAGCTATCGCCAGCCACCGATTAGGATAAACGGTGCCCAATAGTAGGGGTGAGCGTATCCGTCGTGCTGTATCATTGCCACCTGTGCCTGACGCAACGCTTCCAATTTATCCATTTTGCCGCTTTTCAGATTCTTGTAAAAGCTTTCCATTAAGAGAGCGGTAGAACGGTCGGCAATTTCCCACAGGCTCGCTACTATCGTCGGCACGCCCGCAACCTTAAAGGCATTGGAAAGCGTTACCAGTTCCATACCGGCAGTTCCCGGGTCAGCCTCAACCGCAGTTTCGCACGCTGAAAGGGTAACGAGCGACGTTCGCTTGAAATGCCCGGATAGACCAAGTATTTCGCGTACCGTGAGATTACCCTCGCGGGGCGGCGCCAGCACAATATGTGAGAAACGCGGGTCAGCATCCAAAATACCATGTGTGGCAAGATGGATCAGCCGGTAATCGCCACAAACTTCAATGAACCGGTCCTTGCGTGCGCTATCATACTTACACACACAACATTCAGGAAAGATTTGGGCGATGAGGTCGACTTCGATCTCAGCACTTGGCAGGGTACCATCGGCATTACCAAACGCAAGCAGCGTCTGCCCACCATACTCAACTCCTAGCAAGAGGTCAGTGAGAAAGGATGCCGATGGAAGGTAACTGATCCGCTTCCATTCCACAAAGTACTGCAAATGCTCCTGCGCATCACGACGCCGTAGTGCGTGAAAGGGAAGGTAGTGTAGTATCCCGTATGGAATAATCACGACATTTGGGAACCCCGTTATTTGTGGTTCTGAAGGTGCGATGAGCACGTCGTAAAGACGCGCATAGAGTTTGTCTAGCTCATCTTCTGCAGCCTGCCATTTCAGCGATGTGAGAGCCTGCATGACCCATTGATCAATGCTGTCCTTCGGCTGTACCCTCGATTGCGCAAGAAAAATATCCTTCGTGAAAAGCAACACCACATATGTGTTACCTACCGATACAAATTCCAGGAATACAACGCTATCAGGAATAATTTCCTGTATGTATTTTAACATTCGATGCTGCGGCACCATTATGTTGTAAAGCTGTGGATGATAGACTTTTAAATCAAGCATCTTCTGATTGAACTGACCCTCGAGCGCACTCAAGCTAGCCAAATACTCTGACTCTTCGATTTTGTTCCTTTGGTAGCGCTTCCGCAAACCCTCCATTTCACTTGATAAGAAGTTAATGCGCTCTAGCATTCTTTGCAATGACGGGTCGTAAGCGACCATTTCACCTTGCTCAAATGCCTTGCGCAGTTTTTGAGAACGACTACGCTCCATGTAGTCAAACGCCTCTTCATACTGCCCGAGCATGATGAGCAGAATAATGAGCCGTTCGTAGACATCTTTCTCGGATTCAATGTAGTATGTTTTTAAATCCACACGCTCAAATGTCTCCCTGATGGATTCCTTTACTTCGATCGACTGCTTATAATAAAATATCGCCTTTTCAACATCCAATTCTTGCTCATAGAGATACCCAATATCGTGAAGTGTCGTGCCTTCAGTATTCTGGTCTCTTATCTGTCTCGCCAAAACGAGTGCCGAATCGTAATAGGCAAGCGCGCGATCATATTGCTCGCGTTCACGAAAGACCGCCCCAATGTGGCTGAGAATTTTTGTCTTACGGAATTTGTTGATCACCTCATCTGCAATTACTAGGGCCGAATCAAAATATGCGAGTGCTTTATCGTACTGGCCGAGATTATAGTAAGTACAACCCATATTATGAAGAGTAACGCCCTCCATTCTACGCTCCTTAATCGCTCGCATGATCACGAGTGCTGAATCATAGACACTCAGTGCTTCATCATAGCGCTTGAGCGCACGGGACGCGGCGCCAACGTATATGAGAATCAGCCCGTTAGTATATTCAATATTAAGTTCCTTGATTATGACACGCGCGGAATCGTAATAGGATAGCGCCCTATCGTACTGCTCGAGGCCGTGATAAATACCCCCGATGTACATAAGAATCGACCCTTCGCGTAATCTTTCTCTCGTATCCCGCGAGATCGCGAGCGCCGAATCGTAATGGGCAAGTGCCTGGTCGTAACGTGCTAGCTGATCACAGATTGCGCCAATCGAAATGAAGATAATTATGACTTGGCTTCTATTTTTGATTGCCTTCGCAATCGTAAGTGCAGAATCAAGATAGGCAAGTGCTTTGTCATATCGGTAGTAGTCATCATACGTTAAACCAAGATTTACAAGGGTATTTCCTTCACCCAGCTGATCTTTGAGCTCCCGACGTATTTCGAGTGCAGCATTATGATATGCGAGCGCGCTATCATACTGACAGAGAAACCGATATGTCATACCGCTGCAATCAAGAACATAAGCTGCTGACATTCGATCCTTTATCGACCACATGATATCAAGGGCAGCCCTGTTGAAATCGAGCGATTTGTCATAACGACGCAGCGCGTTGTTAACCCAGCCTATGCCCATGAGCGTGCGTCCTTCTAGCTTTAGGTCCTTTGTCGCCCGCGCAATTACGAGTGCCGAGTCGTAATACGCAAACGCTTTATCGTATCGACCCAGAACGCTGTAGGCAGTCCCGATCCTCCTGTGTATCTTACCCTCGAGATTCTTTTCCCCTATCAAATGCACAATCACTAGGGCTGAGTCTTGATAAGCAAGTGCCTTTTCGTAATCACTCAATGCATCATACGCCCAACCGATATTGCAGAGAACACGACCCTCTGTATACTTGTCATCAATTCGTCTCGAGATTACCAGTGCCGAATCGTAGCACGTCAGGGCTCGGTCATATTGACTCAACACCTCATAGACTTCACCGATAGCGTTAATGATCCGACATTCTGATTTTCTATTTTCCGCCTTCCTTGCAAGCACCAGGGCAGAATCAAAATAAACTAATGCGCTGTCACACTCGCACAGTTCATAAAATACTTCGCCGATGTTATGCAAGCGGTGAGATATCTGGTCCTTTCTGCCCAATACGACTTCTGCCATGAGTGCTTGTCTGAATATGCTTATAGCAGCTTGATAGTCATAGGTGTCGAAACGATGCTCTGCCTCATAGTACAGACTATCGGCTCTTTGGGCAAGCACGATTGCTGTAGGCTGTTCAGTGTCTGCATAGATATTACTACACAAAAACAAAACCACAAAATATATAGTAGAAACTCGAGATATCATACGCACCTCTGCTATGCTCCCCTACCGTCAATTGATAACCTTGCTCCAGCGTTTTTTGGTACACGCTGTTCCCATACCCTGATTGCCTCTTCGATTAGATTTTTTAATCTTGGCGATTCTGCCCAGCTCTGCAACGTATTTTCGTTGGCACTAAATGTGATTCTATTTCTCGCCACAAATTCTCCCTATTTATTACAAGCAGTCATGATAATTGTAATACGAAATGCGTATTTGTCAAATGTTTTTCCTGGTACTACAAGTAAATTCGATGGTCTCACTTCACATTGACTTAGTCCTGACAATTCATTCTTGAGGCATTACGTTTCTTGGCAATCAATGAGGCAAGACGCTTGACATCTGATCTGTTTTCAGTTTATAATGGGTGGGAGGTATCTATGCGTAAGTTGTCGTTAATTCTTTTTATGATATTTGTATTAATATCTCACGCGGAAACGCCCGTTTTTGATGATCCCGTCTACATTGAAGCCAATGGCACTCCGATAAATGTCGGCTACGGCGGGAACGCATCGCCCTTCATTATTGATTGGGACGGAGACGGCAAGCAGGATTTATTGCTTGGTCAATTCAACCAAGGACGCGTCCGTTTTTATCCGAATATCGGTACAAACTATAATCCGACATTTAGCGATTTTATCTATCTACAGGCTGACGGTACTCCCATATCGGTGAGTTATGGTTGATGCCAGGGAGCAACAGTCGCAGTTTGCGACTGGAATGAGGATAGCTATCTTGATCTCATCACGGGCGAACGCAATGGCTATTTTACTTTTTTCCGTCGGACCGGTACAGGCGATTTAACCAACGAAGGGTATATTCAAGCCAGCGGTATAGATATTAAAACCGACAATAATTCCTGGCCGTTTATCTGTGATTGGGATGAGGACGGTAGGAAAGACCTTCTCGTCGGCCAAGAAGGCATCTATCAACCGTGCAATGTCTATGTTTATATCAACGAGGGTACGAACGCGGCGCCTGTTTTCGGCGATTCGACGCCAGTCCTCTTCAATGGCAGCCCACTCACTTATTGGCGAACCATCCCGGTCCTTCAGGACCTTGATCTCGACGGCAAGAAGGACATGACTTTAGGTGGATGGTATAGCGACGTCCGGTTCTACACAAACGTCGGAACAAATGCCAATCCGGTATTCACGAATTACATTTATCTAGTAATGCCAGACTCGCAAAATTTTCTGAACGGCAATCCACCCCGCATCAATTTCGCAGATTGGGATGGCGATACTGATCTAGATATGATCACGTGCGATTACTACGGCTCGGTTTTTCTCCGCGAGAATATTACACCCCAAAGCATCGCTGAAAATGACGACCAATCATCAACATCATTAAACCTCACAATAACGCCCAACCCTTTCCATCACTCTACTGATATCCGATATCAGATAGCGGATAACATACAGAAATGCGAATTCAAGATATATGACATTACTGGCCGCCTAGTTACTGATTTTTCTGAACAGATATCTGTAATCGGTTGTCAGTCATCAGTAAAGTGGGAAGGAACAGACCAAACCAATCGTCAGCTGTCGAGCGGTGTCTATTTTATCACACTCAAGAGTGGCATCGATATCCGAGTGGAGAAAGTAATGATCGTTCGTTAATTCCGTAGCAAGGCCTGGCATTGTGGTGTAGTCATTATGACAGTCCAAACGCACGAAGTCATCGTCCGTCGGTTCTTCTACGAAGTTCTCAGAGATGGGAAATTGGAAGTCCTCGATGAAATCATGGCGCCTAATTGCTCTTACGCAGATGGCGGAAAGCTAAAACACAAAACCCGGCATGCTTTCACTAATTATGTTCGTGAAGCGCGTGCGCAGTTCACGCGTGTCAGTATTACCATTCACGACATGGTCGCGGAAGGCGAAAAAGTTGCGATACGTTGTACGTATCACCTCGAGACAGAATGTAACCGCTACGCACTTCCGGTGATGGGTATTTTTCGTTTTCGGGAAAACAAAATAGTGGAAATCTGGCGTAACATCGCCGCACGTGATGATACGGAATCTTCGTCTTGACCCTCAGTTACTGCAATTTCCGCATCCTTGACTGCATTCACTCACTTCGAATCGCCACACAATGCGTCGAAGATGTATTCTATGCCTTTACATGTCTTTAATTGCCGCTCAATGCCCTGAATTGCCCTGTTTTTGAATGACTCAGTGACGCAGTGGCCTAATGATTTCTATAAAGAAAACCGCTCAGGGGTCAGCGATTCATATTTTGCTGACGCATTTCCTTTTGTAAACAGCAAAGGAAAGACTATGTCACTGGTGCAACACGGTAACCAAACAGCCAAGAACAAAAATAAGGGGATAATAAACATCTCCAATGGCGTAAGACGGTCCCCCGAGGCCATTGTCATATGAAATAAGGAAGCCCAGGTGCTGAGGAACACGTGCCCAGCATGTGGGATACGGGTTCTAGGCCAAATGCACGCAATGATAATCCCAAGTGCGACCAGAGGGTTGATCAGCCACCACTTCTCGATGAAACCAAGGTGAATGCCTCGATTTGGCATACCCAGCAGCAATTCCCCTACATAGGGAATCAATGAATCACTCAGTGTAGCAATTCCCACCGAGCCAACGTATCCAATAATCAACGTACGCACCAAACCAGCCCGTGTGTTGAGCCGATACATAGCTGCGGTCACTAGCGCACTCAATAGAACGTGTGTGGGGTGCAAGCACCAGAATAGAGTATCAGAAGAAGCACGGGGTACATGGGCAACGGAAAACAGAAGCATAATCGCAATACCCGATAAAGTCCCCAGGGCCGTGAACGGGGCGTGATCTTTGAGTTCGCGTACTATCTTGGCAAACATATACTGGGCGCCTTAACTGATATGCTAATCTCTAAGAATATTGCAGCGGCCTATTCTTTCAAATATTGAAAAATGCTGTTCGGGCAAGAAATCAAATGCCTTTTCCAACGAATATCCCGCTTCCCTCATTTCCCTTACGATTGTTTGCTTGGAAACATGATGTCCAAACAGACGGCGAAAGCTAATTAGTCTACCCTGTTCATATTCTATGACCACAAACCGACCATCAGATTTAAGATACCTGCTCAATTCCTTGAAATATTTCGCTCGATCACTCATGTGATGCGTGACATTGCGCATGAATACGAAATCCAGCGCTTTCTCCGGTAAATTCAAGCTACCCTCAGAAGCCGAAATTGGCATCAGATTGTGTAAACCTCTTTCTTCCGCATTACGCCTGACAAAATCCAGGTGTTCCTGGTTTGTATCGACCGCATAGACTTCTCCTTTTTCGCCTACGGTCTCCGCAAACCTGAACGAGAAGTAACCTCCACCTGAACCAATATCAGCAATGCTGTGTCCTGGTTTCAAACCCATGGCATCGAGAATCTGATCGGGTTTATTTTTCGGATTTGCCGCCTTTTTATTGAACATCTTCGCCTGAAATTCACTCATGCTCTATCTCCTCCCTGTGAAAACCGTACCACACATAACTAAATTTCTATTCTGAAGATATTATGGTTAGCCAACCCGACCATAAATTACATTGCAGCAATTCCAACCGACGCGTCCAGAATTCCCCCGAGACCTCGCAAACCAAAGAGAATAACGGCGCACCAATCCCCGTAGCCAACCAGTACGCCTACTATACCACTCAGCAAAGCGGGATTCACGAGAATTTTACCTTACGCCGGTCGCAGCAACAACAATCCCTTGTTTCATCGGTACAAGAGGGATGCATAATACCTACCTTTGGCAGGTACCGCCATCCGAACATGGAGGCTTGTCACATCGTTCATCACGACCACAGCACGTCTTCCCATGCTGCGAACCGATTATATTCTTGCTCCTCGACACAAAACTCGCAGAGATCATTTTGGTCAAATCCTCACTCCCACAATATTTGCACATAATAGTCGTATCCTCCTGCCCGACTCCAACGAGGAATTCACTAACCTTGCCACATTTTTCACACCGATATTCATAGATTGGCATACAAGATACCTCCCGAGTAAATGCGCATACTCAACCCCTCTGTGTTTGATCTGTGGTTAAGCATAGTGCTACAGTTTGCCACAAATCAGCAATCTCGTGCGCGATACCATCACTGCAAAACTTCACAACCGGCAAACCCCGTACCATTGATTGTACAACCTTTTCAGAAAATGGCAAGCGTGCTAACACCTCGATGTGTCTTCTTTGACAGATATTTTCAATCGCTTTAGTGTTTCTCAAATTGATATCGTACTTGTTGACAATAACCTTCGTTGGAACAGAAAAATGGGCGGCAACGTCCGCGACCCGCTTCATATCATGAATGCCGGACATCGTGGGCTCGGTGACAATGAGTGCTAGATCGACACCCGACAAAGAAGCAATGACCGGGCAGCCAATCCCCGGTGGCCCGTCAATAATGACGTGCTCGAGTCTGTCCCTTTCTGCCATTTCCTGAGCCGCCTGTCTTATCTTCATGACAAGCTTCCCAGAATTCTCCTCGGCAATCCCCAATCTTGCGTGGACAAAGTGCCCGTACTTTGTCTGTGAAATATACCATTCACCAGATTGATTTTCTTCCATTGCTATCGCTTGGCTCGGACATACAAGGCTGCAAATGGTGCACCCTTCACAGGAAATCGGGTCCACGTCAAATCCTCCACTGATTGCCCTAAACCGGCAGACATCAATGCAGTCGCCGCATTCTGTACAGATCCTTTTATCGATTCTTGCGGTCTTGCCACTTCTGAAAACGTGTCGCTCTCGTATCTTCGGATGCAACAGCAAGTGTAAATCCGCAGCGTCAACATCACAATCCACAATGCATGCATTCTTAGCCAAAGCCGCAAAAGAAGCGGTCAGAACTGTCTTGCCTGTACCTCCCTTTCCGCTGATGACTGTAATTTGCTTCATGTCAATCAACCAGTTCTAGATTTCCTTTGGAACTGTAAACACAAACATGATTTTTTATAATCTCAAACATATTTGTGAATTTCCTATAATAAATTGGTTGCGCCGTGACAAGAGGAATGCCTTTCGAATAAGACATCGCGATTTCTCGATCAAAAGGGATGCGCATTAACACGGGAATATTTTCCTCTTCGCAGTAAGTGTCGACTTTTCTATCACCTAAATCAGCCCGGTTAACTACAACGCCAAATGGAATCTTCATTTTTCTCACGACCTCAACTGCCAGTAGCAGGTCGTTCAGGCCAAAGGGAGTGGGTTCGGTCACTAAGATACAAAAGTCGCTCCCTTTTATCGCCTCAATAACCGGGCACGATGTACCCGGAGGTGCATCAATGATAACCGTCTTACTCGTATTGATATTTTGCTTAACCGCTCTCACTAAAGGTGGAGCCATTACCTCGCCGATATTGAGTATCCCGTGTACAAAAGCCACACCGTTTGCTTTCCCGATCTCAACAATACCTATTTTCTTATCTACTTCGTTAATTGCCTTTTGCATACATAGTAAACTACAGCCTCCACAACCGTGACAGAGGTGAGGAAAAACAAGCACTCTATCGTTGAGTACTGCAAGGGCGTTATAGGCGCAAATTTGTGCGCACTTACCACAGAAGTTGCATTTCGTGAGGTCTACCTTTGGTATGGGAATGGATACCGTTACTCTCTTCTCACGTCGTGGCTTCAGGAAAATATGCGCGTTCGGTTCCTCAACATCACAATCAATTAACTGAGAGTTTTTTGTTGCGAGTGCGAAACTCGTAGCGACCGTGGTCTTCCCAGTGCCGCCTTTACCACTGGCAATAGAGACTATCATACGAGCTATTCTCTAGCCATTTGTGCTCCACACTTAGGGCAACGTACGGAATTACACGGTACCCTTGCCTGATGCGGAACTCTTGCCCCACAATTGAGGCAAACACAGTTACCACCCGGGCCCGCGCCCGGACGATTGCCCGACATTCTGCCTCGACCTCTTCCTCGGCCCTGACCACGACCCCCTCCTGGACCTTGGCCAGAAGGACCCGTGCCATCACCACGTGGCATCTAAATCACCTCCTTGATTTGCTAACTGGGCAATCCAAATTTCGAACTCACGCTTGGACCTTGAGTTACCTCAAACTCACCCTTTTTGTACCTTGCTATAGCCTCTTTTACAGTACCAGACAAACCCGTTATAACATCAATGTTGGCTGCCTTCAGTGTTTCAAAGGCATTCGGCCCAACGTTCCCAGTTAAGACTGCTTCAACTTCTCTACCTGCCACAAGCTGTCCCGACTGAATCCCGGCACCACCCCTGGCCTCGACATTCGGATTCTGAATTGCTTCGAATTCAAGACCATCCTTATCAACAAAAATAAAATATTTGCACCTACCAAACCTTGGGTCAATCTCAGAATCTAAATTATTCCCTTGTGATGTTATGCATATCTTCATTTTGGTCTTCTCCTTAATGCTTACCTTCATGTCCCTCAGGATGATCACATTCGGTCTTGTCTAATCCGTAGCCTTTTCCTGAACCTGGTTTGCAAAGACTCTCTCCGCCTTCCAGTGTACCCTTCTGGATTTTCTCCAGCACCTCGTCTACTCTTCCCGCAACACCTAAGATCGTCTGTATTCCGTATTCACTGAAAAATCCTGTAGCCCGTCTTCCCATACCACCGCATACAATGCATTCAACGCCCTTCTGGTGCAAAAATTGTGGTATGAAGCCGGGTTGATGACCCGGGTTCTCCAGCGTTTCTTGTCTTACGATTTCACCGTTCTCAATATCGACAATGGTAAAAGTCGGACATCGTCCAAAATGAGGCGACACCAAATCACCGTCTGTTGATATTGCTACGCGCATGGGCATTCCTCCTTCTTGCATTCAACCAAAATCCGGGAACGGGAGCAGTATAAACGCGCACCTGCTCCCATTCACTTTTCTATTTTTTCTCTTGTGCTTGAGCTTTTTCCAAAGTCCCGATGCGTTCCTGTATTTCCTTTAATTGATTCTGCAAGACCTTGGATTCTTCCTTAAGCATATTCATTTCCTCAACCGGCGTTAGTTCCGGCGCATAGGGGTGTGTTGGATAAGCATAAGCACCGTAATACGGGTCACCATACCCATATGGAACCCAACCCGGTCCGTACCAATGTCGCCAGCCACGACCAAACCAACCACGACCGCGACCAAAACCACGGCCACGACCAAACCAGCCTCGACCCGCAAACGGATTAGCATATCCTGGCACTGGATAACCAGCACAATAGCCGGCACCTCGTCCAGTCATGGGTCCAGCTCCAAGAGGTCCTGTTCTATCTCCACCTGGCATTTAAATCACCTCCTTATTATTGTAAATGATAACCATTTTCATATAAGAATAAAAAAATCATGATCATGTTTTCTTCTGGCAGCGATCACACAATCCATAAAACTGAATAAGATGATTTGTGATCCTGAAATTGAATTTGTCAGAAAGACCCTTCTCAGCCCGACCGAGCAATTCGATCTCGTCGTCAATGAAATCCGTATAATCAATCACGCGACCGCAGTTAGTGCAAACGAGATGATGATGGTGCCTAGTACCCTTGGGTCCTTCAGATAGCTCGTACCTTGCTCTACCATCGCCAAAATCAAACTTGAAGACGAGCCCAATGTGAACGAGCAGTTCCAGGGTTCGATAAACCGTTGTCAGCCCAACATTTGGATAGCTCTTATGGACGGTGAGATATACGTCCTCAGCACTCAGATGTTCCTCTGTTTGGCTCAACACATCCAGGATTGCTTCTCGTGCTACCGTGATCCTGTAGCCATGTCCCCGGAATCTACCGTGCCACCATGGGGGTCCCATATGATCTCTTCTTGGCATTTTCATTCACTCCATTGCTATTGAAAATGGTTTCCATTATCATTATAATGAAAATTTCCAATTTGTCAAGGGTAAAAATGCACAAATGCTAGCGATCTATTTCAAATATCTTTCTATTCTATCAAAAGCCTTATTGACCATATCGTGAGGTACACAAAAGGATAGCCTTAGATGTCCTTCACCGGTTGGACCAAAGGCAACACCTGGAGTTGTTGAAACTTTTGCATCCTGCAAAAGATCTATGCAAAATTTCGCCGAATCACTACCCTCGGCAGTCAGTATTTTGGGAAACATCAGATAAGAACCCTGGGGTTTATGATACGCAAAATATGTATGCAGTCGATCCAAACGCTCGCACATTAAATTCCTTGTAGATAAGTAGTGCTTGCGGAATTTCTTAACGCATTCCTGCGAACCCTTAAGCGCAGCAAGTGCAGCATACTGCGATACTACGGGTGCGCAGATCGCAAAAGGGATATGTGATTTCTCAATCTGCGGGACTAGACTCTCATCCGCATGCAAGTATCCAATCCGCCAACCGGTCATGGCGTAAGTTTTTGTAAAGGTGAAACAACTTATCACGTTCTTTTTCATCTCTACAATTGATGCAATGCTAAAATGCGTGTTGCCATCATAAACAAAATATTCATATGCTTCATCAGTTATGATCATAATATTGTACTCAAGGGCCACGTCAGCCAGTCGCCGAAGCTGTGCGTTTTATTTGTAATCGCCTTTCTAATTCTATCAACGTCGAGGGAGAAACCCTGCTCTTCAATTGTCGGCACGAAAACTGGTTTACCCGAGGCAATAAGAACTTGTCGAATGTGAGTAGAATATGTAGGCGATGGCAAGATTACCTCCTCTCCGGGGTCGACAACACTCATGAGCGCCGCTGCTAAGCCTTCAATCGCGCCTACCGTGATTATGATTTCCGATGCCTTGGCCTCGATCTTATTGTCTCTCTTGAGTTTCTTGCTGACTTCCTCCCTCAGTTCTGGTATTCCGTTCGTCGCTGAGTACCCGCCAACTAATTCTTGTTCGATCGCCTTAACAGCTGCCTTTTTAATGTGGTCCGGCGTATTCGACGTGGGCTTTGCCCAAGATAGAAATGCAACATCCTCAATACTCTTGGACAACCTAGTCATCTCGTGAATTGCGGATTTTTTTATCTGCTGCACCCTTTTGGAGGCCCGCCAATCTTCATTCATACACTATCCTCCTTTACTTAAACGTCCTACCGCTCAATTGTTAATCGTAGGCCAAACGAATCTTCTCGTCTGCTAAACTGGGTCTTATTAATTGTTGCCACTGTGGAGTATTCCATGTCCCCAATGTGGAATGTACGACATAGTATTTTTGGGGAATCGGATGCGTACCCACTACAACTTCCATGTCGTATCTTTCCTTGATAAAATCTCGGAAGTGAGAAATGTACGGGCACGGTGGATAACCCACGACCATGCCGGTGGCAAAGTGAACAACCGATGCGCCGTTCTTCTTCATTTCTTCAGGCGCATACTCGATATTTCCACCAGGGCAACCATCGCAAGTCGTGTACCCTACGACTTCTACATCTTGTGATTTATATATATCAAATGCACCTTCTCTATTACGCAATGCCCTGAAACATTTTCCACCAGCACAGGTTCCATAACGCTGGCAGATGATAATACCGATTTTTTTGCTTCCCATGATTTTACCTCCTGTGTCTCTATTCCTCTAGTTTTGCAGGTTGTTGTATCCATCTCATTATCCTATATTATCAACATAAGTCAATACAACACCGCTGCGACTCGTTGATGATCTCAGCATGTCGTAAGTCTCCGAAAGCATATCGGATGATCGCGATCTGTTGCGAGCAGACACTCTCATGCCGCAAATCCTGGATCGACTGGGTGAATGGAAAGACGATCCGGATGCTCACGTGGCAGTCGAACGTTTTGCTGAATGGTTTGATGATTCCTTTACTGCCGCTATCAACAAATCACGGATAGAGAATATTATGGGAAAAGGACCTGTACCTGACTATGCCCCGCCTGCGTTACCTGTTGGGGGCTGTCGTGGACGGCAGTATCCTACCGACACCCGGCTGCTTTGCGGAACTGAAATTCTAGAGAATCAACTGATCATATAACAAATCCAACCTGTCGTCGGTCCTGTGAAGGTAAGAGGAGGGGCTATGCTTTGTTGACTACATATATGTAATATATAAGAAAATGAAACACAACGAACAACCTGGGAGTTAAAAAGGGAAATGAAAAATTACGTTTTATGCAAAAATACGTCTAAATATCGCTGGATTCTGTAGTGTAAGTTAACAGAATATAGTCCTCCCAGTAGGATCTACGACAGGCTGGAGTCAGAGCAAACTTATGCCATTCGCTCGAAGACTTTTCTGAAATGAAAGCCGTAGATTGCAAAAGTTACGGCAAGGGGTGCGAGGCGTGGACGATTGAAAACGCTCCATAAAAACAGCCGCCAGTAATGAAATCGTTCTTTTTCCTTTATACCTAAAACGAAAATGGACATGATGAACGCCTTCACCTCGGTGAAACTAACACGTGATAGACTCTGATGCACAGGCTTGTAGTTTTTCAGGAATCCCTTAACCCTTGCATAGAATTGATCAGGATCGTAAATAGTCCTGACGATGTTTCTATACCCCTCCATGAGCGTCGAGTAGCTCATCCTGGGAATGAAGTTAATCGAACAGTCGGTGTTGTCACCCGATGCATCAGTCAACAACCGGTTCTCCTTTTTCAACCGTTTGTAGAGTTTCGTACCGCGTACCGCATTAAGCAGACCAACCATGGCGGTGACTATGCCGCTGTTCTGGATGAAACGAATCTGCCTTTCGAAAATCGTGTGAGGGTCGTTGTCAAAACCAACTATGAACCCTCCTTGCACTTGCAGGCCGAATTTCTGTATTTTCTTAACGCACTCGACAAGATTACGGTTTTTATTTTGCCGCTTGC
Source organism: Caldifarciminota bacterium SM23_42 (assembly GCA_001303785.1). Lineage (GTDB taxonomy): Bacteria > Hydrothermota > Tepidihabitantia > SM23-42 > SM23-42 > SM23-42. The sequence continues at coordinate 63,434 of LJUJ01000002.1, read as the reverse complement.
CGCATTCTGCTAGACTCTCCTCTTCGGGAGTTTCAATACCAACAAATACTTGATGGAAGCCAGCCTGCACCATCAGATTCATTAACTCTTCGTCATCCGCGAGATTGACCGACGCTTGCGTAAAGAATGTAAATGGATATTTCATTCTTCCCATCCATTCAGCAATGAGCGGTAGCATATCTCTCTTCAAGCTAAGCTTGTTGCCAATGAAATTATCATCCACAAAGAAGACTGGGCCCCGCCAACCATGGTTATAAAGACTCTCCAGCTCGGTAATGATTTGCTCCTTTTCTTTTATGCGCGGCTTATGACCGTATAAAAGCGGAATATCACAAAAGTCGCAATCAAATGGACATCCTCGTGAATATTGAATGTTCATCGATGCGTACTTTTTAATATTGAGCAAATTCCAATCCGGAACCGGCGTTTCCCTAAGATTCGCCCATTCGGAGGACGTATACTTGTGGCGCGGTTTACCTTTACGCACATCCCTCAAGAACATCGGCAGAGTTATCTCCGCCTCGTTGAGTACAAGATGATCAACATGGTCATATTCATCGTAGCAACTCGTGAATAGCGGACCACCCGCGACTATTCGTACATTCTTGGCCTTACATCGCCTAATAATCTCCGCCACCGATTGCTTTTGGATGGTGCTGGCACTGACAAAAACATAATCAGACCATTCGATATCGCGGTCTCGGAGCTTACTCACATTCATGTCGACCATCCGCCTCTCCCAATCTTCCGGTAGCATCGCTGCCACTGTCAACAACCCAAGCGGCGGATTTGTTGCTTTCTTAAAAACAAATCTTAAGGCGTGCTTGAAAGACCAGAACGTATCCGGGTTCTTCGGATAAACTAGTAGTATCTTCATCTCAATAAAGTGTACAGACAATTGTCCATCTGTCAAGAGAGTTGCTGTGTTGTTTAACATAAGGAAGCCCCCTTGCGGGGGCTTCCTTCCGTGTATGATTATACACGCTCTATTTTTGTGGCTTTTTCCCCTTTGGGGGATTGAGTAATTTCGAACTTGACCCGATCACCCTCTTGTAGGGTACGGTACCCTTCACCGATAATGTCGTTGTAGTGGGCAAATATGTCGCCACTGCCATCTTCTTTCTCGATGAAGCCAAATCCTTTTCTACTGTCAAACCACTTTACGTTTCCGTAAACCATATTACTCCTTTCAAGCCTTTATTTATTGAGGGGATCGAGAATATTGCATTCTGCAGAACCATCAACAAACTAAATGACTCGATATTATTATATTTAGATAAAGGACTTTGTCAATAGTCAACAAAAGAAATGAAAAACCAAATCTTACACAAAAATATGCTTATATATCGTTCTATTCTGCAGTGAAAGTTAACTGAATATAGTCCCCCAGGAGGATCTACGACAGGTTGCAGTCAAAGGCCATCAGTTCACCGCGCATAGGAATGGAGCCCACAGCATCTGTCACAACCCGGGAAGAATCTGACTTTCTTTAACACTTGTCTGAATCGACGCATGCTATGACTATTCCATATATCTCTAAATCTCTGTCGCTTAACATTTCCTACAACATACTCAGGATGTCGATATTCTCCACAAGGCACGACATCTCCATTATATCTTATTATCGTGGAGACCCATGGAAAAAAACAGAAATTATAAGAATCAGAAGGACGTCCACAATACCATTTCTTTAGTATTTCCTTTGAACTAGTGTTCCAAATGTCACACTTCAAGTTACGCCTGTCCTCCATCATCTTTCTCAAATACAGAAATTTATTCCATAACTCATCAATATCGAAACATCCATTACCTATATATCCATCAATGCTTGCGCAGTCAATCCCAAATAGCCGTTTCATTACTTTCTTGTGCATCTCGGCTCTAGTTTTCTCTATGAATTGGAGGTCCCCAAATTTTAAAGCATCAACGTCCATTTCAGATGCCATTTCGACCATCTCTCTTATTTCTGAATGATCGAGTTCTTGCCACAACACATTTATCTTAATGAATGGAAGCGGCGATTTGTCTCTTTGCGAGAGAAGTTTTTCTAATCCGCTAATTGCTCTCTTAAAATTCCCTTTTCCTCGTAATCTATCGTGTCTTTTCTCCGGACCATCCAAGGAAAAAGATATAACCGTTGCATATTTTACAATTTCCTTGGCAAGTTGGGAAGTTATCAGTGTACCATTAGTAGTAAACCCAAATATCAAGTTCAAGGAAGCGATGTACTTCATAATTTCAGTAATATCTTTCCGAAGCAGTATCTCTCCCCCCTGCAAATGGATAACAGGTTTAAAGCCGTTCAAGTCTTTCACTATTTTTCTGATATCATTCAGATTCATCTCATTTCTGGCAAAATCATTCGCGAGATTGTAACCTACACCGTGTTCTCCCCAAAGCCAACACATTTTACATCTAAGATTACACCGCGCAGTCAATTCAAGGTTTACTGATAAGGGGTAAAAAGCAAGGTTTTTTTTCGAAAATCTATAGTCAATTAGAGTGACCAACCGAAATTCTTGGAAGATAATATTTGGCAAATACATCCAATATCGTTTTATACACTCACGTAGAATTTTCAGTTTTCTTTCCCTGTTTTGCTTGATCGGCTTATCTCTCAGGAATTCGTGCCTCTTGGTATCACCTATGCAAGCCATGAATTTTCTCCAACAACAACAATTGCAAAAATATAATACTTATGATAACTGGGTTTTTCGGTTTCGTGCTTGTCATATTCATACTGCAATAATGTATACACACAATCTCGCGGTGATTAAGATAACAGAGAATATCGTTTTATTTAAGTTTTCCTCCTCTCCACAATGTTCTACTGTCTTATTACAAACAAAGCGAACGCTAAGGTACACCTTCTTTTGTACGATACTAACTGGCTAGCAATGCAACTTTAGCGTACTGAACATTATCTTCTTGGCTACCAGTATAATTATGTCTCTCGCTGACGCCGTGTCAAGTGCTCGCTATTGCCCACATCAACGCTTGACGTGTTACTATAACATAGTTAGAACTGGTCAGCGTAATGTAGACTTTCAATCAATCTGCACATGCTGAACGTTGAATCTTTGACGCCATCATCATCCCATCTTTTTTGTTATGCTACTCACTCGGACCTTGGATCCAATAATTCAGGTCGGCCGCTTTTTGCATAGCTCAAGAAGAGAATAGTCACAGCGATATATATAACATAAGTAATCACCGATGATTCTACTCCAAATGTGCCGCCGGTCAAAATTACCGGGCCTGACAGTTCAGTACGAAACAATCCGAAATTGGCCTCATGGCCGCTTATCGTGGTACCGAGAAATAACTGCAGACACAAATTCCAGCCAAAATGGAAGCCTATGGGCAACCAGAGTGATTTGCTCCTGATATACATCGCGGCGAGGAGCACACCGACGATTAATCCACTTAGCACAATCCATGCTCCCTCCGTCGTCGTAATACGAGGGAGAAGCCCGATTACGTGTACAATTCCAAAATATAGGGCGCTCAACACTATTGCCCTGGGCCAACCAATTTTCAGTGCCCACTCGCGTAACGCCATCCCCCTGAAAACAAGTTCTTCGGCAAGCGCAATGAATCCAAGCAAAAACAATGTTCCAATGATGATTGAAAACAATTCAATGGCCGAAAACCTAGCTGGCGTTGCCACAACCGTTGCCATGCCCATTGTGAAAATGACCGCGATAATGAGCAGTGGCAAGATTAAACCAAGTAGCGTACCATAGGCAAAAAGCTTAGTACTGAACCGAAGACGCATCCACTCCCAGCTTCTTCTCCATAAATATCTGGTCACAAAAACAGCCAGGGGTATACCGACAATCGCCGCAGCTATGCCTCTCCACAACACACAACAGGAATTGGTAAATTCACCTTCTATTATCGCCTCAAAGCTACCACCGCACATTATAGAAGAAAACAGAACCCCCAGATATTGATAAACCTGAATCAGCATAAACAGACCAAAAGCCCAGACTAGCACAAGGATCGGATTTCTGGCTTTGATGGTTGTATACTGTGGCATATTACAATCCTCCTCAGTCTATATTGTGCATCGCTGTACTAAGTTATTTTGTGATCACTATTTTTCTTTGAAATACGTTGTCTCCATCGCTACCGGTAACAAAATACACGCCGGCCGGCAACCGCATGTTCAGCGAAGCGTTCTCCGACTCTGAACTATCAATCTGCATGCTCTTTACCAACCGTCCCGATACATCGTAGATGTCGAATTTCGCTTTTTTTCCTAACGACGAATGCAGAACAATTGTGAGGATACCACGTGACGGATTCGGAAACACAGATAATTGAGGCGCCGGTTTTTGGATCCTGTCTTCTTCGACGCTCACGAGCTGCCCGAACTGTCGGAGCGCCGGGTCGCCAAACAGGTTGTAATGGTAGGCAGGGATCCAGAACATTGTGTTGTCCATAAAATCGTTTCTCGCAATATCGTATGAATTGCCAATTATACCATTGCTCATTGTCGTATCTTGCAGAAGCCTCTCGTAGAAATGATATGGAATACCTCCGGGGTCTACATTACTCCCCCAAGAAATACGCGAACTGCTGATAACACTAGAAGCACCACGATAAAGAAGTGCGGCGCCAAGACCGGTCTGTTCTGGTTTTCCGCATAGGCACGAACGGAGAAAACAGGTTGCAGGATGATCGTTGTCAAGCTGGTACACATCGCTGCTCATGAGTGATGGGGGCCATGTGATCTCTGGAGTTTCGGGAACATTATCTCCATCGTCCCATGCCCACAGTTTACGCGCGTAGAGTGTGACATTTCCATGATGGCATTCGTACATGACACCCTTATTCTGCCAGTATGCGATATGGTTGCTGCGCGTGAGTGAATCAGTACACGCCAGAGTGCACGGGGCCAATCCACCTTTCTCATAGAGCGTTGTTGCAGTTGTGCGCGGTAGGATTGAATCAATGAGAAGCTGCTCACAATAATCCGCACCGTCCATGCGAGCATTACCACTATAGTTCTCGTTTGCATAGTAGTACAAAGCACCGGTCAACAACGATGCAGTTTTGTATGAAACATCGGTATCCGTATCAAAGGCAATCAATTTGGTACAAATGTCCTCAATGATATTCTGAGTACTATAAGGTATGCGTCCCAGATGAATGTCCGCATGGTAGTCTGGATCGTCATCACCGTTCGGCAGGAAATTCGCATCGTAGACCTCACCGTAATAGGTGTCGCCGTCACTATTCCACGAAAGACTATCCGGGTCGGTTAATTCTGCCAGGTAAAGATCACTGGGTATGGGTGAATAGTCTAAGTCGTCCCACGGACTATCAGGGTCATCGTTAAACGGAACAAGATTCCGCCAGGGCATATCGGCCGAGAAACCAACCAACAGTGCATATCCAATATCTAACATGTTCGCCCTCAAATAATTTCTGAATTTCTGTGGCATATCATCACCCACGATGTTTGCCTCGATATACTCTTTAGTCACAATGTGTACATCATAGCCCTGACCCTGGCGATGCTGAGCGAGGGCATCGGCCGCGTTTTGAATGGCGGATGGTATGATGATGTAATAACCATTGGCACGCTGAGGTGAATCAGTTTGATACCAGGCTTGTGCCTCATCCCAGTTGTAAATCAATTCCTGAGCTCTGTAATCAAAGGTGATGTCGTCAATTAGGCCCTGCCAGTAGCGAGCTCTTCCGCCCAAAGGATCGGGCATCTCATAGTGCACCTCCACGGTTATGTTCGGTGCATAATAAACGATTTTTGAGCGTGGATTGTAGGCAAAGTGATAACATGCAACAGTCACGAGTGTATACTTACGCAGTCCACCGGTTGAAAGAATCTTTCCGTGTTCACTGGGATAGACATTGTCAGACTCGTAGTACATTTCGTAGCTTTTTTCAAACCTCTTCTGTAGCTCAATGGCAGCGTCCCCATGCATTAATGGCAACGGCGGCTGTGCTGGAAGAATTAGCGCCGTGCCGATTTCATGACGTAACCCATGGAAGTTAACGGTTTGCACCATCGCCCCAGGCGGAAGAGCAATCCTTACGTTCATGGAAGGAACATCGGGCGCACCGATTAGATTAATATGAGAAGCATCAGATACAACTAGATGGTTATCCTGAAACTCATACTTCGGCGCTGACACATTCACTGTAAGTACACTTGACCAGCCCAATACAAAAAGCGTTAAAAACCATATTACCTTCACTCCTTGCCTCCTTTTCGATCCATTATATAAGCCAAAATCGCCCAGGTCAATGGGCGGTTTTGTCTCATATCTACTTAACGAAATTACCACACCATAGGTAACAACCGATACCTCACTCTCTGCGTGTATTCCCTGTAGCCTGAGAGCTCTCGCATCAGTAGCCTTTCTTCACTCCTTATTCGAAGGATGAGCACCGGGGGTATCGGTACCATTGCGATCATCGCCCAAAATGAACCAAGCGCAATTGGACTAAAGAGAAACAACACCAGCACTGCTACGTACATTGGATGCCTCACAAAAGTATATGGCCCCGTAGAAATCACCTTTTGGCCCTTTTCCACTTCAACGATACGCGCGGCATAAGAATTCTCTCTTAGCACAAGAAAGAACAAAACATAAGCCAGAAAAATCACTATGTCTGCAATAATAACGAGCGTAACAGACACCGATGACCATCTAAATCGATAATCCAACCCTGGTATCACGTATGCCACAACAGTCGCGAGTGTCGAAAATCTGACTAGCAATTTCTGAGGTCGTTCCTTTTCTTTAGTCTTCATTCGTCTCTCGAGTAAGGTCGGATCGTTTTTCAGCAGATAGAGTAAGACAAGGAACATAGGGATGAACAATATCGCAATCAAAATCCACGCGTGCCAGTAGCTGAACGTACCTGCAGACACGAAGAATACCGATCCCATCACCACGGCACCTGTCAGGAACCTTACAAGCACACGTCTAATGAGTTTGGAATAATCTGTTGATGCCCTTTCAGCCTTCATGTCCTGGCAACCAGACTTCAATGTCCTTGCTTGCGTGTCAATTCGCCCATTAGTTCCATCTGTATCTCTTGAATCTCGAGCAACCTCTGCCACTGGTTCATGAGCAGATGATCTATCTTTTCATGCAAGTGACGAATCTCTAACTCCGCCTTGAGATTTACAACGTAGTCGTGTTCCGAGCGCAAACGGTCTTTCGCTTCCTGTCGATTCTGGCTCATCATTATGATCGGCGCCTGAATTGCCGCCAGACAAGAAAGCACGAGATTAAGCAGAATAAAAGGATATGGATCGAACGGTCTAAAGATCAACAAAAATGAATTCAACAGAATCCAGACCACCAGCACAGCAAAAAAACCCGTAATAAAACGCCAACTACCTGCGTACTCAGCAAGGCGATCGGCCATCCGTTCATTAAGTGTCAGCTTTTGTTCAAATTCCGTGTTGACATTCTTCGATAGTAATTCCTCTTCTCTAATGCTTTCCATAACTTTTTTTTCTAGCGCCGACAGCTCACCCTTTTCTGTCTCAAGCACTTCCTGAACGTACTGTGACCGAAATCGATTAAGATCCGAGATGCAAATGAAACCCTCCGAAGACCAGTCAGGATGTGTCTTCTTGATCAAAGCGACCAGCGGTGCGCGCACAAGTTCCGCAGGTATAACTTCGCTTCGCTTTTTTGGTTTTCCACATATCTGACAAACAAAATCCTTAGGTTGCTTCATCATAATCATTTCTCCTTCTCAAATAAAAACCAATAGACTAATGCAATAATTCTAGAATTATTGGACACTTTGTCAATATCATGTTTATCAAACAATTCCGATTGATTCTCTGCCGAAACTACATATAATAGCGAGTGTCCCAGAATGAATCTAGAGTAATATTCACAAGCGTCGATACCATGCCCGAGCCTACGGGCAGGTTCCCGAGAATGATTGCCGCACTACACCACCATAACTTCCGCCTGTTCTGGTTTGGTCAGATGATCTCGCTGGTCGGCACTTGGATGCAAAATGTGGCGCGGGGCTGGTTGGTGCTACAGATGACCAACTCACCATTTTTACTCGGCCTGGTCTCGATGCTCGGGACATTACCGGTCTTGTTTGTCGCACCTTTCGGCGGCGCCCTGGCCGACAATCTCAACAAGAGGACCGTAGTCATCGCCACTCAAATCACCGCTATGGCTCTTGCCTTTGCCTTGGCAACACTCGTTCTCACGAAGCAGGTGCAGTATTGGCATATTGTCGTGCTCGCCTCGATATTAGGCGTGACTATGGCGATTGATGCGCCAACCCGCCAATCATTCACAGTTGAGATGGTCGGCAAGAAGGATCTGCTCAACGCTATTGCCCTGAATTCCTCTATTTTCAATCTTGCTCGGATCCTCGGTCCTGCCCTGGCCGGCTTGATCATTAGTGCGATCGGCATTGTCCTCTGTTTCTACCTCAACGGTATAAGTTACCTGGCAGTCATTGCAGGCCTTCTCATGCTGAGGGGCAACTTCAGTCCCGTCAAAAAGAAACACACGCATGTGGTAAGAGACATCAAGGATGGCTTTAGTCATGCCCGGCGCGACAAAAATATCATGGCCTTGATCACGCTCGTGGCTCTTTCGAGCATCTTCATCATGCCCTATGCGATGCTCATGCCTGTCTTTGCGCGTGACATACTGAGAGTCGGCGCAAAGGGTTTGGGCATGCTACTGGCTTCAGCCGGGGTCGGTGCCTTGGTCGGTGCACTCACGCTTGCTTTCTTTAGCGACTACCGAAAAAAAGGCAGATTCGTAATAGCTGGCACAACGACTCTCATTGTTGCCACTCTGTCGTTTTCTTTTTCGGGTAACTACCACGTTTCCCTGATGCTCTTATTGTTCATTGGTTGGGGCATGGTGATGCAGAATGCTGCAATCAACAGCCTCCTACAGACAATCACGCCCGATCATCTGCGCGGAAGGATCATGAGTCTATACGTTCTTTTCTTCATGGGCATGATGCCATTCGGAAGTTTGCAGGCAGGATTCATCGCTGACCATCTTGGCGCTCAAATGGCCCTGAGAATCGGCGGCATTATTGTTGCATTCGTTACTTTGTTTCTCTTCATCAAGAATAAGGATCTTATCAACTTAGGAGGCTTATCACATTGAGTCATCCAAAATGAGAAAGCCCCCTTGCGGGGGCTTTCTCCTACGCACTTCTGTGCATACTATGCGAGTTCGACACTAGTAGCTTTGGGACCCTTTGGGGATTGAGTTATTTCAAACTTAACTCTTTCGCCTTCATTAAGGGATCGATAACCGCCGCCCGCTATGTCTCCATAGTGAACAAACACGTCACCGGTTCCGTCTTCTTTCTCGATCTTTTCCGTAAAGCATTTTTCTCCTTTCAAGTCTTTATTCATTGAGGGGATCTAGAATATGAGTATTCTACTGAACCATCAATAAACTAAATGACTTTCTTATACTAATATTATATGCAAATTGCTCACTATGTCAATAGGCATGTAAAAGGCCACACACATAATGCCTGACGCAATACGCCTCACGCCGATCTTCGTTCTCATATCGGCAGTCCTGGGATGATACGTCCCCGCACCTTTTTTGCATAATTGATGTACGGTTGTCCCAACGCGCGTTTCAGCATTTCCTCTTCAACGAGTGTATGGAGCAGCAAGGCCAACCACCACAGCGGAACGAGCGCGACACCAATTATTGAACGAAACATGATAGCCCAGCCGAGACACCACAGAACTTCGCCTAAGTAAATTGGATTCCTAACGATTCTGTAAAATCCAGTGGTTACAAGCATCATCTGCTCATTCGGCGGTGTCAGTGGTTTGATGAAAAAAACGGGAATGCTGAAAACGAGACCGCCGATAAAGATGATACCGCCTACGAACCAATGCCAGCCACCGCTTTCAAATCGAGGCTGGGGGCAACCAGGCAGCACGAGAATTCCCCGACCTAGAACAAACAGAAACACAACTATGATACCGAAAAGTTGATGCTTTCCGGTCTTTTTATGACTCAACACAACCCCGCCTCCGACAAGGGCAAACATGCTCACCAGAGCCCAGAAAAAAGGATCATGAAGAAATGTCACAATACACCCGATTATAAACCTATTATGCTCACAACAAAATTCTACCTGAGTATTAGAGTATGTCAATGCAGTACGCTCTTTTACTAAAATGCCGCTATGTAGTTGCCCGCCTGCTCACGGAGAGCAAAGTTCTTCTGAGATTCATTGACCTCTGATGCTTAATCCACTTTACCTAGGGGCAGCATATCAGATTACCAGGGTACCAGCATATCAGGATACGCTTTACGATTTTCCCTGGTATTCTGATGTTCTGATAATCTGCCCACCGATATCCTGTTATCCTGATATGCTGCTCAATATTGTGCTCCATATTATGTGCGCTAAGCATTGTCTGCGGTGCAATCAACTTGACACCGGCTGTTTGTCTGATAAAATATGCCGGACGGGGGCAAGTACCTCTATTTGAATTCAATATCAAGGAGGCATTCTTGGTCAAAAGGAGATATTCGAATCTAATAATCATTATTACCGGGCTTGCGCTGGGCGCTTTTTCGGCAATAAATGGTTACGCCGATGAGGTACCTGAGTTACCCGAAACGCCGATCATACCCGTGACCGATGTTTATCATGGTGTCGAGGTCGTCGACAACTACCGCTGGCTTGAAAATGGAGACGACCCCGCAGTCTGCAACTGGAGTGAGGCACAAGATGCTTATACTCACCGGGTGTTAGATGACATTCCTGTACGTGAGGCGATCGCCAAACGACTGCACGAATTATACAACGAATCCTCGCCAGAATACTACTGGTTTCAACACAAAAGCGGTGAATTTTTCGCACTCAAGGATCAACCACCTCTTGATCAACCACTGCTTGTTAAATTGGAATCCCTACACGACTTGAGTACCGAACAGGTAATACTCAATGTGAATCAATTGGATACAACGGGTCTTACAACAATCGATTTCTACGTCGTATCCCCGGATGCGCGACTGGTCGCCGTATCACTCTCCAGAAGTGGAACAGAAGATGGTAACGTCCACATCTATGAGGTTGCCACGGGCAAGCCTTTACCTGACGTCATTCCCCGTGTTAATGGCCCCACTGCCGGCGGTGATGTTGCATGGACAGCGGATGGTTCGGGTTTTTACTACACACGTTATCCTTACCCCAACGAACGACCCCTTGAAGATTTGCGTTTTTACCAGCAAGTTTATTATCACCAACTTGGCACATCGATCAGTGATGACCCCTATGTCATTGGCAAGGAATTCCCGCGGATTGCGGAAGTTGAATTCGAAACATCGCCTGATGAAACTCACGTTCTGGCGATAGTGGCCAACGGCGACGGAGGTGAGTATGCGCATTACCTTCTCGACCCGTCTGGAAAGTGGACGCAGGTCACGCAGTTCTCAGATATGATCACTAAAGCCAAGTTCGGCCCTGATAATGCACTGTATTTTCTATCCCACAAAGATGCTTCCAATGGGAAAATTCTCTATCTACCTCCCGGGAAGACGGAATTACCATACGGTCTTACTCTCGTTACCGACGGTGAGGCCGTTATCCGCGATTTCCTGCCAACTGAAAGTAAAATCTACATCCGAGATCTTGTCGGTGGTCCCTCGCAGATCCGCATGTTAGATCTTGCCGATGGTTCTCAAGAACTTGTACCGATCATGCCAGTCTCGTCAGCCTGGGCAATGATGTCACTAGGCGAAGACAAAATGCTTTTCAAGAATTCCAGCTACCTTGCGCCTCCAGCCTATTACACCTATGAACCCTCGCACGATAAGCCCTTGCGCACTGCGATATACGTCACAGGCCCGGCAGACTTCAGTGATGTCGAAGTTGTTCGGGAGTACGCTACCTCGAAGGATGGTACGAAAATTCCCATGAACATCATGCGCCGAAAGGACATGAAATTGAATGGTAATAATCCAACCATTCTCTACGGGTATGGCGCGTACGGGATAAGCATGACACCTGGATACGACCGCACACTCAGCATATGGCTCGACAATGGTGGTGTGTATATAGAGGCCAATACCCGCGGCGGCGGTGAATTCGGCGACGAATGGTACAAGGCTGGCAATATGACAAACAAACAAAACACGTTCGATGATTTTACTGCTTGCGCCCAGTACCTAATCGATGCGGGTTACACCAACCCTTCAAAACTGGCCATCAGAGGAGGCAGCGCTGGTGGGTTGCTGGTCAGCGCAGTCATGGTACAGCACCCCGACCTATTCCGAGCAGTCGTGTCCCATAAAGGTGTTCACGATGCGCTTCGGGAAGAGTTAGACCCCAACGGCGAGTTCAATATTACTGAATGGGGAACCGTCAAAGATCCTGCTCAGTTCAAGGCACTACATGCTTATTCGCCTTATCACAATGTTGTCGATGGCGTGCACTATCCGGATGTCTTGATGACCGCCGATGAAAACGACTATCGGGTCAATGCATCTAATTCACGAAAGATGACTGCGCGCCTCCAGGCAGCCACTACTTCGGAAGGGTATGTATTATTGAGATTGAGTTCCGGGTCTGGCCACGGCAAGGGAGATGCACTGAGCCGACGAATCGCCCAACATGCAGACACCTACGCTTTTTTGTTTGACCGCCTAGGCGTCGACCTCAGAAATCAGTAATGTTGTATCCTTTGTTGAGCATAACGTATTACGCCGTACCCTATTCTCTGTCTCTATTACGTACCTATATTATTCGCACCTTTCCTGATATTCTACCTAACGATAAACTAATACTCGGCTACGCTGTCCGGTAGTTCACTCCAGAATTCTTCCCACAAGATAAACGTCATGCTATTTCAATTTTCTTAAAAAGAAATACGTATACACGTACCTGAATTCATTCATTCTCTGTGCATACTTTGCTTTCCAGATCCGACGGGAACATTCTTCCCGTGCCTCCCCGTGCAACGCCATCCACTCCTCTAACGTAATTTTCTGTGACACCTCAAGCATATACTGAACCCGCTTCTCCTTGGAAACGACTTCCCACGCCGACACCAATTTATCTGCTTCACCATCGGTAAACATGCTGTGCAATGTCGGCTCACCATTCTCGTTCTCTCTCCAGAATTCACCCGACTCCTTCTCCTGTCCGAAGGTTGACTTGGGCCATGAATCAGTTGAGATTACACCCAAAAAACACAGACCTTGTTTTTTCAAAACTCGATGCATCTCACTGATTGCCAAACCCACATCTTTTTTACTAAGATGGCACATTGAGTAGTGTTCAAATACATAATCAAATGATGCATTTCTGAAAGGAATACTGCGCATATCGCCCCTTTGCAGTTGAATCTTCAGGCCTTGTTCTGCGCAGAATCGCCTGGCTTTTTCTAGCTGTTCATCCGATATGTCGATTCCCCAAATCTCGAACCCGTGTTGATGAAACAGTGCAAGGGGCGGGACTTGACCACCAGCCCCGCAGTCCAATATCCTCTTAGGTTTCATTTTCTTTCTTGACTCCTCCGAATTAATCAGACTCAAGAAAGAATACACAGGTGTTGCGTTGCTACGAAGAATGATACTCTTCATTTAGTTTAGTATACCTTAAGCAATCAGTGGCATATAGATATTATTCAGTTGCTGAGATTGCTGACACTAGTATCAGATCGCCACTTTTGTTAATCACGAAATGGATAATCGCAGTTACGATTTCGACCGCGCGCCTCAGCTATATTTTCTCCATATTTTAGGAAAAATTGCATAAACCTCTTTCTCGTATCTTAGGTATTCATCGCCGAATTTTGTTCTGAGATACCTTTCTTCTTCGGCCGTATAGATTTTACATAATATGTAAAGAAAAACAGGCCATGATATAGCCACGACCGAACCAGTGATCATGACTATTCCGGGAACAACAAACAATACCCATGCCCCATATAGAGGATGCCGACAATACGCATACACGCCAGTTGTACATAGTTTACCCTTGCCTATGTGCGTGTGAACCATAATCCCCGACAGAATGAACAATGGAAATCCTATGATAATGAGGATTGTACCCAGTACGATATTCACCCATTTTGAAATAAGCGTGAAGGTCAGAGTAGGAAAAAAGGAATAATGTAACACAAGGATAACGGCCCCATATACCAGGCCCAATAACGCAAACTTGGGACCGACACCAAGTCTGTTCATTTCTTTATGCATTTTTCACTCCCAGGATTGTCAGATGTGCACCTGCAGCGATAACGTATAGTGATCCTGTGCTCAGCGTTGAGCCATTCTCCTCTCATCCCTGACAGCTGCAGAGAGTATGACCGAAACAATACTCACAATCAGTGCGCCCAAGAAGGCCGACCAGAATCCGTCCACATAGAAACCAACACCGAACCAGTTGACTGCAATAGAAGAAGCCAGCCACAAGGTCAACGCATTAATCACCAAGACGAACAGACCCAGGGTGAGGATGACGAGGGAGCAAGTCAACAGCGTAAGTATCGGCCGCACCACGGCATTTACGAGCCCCAAGATGACCGCCATTACCGTAAAAATAACCCAAGCATTTCCCTCAACACGGATACCCGGCACGAGCCAGGCCGCCACGAAGAGTGAAAAAGCAATGATTGCCCAACGAATGATTAATCTCATTATGTCTCCTTACTTTTCGACGACAGGAAGATAAATGTCTATTTCACTATCAGGATTATCCCCGCCCTGGAACCGCTCATCATACAACTCAAAATCATAGCAGTCCGCGATTTTGTGTTTTGATTTCGGCAACCACTCATGATACACGTGTTGAAATGTCTTACCCAGATCACGTAATAGACCCTTGTGCGTAAATACAGCATAGGTGTGGGCGGGTATGATTTTTCCAACCATTGCGGCCGGAATATTGTCGAGATTCTCAACTTCTCCACACGCCATATAGAACCACTTCTTTTCCTTCTGAAATTCTTCAGTGTAAAACTCAACACCATAGCCAACCTTTTCGTTCTTCCACTTCATATCCTTTCGCATTCTAAAATACACATCCCATACTTTGGGAAAGAGCCCTGACTTTCCATCGCCATATACACAGACACCGACAACATAGAATTGTGGCAGATTCACTATTTTCGGTTCCATATGCCTCTCCTTTCGCTACATTGTACCTACCAGATACGACCTTGTCAACTTTTATGCCCGACGCAATACGCCACACGCTTTGTCTACCTACTACCTGGTACATACTACCTACTACTTATGCCGTGGTCGCAGTTCAGAGCTCGGAGCTCGCATCACTGCTATTCTGTTGTCAGGTCTCCCACTTACGATAAATGCATCTGATATTGCCTGGAAATCGTCATGCATCAGAGATTTTTCTGCCAATTGTAGGAAACTCACAAGCCAAATGCTCTTACTCTTCTAATCTGATGGTACTATTGTCCCCATTTAGTGTCCTACTTTCACAATCAATGCAGGTTTTGCATTAATCATCTCAGGAACAAGAAGATAAACGCCTACTGGCAAATCTCCGCCTATTCGGTCACCACTGTATTTTCCGACCAGCTTGCCCGCTGAATCGTACAGTGCGAAACGTTCTTCTTCATGGCCCTGAACAATTGTATGAGAACTGAAAGGATTGGGAGCCGTTCTGCACTCCTGCAGCAATACACCCGCGTGTTGCGTCATCGATTCATGTACTCCGGTGTTACCCGTAGGGTTACGCTTATAGTAAATCTCAAAATTGCCGTCTCTCCAGTCTGACCACACCACATGGACAGTAGTACCTGAAACGGCAACCGATGGATACCATGAGTGCTCCTCAGAGCCATGCGTGATTTGCATGTCAAGCTCCCAGCTTACACCGTAATCCGTTGAAAGCTTATAGTAAACATCATTCTCTCCAGTCCGCCTGTCACACCAGACTACATGGACATTATTTCCATCAGCGCTGACCGATGGATGGCGTGACACGTCTGGAGCATTCGTTAACCGAATATCCCCGCTCCACGCTGCTCCGCCACCTTTCGCACGTTTGTAGTATATTTCTTTGTTACCATCTCTTTCGTCAATCCAAACAACATGTACGCCACTCCCAGCTACTGCAATCGAGGGATTCAAGGATGAAGCATTGTCATTTGTCAGTCTGACGTACTGCTGCCAGCTGGCACCTGCATCAGTGGACCGCATGTAGTAAATCTCATTATTCCCATCATAATGATCACTATAGGCTACATGAATATTGGCTCCTAGCACGGCAATCGATGGCATTCCTGCACTGCAATTATTATAAGTGAGACGCGTATCTGGCCCCCACGTCGTGCCGCCATCAGTCGATCGCTTATAGTAGACTTCACACACCTGCACTCCGTCGCGGGTATCCATCCAAACGACGTGAACATAGTCCCCGGAAACTGCAATACAAGGATATACTGCGCAGTCATCAGCATATGTAAGCCGGGTATCCGAAGCCCAACTCATGCCGCCGTCAATGGATCTCTTATAGTAAATCTCAAAGTGCCCATCACGCTCGTCGCACCAGGCAACATGGACACTTGTGCCTGCGACGGCAACCGCCGCACACCCCGAGTGACCAAACCAATTCGTAAGACGCACATCTGTTTCCCATGTTGTTCCATTGTCTAATGAACGCTTATAGTAAACCTCCGGGATGGCATGTCGAGAATCATGCCAAACTACGTGTGTTGTCTCACCCTCGGCAGCGACACACCACGCATTGTTGTAGCACAAATATGATATGCTATCATCATAAGTGAGACGGAAGTCTGGTTCCCACTGCGCAGACAGAACCGACGGGCAAAGACAAGCAATACCCCAGACAATTACCAATGTTCTCCACATGTTTTCCTCCCAATACAATCATACAAATCTGATTAGTCTGAACGCATACGTTGAAACTCACCGCAAAATACCGGCACTCACCCTCACTTCCGGTTGTTCACCGTACGAGGAGTTGCCGTATAAATTGTCTCAGTAACACCAAATTATCGTAACCACAAGTCTTACAATAATCTCACATAGACTATCACAGTGACGAATCTAAAAACCCAAATCATTTCTCGAAAGACAAAGTCTGCACCAGAGGTGTGAGGACAACCTCCCTACTCTCGCTCTGATATCCTGATGCCCTGATGCATAATAACACAATATCATAATTACATAATTACCATATTGCATTACGAATCTTTCATTGGCTCTGATCTCATTTCTATTCTACTTACTACCTTCTACGTACTACTTACTGCCGTGGTCGGAGCTCGCATTACTGCTGTTCAGTTATGAGGTCTTCTGCCTTCGAGAAGTGCATCTGAAATATTCTCCACTTCCCGTCTATTTTCTCCAGAACGCCGCTCCAGCGAACATTCTCCCAATTTGCCGGTTTGCCTTGAAATTCGTTGTAGTCGTTCAAGATACAGGCCCACCAAGCAGTCTTCATGGTCGGCGACATGTGAATGCGAAAATCCTTTATTTCCACCCTTATTGCCCTGAAATCGTCACGCATGAAGAAATTTTCGGTTAGTGACCTGAAACTCTCGAAGTCAGTGATTGTGCTCTTGGAGTCAGTTTGAAAGAAGAATAACTCGTCATTATGCACAACACTGGAATAAAGCAACTCAGTGTCCTTATTCTTAACCGCCCATTCGATGCTGGCTCTAATGGTCTTTTCGATATCCGCTATTTCATCATGCGGATTATTCGCGTTGTTGAATGTATACGGACCAACCATCTCAACCCCCTGTTTCAATGCATCCTGGTCTGGTACTGTATCGGCCAACAGCGTCGCAACACTGAAAATCAGTGCACATAGCAGTACTGATAATAACCAACTTCCTTTCACGGTTACCTCCATTATGATTCGAGTATCTTCCGTCTAAAACAAAAGTTTAATCGCAAACCCGAGGCGGCTGCAGCCGCTTCATTTAATAATTTTCGAACACTAATCCATCGGGTCGCAGTGCCAATAAATGATGCTTAGTACTCTTATCCCTATCTAGTGTCTTACCTTAACAATCAAAGTAGGTTTTGCATTAATCATCTCAGGAATAAGAAGATAAACGCCTACTGGTAAACCTTCGCCAATTCGGTCACCTCTATATTTCCCAACCAGTTTGCCCGCTGTATCGTACAGTGCGAAACGGTCTTCTTCATGACCCTGTACAATCGTATAAGAACTGAAAGGATTGGGGGCCGTTCTGCACTCCTGCAGCAATACACCTGCGTGTTGTGTCATCGATTCATGTACTCCGGTGTTCCCCGTAGGATTACGTTTATAGTAAATCTCAAAATTACCATCTCTCCAGTCTGACCAAACCACATGGACAGTAGTACCAGAAACCGCAACCGAAGGATACCATGAGTGCTCCTCAGAGCCATTCGTGAGCTGTGTGTCAGGCTCCCAGCTTACACCGCAATCCATTGAAAGCTTATAGTAAATATCATTCTCACCATTCCGCTTGTCACACCAGGCTACATGGACATTATTTCCATCAGCGCTGATCGATGGCTGGCGTGAAACCCCTATAGCATTCGTTAACCGAATATCCCCGCTCCACATTGTGCCGCTACTCTTTGCATATTTGTAGTATATTTCTTTGTTACCGTCTCTTTCATCAACCCAAACAATATGAACGCCACTCCCAGCGACTGCGATCGAGGGATCCAAGGACGAAGCATTGTCATTTGTCAGCCTAACGTACTGCTGCCAGCTGGCACCGACATCCGTGGACCGGGTGTAGTAAATCTCACTATTCCCATCATAATCACTACCCCAGCCTACATGAATATCGGCTCCCAAAACGGCAATCGACGGCATTCCTGCAGTGCCGTTAGTATAAGTGAGACGTGTATCTGATCCCCACGTCATCCCGCCGTCTGTCGATTGCTTATAGTAGACTTCAAACATCAGCACTCCGTCGCGGGAATCTTGCCAAACGACGTGAACATAGTCCCCGGAAACTGCAATACAAGGATATAGTGCGCAGTCATCAGCATATGTAAGCCGGGTATCCGATTGTCAACTCATGCCGCCGTCAATAGATCTCTTATAGTAAATTTCAAAGTGCCCATCACGTTCGTCGCACCAGGCAACATGTACATTTGTGCCTTCGACGGCAATCGCCGCGCACCCCGAGTAGCCAAACCAATTCGTAAGACGCACATCTGCTTCCCATGTTGTTCCATTATCCAACGAACGCTTGTAGTAAACCTCCGGGATGGCAAATCGATAATCGTGCCAGACTACGTGTGTTGTCTCACCTGTGGCAGCGATACACCACGCATTGTTATAGCACAAATATGAGATGCTATCATCATAAGTGAGACGGAAGTCTGGTTCCCACTGCGCAGATAAAACCGATGGGCAAAGACATACTATACCACAAATAATTACCAATGTTCTTCTCATGTTTTCCTCCCAATACACTTATACGGATCATATCACTATGATTGCATAAACCGAAACTGACTGTAAATATCGGCACCCACTCTCGCATCCTTTCTTGCGTCATAGAGAGAGTTGCTATATATGAATGGTTTCATAAGCGCAAATTAATAATAGCAAGAAGCCTTACAATTGACTCACATAAACTATCACAGTAACGAATCTAAAGCCTAAACATGCTCGGAGACTCAAATTCTGTACAAGGGAAATCACATCGTCGTACCGTCTATCGAACGCAATGAATATCGCTGGTAGTCACAATCCCGCATGTCTAGTGAACATATGCTCAGCACAGTAATTGTTTCCAACACACAACTGATTTTGAGTTTGCTCTGAACCCTCACGATGGCGAGCACTCGACCCTGAGTAAGCTATCTCCTGTGTCCTTGAATGTTTCTTTTGTTCAACACCATCGCCATATTTTGAAATTCATTATATTTACAGATCGTGAGAATACTATCAGCACTCAAGCTTGAACCACCCCCTACTGGTCGCGTGCGTCAAAGGCACAACGAAAAACCGCCGAAAAGGTAATTAACCCAAGTGAAGCTGTACACCTCCTCCACATCAGAACCGCCCTCAAGCACCCGATAGCCAAGTTTCAGAGACATCCGGTCATTAACATTACCCTGAAGCGACAGAGAAATATCTTCGGCCCGGCCCTGCGGAGCTGCCAGCGCATCGCCATCCAGAACTAGTGCCAGCGGGTCTGCGAACCTCCATACAAGGCTGAACTTGATGAGTGGAACAAAGCCGAGATCAGTTTTTTCGGATATCTTGATCGAATCGGCAATGCTTATCGCCGCATCTCGGATCTTTGCGGTTGCCCCAAGCCCGAAACGGAGCCGCTCTCCTGCAAACCAGAAATGTTCGTATGTAAGCCGGTACGAATTGAATTTGTATACAGAATTTAGGGCTGCATTCGGTGCGAAGGTTTCACCTTGAAATATGACTTCGCGACCTACACTGCCTGTGGCTTTCAATGTCAGTGGCGCAATCAAAATTGAGACCATGTTACCCCTATCAAA
The DNA here is from genome assembly GCA_001303785.1 of Caldifarciminota bacterium SM23_42. GTDB lineage: Bacteria > Hydrothermota > Tepidihabitantia > SM23-42 > SM23-42 > SM23-42. The sequence goes on along the minus strand of LJUJ01000002.1, from coordinate 42,942 downwards.
GTAGTAAGTGAATCTGCCCCGGACGAAAAATGCTGGGTCGGTCTCCAATTCTTCCGAAAATGAGATCAGGGTACCGGTTGATTTCGGTATCTGAATATCACTATACCAGACTATTGCAGCACCCGATTCGATATCTAGATCGAATCGATTGAATGATTCGGCAAACGATACGCCAAACATCAAAAGAAGCACAAGTCCTGCATTGAATGCTTCCCGTATCACTACCATAGTTTTACCTCCACGTTCTAAAATTGTCATGAACAAAAGAAATTCACGTTCAAGCTGATTCCAAAGCTCTATTGTACATCTGCAGCAGTTCTTCCTGAGCGATCAGCGGTCGCCTAATAGATTCAAGCATGGACTTGCTCAACTCGCCACTCCTGGCAAAATCATAACCTGCTTTTTTAACCTCATCAATGATCACAGTGCCCTCCTCAGTCAATTCTCCCTTCTTTTTCATCAAGAATGCGTGAGGTCTGAGTACTGCCCCGGAAAATTCTACGCTCATGTCCTCAGCTAACTCCTTGGCAATACGCACCACCGTATCTAGGTTTTCTTTCTCCCACCAACCGCCCGTAGACACAAGCAAAATTTTGTGAATCTTAACATCATCACGAAGTCTAGCTCGCGTACGTCCCTCACGTGTTTCAAGCAAAGGTACAGCCAACGGGCAAAGCCGGTTGATGAAGATCTGCATCTCACCCGGAAGGGGAATATAGACAGGTGTGGCCAGGATAAGGATATCTGACTTCCTCAACTTAGGATAGACCTTCTGCATATCATCCTTGATATAACATTCTCCAGGAGTCTTCCACCAGCACTGCAACTCGCCCGTGCAGAGTTTTGGTTTTAGATTCTTTGTATAGATTACTTCTACCTCCGCACCAGCGTCCTTCATCCCCTGGGTGAATGCGTTGAGGATCGTAGCGGTATTACCCCTATCTTTTCTAGGACTTCCATTGATCGCAATTGCTTTCATCTTCAAACCTCCTCACATATTTTCACAAATGATCAAGATAATCTGCGTCATTGCTTCTCCGGCTCACCGTCTCATCGAGGCTCCAATTCTCTTTCTATGCTAGACGGTTCCTGTTATGTTAAACATAGCATGAACTATCATTGCTGGCAGGATGCTCCCACTGCGCGCTCTCAATTCACCGGTCAAGAGACCTGCAACCAAGGCGGCGCACGCAGTGAAAATACCCATTGGAATGTGGATAAAAGCAAATAGCACAGCTACTACGACCGCCGCGGCTGAAAACGGACCCCATATCATCGTACCACTATTACCCAGTGTTCGTGCCACAACACTCTGGATGAGACTTCGGAAGATTACTTCCTCCTGAACCGACGCTCCGATCCAGAATATCAAAATGATCTGCCAGAATGCGAATGCTCCGAACGTTTGGGAACTTTCAATGCTAAAGGTTCGTTGAAGAACAACTACTATGAGACCAAGAATACCACCCAAGACGAACGCCCCAATCAAGTATTTCTTGCGGGCAACAACCAGACCAAAATCGCTGCGACGCCAACCATGACGAGTAAGAAAAATCGCCATTATCAACGCCGCGACCAGGAAACTTGTAACAACGATCACTAACACTGTCCCCGTGACGCCCGGACGCAACATTCCTATGATTATAAACGATGGTAAATATACTCCTAAAAAGAGCAAAAACATCCATACTAAAGCCTTAGCATATTTCATTCATACCTCCGTAATCGAATATCGATCTTGATTTCTCCCGATATGCTGTGATGTAATAACCCAATAACAACCCACTGTAAGTTTACAAAGCATAGCCCTGCCCATGCAGGATCTGCGACAGGTTGGTTTTGTTATCTTTTAACATACTTTTCTGAAATGACATAATTACATAATGACACAATGACTGCATGATATCAATTATCGAGAATCTGGTATCTGCGTTCAAAAGAGGACAGTCCATACGAAGATTCCGATCATAACACATCCAATGATGAACCGTATTAGCCCCCCGAATAATAAACCAACAAAAGAACCGAAGCCTGCAGTAAGTGCTTGACGTGCTTCTCTACCCACGATCAACTCAAACGCAACGGCAAGTACAAAAGGCAAAACGACAATCCATACTAAACCAAACCATATCCCTATCATTAATCCTATCACAGCACCAATAGCGCCCGCTCTACCACCGCCCATTTTTTTTACGGAAAAATAATTCGCCAGATAATCGACGACAAGGCCAAATACAGTTAAGCCTGCGAAAATGAGAATTAAATGAAGATCGATTTCTTTAAACCCAGTTAGAATTCCATACAGAACTGCTGCGCCGAAGATAAGAGGAATGCCTGGCAGTACCGGTAAAATAACTCCTGCTAATCCGATGATCATGATTATCAATACAATGACAAACAGCAAAATCTCCATGAAAGTCATTAAATGCGCCACGCTGGCGCGTTCGGAATTTTGCGCTCGGAGTTTTGAGTCCGCACCACATAGCTCGCTGATTGGTATCCTGTATTATGAATCGTGTATCGATTAATCATTGCATTTTCCGAATACGAACTTCAGTATGAGTGTTGTCTTTGAGCAATTCGATAAGCTCCGATATGTTCGTATCTCCATAATGATACGGATAGAGCACCTTAGGTTTGAAGGCACAGACTGCATCCACCACCATTCCTGGGGTCATGGTATACGGCAGATTCATCGGCAGGAAAGCATAATCAATATCCTCCAGTGCCTTCATCTCAGGCGTGTTTTCAGTATCACCAGCAATGTAAATACGGGTATCGCCAAAAGTAAGCACGTACCCGTTGCCCTCTCCTTTTGGGTGAAACAATTCTCCGTTGTCTCGTTTGTGCACCACGTTGTATGCTGGTACAGCAATAATATCGATCCCCATATAGGTCCGCTGATCACCGTTCTCCATGACCACGCCACCGTCGACTTTCTCCGCACAGATTTCTGTGAGCACGACAATTGTGCTGTCCGCACGGACCTGCTGCAGAGCAACAGGGTCAAGATGGTCACCGTGATGATGGGTCAGTAATATCAAATCGGCCTTTGGCAACTTAGAATAATCTGCCAGGCGGCTCCATGGATCAACGTGGACCACTTTATCGCCAAATACGAATATGAGCGTGCCGTGTCCGATGAATGTTATTTCAAGATCCCCTTCAGAGGTTTCAATAACATCTTTTTCAAACGATTCCTGAGCCACGACCGGGATTGCAAGACACACCACTAACAAAATTAATGTTGTAATGTTTATCATAAGACATCCTCCTTACTACTCAAGTCTATCTGCCGTTACTCCCGTGTCAATATTCCAGCGAGCATATCTATGCTTCGGGCCAAGCTCACACAGGAAACGCCGATTGAGCAAATTGACACCTCAGGACAATCGGCTATAATTGATCACAGGAGGAAGTATGAACCGCCGAGATTTCATAAAAGCTCTACTGGCAGGAGGAGCAGGTACTTTATTCAATCGTATCCAAGCGCATCACCTAACTTCCATTCTGCCAAAATCGAGGATTTTGCCGCCTGTGCAGGTGAACACTTTTTCATCTGAGATCATAATGAATAGTCGAAGGTCATATCACGGTGGCTACAGCGGACCCTTATCAGACCAAATCTTGGCTAATGTTCTCTGGGCGGCTTCCAAGGCACCAATGATCGGTACAAACCGAATAATATATGCTGCCCGCAGCGATAATGTATACTACTACGATCCTGTACTACATGATATCATTTTTCATCTCGCAGGCAATCACATGTCAGAAGCAAATGCTGCCTTTGAGGTTGGTGTCGCTAGTGACCTTGCCGAGGATGCTGGTACCGCCCTCCATTATGCTCACCTTACCGCCACCTCCTTCTGGACAGACACAAACGGCCAACCCTCCTGTTGCCCAAAAGAAAGTGCCCGAACCAATGCCAACAACACGTGGAGCCCTGCCATGAGCATCCAGATTGCCAACTGTTATGGACTAATGGGAACGGTCAGCGGCGTGACTTCGCAGTGCGTTGCCATTTCATCAAACGGCAGTCTACCTACCCCCTCGACGGACGGACCCGTGCTCTTGGAAAACGCACTTGATGAGCTACGCTATGGTAACCAATTCTTGCCTGACGAACTAAGCCTTGAACAGCTCTCTCAGATTGCGTGGGCCTCATACGGTAATACGCCACACACCACAAGTAACAATCGCGCAGGAATCACGGCCGCATCAGCTGTTGCTAACTACTACCTGACCGGCCGTATCTATATTGTCCGCCCAGAAGGCGTTGAACGGTATCACATTCGTCAGCCTTCTGGACAACCGACGACGAGAGACCACCGGATTGAAAGAGTAACTGACGGCGACCAGAGACCGCAACTCAGGTCGGCAGTACCGCGAATACCTCAGACCGCGCCCGGTTATTTTGTCTATTGTGCGGCAACTGCTGATCGATGGCAACTGATAGAGGCCGGATACTGCGCTGCGGGTGCGTTGCTTCAGGCGACCTCTATGGACTTGCAGGGTCATTTCACAGCCGATTTCACTTCTGCCGAACGTACCGCAATAACCAATGCTTTAGGTATACCTTCCGCAGATTTACCGCTGGTGATTTTTTCGGGCGGACAAGAGCTCGTAGGCATAGGTGAACGAGAAACGGATAATGTCGAATCACTTGCTGTATTCCCCAATCCTTTTCATCAGAGGACGCAAGTAAAATACACTCTTAATTCACCGACGCATGTGGACCTCTCTGTCTATGACGTATCAGGCAGTCGGGTTAAGACTTTAGTCAATAAGAAACAGGCAACAGGTAACTTCGCGGTAATCTGGAATGGTACTGATACCTACGGCAGGAGATTGCCTCAAGGCAATTACTATTTTGTTTTGAAAACCGGGCTCAAACAACAACGGATGAAAATAACCAAAATAACATAATTATCACTTAAAACAATCCAGAAAATGCATTTTGGGGTACAGACAAAATGGCGCAATTAATCACCGAGTGCCGTGCGTGAAAGCACGTACAGGTCCTCAACTCCGTCCCCCTTAATCACCGTCTCTCAAATATTTTCTTTTCAGAATTCGTAATGGATGCCAGCCGTTGCACTCATCGCCGCGTCTTCATCAAAGCTGCCAGCAATGCCGATATCAGCTGCAAATCCTTCAACCAGAGTGAACCGACCGCCAATGAGCCAGGATTGTAATCCATCCCTGTCACCCCTTCCTTCAATACCAAACGCGTAAGGTCCCGTGTTGAAAATCGCCGCTAGTCCGTAAATTACAACCCCATCCCCACCAGAAATGCCGGTGGTTTCATAACCAAAATTGCCATCGATTTCCAATGGGCCTAAAGTCTGGGTAACGACTCCGTTAATGATGTAGGCTGCTTCGCCAAAACTACCGGTTAGCGAAGCAGCAATAAAATCGGGAATAATGGCAAATTTCAGAGCCAGTTCCGCACCTTCGAAACCGTTATCTTGCTCTGGCAATATTACGCACCCGGTCCCAATGCCCAAATCCATACGGTCTGTTATGCCGTGTTTGAATCCCAGTCCGAGCGCTGCCTGCTCAGACCAGAAATCACAACCGAATTCCAGTTCATGTATGCCGTGGGCTACAGTACTGGCATCGTCCGTGGCAAACGGCCGAGCAGCATAAAGCCCACTCATGAAGGGTAGCGCCAAGCAAATAGTAGCGTATCGTAGAAGTTCTCGCACATTGCCTCCTCTCACATTTTTTTCGTGCCACTTTCATTAAAATAGTAACACATTATAACCAAGAGGCAAAAAATATCAACACTGTTCCTTCGCGCCGTACGCCGTTCTCTCGATCTTCTGATACGCTGTATTTTGTTTTGCCCTGCGTGTTATGCAGTACGTTATTTCTACTTACTACTTAGTACATACTGCTTACTATACAGTAGATTGTCGCCTGACGCAGTACGTTTACGCTAGGGTGTCGGTAGACGGATAGACACAGTCGTGCCTTTGCCTACTTTGCTTTGAATTCTTATGCGGCCGTGGTGCGCCTTGATAATCTGCTTCGCAATTGAAAGCCCAAGACCAACGCCGCCTTTTTCTCCTGTCTTCGTAGTATAAAAGGGATCAAAGATATTCTCTAGATCCTCTTCTGGAATCCCAACACCATTATCTTTGATTTCAAGGGCGACAAAGCATTCACTGCCTTTTGCACCCTCAGCTGCGAGGGCGACATCAATGCATCCTCCATTGTCGACGGCCTGTATCGCATTGACGATCAGGTTCATCACGACCTGCTGTAACTGAGAATGATCTCCGAGTACGTCAGGGATTTCATCCTCACATTTCTCAGAGATTTTAATATTCTTGATCAAGAACTGATCCTCCAATACGGGCAGTGTTTCGTTCAAAAGTCTCTTAAGATTGACCGACCCGAGTTCAGGTTCAGTTTTCCTCGAGAAGTTCAAAAGATTACGCACCAAACGCCCAATTCTGATTGTTTCGCGTTCAACAAGTCTTAGGTTTTTCTCCCAGACCTCTGGGTCCATTTTCTTCTCAGCCAGTTGTTTAAGCATCAAATGCAGGTAGGTGATTATACCATTTATTGGGTTGTTGATCTCATGCGCAACACCAGCTGCTAACTGCCCCATCACGGCCAATTTTTCTGATTGTATGACTTGCTGTCTCAAATTCTGCAACTCGGTGATGTCACGGAAAATAATGGCAATACCTCTCGTGTTACCGTGGACATCGTCTAGCCTGAAAAACGACCTGGAGGTCAGTATTTTAAGACCGTATTTGCCGGTTATTGTAACATTTCTCATGTGGACGGGTATATTTTTCTTAAGTACCTTGTCAAACGGACACTCCTCATTACATGTATCGCTCTTGAAAATATCGCGGCACTTCTTACCGAGCACTTCGTCGAGACAATAGCCAGTAATCCATTCAGCTGCTTTTGTGAAAAAGATGATTTTCCGATTAAGGTCAATGGCAAAGATACCGCCTTCCATGTTCTTAAGCAAACCCTCCATGAAAGGACGCATCATACTGACATCGAAGCCAATGACTTCCTTCCTCTTCTGCCCTTTATTCTTGCGCTTCTTCACAGCTCTATTTTACCTCCAATATCCGGTTTGTCAAGCTAACGTCATAATGCGGGTGTTTAATTAGTAAACACATGTCAAAAAAATTGACATTTTCATTGATCAGGGTATAATATGTGCGAATGAGTAGCGTATATGTCCAGACCATTGGTTCAGTACAGGATTACGTGCGTGATGGCCTTATCTCCACGTTGAGTGATTTGTTCCAGCGACAGGTGAAATACTTACACACTGCCGACTATCCGCTGCTTGCCTTTGAACCTAAAAGAAACCAATACTATGCAAGGAAGATCATAGAGACGCTCATGCGTGATCTCCGTGACGATTGCGAAAAAATGATTTGTGTAACAGATGTCGATTTATGCACACCCATACTCACGTTTGTCTACGGTGAAGCACAACTGGATGGGAAGATTGCCGTGGTTTCGACAAATAGGTTGAAACAGGAATTCTATAGTCTACCGAGAAACGACAGACTGCTGCTACAAAGACTATGCAAAGAGAGTCTGCACGAACTCGGACATTGTTACGGTCTGGTCCACTGTAGCAGAAAGCAGTGTGTCATGTATTTCTCAAATAATATTCTGAACATAGATAACAAACAAAGTCATTACTGCATCAAATGCCATGATTTTTTCATGGATAGAATGAGAAAGGAGGAACATGGGCAAAAGTAGGATTTTAGTCGTCGATGATGAAGCAATCATGAGATCTTCGCTCACTGACTGGCTCATGGAAGATGGGTACGATGTTATGGCAGTGGCGGATGGATACACAGCGATCGACAAGGTTAAGAGTGAGGAATGGGATCTTGCTGTCGTAGATCTCAAAATGCCAAAGATCGATGGGCTTGAGGTTTTGAAGAGATTACACAAGTTGAAGCCCGGTCTACCGGTGATCATCGTCACTGCCTACGCTACAGTTGATACTGCGGTAATGGCCATGAAATCAGGAGCAGCAGATTATGTTGTCAAACCATTCAATCCCGAGGAAATAAGCCTGATCATCAAGAAACTCGTCGAGCATCAACGTCTCATAAAAGAGAACGTGCGTCTTCGCAGAGCACTTACCAAGCGGTTTAAAGTTCATGATCTCATCGGCAAAAGCACCAAAATGCTCCAGGTCATTGAAATGATAAGAACGGTAGCGCCTACAAAGTCTACAGTGATGATTACCGGAGAAAGCGGGACGGGCAAAGAACTTGTCGCGCGTGCAATACATGAATTGAGTCCAAGAAAAAAACACCCCTTTATTGCTACAGCATGCGGAGCAATACCCGAATCGCTACTCAGCGCCGAGTTATTCGGTTACGAAAAGGGCGCGTTCACCGGTGCCGTTGCCCAACATAAAGGACGTATCGAAATGGCTAACAAGGGCACGCTTTTTCTTGATGAAATCGGCGATGTCAGCCAGCAGACCCAGGTCGACCTGCTGAGATTCTTGCAGGAGAGAGAATTCCGCAGAATAGCCGGCAAGGAGTTGATCAGAGTGGATGTACGTATACTCGTGGCTACGAACAAAGATATCGATGATATGGTAGCCCGCGGAGAATTCCGCGAGGATCTGTATTATCGACTCAACGTAATCACCATTACAGCACCGCCGCTGAGAGAAAGAAAGGAAGACATCCCGATATTGGCCGAACACTTCTTAGAAAAATACAGCCTTGAGACCGGCAAGAAGGTCGAGAGCATATCAGATGCAACAATGAAATACTTTATGGAATACAACTGGCCTGGTAACGTCAGGCAGCTTGAGAATACCATCGAGCATGCAGTGGTCGTTGCGCAGGGACTCGAAATACAAAAACATGATTTGCCGCAACACATGGCAATCAAACCAAGAAAAATCAAACAACATGCCTCGCTTGAGTCCTTAACGCAGCTCGAGAAGCAACACATCAGAAACGTATTGCAGTCATGCAACTGGAATATAAAGAAAAGCGCACAAATTCTGGGTATAAATAGGGTAACGCTGTACAATAAGATTAAAAAACTCAAATTAAAAAAGGAATAGATAACGCCAGTTGTATAAAAAAGCAACATATGTTAAAAAATAATACATAAAAGCCACGATAAATGGCAACTTTTAGTTGTTACTAAAATATACACTTTCCCTCAAACAAATTTTTAAAAATAACACATAAAATCCCGATATTTCAGGCCATTTTCAATAATGCACCTGGCACGAACATTGCACTTACACCGCTTACAGGAGATGAATATGAAATGTCCTTTTTTGGAAGAAATCATCGTTGCATATTGCAACGCGTGCAAGGTCAAGAAGATGGTACCAAAAGGTGACCCTGCCTTACAGAACATGTGTGATGCGCACTATCAGGAGTGTGCTGTGTATCGGGAATTCGTGGCTCATAATGAAAAGGAGGATATCATGACCCCGAGAATTCAAGAGCCTGGAGCATCGGCAGAGCTAAAGCCGTGCATTTGGATGAAAGCAGGTGTTATTGAATATCGAATGTGCACAAAGAATTATGATTGCAAGAATTGTGAGTTCGACAAGTCGTTGACCGAACAAGAGGGCTCAGGATCGTCAATGGTCGTGCAGGCAATCGCGAAGTTACGTCAGCTGCCGGCATCAGAGCGGAAGTGCCGATACATGCTTACTGGCGATTTCTCGTATAAGATCTGCCCCAATAATTACGAGTGCTGGCACTGTACAGTGGACCAGTATATACAAGATACGATGGATGCGAATCGCGCACTTCAGAAGAGACGTCAGCGTGCGGCAAAACGTGTTAGAACAGTCAAGGGATTCACGATTAACGAAGATTTCCACTACCTCCCGAATCATATATGGGTCAAGGTCGAGGGCGAGCTGCTTAAGATCGGCGTCGATGACTTTGCCGCTCGCTTGATGGGCACAATTGACAAGGTACAATTGTCCAGCGAAACTTCCTTTAAGAAAGATGAAACGTGCTGGCAAATCGGAAGCGCCCAGCGAATGGTTTCAATGTCATTGCCTGCCGACGGCGAAATCATCGAAAGGAACAATCTTGTTGAGTCAAATCCCATGCTGGTGCGTAGCGAACCATACAAACGTGGTTGGCTACTAAAGATAAGACCATCAAGCGACCTTAATGATATGCTGAAAGGCTCGCAGGTTAGAGAGTGGCTCGAGAACGAGTTTGATAAGCTACACCAGGAATGTGAGGAGAATACAGGTGTGACCATTACCGATGGTGGCCAGCTCATCGAGAACTTCTGTGAAAGATTGAGCGACGAGGAGTGGCATAACCTTGTTACGCGATTCTTGTGGTAATATTTCTTAGCTTTCTATCGATCACATAACTAAAAACTAGTCAACCCATAGACGTCCCACGCAGTACGCTTGACGCTTTACGTACTACGCTCATCGTCTTACGAGTTTTCTACACCCTGCATGCTGACAGAAAGTCCTTTCGAGCTCAGCATCTTGACACTTTGCTGCCCCTCACTATAATAGCCATGAACATCCTCTGACTGATATGATCAAACATACCACAAGCACGTTCACTTTGCGAGACAAGCTAAATCACCTTCTCGCCCGCACCGGACTCAGGCGCGACCGCTTTCGCGTCCAACCAGGGCTCTATACACTCGGAAATCCCGACAAGCAATCAAGTGTTTTTGTCACTGCAAACTATGGACTAAGTTTTGACAAACTGCGCGCTGCACTTTTTGGTGTCGACTGCTACATATTAGTGCTAGATACAAAAGGTATTAACGTGTGGTGTGCTGCCGGTAAAGGTACGTTCGGCACCGAAGAACTGATACACCGTATCGATAGCGTGAAACTGAAGCAACACGTTGACCACGACATGCTGATCCTACCTCAATTGGGCGCGCCAGGGGTCGCTGCTCATGAGGTAACTGAACGAACCGGATTTAGAATCGAATATGGTCCGGTTAGAGCAGAAGATCTTCCAGAATACCTAAGAAATTACAAGGCCACACCCGAGATGCGACGCGTACGTTTCAACCTGCTAGACCGCTTGATATTAATCCCCGTAGAGGTAACCCATATGTTGTTGCCGGCGATTATAATAACGGTTTTTCTTTACTTAGTGAGTGGCCCGCTCGCGGCTCTCGCCATACTGGCAATTGTAGTTGCCAATTTAATCATATTTCCTATTCTTCTGCCATGGATACCGACCCCAAATTTCAGCACCAAGGGATTCCTCCTGGGTAGCATCGTTGCAATACCATTCTTTCTTTTGGCATTCTTTGATAATCCTCTTGCCGAGTGGTGGAAAAGAGTTGGTTATGCATTGCCCTATCTCCTCATCCTACCGTCGCTTGTTGGTTTTATTGGACTCACTACTACAGGGGTAACAACATACGCATCCAGGAGCGGCGTGGAGCGCGAAATCTCCGCCTATTTCCCGGTGATGTTTTGGATGCTTTGCGGTGGCACCCTGTTAGGCGTTATATTCAGGTTTATCCGTTAACGAGCATAGCTAATGAAAAGCAAATACCTGGAAACTACCCTTAGATATAATGCCGAGCTCTGCACTGGCTGCGGCATGTGTAGTAGCGTCTGTCCACATGGCGTCTTTACTCAGACCGGACATGTCGCCCAACTCATCAGACCCACGGCATGCATGGAATGTGGCGCGTGTGCGCGCAACTGTCCGGTCGAAGCAATCACGGTAGAAGCAGGATTCGGCTGCGCCGTCGCCCAATTTGTAGCCGCACTAAAAGGCTCAAAAGAACCCACCTGCAACTGCTGCTGAAGACGACGCCTGAACCGCTATGCTCTAAGCGCTACGTTTCTTCCCTGATGCTCTGGTATTCTGATCTTCTGCCCACTGATCCTCTGGCACGCTGATATGCGACCTATGTAATGACTCAATGACCAATGAGTCTTCGGGTTTCGATATTCGGATTTAGTATTTGAGAGAAGAGATGCTCCGCTTTTGTACCTCAGCTATGTTGAGGATGCAAAAGTCTTGAATGTAGAAGCTGAACTGATAAGTATGATAAGGGTACTCGCTTTGAACATTAGTATCAGAACGCATGTTCCTAGAAGCCCCAGTGCTGGCAGAAGAATAACACCACCAATAATCCCGCCAAGCCATCCACCGAGCAGGTCCATTCCGTAGAGTAGCCCTGCAGTGTGGCTCAGTTCTAGCTTGCCCTTGGCAGACAAGTGTAGTGTATTTGCCAGGGGAAATTCAAGTCCAATTAGTAGTCCCGACGTGAAGGCCAGGGGAAGAAATAAAATCGGACTACCCAGCGTCACATTAACCTCAACAAGAATCAGAGGAAGGATAACCGAGAAGACGATCAGAGATATCTCAAGTCCTACGAAGAAGGCAAAGTGCTTTTTGACGCGTGACAAAAGAGAGATCGTAATATATCCACCCGCAGCGGCTCCGACCATAAACACTGACACTAATATCCCGATCCAGTAGAACACATAACCGTAAAGTGTCTGAAAAGCGAAAATCAGAACAAGGTCGAACAGCATGCCAGCAAAACCAGTCGTAAAAATACATAGCGGAATGCTCAACCGCGTCATTCGTTTGACTTTAGTACGTACAATCAGAAACAGGAGTACCAGTGTTAGGAGCAGTATAGCAAATATATGCAGACGTATCCCCTCAAGAAGTCTGAATAATCCTTTGAGATACGGCGAGAAGGCCGCATTCCAATAGGCAAGACTGTAGAATACACCCAGCGGATGAAAATCCCTATTTATCCTTTCTGTACCGTGTGCAATTGATATCATGAACCAATCGTGCCAACGTGGGTGCAATTTATATTCAATATGGAAAGGAGTCAGCAGACGGGTCTCTATATTCCTTTCCTTCAATCTTTCTATGAGTACGTCACTATCAACCGAGAATACCTCTTGTGATTCAGAAGCAAGATACAGATTAAAGCCATCTCCCGGTATTATTTTAGTATATGCAAAAACGTCATTAGCTGTATTGAGTATGCATCGATTTAGATTCTTCAACTCCTCACCCAAGTAAGTCAATGACCCGGGCATGTTGATGACTAATATACCATTCTGTTTAAGTCTGTTTTCCGCAAGCGCGAAGAATTCTCTGGTAAAGAGACGGTTCACCTGGAGATCCTGAGGATTGGATAGCCCAATAAAGATCAAATCATACCTATTCCTGGTGTTCTTGATGTAATACCTACCATCCAGATAGTGAATTTCCAGTTTTGGAGAGGTGAGTTCGGCATCTGTCAAGGATGTAGCGTATTTCCTTACTACCTCCAGAATCAAAGGATCTAACTCAAGATAATCTATTCGTTCTACCGAGTGTTTCAGTATCTCATTTATTACGCCCCCTGCTCCGCCACTGATAACAAGGATCTCTTTCGGCGCAGGATGATGAAGCATGGGCAGATGCACAAATTCTTCAACAAATACTATATCAGGAGTAGGCGTGGTGAGTACAGGAACACCATCCGACATGAACGTATACTGCTCTTCCCTTTTTATGACCATAACATTGCCGTAGACAGAATTCTCATAATGAAGTACGTCTTGTCCCCTCCATTGTGTCGCTATTGACATTTTCTGAATAACATCTGCGCCATTCGTAGCCAGTGAAAGGCAAAATGAAAATAATACCACTACTGAAGCATATCCCAAAACTTTAGTTCTTTTCTGTCTACAACGCCAGAATTTTCCCAACAGAATAAAGCACATGACGACATTCACCAATGCGATCACTAAGGCAACACTAACAGCATGTAAATAAGGAATGAGTAGATAGGTGAAAGCAATACCCCCTATAAGCGTGCCAACAGTTTCGTATATATAGACTCTGCCAATTGAGGACGCTCCTTCAGAAGTTTTATTAAGTGCATTGTACAGCGAACAGCCAAACGTGAATAATGCGCCGTGCGTGATACTCACAAAAAAAATGACGAAGAACGATGAAAAAAGCATAGGTAATATGCCCAATGCTTCACCAGGTGTGGCACCCATAAACGATTTCAGAGTCCTGCTGAAATATATTGCAACAGGAAAGCAAAGAGTAAATATCAATTGCACAAAAACAAACATCTCAACCTTATACTTCGTGTGCTCGATCTTCTTCCCCAAGAAGAAAGCACCTATTGCTTCCAGTATGAGCCAGTTCGCTAGAATAATGCCTATTGATAACTCGTTGCCTTGAAAGGTTATTAGTAATTCTCTTAAAAGCAAAACTTGCGCAACAATACCACTGAAGCCCATGACGAGGATAGCAGAGATAATACGTGTTTTCATGAAATTGGACTTATGTGTTTCTCTCATGTAATATTCGCTGCTGAAAATACAAACTCAAGCTATGTCTACCGAAACCATTGGAGCAGAAAGCTGCAACGGTGAATGAGATAATCACCAGATCCCAGAAATCGGGTAGCCGCAGAACTTGCACTGGCCGTTCTTTACGTTGTTCTCAATGATTTGAAAATGAGTGCGATGTATTATGCGCTTCTGACATTGAGGACAGAATGTAGAATTGTACTTGTGCCCTGGCACATTACCGATCGTCACGTATTTCAAACCTGCAGCTCTGGCAATCTGGTGTGCTTCTTCCAAAGTACTAATGGGCGTTGCGGGAATATTTGTGAGTCGATAATTTGGAAAGAAGCGAGAAAAATGCAGCGGCACATCATCACTCAGATGTTCCTTAATCCAGAGGCACATCTTCTTTATGTCATCGGGATTATCATTCAAACCAGGGATAACAAGATTCACAATTTCCAGCCATTTCTTTTCTTCTCTTATGATCTTCAATGTCCTTTGCACTGGCGCCAACATAGCAGAGGAGGTATTCTTGTAGAATTCCTCAGTAAATCCCTTCAAGTCAACGGTTACTGCATCAGTATACTTGAGCAATTCCTTTAGCGGTTCTGGGTTCATCGAACCATTCGAGTGGAATAATATATTGAGTCCATTCGCCTTTGCAAGCTTTGCCATGTCATAAACATACTCATAGAATGATGTAGGTTCATTATAGGTAAAAGAAAGTGTAGGTATCTTCTTTTTTATCGCAAGATCAACACCATCCTTTGGCGTCAGATCATAGACACGATCCATTTCGTCTAATGACCTTTGTGAAAGATGCCAATTCTGACAAAACTTACATCTAAAATTGCAGCCGGCAGTGCCAAAACAAAGGATTTCGGTACCGGGAAACATATGATAGGCAGGTTCTTTCTCTATCGGATCAAGTTGAATGGCTGAAGGCCGTCCGTGAACCAGACTATAAAGCCTTCCATCGATATTGACCTTGTTACGACAAAAACTCCTTTGCTCCTTTTTCAACACACATCCACGAAAACAGACCTCGCACTGGACCAAGCCTTTATCGAGTTTCTTATAAAACATGGCTTCTCTCAACAAGGTTTTGTCCACATTTGGTTTCTTATCACCGTTGAACAGACTAAATATCGAACTGCCTAAACCTATACCTACCAAGAAAATACCTCCCTTTTTCAGGAAGTTACGCCGGGAAATCTCGACTTCAAATAAACGTTCAGCAAAAGGATCACCGTACATATTACTTGGTCTATAACCTGTCTCCACTCTCGTGAATTATACCCTATGCATAAAGCAATGCAAGTTTTTTCACACCACCCACGTTGTTTCCCAGACGGATATACCTATTTTCCCCGCTACTAAGCCATTCTGATGTTTTATTGGCTAACTCGCTAATCTCCCGATACGCTGCTCAAGGTTGCGTCCTACGCCTTAGGTGTTTTATCTGATGTTCTGATATCCTGATATACCTCTTTTCTTTGAATAACATAATTACACAATGACCTAATGACAGTAATCCACCGAGAGTAGCAGAGGGGTAACAGGTATCCGCCATACATATTGTGACAATCCCCGTGAGTACTTTGTGATGTGGTGCTGTAAAATAGAGCAAGCGAATTAAACCACAAAGGGAGGAAAATGAAGAACAGCAACATTCTATGCATATTGCCCTTATTATTACTGGCCGCGGCTCATGCCCAGATTAGTTGGACAGAGCACACTATCGATGGTGGCTTTTCTGGTGCAATTTCGATTCATCCAGCCGACGTTGATGGCGATTCTGACATCGACGTTGTTGGTGCCGCGTACAATACAAATGAGATTGCATGGTGGGCGAACGATGGCAACGAGAATTTTACCAAGCATATCGTTACATCGACATTCTCAGGTGTCATATTCGTAACCGCCGGCGACATGGATGATGACACAGACATCGACATTATCGGCACTGCCAACTCTTCCGGTCTCATCGTGTGGTGGGAAAACGACGGTAACGAAACTTTCACCCCGGACACTATCACGAACGGTTTTGGCGGCGTACATTCGGCATATCTCATTGATCTTGATTCGGATAACGATACGGATGTGCTCGCAGCCGCCTACAACGCCGATGCGATCCACTGGTGGGAGAACGACGGAACCGAGAATTTCACCGAGCATTCAATAACCGATGCGTTTAACGGTGCCTGGACAGCGTATCCTGCGGATATCGATAACGACAACGACGTCGACATCGTGGGCGCGGCACGTGAGGCTGACGAAATCTGCTGGTTCGAAAACGACGGAAATGAAAACTTTGCTACAAATAAGGTCGATACCATTTTCGACGGTGCGCATATTGTCATAACTGCTGATGTCGACTCAGATAATGATATTGACCTACTCGCGACTGCTCGAATCGCGGATGAAATCGCATGGTACGAAAACGACGGGAACGAGCAGTTTACAAAACACGTCATCACTGATAATTACGACTGGCCGACTTTTGTGTACCCATATGATATAGACGACGACACGGATATGGATATCGTCAGCGCCGCATATAACGCCAATGATGTTTCGTGGTGGGAGAATGACGGTAGTGAGAATTTTACTAAGCAGACCATCAGTGCGAACTTCAACGGAGCAATACCGGTGACCGCGATTGACCTAGACGGCGATACCGATATCGACGTCATCGCAGCAGCCTACAATCTCAACGATGTCACGTGGTGGGAAAACGCTGCCACCGGCATTGAAGGAGGAGGTACTGGTTACGTCCCGAACGATTGCACGGGTGCCTCGATCCTCACTTCTTTATGCCAGTTGGATAACCTAAGTTCGTATACGATCTTCGACGTATCAGGGCGAACAACCACTCGTGCCGAGCTGTGCCCCGGTACATATTTCATAAAGACCTGGGACGACACTATGTACAAGGTGGTGCTGGTCGATTAGCACGCTCAACGCTGCGCGCTTGCGCATTACGCTGCTCGGTATTTTTCTACACACTGCTTAGTGTCGTAAGCGCCCTACGGAGCTCGGAGTTCGCTCAACGTCTCCGCTTCGCCGAGGCAACGTCTCTCCGTGTTTAAAAAGCGATTCCATTCGTACCCCAATGATAGCTTCTATCTGATATCCTGATATTCTGATCTTCTGCCCACAGATCCTCTGATTTCCTGGTATGCTATGTCGCTTGCTGGTCTGTGTCGACCTTAGTACAGTTTCCTGGGCAATCTTGCTTCTTTAATCGCACTTAGCGCGGCTTTATCATCGAGGCGCCTACCGATTATAGCTCCGGTCGCTGCTGTACCTATATTTATAACGATAAAGGATATCCATCCGGGAATAGGGCGGGATAATCCGCTTTCCGAAGTGCCAAACATATTCCATGTCAAACCCCCTATAGCAACGAGTGAGAGCAGAAAATTCGGTACTAGCCCTACTAGCCACGCCCCGCTTGCACACCCGCACGAATAGGAATTTCTCCTAAAACTCTTCAATTCATTCAAGGTAATCGGCTGACCGAGCGTATCGTAATCAATGATCTTCCACCTACGTTCAAACACCTCCCTTGATCTTTGAATATCCTCGTACCTATCAATATAATCCCGCAAGACCGCAACTGCCTGAGAATCACGGTTGACCGCTATTAGCATCTTATCGCCTGCCATGATCTTAACTTTGTATCCGCCTTCTTGTATCGCATAGAAAGTCGCAGATTTGAAATCGGAAATCACAGAATATAAATCAAATTGCTCGCGCTCCTCGGCATCGACCACTTCACCAACACGCTCACTAACAGTTATCGGCTGCACCTCGTTGTAGTCCGTGTAATGCTTCAGGGTATAGGTACAGTTTATAGTCAAAGCTATCAATACGACAACAGCAACTACTCGCTTCATAAAACCTCCTATGCAACACTTACCTTATGTCACTTTGGCATATTCTGTCTGTTTGTCAACATAGCTTTCTGTGGCATTGTACGCTTCTTATATATTCTTTCCACTGACAAAACTGAGGCTAATTGACAGCAATACCAAAAGTCACGGAATGAGTATCAAGATTTGGGTCATCATTGTCAATATCTACCAAAGTGTATTTGTACTTCATTATGAGACTCACCTTCCAGAAAACCCTGAGCCCCACACTACCTAATATATGGAATCCCCAATCTGAGTCAGAGTAATCAGGTTGCTGTTTCCACGTGGTTGCCCAAAATCTGTGGTGGTCAATACCAGCGCCAAATTTAAGAGCAATAATGTCCATTTGAATATTCGTGCCCACCGTAGCTGAGTAACTTATCATCCCAGCTAATTCCATCTCCAAATGTGCGATGTCAGAACCATGTACGAAAGGAGGAGATATCCAAAGATCAACACCGACTTCAGCGAAGCCCCATCTTAGGAAATGTCCGTGTACATTACCACTGCCTATGGCTACTGGCACTCCGGCTGACCAACCGAGACCAACACTGGCGTTTACACCGATGCTGCTGAACAACAGACAGCCTACCAAAAGTATACTCATCACTTCCCCCTTACTTTTTTGGATACCACTAGATATACTACATAATTACAAATACCAGTTACTCCACCACCCTCGGCTTTCGTGATTCTTCGACCGCATCTCTAGCACGTGTATTGTCAAAACCCCTACCCACAAAGAAACCCGCTCCCGTGGCTAAAATCGCAACGCCGGCTGTACATAGCATTATTATTCCAGCATCACCAGTTCCTTCCACAAGCTCCTCTGAAGTGCCAAAACCACCCCCTATAAAGGTGGCAAAAGCCCACAAGGATCCGACACCAAGGGCAAGACCGCCACCACCTGCGGCACATGCAACCGTACTCCGGTGATTTCTCACCCTCTCGATCTCCCTTTTTGTAATAGGCTGGCCGAGATCATCATAACCGACAATACTCCACCTTTTTTCAAATACCCCTCGAGAATCAATTATCTCTTCATGATAATCGACGTAATCTCTGAGAATACGAATCGCATTTAGGTCGCGATTGACTGCAACGACAGTATCGTATCCTGTTGCGATTCTAACTTCGTAGCCACCTCCTTCTAGTTCAAAAAATGTGGCTGCCTCAACCGGGTAACTCACCGGATAGACGTATATTTTCGGAAACAATCCGAAATGTTCCTTCTCCTCCGCGTCAAGAACCTCACCAACGCGCTCACTTATGACAATCGGCCCCTTCACTCTGTATTCGTCATAACGCTTGGAGGAATATGCGCAGTTCACTAATAACGAAACCATTACGACAACAGCAACTACTCGCTTCATAACTCCTCCTCTACGTAAATCTATGCTTATTTATTCCATTATAGCTAAAGTCACTGTCAACTATGCTTTGCGCCGCACGCAATACGCTGCTCGGTATTCTTCCACATACTACCTGGTGCATACTACATACTGCGGTGGTTGCAGTTCGGAGCTCGGAGTTCGCTTGACGTCTCCGCTCCTCCGACGTTCCGTCTCTGCGTGTTTAAAAAACGATTCCATTCGTACCCCAATGATAGCTTCTATTTGATATCCTGGTATTCTGGTCTTCTGCCCGCTGATCCCCTGATAATCTGATACGCTGGTTTGTTTTGGTCATTTGAATTTCGGATTTCGGTATTCGGATTTAGGATTTTAGAAAAGATGTGTCTCCGTTTCTCAGTCGTGTCTTATTTTTTGCTGAAAAAATCCTTGACTGGTATTAAGAGGCCTATGATAATTAGAATAAGACCGATGATGATTATGGTAGTTGTCACAGTATTTTTGAAAGCAATATTCGCTATAAGGTTGTTCACCCAGCCAATGACACCAACGACCAGCATGTAATACCAGGCCCATTTCTCCACCTTACGATAGGCCGTGAAGAGTACTATTAAGGCACCCAGCGTTAGTGCAAGGCCAAGTCCACCCGCCATTCTTTCAAGAGTTATTATATAGCCACCCACGCCAACCACCGCGTCATATATATACCATGGTTTTCCGGTAAATCCCTCGAATGAGCGTGCGACTATGAATTCCGGCGCAAATACCGTAATGAGGCCGTATACCAGGGCCAGAAGCAGCATGATTAACAGGATAACAAAAGAAATTTTGACTGACTTCTTTGCTTCTGCCATTTTGCTCCTCCCTTTTGATTGTATTTACTTATATGGACTACTAACTACGTCGCCTGGTTTCTAGCTTATGGATAGGCATAGTTCTAAGATGGTTTTAACAACCAAACTTATCAAATTATACACCCACTACACAAAAGTCAAGCACCTTACGCTGGACGCTATCCTTCCCAAACAAACCGATGATCGCAACAGTCATCTCCTTGCATCAATGTCTTGGTGCGAATCAGCTTGATCCTATGGTCCAAAGCCGAAAAGATTGCGAAGTCACCGTGGCAGAATGCAGCATACCCTATATCCTGGGCGTTCACTTCACGAAAAATATCCGCATATATACATTCGGTGTACTTAACTTGAAGTACATTATCTGTGTCTTCAATAATCTCGTGCGTGCAGGTATGTAACCAATCCCGATCCGGCTTTCTCAAGAAATTAAAGTACGCAGTGAACTCTTTCTTCTCCATCCTCTTTGCCCAATTCCTTCCACGCTGAGTATAATGTTCAGTAGCAGCTCTCATCAACAATTCAACCAACTCATCTCTTCCCAAATATTGCGCCAGACGCTCCATATACGGGATGAAATTATACTTAAAAACGAGTTCGTAAACTTCCTTATATGTCATTCCCGCATCTGCAAGATATTTATGCGTTTCAGACAAAACGGTGGCAGTTTCCTCTGTTGCAGCTGAGCCAAACAACCGGCCACAGCCTAAACCGAATAAGACACCCGCTGGTAACATCTTGAAAAGGAACTGCCTGCGATTTACATTAGCAGGTAGGATTGCATCCTTTACCATAACCACCTCCTTTTGCTTCACAGCCAAGTGCATAATACAATTGAATAAATATATGGAATTGTAACTGCCTATAATGCCATGTCAACATTGACGCTTGACGCTCGACGCCCCACGCTATTTTCAATCAGTGTAATCTGTTTCTTTCGTCGTCGTAATCGAGCCCTCAGAACAGCAATGACTCAATGGTCCAGTGATACAATGATTGAAATGTCTATCGGTGTTACTTCGTAGCCTTTGCCCGCTCTTCCTGTGACATTTTCGCCAGGCGCTCGACCTCTTTCGCATCAAGCTTCAATCCCTGTGCAACTCTGGTACCGTATTCAGTATCAGCCTTATAGAAAAGTGCTGTTTGACGCAGTTGTATGCGTTTCTGCGCATTTCCTAAATGATCAACTATGTTCCCGATTAAGTGCTCCCGGGCTTCATCATTCATAACCTTACGATAGAGGGTGCCTGCCTGTACGAAATCGTCGTTCGGATGAACGTACGGCTGTCGGGCAGCTTTGCCGGAAAATTCCAATGCCGGTTCTGCCATTTCCGGTTGTGGTTCAGGACCCTGAAAGCTATTTGGATAATAATTCGGGCCGCCGCCGCCATTATCATCAACGCGCATAGCGCCGTCACGCTGATAGTTGTTAGCCATAACTCCTTTCGGCGAGTTGACCGGTATCAAGTGGTAATTGGGACCAAGACGATAGCGATGGGCATCATGATAGAAGATGATCCGTCCCTGCAGCATTTTATCCGGAGAAGGACCGATACCTGGCACAAAGTTACCCGGGCAAAAGGCTGACTGTTCTACCTCGGCAAAGTAGTTTTGCGGGTTACGGTTTAGCACCATGCGACCGACCGGGATTACAGGGAAATCGGCGTGGGGCAAAACCTTGGTTACATCAAAAGGATTGAACTTATACGTGTTTACCTGCTCAGGTTTCATAATCTGAAACTGAACGTCCCAGGCTGGATATTCACCGCGTTCAATCGCCTGATACAAATCATCGGTCGCGATGTCGGGATTCTCGCCAGCCAACCGGGTGGCCTCCTGACGCGCGTAGTTTTGTATACCCTGCACGGTTTTAAAGTGGATCTTCACCCAGAAATATTCACCCTTTGCGTTCCAAAATTTGAATGTGTGCCCGCCATAACCGTTCATATGACGGTAGCTCTTGGGTGTGCCGCGGTCAGAGAAAAGAATCGTGACCTGATGAATTGACTCTGGAGTCAGAGAAAGAAAATCCCAGAACATATCGGGATCTTTGGCATTCGTGGCGGGATTGCGTTTCTGTGTATGAATGAAATCAGGGAATTTGATAACATCGCGGATGAAGAATACCGGTGTGTTATTGCCTACCATGTCGTAGTTACCTTCCTCCGTATAAAACTTCACGGCAAACCCGCGGGGATCACGAGCCGTATCTGCAGAACCTTTCTCGCCACCGACCGTGGAAAACCTTGCAAAAACTTCGGTGCGCTTGCCGATTTTGGAGAGGAACTTAGCTCTTGTGTATTTTGTGACATCATGCGTCACCTCGAAATATCCACCCGCTCCCGCGCCCTTAGCGTGTACCACCCGCTCAGGGATGCGCTCACGATTAAAGTGTGCCAGTTTCTCAGCAACGTGGATATCTTCGAAAATGGTGGGTCCTGGAATGCCCACGGTTATGCTGTTCTGGTCATCATCGACCGGTTTACCAAAATTGGTAGTCAGTTTTTTTTGTTCTTTTGCCATGACAACCTCCTTTCAAATATTAGGCAAACAAACAGGGTAAATACTAAAATAATGATTGAAACGCATCATGGATTCGCTTTGCCCTTTGTTTGACATTTATCACACAGTCCTTCCAAGTATACTTTTTTTCCTAATATGAGATATTTCGTTGCAATTTCCGCAGGCACCCTAATATTATCATAGGTTTTTTCGTGGAAATCGATTATTCTATTACACTTAACGCACCGGAAATGATGATGCATTTCGGTATCAGGATCAAAGCGTTTAGGATCCCCTGATGATTCCACAATGCGCGCAAGACCGATTTTTGCGAATGTGATAAGAGTGCTGTTTACGGTTCCCAGAGAAACATTTGGGAATTCACGTTTGATCTGCCTGTGGATTTCAGTCGCCGAGGGATGCTTATCGGATGCCACCAGTTTCTTGTAAATAGCGACACGCTGGGGAGTGACCCTTAAACCATGCTTATGACAGTGTCTCTTGAAATCGTGCAATTTCTCTTTCATCTCGACATCCTATTAACCTATTTCTTATTAGTACCTACTATTATATAGTATTTATTGCAATTTGTCAATGGGCAAATTCATTTCATCCCTTTAGGCGACGCCGAATCCAATCCGTACCCCGCTTTGACTATCTGATTAAGATTAGTTGCTTCATTTCTTGATTATTTCCGGTCCGGCATGCAACGAAATAAATGCCTCCGGGAAGTCTATTCCCTGCGTCATCGGTCCCGTCCCACTTTACTGACAACTGATAATCGATGACAGACATCTGTCTGGAGACATCAACAACCAGCCGACCAGTTACATCATATATCTTAAGCTCGTATTTATGTGTGTTATCTGTCATCGCATATCGGATATCACAGAAGCGGTGAAACGGATTTGGAAAAACCGATAAGCTATTTTTTGCAGCATTTACCGTTAATCCTTCATCTTCCACCACTCCCGTTGATGAATATTTCAGGGTTGCATAGTCGAAGTTAATACCTGAAGAAACGCTGCATCCAGTTACGTAAACGTTACCCGCATTATCAAGAGTAATTTCATCTGCCACGTCCCAATTATCACCCGGTCCGTTATAAAACGCGACCCATTGTTCGCCGCCCGCCGAATCATACTTCACTACAACGTAGTCGCCGAAAGTAACTAAGCCCCTACTAAAGCCAGTCACGTATATATTCCCGCTATCATCAAGAGCAATGTCAAAGGCAACATCCGAACCGTTACCTGGGCCATTGTATCGTGCCACCCACAACTCGTTTCCTGCTGAATCATACTTCACCGTCGTAATATCAGCTTCTGTTCCAATACCATAGCTGTAACCGGCAACATAAACATTGCACCCACTATCGAGGACTAGAGCATACGCGCGGTCATAACCACCGAGCGGTCCGTTATACCGTGACACCCACAGCTCATTGCCCGCTGAATCATACTTGACCGTGACGATGTCATCTATGGTATCAGGGTCTGCACTGAATCCTGTTACAAAAGTATTGTGGAGATCATCTATGACCAGGGCAGCTGCCTCATCATTAAAACCGGCAGGACCATTGTACCGCGCCACCCATAGTTCATTTCCTGCTGAATCATACTTCACTGTAGCAAAATCCGCATACGTACCCAATCCCGAGCTGTTCCCGGTCACATACACATTGCCCACAGCATCAAGCACAACATCGGATGCCGCGTCGTGATAATTACCTGGCCCGTTATAGCGTGCTACCCACAACTCGTTTCCTGCTGAATCATATTTTACGGTCGCGTAATCATTATCAGTGGCTAATCCCTCACCAAATCCAGTTACGTAGATATTGCTATTTTCATCAATAGCAAGAGCGTTTGCACGATCCCAATCATTCCCCGGTCCGTTATACCGTGCTACCCATAGTTCAGCACCTGATGAGTCATACTTCACAGTCGCATAATCAAAAACACTGCTGGAATCTGCACTGTATCCTGTTACATAAATATTCCCAGCGTTATCGAGCTCCATATCAAATGCTACGTCGTCACCATTATCCGGCGCGTTGTACCGCACAACCCAAAGTTCGTTGCCCAATGAATCATACTTAACCGTGGCGTAGTCGTTTGTGAAGACTGGACCGACACTATATCCAGTAACATAAACATTGCTTGCCTCATCAACGGCGAGGGCAGTTGCCGCATCATACCCATTTCCTGGCCCGTCGTACCGCGCCACCCATGTCTGCGCGAAGAAACCCGATGGCACAAACAAAACCATCAATGCATACAACAACATGACAATGTCTTTCAATATCCCTCCTTGCTCTACGTCAATAATCTTTTTCTGCGTCATCAATGCACCCTACATTCCACGCTATTTACCTCTTGTTACTCTAACACAATTCGCCTATTTGTCAATACAGCTTCACACTTCGCAATACGCTCTACGCTTTTACCCTGATATTCTGCTATTCAAGTACCCTTCCCCAGATCTGACTGAATGCAAAAATGACCTCTTGACATTTACGTATTTTTAAGTATAATAACGTTAGATAATCTTCTAAATTAGAAAAATGACTAATTTAAATATCAACCCCCGAAAACTTCTGCTGCTCAAGGAAAGTAGCCAGATCAAGGCGTACGTGCACCCGACGCGGATTGCCATATTGAGAATGCTTGCCGTTAAAAAACGCACCGTATCGAGCGTAGCGAAGGAGCTTGGCGTACATCCAGCTAATATAACCCACCATTTCAAGCTACTAGAAAAAGTCGGTTTGATAAAATTGGTTGAAAAACGAGATATCGGTAAGAATATCGAGAAGTATTATCGCGCAATTGCCCATAATTTCGTGGTGACCGCCGATAGACAGACGAAATCCAACAAGAAAGCCCTTGAGCTTTCCATCTTGAGAAACGACCTGTCGACGGCGATCAGTACGGTTAAAAGGAATGATAAACACGAAGTCATTGCCGTGATCAAAATTGCCAGAATCTTACCCAGCGACGTGAAACCGTTACAGAGGAAAATCATGAAACTGATCCGAGAATTCGCTCGGTATGATTCCGCCAAGGGTACAGCATACACAATGAACATTAGTGCGTATCCAAATGAAGCAAATTATGTTAGACGTGAAGAAATCATCATCGATGAATAAGGAGGCTATATATGAATAGCAAGTTGCCATACAGAATAAGCAGAAGGGGAATGTCTCTACTAGCTGTTTTTGTCATCATGCAATTGTCGTTCGGAATTGCTTGTGCAAAGGAGAAGTGGCATCCTGTAATACAGAATGACGAATCGCTTGCGAATCTGCTAACCGAAATGAGTGAACAGCACAATCAGCCAGCTATGGCCGCCGCGCTGGTCTTTGGAGACAATATAATCGCGAAGTCGACTGTCGGAAACATCGTCTATGGTGAAGGCGTTTCCGTCAACGAAGACAGCCGGTTTCATATCGGATCAACGATAAAATCGATGACTGCTGTACTCGTCGCAATGCTCGTCAAAGAAGGAAAATTGCGATATGATATGACGCTGGAGCAAGTTCTTCCCGGAATGCCGATGCGGGACGAGTACCGCGGGGTTAGGATTAGCGATCTGCTTAACAACAAGGCCGGTATCATTGCCTATCAACTGGTCGCCAATGAAGACCCCGTGATTGTAAAAAAACTCATGGAGGAAATACCCATAGCGTATCCCGACCCCACCGAGCAAAGACGCGAGGTAACAAGGCTGGCGCTAAACCTCGAACCCATTGCCGAACCCGGCACAAAAGTGGTCTATTCTAATGTCGGATGGCCAATTATCGGTTACATAGCTGAACTAGCTACGGGACAGTCGTACGAAGATCTTTTACAGGAGAGGATATTCAAACCGCTTGGTATGAATAAAGCAAGAATCGGTGGCTGGCCTGCCTCCAAATCAGAACCGGATCAACCAAGGGGACATTACGTCGCTCAGACAAATGTGGGCAAACCCACATCGCAGAGCTTAGATGATGAGTACGTTCTACCGGCGTGGATGAACCCCAGCGGCGGCGTGCACTGCACCATACTTGACTATGCTCTGTATGCCCGGGAGCATTTGCTCGGGCTGCAGGGAAAAGGAAAACTGCTAGGTCAAAAAGATTATGAGACGTTGCACAAAACACATGTCACGGTGAATCTCCGCGATATGTACCCTCATATGAGAGAGGACCGCGAGGCAATGTTCGGATATGGTTGGGGAATTGTCAAAAAAGACAAGGGATACCTCAGCACGGGGGCTGGCAGTGGCGGTACGTTCTTCGCTCAAATATACGTTTACCCTGCTTTAAACGTCGCCTTTGTCGGGTTTACTAACTGTGGCGACGGCGCAAAGGCCCTTAGAGAAACTTATAAAAAAGCGACAGGACTAGACTAACAAAGCTTGACGCCTAATGCTTCACGTAGGGCCATTCTCCGGTTCAACCGGAGAATCCAGCGTTCCGAAGCTCCGCCCTCATAGCCTTCTCTTAGCCTTTATTGAATCCTTTCGAGCCCTTTGTTAAAATGACTCAATGACATAACGACTTATGACTATGTTTAATAGTGTGTCGGGTTCTTGTTAGCAGGTTGGTTTTACTAATCACTAAGTTCATTGTCAGCTAGAAGCTATTCTTCCGTCGGAATCAGAAGCACGTCGAGCATGGGAAGCGGCTCATGCTTCGGCATATCAGAAATCCATTTCAGTGCTCGTTCACTCGCATTGAATATGCGAACAAGTGGAAGCGTGATGTCTACCGTATCTACGCCAGCGTTCATGTAGATCAATTCGTGCTTCGACACAATGGCCTGAACTCCCGCTTCCTTTGCCACCAAATCAACCTCAGCCTTGTGCTTCTCAAGTATTTCTGCCACCGACCCGACACTGAAGGCGCGAAGGTGGCTCAGTATCTGGTACGTTTCTGCTGTTTTCTCTATGTGCTGAATCAGCGAATCATTCTTTGCCACTCTGGCTTTCGTCATTTCAGCATGAAGGTTTGCGACAAATTCCATGCCCTCGTTTGAATTCCCAAAGGCGATTGCGATCGCCCGAGAATCGTAAGTACCAATACGTGTGTTAGGACGTGATGAACAGCTGACTATTAGGGCTGCAATGGAGCCCCCGGCCCCCAACAAGACTACGAGTCTATTCATAATTACCTCCCTATCTTTCTCCTACACAATCTTCGGCAGAATCTAAGACAACGTTGCATTTGTGAATAATCAATTACGAAAAAAAGTCTGCACAATATGCCAAATTCATCACGTACACAAAATAACCCATACATTATCATAACTTATTGACTTGAAGCTTAACAAAATATGGCCCGCTCAGAAGGACCTACGACAGGTAGGTTCTCTGCATATCTCGGATTACTCTAGATGATTTCTACTGCCTGCAAATACACAGTCGACCCTTTAACGCATAGACATTTGTTCAAGCCACTTCTGATATTCCTCGAGAGCAAATCTGACCACATAATCAGGTTCAGATAAAATACGCTGGATTTTCTTGAGTCGCGGCAAGCCACTAACATTAAGGTGCATTTCATAATATCCTGACACCTTGGCAAAAACGACCCGCTTGCTACCAGACTTCAACTCAGGCACTGGAAACGTCAAAGACGCACGTTGGCCGACTTCAGGCATTACATAGTAACTATCATCGCAACGCTCAAGAACAGTGCAGAGATCCTCACCATCGTGTCCAATCATCGAACTTGCAGAGATTTCCCGCAGCTCAAAAGGAACCGGTTCTGAATAGTCAACTGCGAATGAATTGAACTGCCAGAATCCTGACGGTGGCGCTATTTTGATCTTTAGTGTATCACCTACGACACCCTCCAAACTCAGCGGTACAACACGTTCCTCTGCCATGAACGGACCACCACCAATAATTTTCCCTCTTCGAGCCCAGCTTTCGCCAACCCAGACATCTACGTTCAACGCGTATATTTCTGTCCAATTATCCCAATCGCCCCTCTGTGTTATAACGTTAGGCTCCTTCATCTCCTCATAAAAACGCTCAACGTGGCTACCGAAAAGCGCCACCATTCTCATCAACATCTGCGAAGCCCAGAGAGTATTACATCCATACACAACCAGTTTGACCTCATCGGTGTTAGGTGGTCTAAGGAAGTTTAAGTAAAGCGTATCGCGCAGATCTGCGCTATTATCTGGATCCTTAAGACGCACATCACTTTCCCACCAAAGCATATCCTTTTCCGAAATCCAGCGATACACGTCTTCATCGTAACTCTTTGTCGCTGACAAAGGTTTCTGCAGTGCTCCAATGCTGTATAAGTTATTGTTTGCGTCTTGAATTATATCTACTTCCGGGGGGTGATCAACTACCCAAAGCTTGAACTCGTTGGTATATTGAGTCTCGTCCACCTCGTTAACAAGTTGTATACGGTATTCGCCATCCGCAGTACGTAAATGTTCAAGCCGACACAAATCAGTGCGCTGAAAGGCCTCGCAGATTGCTCCACCATATGGTTCACCGTCAAAGATGTACTGTTCACCATCATAGCAATACACGAAAGGGCAACATTCCTTGGTAGCAAGCACAATCAGGAAAGCGACGCCGACGACAAGCGCGGAAACGCCGATGGCTGCTAAGCAACTCATTGTAGGATCAAACATGCGGATATAAACCATCTTTACCTGGTCAAGCGGAATTTCTATGAAATCGCCTTCTTTCACCACTCCTGCGACAACTGAATCAGTGACGACGGCACCCGTATCGAACTCTAGATACTCTCCCTCATCTGTCACGGCTGCTAGAATCGTGTATTCCCTATGATCCTCCATTTCAGCCCGGTATACTACCCGTCTGGAATAGCATCCATGTAGACACAACAAAATACAGACTATTGTTATACTTGCTACAATCCTCTTTGCTAACATTCTACTCCTCCTTTCGAGAGAACACAAAGAGAAAATATAGGTTTCAAGAAATCCCACATTCGTAGAGCAACGTCCATGTTTCTCCGTTGAAGTTTAAAGACTAGCAGCGGCTCCAACAAAAAGTATTAAGGCTGTTATTCCCACCACTGTCAAAATTGCCAGTAATGTCGTGGTACCAACTCCAAAGCAACAGACTGCACCAGTCCGAGACTTATCAAACCTCTTCGCGTACACCATGTTCACACGTGTTAAAGCAATTTCAACGGATGTTCCATCCTTGAGTGTACCTTTGATAATACTGTCCTCCAGAACAGCGCTCGATTCGAATTCAAACACCTCGCCGTCCACTGTAATGACGATAAATATCGGATATTGGGGGTACGCCTCTATCTCTCCGCGGCCGATAAAATCCTTGGAATGGCATCCGAGCAAGAATGTGAGAACGAATACCAACGTTATGATTGCGATGATTCTTATACACTGTATTCTATATCTCCCAACCAACTGCGAAGCCACTAATTACAGAATAATCTATCGTATTCGGTTGAGATATCATGTCAAGAGGGTAACGCGTTGCGCCAAGCTTTAAGAAACAAACAGGTTGGTCTTGTAACCACATGGTACTATCTAATCAGTAGGAGTTCTCCCGAAGCGCAATAATCCCCCGCCTCAAACTTATAGAAATAGACACCGCTACCCAACCTTCGATTAGACTGGTCAGTGCCATCCCACACCACTGACATGGAATTTGGTAAGTAAGAACTAGAAAGTGGGAATGATTTGATCAAACGTCCTGTCGTGTCGTATATTTTCAATGCCATGTCCAGTCCGAGAGACGCGGATTCTCGTCGTTCAAGGACGGAACGCTCTGCGCCATGTCCTATGCTAAAGCTGACCGTTGTCAGCTGTGAGAACGGATTCGGGTATGCGTGGAGCGTAAAAGCGCGGGATTCAACATCCGATCCCAAGTTTTGTTCTATTATACCTACTACTGGTTCAGTACTCTTGGCATATTTAAGGCACTCATTGGTTGCATCACGATACGCAATATGAGCATAACCCTCATCATCAATAGCCAGCGAGGCATAAGTACCTACATCCCCCAATGTATCAACATCTTCCGAAACCCACCCCGAAGCAGTCCTCATCGCAAATTTCAAATCACCTTCTGTGTAGTAGGCAACGAATTTTTCTTCACCAGAGACATTGATTGAAGCACCATATGTGTTCCAGCCACCACCAGCACCAATTGTCTCCTCGGGTTGCCACCCACCCACAGTTTTCGCCCGGTAGCAAACTGCACCAAAATCGTCTTTGTCATAAGCAACATGGGGATAGTCAGAATCATCGACCGCGATCGATGCGAATGTTGGGTCTGTTGAGGTAGATACTAACTCAATCGGTTCCCATACGCCGTTGGTCTTTCTCCGGTACTTTATGCCTTCATCAGAATAAACGAAAGCGACATGAGGGTCGTCATTGGCGTCAACTGCAATATCATTTTGCCAGCCGGCTGATACATTCGGAATATCCGATACTTCCTCAGCGTTTGTCCAGGTGCTGTCGAATTTCCGATAATAAAGCACTGGTGAGCCGTAGTCATAGTAAACATAGATTATGTGAAACAAAGAACTCCCAACGCCTGGACTGATCGAAACATTCAGATAACCCCCGGCGCCCGACGGCGCAAGGGTATTGGGGATTTCTTGGGTGGACCAAATTCCGCCTCCCAAATGCTTGCCCCAAAGTAAGTAATCGCCTGTTGCTGTATACTCCATACTCATAATAGCATTTGCAGTATCCCGGACCATCGCCACGTCAAGCATCCGGCAGAAAGTGAAGTAATTTACGTTCGCAATTGGATAAGGCCCATACCATAAACTGTCAGATTTATGAATGTGGTAGAAATGGTCATCATCGACAAAATAGAGAATATGGGGATCATTATCGCCACTCACTGCGATAGAAGCACCCTTACCTGAGGTATCAACACACGGTGCTTCAATATCCCAATCTCCAAAACTGAGAAAGGGAATCAAGATGGCAATCAATACCAGAATTCTATTTCTCATATCCACCTCCTGTTCAGACTATGGTACCAGGATTTTATCTATTGTCAAGCTGAATGCTCAAAACGTTTTCGCATTCAAACTAAACGACAAAATGACGCAATGACTTATTTTCTTTGCTTTTTACAAAAGTGAAATGAATCGGTGCATTTCATTATTTATATATAAGCTGTTCACCCAGACATCAGCCACGATCTGTCCATAGCCGTCAATAGTCCTCTGATCATACAAAATTGCTTTCCCCTCGACGAGCTGTTTCAATTTTTCAAATGCTTGTGCGTAAGCAGGAGACCCCACCTCTGGAACATCGACCTCTGCAAGTCTCACAGTCTCACCCGTATTTAATCTAAAAGTTTCGCCATCTAAGACTGCCTCGACTACTCCCGTCTGCATCGACACTACCTCCTTTCGTATCTGTCAGATGGATGCTTCTGTAAGTTACTCAATAGTATAACACCAATCGCCCAATCTTCCAACCAGATGTTTTTTTTTGATTGTTAACAGGATTTACTGCACGCCGTGAGCACAAGCTAGGTTTACCTTGCTGCAGTCTTCAATGGCTTAATGACTCAATGACTTATGCCTGTCAGGGTAATGTTTATCTTCATCTGCGTAGTTTAGGTGCGGAGCAATCTGATATTCTAGTATTCTGATCTTCTGCCCGCTGGTCCTATGATATCCTGGTATGCTGCTTGTAGTGACATAATTACACAATTACTCAATAACGATATATTGCAGGTTAACTTTGTTTTCAACTAACAAATGCACCTCGTCAACGAGAGTTCACAATAGAGATATGTATTTGCGCATTTCGTCATTCACATAGGTACTATTCACATACACTTCTGCCACGACGCGCCCATAGGTATCCTTTGCCACTTCGTTGTATCTGATATATTTGTTTCCGATTAGTTTGCTTAATTTTTCGCGTGTTTTGGCGGCATTTGGCGAATCTTTCTCTGGTGCATTGACATTAGCAAGTCTTATGATCTCATCGGTTGTCAACGTAAAGGTATCACCATCTATTACGGTATCCACGACCCCGGTTTGCATATGCGACCTCCTTTCATGTATTTCGAAATGGAAATCCCAGGATATTACTGAGGAATATTACACAAATCCTCAAACTTTCCAACCAGATGTTTTTTTTTGATTGTTAACAGGATTTGCTGTCAGCTATTTTTACAAGTATGCAGTTTAACCAAGATTGTAAATGACTTAATGACTAAGTTAGTAATCAATGGATGCGAAGCTTTCAATGACAGGGTCACAACGACTATATGTGTTTTGCGCATTCTCCTAGCGTAACTTCAGCCTATAACCCAATATTTCATAGTCTTCAGCTGGCATAAGTGATCTATACAGATTCTTACCAGGCTCAGAAAACCCCTGTATTTGCGCTTTAGCAATGCCGTGTCTATTCAGTCGTGCAAAACAGGTTGTCAACAAAGCCTTTGCAAGACCTCTTTTTCTGTAATCGGGGTGAGTCCCTACAGGATCGATCTCTGCCACACTATTTTCTTCGTCGAGCCAAGCAACACAAAAGGCCACAACCTGTCCATTAGGCTCAATTACAACTAAGTCCCAGTCACTCGAATATCCAGGTGCTATTGCTTTTGTTTCAAACCATTCTCTGTCTAATGAGTCTCTCCCAAATGTCAATCTCTCAGATTCAATCCTGCTTTCAAAATCATAGCTTTCGGAGAAAGATTCTATGCGAAAATCGTCTTCCGTAGCAACGTCATCCACGTAGTCTTTCGTATGATATCGGTAATCAACACCAACCACACCCTGACAAACAAAACTGAATTTCTCCAATAACCTAATCCTGGCTGTATCATGGACGTATATATTCGTAACGATCTCATTTTTCCCGGTTGACCAATTATCGATGACCCATTTTAACATTTCCTCTTCTATGAAACGATAATCCGGATGCACTTGTAATTCAAAATATTCCTTGCCATTCTCAGAAACAAAGAATCCGATTAACTGGCCATGATCTTTTCGCCATAAGTGAGCATTCCTTTGATAAAAATACGGTTCGGTTCTGATTCTGGCAGTAAGGGCCGCATATCTCCAATTATCCAGCCTTCCTATCAACCAATTCAGTGGTTTCACATATTTGCCGTAGCTTTCTATCAGCAAATACCTCATATCAAAGAAGTCCTTTTCATATCCGTTGTAGTTTCTATGAGTTACTTCCATTCTCTTTCTTCTTCTGACCTCCTCGCGCTCCAGAATTTATCAGCTCGACAGCAAATTCAAGAACTCTGTCTCTACAATTGTCCACGTCCTCTTTTGTATTAACAATTCTCAAATCTGGAGGCACACCGATTCCCTCCCAACAAATGCCATTTTGATCCTTGAACATGTTTATCGAGAGGGAAAAATACCATCCATTGGGAAGCTTATCTGCCTCAGCATCGGCAAAACATCCGGCAGTAAAATCACCAACAATGGTCGCATGCGGAAGCACCCGCATGGCAAGCGCAAAATTCTCCGCCGCACTGCCCGAGGTGAAGTCGGTAAGCAGAATTATCGGGTTTGTGAACTGAATAGGACCATCAGGCTCAACATACCACCTGACAGGTTCAGCAAAGTCACCGTGCCCGGGTCCGCTTTTTGCCTGTATCGTCATATACAGTCTCTTTTCATCAGCAAAGCGGTCGGCGATCACCTTACCAACCTTATCGTCACCGCCTCCGTTTCTTCTGACATCAATAATAAGACCCTTCGCATTCTTGAAATAATCAACAATCTCATCAACAATTTCAGAACTCTTTTCTACACCACTAAATTTACTGAAATGAAAATAGCCGATATCATCGGTCAGCCACGTATAAGCGAAGATATTTTCGTGCCTTTCATGCAGTTCTGTTTTAACATACTTCTTGTCTATTGGTCGCTCTTTGAAATAACGTATAAAATTCTCAACCGTACCGAATTGTTGCAGTACCGCCTCATGAGATTTGCCAGACCGGAAGCTCCTTGGCGGGTTCTTTGAATCAAGCCTAACATGGAGGTCATTCAGGCGCGTCAGCATTTTCGACATTATTTCGAACAGTTCGTCATCACTTGTTTGCGGTGTAACCTTGGGCCGGTAGACTCTGTAGAGAAGATTCCAATCAATACGCTTGGGCAGGAAAAGGGCATATCTCCTGTCAAATTCTTTCCACAGATACTCGAAATTCTTCTCAGGATCGCTCAACTCCTGAGCATTAGAGAAAACAGCAAAAAGGCACAAAAGATAAATAAAAGAAACAGATATGTACTCATTAATCATAAATCGTCCTTTCCTTTTAATAATAATCTATCATACACAGCTAATCCAAAATACGATTCTTGATCATAGTTATTCGAATTTCGAGGTCTGACCCCACAGTCTTTAGAGCTCGGAGCTCGGCTTACTGAGCTCGCTCTTTATGCAAATGACATAGTGACCCAATAACACAATATCTGTATTGCATCACTGTAATCAATTCGCAGGGCGAACGGAATGCGAGATAAGCTGGCCCTCCGTTATTGATCATTCTCATTGAGCTGTAGTTCGTCCGTAATCTTCTTCTTTGCCTTGTTTATGACCGCCACTATATCTTTATGGGTAGTTGAAGGTGAATTATTATAATCCATTAACGTATGTTCAAACCCATGATTAGGCACAAGTTCGTCTATCGTAAATCGTAAAGCCTGCATAGCTGTATTATGATGGTTGTACTCACCCATCTTCTCTATCGAAGCATACTTTATCGCACAAAACAGGCTCCATTTATTATTGGCAATATCATCTTCACATTTCCTGTCATCCATTTTATGCCAATTAGATGAATCTGCCAGTAGCTGTTCAGCCATTTTCAAAGCCTCTAAATCAACTTCTCTAGCTGGTGGACAATACCACCAATTAATTGCAAAAAACAATCCACCATCCGTTATATCTAACATCTCCCATAGAAAATATCCCAACGTGGTCTTCATGTAGATATCTTCGACGCCACGATGATTTACCACTTCATATTCTATCTCTGCTGTTTTGTTATTTGGATAAGTCAACGTGCCAGTTATTTTTTCACTGCGGACGATTTCGAATAGTTTTTCCTTATCAAAGGTTTTCTTCAAGAAACCAGGCGGTAGATCCATTGAAAAAGTAAATCCCTCCAAATATCCGCATCCCCCTTCTAATCTTGTGTCTTGTATCTCCAGACTGATGGGCAGGTAATTATCGGGCAACTCCTCCTGTCCATACGCTACGACCACACCAATGCACAAAATCAACAAACATGTAGATAATCTAGTCTTTACCTGATACTCCGATGTTCTGGTATCCCGCCTACTGATCATCTGATACGCTTCTTTGGTGCCTACTACATAGTACATACTACCTACTAAGCTATGTCTCCTTGTCATAGAAGTAGCCTTTTCGCTTTCCAATCAAGGCGTGATCGGCTCGTACCCCAATTTCCGGAATTGATCAGCAATAACCTTTTGTCCAATCTCGTTCGTATGCAATCCATCGTCACCAATATACCCTTTTTCCCGTGGGTCCTCACCATGATTTGCACCATTAAAGGCATCATACACACGCGCCACGGGAATTTTGAATTCAGCAGCAGCCTCGTGAATCGTCTCGTTAAAAGCTGTCCAGCAGCGCCTGTTTTCCTCGTACTTACCGCGTTCTCTCCATTCGCTATGAATGGGCACGTAGAAATCCATGGCACGAATGAGCGTAGGTTTTCCTTTCCTGAGCGAGAAGATTTCATTGATGATTCTATCCAGGTCAGACTTGTATCCTACAAGCGCTTTCGCTGAACAGTCATGCCGGCCCTCCCCAGTTATGATATGCCACCCAATATGGTCCCCTGGGTTGGCGCAGTAACTAATCACCTCAGCTTTACTAATAGTCTCACGTAGCTCCTCGTCATCTCGTAGCATGCTCAACAATTTCCCACTACTCAGACCACCGACTGTCCAGTCATGAACTGTAACCTTGACCCCTAAGTCTTCCTCGATATGTGCAGCGTAGTATTCCGGGAAACCCCACGCCGAGGAATCACCGAGTACGACATAGTCCCATTCCTCCTTACTACACGAAATTGATAGTATCAGCGGAATGGCCAATACCGCCAGCACATACAACTTCAAAAAGGATCCACCAATCATAATACCCTCCTTTTACGATTTTATCCTATCACACTCTAAATGCAAATCACGAATGACATAATGACGTAGTGACTCGATGACTATTTTTTCGTTTTCCGCAATTCGCATTTCGAAATTCGAAATCTATGTATTTCTACCTACTACATAGTACTTACTACCTACTGAAACATGCTTCCTTGTTCCTATGTCTCACTTTCTTTCTGTTTCACCGGCTGGTGGAGCAAACAACGAAGAATCGGGAGGCTCATTGCTACCAGTGAGTGAAATCATCTCGTACATAGTTACCCCGTTTTCGTATACTGCCCAATTGGGCACTCGTAGATTTCCAAATTGCTTCATTGGCCCGAACGTATAACGGTATTGCGTAGTGGCCCAGACCAAAGGCTCACTCCTGAAATTCAAAATGATCCATCCGTGCATAATGCCATCGGGCCCATAAAATTCGAGCCGACGGCTATTCGGGATATCTCCCCTGCCGAATCGAACCTCATAATATGGGTCACCAAAAGCAATACCCCGGGCAATGCGGTAAATGCTAAAAGGAGCTCGTTCCATGGCATTCTCAAAGGATTCCTCACTGCCCCGTGCGAACTCGCCGTTGGTTATTGACCAATACTTATGTTCTGGACTATACGCCCTTATCCTGTGGTGTACTTCACTCTTCTCTTCTACCCAGGATCGGGGACCGGTAAGATCAAGGATCTCGTTCTCTAGATATGAATCGACTCTGTACCAGGGATACCATCTGTGAACAAAATGTACACTTTTCAATTGCGCCCAGATTTCCATGCCGCCCATTGTTTCAACCATGGCCTCGGCTTCGGCAATTGCCAACGAGTCACCACGGACACCCTTTGCTCTCTCTTGGGCAACACCAAATTGCCACAGGCACAGAATCACACACATTAACATCAAAAATGACTTCATATTATCCTCCACATGCTAGATACCCTCGCAGCGCAACTCGGAGCTCGTGCCCTTTCTTGAAGACCCCTTAATCTTAGTCACAGGCGGTTTTTCTGGCGTCAAGCAAGCAAACGCTTGCTAGTTTACTTATTTGTTCTAGTGTTTCGCATTACGCTGCCATCGGTGAATATCTCTTCAAGACTATTGACTTTACCTTTTTCTATGGTAAATCTGACTCGAAAAAAGTCGTAGTCTTCAATGATAAAGTAGTCCTTACGTACAGCCAACATTTTCCTTTTTGTTCTCTTCTTGTACTGATAGTACAACATGCCGTCTTCAAAGTAGACGTCCCTTGTTCCATAATTGCCAGCGTATGCTTTCAATACATCTTCTGGTAGTGATATTGGTTCGTAAATGGCTCGAGCCCCGTCCAGTGCCCACTCGTATTTGTCTTTGATTTCCTTGTCGACCGATGTTTCGCTCAGTTTACGTAGCGCATCAATATGCGCTACATCGAGAGCCTTTTCAACCGTGGTTTCTATGTCTGGTTTGACACCAATGCCCTCCCATTTCGCATCATACTTTCGAAACACTAGCCGCCACGAAGGAATATTCAAAACAAATTCATCACCAATCACGATGCTGCTAATTGGATTCTCAGCCCCAGCACTTGTTTCACCGACAAGTACCGCATGACTGTTTATGAATTTTATTTTGGACGCAAATGCCTCGGCAGCGGATGCCGTACTACGTGAGATAAGCACATAGACCGGAATGCCAGTAAGTCGCTTGCCTGGCACATAGGAAATTGTCTTTCCAGCGTAGTACGAACTGTCTACGGTATATTGAGCCACGCTAAACATGACCTCATCGCGCGATTCCGCGAAATAACTCAGAATGAAATTAACCATATCATCCCAGCCGCCGCCATTGTAACGTAGGTCTATGATGACTGCGTTGCAGTTGGTAAGAAAATTCATTGCCGCAACGGCAACGTCCCCGGCATAATATGTCGCAAAGAATAATCTTAAATCCAGATACCCTACCGCACCGTCCAGTATTTTGAGTTCTTTGAAGCCATAGTTTTGCCATTTTTCAATACGGGCCTCATACGCCGTCAGTGACTCCTCTGAAACCTCGTAATCCTTCTGCTTCTTCATTTCAGTAGCCACCTCAGGATTATACGAAAGACGGAAATGGGTATCGTTACTCAGATCTTCCAGGTCCATCGTCAGATAGTTAGCGAATTCGCTTCTATCCGTGTACGAGTTGTATTTTCCTTCAGCGTAATATCTCTGTATTCCTGAAATCGTCTGTTCTGAGATTTCAGGGAATGGATATATATTTTCTATCTTTTCACAAAGCTCTGCGATAATTTCTTTCTGCTGCGTCTTGGTCAGTGTGTTACGCTGTTGAGCAAATAAGAGACTGCACATAAGTGCGCTAATTAGAACCACATCCTTGAATCGTCTTTTATGCAATCTTGTCATTGTAATACCTCCTTCATTCACTTTCGATGATACAGTAAGAAGCAACATAAGTCAAGTCGAAAATGCTGCTTTTCGACCGTGAAAGTTTGCATTATATAACAGGTTGATTTTGTGAGTTCAATAAACAAAAGGAATAAACTTCTTTGTACGTTTAGCATATTCCTGGAACTCTGTGCAGTACTTATCTTCGAGATAATCATCAAGAGATGGGATGAGAACAACAGCAAAGTTTAGCATCATCAGAAGAGGTATGAGAAGCAACACGAAATTGTGTGTAACCAACGCAAATCCAGTGAAAAGTACAACATCGCCAAAATAGTTCATGTGCATAGAAAACCGGAATAGCCCTTCAGTATATAGATGACCAAGGTTTTGTGGTTTTCTCTTCCAAACATATCTCTGATACTCAGAAAATGTATTAAGATACGAACCGAACAGATACAGCACAATAGCAATTATATCCACAGCGTTAATGGAATTGGATTGCCTTCTTCCATAATTGAACAACACAATGATAATTATCGACATCACAGTAGATATTAGAATCGCCTCCTGCCAAGACATTCGCCGTTTTAGAAAAACGAATAGGGTAGCTAACAACCTCAGTAAGTAGAAGATAGCGAAGGTTAATAAGAGAATAGAACCTACGAAATTGCCTCTTACACTGTCAGACATCAGCCACCCGCTCGCAACTGCAAGGGAGAGTGCGGTTATTGCTAGAATCTTTGGTCCGAATGATGGCTTATGTTCACTTGTAAACATCATATATGCCTAGCGCCCTGATGTCCTTGTTTGGGAATTTCGAGCCTTACACTCTACGCAGTTCGCCGCTCGCATTACAGAGCTCGGAGGTCGCAGTTCAGAGCTCACCCCTACCGTATCGGCGCATACCCTCCCTCAACTCCCTTCTTAGAGAGCACAAGCTGCCACAATTGATTCTTCCTTGCCCGGAACGCACCTGCATTCGACAGCAGGAAATATCTCCACATTCTGTAAAATCGCTCATCATAATTTGATTTTATCGCATCCCAGCTTTTCTCAAAATTGCGGTGCCAGGCCATGAGCGTTCTATCGTAATCCACACTGAAATTATGCCAATCTTCCATGACAAATAAGCCTTCGATTGCCGCCCCTATTTGCCTGATTGACGGTAGCAAACCATTGGGGAAAATATATTTATGCGTCCAGGGCTCTGGAGCAATTACCGATTCATTGCCACCGATTGTATGCAGTAAAAACAGACCGTCATCCTTTAAGCATTTGCGAACACATCTCATAAAAGTCTTATAATTCTTGTAACCAACGTGTTCAAACATACCCACTGAAACGACATGATCAAACGACTCACTGATATCTCTATAATCCTGCAGCCTTATCTCAACCGGTAAACCTTTGCACAAATCTCTTCCTAGTGTCACTTGTTCTTTGGATACGGTGATTCCAACTACTTTGGCATCATATTTCTCGGCCGCATATTTTGCAAGGCTTCCCCAGCCACAACCAATATCCAGTATTCGCATGCCGGGCTGTAATCCGATTTTCCGGCAAATCAAATCAAGCTTATTTTCTTGAGCTTCATCGAGAGTATTGGCATTCTTCCAGTAAGCACAACTATACACCATCCGTTTATCGAGCATATTCTCAAATAACTCATTACCCAGATCATAATGCCGCTCACCAATCACAAATGCCTTGCTTTTTGACTGCAGATTAAAGATCCGCGCTGCGAGCACCCTCAGGAGTAATTTCCAATTCCCCCTGACCTTGTCTTCAAGATTTGCCCGCACAATACGGTAAACGAATTGATCGAGCTCCTCGCAGTCCCACCACGTATCCATATAAGACTCGCCAAGACCGAGCGAACCCTGTGTTAAGACTCTATGATAGAAATCATCATTATGAACCTTTATATCCCAAGGATGATTTCCGTTTATTTCTACACCAGCTAAACACAATAGCTCTTCTGCAGTTTCCTTCAATCTATCCATGCGTACATTCTAATCAGTGTGTTATGAATGTCAACTTCCGAACGCTGTACCCTGTATGCTCTACGCTCACACACATTAGTGACGGGGAGACAAGGAGACTTTCAGACAAGGTGATATATTACGAAACAGGGTCATTCCCCGGAGAACCTGTTGGAAATATCGAGGGCACCGAGATGTCCTCCGACCCCCTGACTAAATCAGAGGACAAGCTCGATCGGGGGAACCGGGGAATCCAGTCCTATTCACCATCACTGTAATCAATTCTTCATCTCCGTCATCGACCTGCGAAGCAGAAAGGGTGAGGGGGAAATTATATCATTGTCATCAGTTTTTCATCATCGTTGCCATTTTTTCCAAATCTTTGATTTGATTGAAAAAATGAGCATGCCGACTTCTTTGTCGGTGAATCGATTCGCGAAGCGAGCGGAGCTCGCCCATCCG
This sequence comes from Caldifarciminota bacterium SM23_42, assembly GCA_001303785.1. Classification (GTDB taxonomy): domain Bacteria; phylum Hydrothermota; class Tepidihabitantia; order SM23-42; family SM23-42; genus SM23-42. The sequence continues at coordinate 1,032 of LJUJ01000002.1, read as the reverse complement.
GTCCCTTCGCCAAAATGACTCAATGACATGGTGACGTAATGACTCAGTTTGAATGTGTATTATGAATCGTTGTTTTGCAGGCAGGTTGAAGTACCTAGTGGCCGCCGAGAACCGTATAGCCTTCAGCTCTGAGTTCATCAGCTAGCAATTCTTCAGTACGAACCGCATTGTCAAAGGACATGGGGTTGTATTTTTTGTACAATTTGGGTAATAATCTGATGCCATGGTCCCTGACATACTTACTGGATTTGTATCCTTTTTTATGTTTCTTGAAGCGTTCTTCAGGAGTCAAGCCAGTCATCCCAACATAAACACAGGGCTTCTTAGGGTTACGCTTAGGGTTAGCCGCCTTTACTTTTGCCTTTTGGGCAACTGAGTCATCCAAAAGAACAACATAAACATTATGATGTTTCACATGCTTCTCCTTTCTGACAGTTATCACTGTTCGAAGCAGCAATGGCTAAATGACACAGTGACATAATGACTGTGTTTAGCCTTACGATGACACCTAATGTTTCTTCCCTGATATTCTGATACTCTGATCCTCTGCCTACTGATCTTCGAATATCTTGTGCCAATTTTGTCCACGCCAAATTTCTTCAAATATTGATTTGAAAACAAATTTGAGTGTCCCGATGTCTCGACGTAGGGGAATCTTGCATATGGCCACAAAATTGAGCATCCCGTACTTCGCATGAAGTATGGGGATCTGCTTCATTAGTATCGTGCATCGGGTTTCACGTAGCAGGTTGGTTGTCTGCGTGCAGCGAACAGAGCTCGCACATTGTCTCCCCATTGCTGTTTAGATGAACCCTATCGGGTGCTTTGAATAAAAGGTCTGCTTTTTGCTCGCTCCTTTTCCCATTTCTTTCGTTCTGAACGAAGCCTAAAAAGATCAACTTCTTTGAAGATCAAACCTTCTTCACCAGCAAAAAGATTTCTCTCAACACTCTCTTTTTCAGGAGAATAGATAAACGAATCACCAAATTCTGCAACGTTGGCAAAGAAACAGTAGGCATAGATCGACCTACG
>LJUJ01000031.1 GCA_001303785.1 Caldifarciminota bacterium SM23_42 | reverse complement strand
AAGACATTGGCTGCGATCACGGTTGTGTCCGAATCGGTCTTCTCCCAATATTCACGGTCTTTTTCTTCGTCCTCCTTGAGCAAGAAAGCGTATTTCATCCAGAGGTTGCCGATAGCGTCACGCGAGGCCCAGGCGATTCTGCGGCCGTCCTGACTCCACATGGGTTTGTAATCATCATTGGGGTGATTTGAAATATTAATAGGTTCTTCGCTGCCATTGGCGGGTACTATAAAAATGTCTTCCCGCCAGCCCAGAGTTGTACGGCTGAACTGTTTCCGCCTCCTTTATCCATTACGTGAAGCTCACCGTGATTCTTGATATAGGCGACGAGTTCACCATTGGGTGAAAATGACGGTTTGATTTCTGTGTTTTTGGTGTCCAATACCTTCCGTGTTACAAAAACCAGACCATCGTAGAATTTCTTCTCATTCTTCGGCTCGATCGTGAAAATATCCATGTCGCCATCTTGCATTGCGCAATAGATCAGCATTTCCTTTTCAGGATGCCAGGATACGTGTTTTTCCACGTAGGGAGTACTAGTGACTTGTACGGTTTTCCCGGGCATCCCCCCTTTCAATTCCATGACGAAAATCTCCCCATGAATCACAAAAGCAATTTCCTTTTCATTGGGAGAAAGTGCGAATTCAGAAGCGTTGCTTGCATAAACCTCGAAACGGAGGGGTTCTTCTGCATAATCTTCAGTGACAAAGATTTCTAGTTCCTTTCTCTGTCCTGTTGCCGTATTGTATGTGCAGATAGCATCGAAACATTCATAGGCAATCAAGGATCCATCCCAGGAAATCCTGGGATAATGTATGTCTTCTTTCTCGGTTGTCATTTGCTCGGGGTTGCTACCATCAAGGTCCATGCACCAGATGTTGGTCACTGTATCATGACCGCGGTCACTGATAAAGTAGAGTTTGGTATCTATTTGCGAATACATGGGGTAGGCATCACGTCCCATATAATCAGTCATCCGCTCTGAATTCCCTTCAGGCAACATCTTCATCCAGATATCTTGATTCGCCCCTCCCTTGTACTTCCTGCGCCACCAGGTTTCACCGCCGCGCTCATAGAATACGGTTCTGCCATCGGGAAGAAAACTTGAATTGTATGCCTCAAAGTTCATAAACACATCGGGAGAGCCGCCATGGATTGATACTTTGTAGAACACCGGACGTAATGTGCTACGGTGCGAAGCAAAGACCAATGATTCGCCATCCGGTGTCCAACCATATAGTATGTCGTAATTAGAATAATATGTTAGCCTTTTCGGCGGCTCGCTTGCATCGGATGGCATCACGCATATATCGCTGTTACCCCAACGGTAAGTCACGAACGCGATCAATTTGCCATCTGGTGACCAGTAAGGTCTACCTTCGTACGCTGGGTTTACGGTTAGCCGCTCTGCCCTACCTCCTGTTGCATTCACCGTCCATATATCGCCATAGTATGAAAAGGCGATTTTCTTGCCGTCAGGCGAGGGCGTCGGATAACGGCCACCCCGGACCTGTGCCCCATAAATAGGACTTAATGTGGCTAATATCAATAGATTGATCAAATGGTTTCTTAGTTTCATGGTTTGAATATACAACACTTTGATGAAGCTGTCAAGTAACCCAGATTTCGTAACAATCGAGCGGGGATCAGCAATTTAGCTTGATTTTACGTGATTTATTGACTAAACCATTTCATTTATGCCTTGTCGAAATAGTAAAAAGGGAGGTATGTATGGCTGACAAATACATGAACCGATGGGAACCTTTTAGAGACATGCTAAGTTTAAGGGCTGATATGGATCGCCTATTCAGCAGTCTTTTTGGCGGTTTACGTGAGGAAAGGGAGGGCTTCTGGGCACCCATCGTCGATATTGAAGAAGATAATGAAAACATCACGGTGAAGGCAGAGATTCCCGGTATGAAGAAGGATGATATCAAGGTGTCGGTCAAGGGTAATATGCTAACGATTACCGGCGAGCGTAAGCAAGAGAGTGAGACCAAGGAAAAGACTTTTCATCGTGTTGAGCGTTCCTATGGCAAATTCAGTCGGATGATCACCTTGCCGACTGACGTTGAGGCAGATAAGGTGAAGGCCAGCTATAAAGATGGTATTCTTAATATTACATTACCTAAGCCCGAAGCGATAAAACCTAAACACATCGACGTTGAGATAAAGTAATATTCAGTTCTTCGAAAAGAGGGTAGGTTAAAACCCGCCCTCTTTCGTTTGATCGGATAGTTCTTTCCATAATTATATTAATGCTCTTTGCGCCCCTTTTTTGGCGCTAGCGTTCGGACATACCTGACAGACTTGTTCAGCAATTCGAAAAAGACTTTCCTTCTAGTGTACAAAGCCTCAGGTATTACTACGTACTCCTTCATGGTCACACCTGCCCTGGGTTTGAAAGGTTTCATCTCTGCGTATTTCTCCAGGATACCCTTTATATCCCCGGGAGGTAGCCGGATAAATATGTCCTTCTGAAATGCCCCAACGAACATGTTCCCGTTGATGAAATATGCTGGGCAGCCAAACATCTTACGAGATTGGCATTTGACATTCTTCAGGCGTTTTTCGAGAAACACGACTAGTTCTTGAGGCGTCTTTTGCCACTTCATTAGATTTATTAAATACTGGTTGAGTCACTTCGAGTGCTGAGCATGAGCAACAATAACGTTGATGTTCGAAAAAACCATTCCTTTATTCTCCACATTGCGACCAATTGTCATCATCTTCTTGATATATTTCTCTGACACGCCCTCCTCACGCATGTCCTCAAGCACCAGGGCCATATATTTTTTCGCCTCCGGGCCAACTACCCTGATGCTGGATGTCAGTTGCTCCGAAACGGCTATCTCAGCATCGTATTTCTTCAAAAGGCGTATCCAGTATTCAACTGTCTGATAATCTTCAAACTGACCAATGCTGTGCATTGATTCGGTCCAGATTTGTTGATAACGTTGGTAAACAGAATCTGTACCAGGCGCCGGTTCGATAATCATGATTCTTTCTGAAACACGGCACAGTTCTGCAAATACTTTCTGGTGTAGTATTGGATCAATCTCATGAAGTGTGAAATTGACCATCGACAAACCGAATGTTCGTTTTCTTAACGGCAAACAGGCGGCATTGCATTGCACAAAGGACGCGCCACGTGTGTCATGCTTACGTAACGCTGCTAGGTCGACATCAATAGAGGTGACCACGAGGCCTAGTTCAAGTAACTTCTTGAGTGAATGTGCTTCGCGGCCGACTCCCACATCCAGGACTCTCGTGCCTCGGTCAATGTCTACAAGAGACCATACTCTCTCTCTTAAACGGCGGCGTTCTTCTTCAAAAGCGGTCACTAAATAGGCCCCGTTTATTTAAACCCGGTGGTAAGAGCGGTTTCGATTGCTTTGAGCAGGGCTTTGCTTGTCGTGGTTGCGCCCGTGACTACATCGATTTTCAAAGACTGGGCCTTAAGCACTCTATCCACAATGTCCTCGGCTTTTTTTGCGTGTTCATCTTCACTTCGGTTCTTGAGGATGCTGATCCGTTGAATTTGATGCTCATCAACTACAACCTCCACTTGATATGTGAAATTACCATATGTAAACTCGCCATGATAGGTACCATTCTTCACCTTAGCTAGTTCCACGTCATGGATGGGCATTTTTCTCACTTCGGCCTGCTCTTTGAGCATGGGGTAAGCAGTTGCCATGAACACGGCTATGCCAATGACTATTATAACCAGTGCGGCGACGACCAGCAAAACGAATGTTTTTTTCATGACTAGACTCCTTTTATGCTCAAACTCGATTTTGAAAGAATTTCCCCAGTATATTGTCTTATGAGTTTGAAGTCAAGCGTTGCTTGATGAGTGTAATAAGGTTGCGCTAGCAAGTGGATGGTCACAGTTGATTTTGGTCTGATACTATGTATAATATCATCAAGAGGTATTGAGATTTGGGTGTTTGAAGGGGTTCAGTTCAGTATTTTCATTAATTGATAAGAAAAGGGGGTATATATGCCAAGAGTCATTCATTTCGAAATACATGCAGATGATCCGGATAGAGCGGTCAAATTCTATCAAGGGGTTTTTGGATGGAAAGTGGAAAAGTGGCAGGGGCCTGTGGATTACTGGCTTGTCTATACAGGGAAAGATGAGCCTGGTATTGATGGTGCGATAATGAAGCGTGAACAGCCATTACGAGGCGGCGATGGTGTCGTAGCGTATGTCTGCACAGTGGGCGTGAAGCCTATAGATACTTACATTGATAAGGTAAAATCGCATGGTGGGGATATCGTCGTACCCAAACGGGCAGTGCCGGGTATCGGTTGGTTCGCCCAGTGTAATGATACTGAAGGAAATCTCTTTGGTCTCATGGAAGACGATCCAAACGCAAAATAATCATGCCGCATACTTTAGTGGTTTTCCTGGTTATTGCGATTTGGATGCAAGTAAAGTCGAACAGGAAAAATGCCGATGTTTACAATCAAACACACGGCGTGGTCAAATCTAATCAGGATCTCTTGGCTGTGAAATCGGCAATCAATCTCAGCATGAGGCTGGCGGTCATTTACATAATACTATACGTTTTGTTCATTATTATACTTGGTATCTTTGTCGCACGTGGAGAATCGCTGGGACATGCTGCGCTGAGCCTTTTCGTGTTCGGTGTTGTGACCCTGCCCATAGGACTTGTCGGAAAGAGGTATGAGAAAAAAATAAAGACTATGCAGGTTCAAGCCGATGACCCGGAGATTGCGGATAAGTTTCAGCAATATCTAAAGCAGTGGGATAAGGCGCGCTTTCAGTTGTCAGATTGAAACCAGGCTCAGTCTTGGGTTTCTCATCTAATTAGAAGAATTTGATAAAAGGAGGTTAGGTTGAAACCGTCTAAGATATTCTTGATAGTAGCGTTGTTTGTGACTACTCCATTTATTGTTTTAGGTACGTCAATAGAAGATTATATTGCGGAAGCTGAGGAGTACAAGAATACCGGTCAATTCGACAAGGCGATATCGACGATGGAAGAGGCCGTTAAAGAGCATCCAGAAAATACGGATGCTTATTCGCATCTCGGTATAATGCTGGGTGAAAAGGCGCAGAGAACGAGAGACTATGGGGAGCTTCTGGGAATCGTAGAGCGAGCTTTTTTGAATTGGGATAGGGCGCTGGTCCTCGATCCACGTAACTTCATGGCTAGGTTTTATCGTGGAGCCTGGGCAGTCAACATGCCTAAGTCTATGGGACAATTGCAAAAGGGAATAAACGATTTGGGGATTGTAACCCAAGCATTAGAACAGTCTCCAGACCCGGCCTCGAAAGAAAGACTGGTGGAGGCATACCAGCATTTGGCTGGTGGCTATCAGAAAAATGCCGAGTACGGCAAGGCAAGAAGGGTGAATGAAAAGCTCATTGAACTTGCGCCAGAGACTGAATACGCTGAACAGGCGCAGCAAAATATCGACAAAATTGACGAATTTGAACAATGGCGTGCCGAGCGGATGAAGAGTAAGCAGAGTGATGATCCCGAGATTGTTGCCCTTGAAGAGCAAGTAGCCAAAGAGCCAGACAACTTTGATCTTCTTTTGGCTTTGGGGAAAGCGTACTATGATGCTGAAATCTATGAAGCGGCTGAGAAGGTACTAAAACAGGCGATAAGTATCAACCAATCCAGTAGCGAGGCTTACAAGTTGCTAGCCTACACTCAAAACCAAATTAACGCGGTTGGCTATGATCCGAGAATCTACATGGATAGTGATTTTCGTACTGACCTTGCATTCGAAGCTGCTGCTGCATTAGACAAAGCAGTTGCGCTCGCACCTGAGGATATTGAACTGAGGTTCGCACGCGGCATAGCTGCAGTGAACATGCCTTTCTTTGTGAACAAAATTGACCAAGGTATCGCTGATCTAGAGATCATTATCGAAAGTGATGTACCTGATGAAATGAGGGCTGAAGCGTTGTATTGGATTGGATATGCCCATCAGAAAAAAGCAACGACGTATTGGGCGAGAGTCGCGTCTAACTACTCAGCAACAGAGGCGGCGCAGAATGCTTTTAGCATGCTGCGACCACCAGTAAAACACATTAATCTGTCAAAGTACATCATACCTATTGTGTACATTGATTTTGAGCTCGGTTTCCGCGACGAGTTGGCTCCACAGACCGCGGTTTGGGTGGAAGATAGTGATGGGCAATTCACTAAAACGATCTATGTTTCTGGATTCAGCGGTCACGCAAAAGAAAGGCAGATCAACCTACCAGTTTGGGCGAAGTCTTCGGAATTTACAGATGTCGATGCGGTTACCGGCGCCAGCATCAATTTGGGACACCACATATACATTTGGGATCTCAGTGATTACACGGGTAAGAAAGCGAGTTCTGGGGAGTACAAGATTCTTGTTGAGGTTGCGTATTGGCCGAGTATGCAGTACCAGCGAGTGGAAGTACCTATTACCATTGGTAAGGGCGAGGCGCGTAAGGTTGTTGAGGAGGGTAATCTAATCCCCTATCTGGAAGTACGCTACTTACCTTAATGACATGGAGACATAGAGACTTAGATACAGAGTGACATACCGACCAGAATGACAAAATGACTTAATGACCTAGTGACGCAATGACTTACCAGTTTGCGCTCAAAGCATATTGGTGAAAATCATTATATCGATCAGTATGAAAAATATGAATTGGATGAAAAAATAGTGTATGATTACCTTACCCTTTGTCTCGAACCTCAAATAACCGAAGCTCAAGGCAACAACAAACGCAACCACAAACCATGCTATGTAATTCTGTATCGGCACAAAGCCCGGTGTCCATTGCCAGTAATTAAGATTCACGGCCACGACTTCTAGTGGTATGTCAAAAACAACGGTGAATGAGGCGGCGAGTAGCGCTGTGAATTGTTTGTTGCTGGAGAATTTTTTTGCAATGGTTATTGCCCCCAAGACAACAATAACCCAGTTGAAGCCAATAACGAGTGGTACCCGGAAAAGCTTGATGCCAAGTGTGGTTCCGTAATAATACTCACCAAAAACGACTCCAGAATATACGCCGATTGCCTCTATGGTAAACGTTAAAATATAGGCAGCCAGACACCATATCAGTAATTTGCGGTCGCAGCCAGTAGTGCGCAGCAAGACCGCTAATCCAAAGACGAGTAGCACAAAAGGCGTTAATGTCATCATGTGTGGATAAGTTTTGTCGAACAAGTGTCCCAATATGCCCATAGCGTAGAAGCTATACAATATAAAAATGAAAATAGCATCCCCACGCTGACAGAAAAAGTTGCGGTTCATGCTGCGTCTCGTTTCACGAAATCAGCGGCGATCTTCCCCGAAATCAAGGCCAGTGGCATGCCGCCGCCCGGATGGGTAGTTCCTCCGCAAAAATAGAGCCCTCGGTAGAGAAAGGACTTGTTCTGCTGCCTCAGGAAAGCACCGGTTGGGCTGTTCGATGCCATGCCATAGAGACTACCCATGCAGCTCCCAGTTTCTCTTTCTATGTCGACCGGCGTCCATACAGATTCGAAAATAATGCGCTTTTCAACATCGATATCGAGTGTTTTTCTCAGTTTTTCCAGAATGCGCCTTCTTGTCTTTTGGGTTTCATCCTGCCAGTTCTGCCCCGCCGCGTAAGGAGCGTTTATCATGACGAACCAGTTCTCGCATTGTTCCGGCGCATCTGATTTCACATATTTGGATGTGATGTTAATGTACACGGTCGGGTCACGTGGGCATTGCTTATATCTAAATATTTCCTTGAATTCATTATGGTAATCGTTCGAAAAGAAAATGTTGTGGATCTGTAGATTGTCAAAATCCCCCTTTACTCCCCAGTAGAATACAAGGGCTGATGACGAAGATTCTTTCCTGTTGTACAATAGACCCAGTGGCGAGTTATGGTCTCCGAGCAGAACATTGTAGGTGTTACGAACATCAGAGTTGGCTACGACAAGGTCGCAATCAAAAATACCGTCTTGTAGCCTGAGACCTTTTATCCGGTGGTCTTCGTGAATTATTTTTGATGCTTCCTTTTTGAAGTGAAACGAAACGCCTTTCTTTCTGGCCAGGCGGGATAAGGCGTCGGGTATCGAATAGATGCCGCCAATTACATTGTAGGCGCCAAAGGCGAACTCGACATGAGGAATTATGAGAAACGTAGCCGGCGCGTGAAAAGGTGATGAGCCATTGTACGTCGCGTATCGATTGAATAATTGCACGGTGCGTGCATCATTGAAGAAATTCCTGTTCACCTTATCGAGTGACGTGAAAATGCCGAGTGCGTTGATATGCAATAATGTGGATAAATTGCTGGTGTTCACTTGCTTTAGTGCTTGTAGCGGGCTATTAAAAAGAAACGTGTCAGCAGTTCGGTCGTACAATTGCTGACAATGCTCAAAGAATCGTGTTACGCTTTCTTCGTCGTCTTTTGTCTTATTGGCGATTTCTACGGAAAACAGTTCTTTGTCCGCGTAGGCATTAAGAGTCGTGCAGTCGGAAAAGAAATACTGACAATTAATATTGAGCCGCTCAAAGCGAAGATAGTCTTCGAAATCTTCTCTTAGTTCTTCGAAATAGTCTTGAAAAACGAAAGGCATTGTCATCAATGAGGGGCCTTTGTCAAAGCGGAACCCATCACCCCGCAGTACACGCGCCTTACCTCCTGGGTCAGGATTTTTTTCGAAGACATGTACCCGGTATCCGGCATCGGCCAACCGAGCCGCCGCGGAAAGGCCTCCGATGCCCGCGCCGATGACGGCTACTGTCTTCTGCCCCACTTTTCCTCGGCAAATAGATACATTATCAGGTAAAACGATAGCAGTGAGTAGTTATAGAAGAAATCTTCGACGGGGATTGTACCGACTCGCCAGCCGATGATAGCCAGGGATGAATAGATGACCACGGGTAGTGACGTAAGCGCGTGGTTGAAAATGGTAAAAAGTAGTGTACACACAATAAGATAAAGCCAGTAATGACTCGAACTGAATATGGATTTGAAACAAAAGCGGGCGCTTACAAACAGTGTTCCAGTCATGATGAAAACAGTTGCCGTGTATGCCTTGTTGATAAAGAGGATGGCAACAGCAAAGCAGAAAAGGGCAAGAATGCTGTATAGATGCTGATTGTAGAATACTCTCCTTTTCTTGAAGTAGGTACGAAATGTTTCGTAGAGAAAGATGCAGCTGTAGGGTACGGTAATGAAGAAGAGAATCTCCTCCAGGGGCAGGCCGAATATTCGAAATTCGCCGACGTACTTGTGATTGAACGCCCAATCGCCACGCGCAGTTGCCAGCGCGTCCCAAATAATGAACAACGTACTGACAACAAGTATTGAGAGCACTAGCGACTTTGCTTTGCGGTAGTAGTATACCTTTGGTGCAAAGGTCAACAAAAGAGGAATGGCGAGAATAATTATGTTGATAAGAAGATACAGATTCAAGGTTTGTAACTCAATTCTTCGGCAAGCCGTTCGAGGCGAGAACGTCGGTCTGGACTCAGGCGATCGGTGCGTAGCAGGTAATCAATCATATCTTTCTGGATTTTCTTGCCGACGAACTCATAGTCACGGGTCTCGAGCAGAGCAATCGTTTCCTTAAGGTCGCCTTCAACCTTTCCACCGACCCCGAAAATACCTGGTATTTGGTGGAAAAATGAGAAACGCAGGAAGCGGCCCTCGAGAAGCCCGGGTGCTTTTTCCACGGCTTTGTTCATTTTATCTACGGCTTTCGATACATATACGAACCTGCTGATTGGATTTGAGGCGTGACGTCCGCGTAAACCTTCTAGAGCAGCGTAGTATGCGAGAATGACCGGCGGATATTTTTGATGGTCCTTGGAGAATTCATCTTTAATGAAGTTTATGAGGTTAACTGTGGTGTCTTCGTCGTCAACTGCAACATAGAAGCCATCCCGAACAATATTTAGCGTTTCAGCATCTAATTCGATATCGGATACCTCCGCATAAATCAGAACCGCTGAAATAACTGAAATGGCTAGGATTTTTCTGATGATTGCTTCCATGGCTTTAATGATAACGCATTGTGCTGTAGACAAAACGTGATACAATAAATGGGATCGAGGGTTTAACCTTCTTTTCGTATACGATGATAGGTGATTTCTTTATTTGCTCTGCAGTCCATTTATACATGTCTGAAGCAGTTTTGATCGGGATGAAATATCTCTTCGGAATGTATGTAAAACCGGTCTCGGCTGCTGCTTGCCATTCCTCATATTGTTTTATCTGGCTGCGAATGAACCGGTTAAATCTTGCTTCATGATTCTTGACATATTCATATTCCAGTGATTCGAGTTTGCATTTCTGCAAATCGTTTTGCGGAAGGTACTCACGGCCCAAAGCCAAATCTTCGCTGATGTCACGGATAAAATTGATATATTGCATAGCCCTACCGAGATGGCGAGCACATTCGAACGATTCTTCTGGCAGTTCCATAATGCTCGCCATCATTAATCCGACGACTTCTGCTGAGCCGTACATGTATTTTTTTGTTTCTTCAATATTCTTGTATTTTTGTTTTATGAGATCCATTTCCATGGCTTCGAAGAATGCCCGCACCCACTTCCTGTCGAATTTCTTTTGGTTCATGAGTGAAACGAAAGATTCGATGACAATATCTCTCGATGTCCCACCTTTGAGTGCCGCTTCGAAATCCTTCCAGAAAACGTAGAATTCCGTCTTGCGCTGCGGTATGATATCGACATAGTTGTCTACCTTGCGGACGAACGCATACAGTATGAAAACATCGCTTCTGACATCCATGGGGAAGAATAGCGAGCTGTAGAAATAGGTCTTGCTGCCTTCTTTGAATATAGAGTATAAGGTTCTATCGACCATACTGCTTGTGGATTTCTTTGCTCACAATCTGTGAGGAAATAATAACCATTGGTACTCCAATGCCGGGATGATTGTAGCTGCCTGTGTAGAATAGATTTGGTACCTTCTTACTTTGATGTGCAGGACGAAAGACAGCAGTCTGTAAGAGCGTATGCGACATACCCAAAGCAGTACCCTTGAACGCATTATATGCCTGTTTGAAATCATTGTGCGCGAAAATTCTTCTTACAGCGATATGGCTGCGGATGTTCTCTCCGATAAGTTTCTCCAGATGGGTTATGGTTTTTGTGAAATACTCATTTCTGATTGACTCGTTATCTTCTAACCCAGGTGCAACCGGGACGAGGACAAAAAGATTCTCACAGCCTGTGGGTGCAACCGTTTTGTCTGTTTTAGAAGGACAAGACACATAGTAACTTGGGTTTTCGGGCCATGCTGGCTCATCAAATATCGAATGAAAATGTTCGTCCCAGGAAGGGTCAAGGTATAAGTTGTGGTGAAGCAGACCGGGTAACCGTCTGTTCAAGCCTAAATATACCAGAAAAGCTGAAGGACCCATTTTTTTCTTTTCCCAGTAGCTCTGGTCGTAGGTTCTGTATCTATTCTCCAGTAGCCTTGTCTCGGCGAATTGATAGTCCGCATTGACCAGGACAACGTCGGCTTCGAAATCTTCCTTATCCGTTATAACTTTTTTGACGCGACCGTCCTGTACCTGAATCTTCTGGACACCTTGGTTAAGCAGAATCTCTACACCCTGTTCGGCAGCTAGTCTTGTGAAGGCGTGGACGAGTTGGCCAATCCCTCCGCAAGGATACCATACGCCCAAGTCAAAATCGACGTGGGACATTATCGAATAGAGCCCGGGTGTGTTATTCGGCGAACCACCGAGAAAGACGACTGTATATTCCAGAATTTTTCTGATATCAGCATCCTCGAAATATCGGCGGGCGAATTTGTCATAGCTTTCGAAAATCTTTAGCCTGGTGCCTTTGGTGATGACCTTCCAGTTAAGAAAATCAAAGATGGTCTTGTATTCTCGGTACATGAATTCCTGCATGGCGATTTCATACTGATATTGCGCAACGGCAAGATATTCCCTAAGTTTGACGCTACCTCCGGGTGTTAGTTCGTCAAAAAGCCTGTCTATCTCTTCGCGCTGGGCAGGAACGTCGACGGTTTTATCCATGCCAAAGAAAACACGGTAACTCGGGTCGAGCCGTATTAGTTTGTAGTAATCCTGGGTATTCTTATCGAAGAGAGCAAAGTATTTCTCAAAGACTTCAGGCATTAGATACCATGAAGGTCCCATGTCAAACACAAAACCATCTTTTCTCCAAACACGGGCACGGCCTCCCGCTTGTTCGTTTTTCTCGAGTATTGTTACCTGGAAACCATCTTGAGCCAAGAGTGCGGCTGCGGATAATCCCCCAAAACCCGCGCCGATAACCAGTAATTTTCTTCCTTTCATTTTATCTTTAGGTTCTGGATTGAGTATAATGAAGTATTATAGCATGTCAACTGTGTTACACCAAAGCAAAACGCTATGCTGAATTTTTCTTGATACTTTACAACCGGCCAAGGTTGCGTATAATGGAAAGCATGACTTCACATCAGAGAAAGGAGTACGCATGGATCACAGGATTCCGAGAATCGTTAGGATTCTTTTGATGGTAGGTATACTGGCGATGTTCGTGCTATGCAATGGTGGTTGACCGTTTAGCGGCACAAGGTCTTTGTGCAGCGATGAACAGCCAGTAACACGATCTGAGCAGGTGCAATGAAACGAAATGTAATTTTACGATCGATGGATGCGAAGCATCCAATGGGCTGGTGACGATATATACGAATGACACAATGACTCAATAAGATAATGACGTGGTGATATCTTCATAATCGACGCATGCCAGGGACACTCAAGACATTTATCATTGTAATCTATTCTTATGTTACTGTAATCATTGAGCGTCTTTGACGCTCAGGGGGTAGTATGGATAAAAAGGTTTTTTCTATTGACGAGGCGCTGAAATTCGGATGGAATACAATGAAGACCAATTTTTGGTTCTTCTTTGGCATACTGATTGTTGCCTGGATAGTCGTTTACGTGCCATCCTTAATAGGGAATTTATTACGCGACAAATCTTCTCTTCTTTATCTAATCTTCATGCTTGTTAGTTGGGCCATACAAGTGATGATCAGTATTGGTTTGATAAGGATTTCCCTGAAGTTTATCGATGGTGGAAAGCCCGAGTTCAACGATCTTTTTAGATTTCAAGGTTTTTTCTGGCGCTATCTCGGCGGATCCTTGTTGGTTGGGCTGATCGTCGTGGTCGGTATCTTGCTGTTCGTCATACCGGGCATCGTTTGGGCAATAATGTTTCAGTTCTTTGGGTTCTTGATTATTGATAAAAATCTCAGTATTATGGATTCGGTAAGGCAAAGTGGTAATCTTACGAAGACCGTCAGGTGGAAGTTACTTGGGTTTGGATTACTGCTTATGTTGATCAATTACCTCGGACTGATTGTGCTCCTTGTAGGTCTTTTTGCTACAATCCCAACCACAATGCTCGCCCATGCCTGGGTGTACCGAAAGTTGCTTGGGCAGACCGAGAGTGGCGAATCCCTGGTTAACTCGTAAAGTAATATTACGGGCGATTTTGCGTTATTTGACAACGTGCTGCGATATGTTGAAGAAAAATGAGCCAGTATGTGAGTGATTTTTGAGTATTTGTACTAGCATAATTTATGTACAAGAAAGATGACGCGTTTATAATAAAGCCAGAGGATATTCGAAAAGAGGCAATTGCGGCTGGCTCGCTCCCCGAAGCTCTGCAAATTCCTGGCTCGATTTTCCTTACCTTCAACTGCGGAATCATAGAAAAATTGAAAGAAACATGCGGCCTTCACGATTGGGATTGGCCATTAGGGAAACATAGTCCTTACGTCTCTCCCCGGAAATGTTGGAAAGGGACTGCTCATGACCATGGGGTGTGCGTGTTTGTACCACCAATGGGTGCTTCACCAATCGCTGCCTTTTGTGAAGAGCTCGTGTGCCTTGGTGCAAATACGATATTTCTCCTTTGTGCATCATGGGGGCTCGGAGAAAAATACCTGAAAAAAGGACAGATTCATCTACCAAGCTTTGCGTTTGGCCAAGATGGCACTTCTTCCCACTACAGTCCTGGAGAAATTAAGGTCCCAGCAGAGCCGAAATCATTCAATGCGTTATCTTGCGCGCTCGACAAACTAGGGGCCGACTGGAAGCAAGGTGGTGTGGGCTGCTGTGAGGCTTTTTATCGCATTACGCCTGAAATGGTTGATGCCTATCGTAAGCAGGGGTGTCTGTCCATGGAGAACGGTGAGGTTGCTGTATTATACAGTCTGGCAAAGGTATACAAAATAGATGTCGGCGTCTTGCTGCAACCTTATATCGATTTGGAGCATGGTTGGGATCCATCTTTCATGGATGATACTTACAGGGATACATGTCACCTGCAGGCACGTGTTGCGATCGAAGCATTAGAGATGTTATAAAAAGTGAGGATAATGAGATACGGAATAGCTCTTTTTGTAATATATCTGCTAATACTTACGTCGGGCATGGCCCGAGGGAGTACTATTGAATATGAAATAACCGAATATGACATAAATGTCAGGGTACCAGAGACATACGATAGCTTCGAAATTGAAGCATCGCTTCAAATTGAAAATTCAATGCCTGATTCGGAACATACTCTAGAAATCATGTTGTGCCGTAATTTTCGCGGAGCAAAGGCGACAAACCTGCATATCTATGATGAGACATCTAAGCCACTCGACTTTTCCTTCGAGGATGATCTGGTGAGTATTTCTTTGAGTGATGCCTCCATGGGAAGCTCGGTGGTAGTACTGCAATATGACCTCGTGAAAGATGAAGATTTCCACGACCAGTTCTCTCCCTTTGCGTTTGAGATAAGTGATACGCTCTGCCACGTGAATGCCTCGATTACGCGCACCGACAACTGGTATCCAAAGATCGCAGAAACCATGGCCAAGCGACTGGCGCCTTACCAGTTGGTGGTCGATGTCCCAGAAAAATTCGAAGTGATGGCTTCAGGGGAGTTGATTGATGTGGCTGCCGTAGGTGGTCAGAAGGTATATACGTGGCGCAACTACCAGGGAATAACCGATCGCAGTCTGTATTTCTTTGCACAGGAGCAAGAAAGAATCGTGAGGGAATACGATGATGATTTCCGTGTCATAATGTATGTGCCTGATGGTACAATACCTACAAACATGGATTATTTGGCTGATGTCATACACACTTCTTTTAGATTTTTCGAAGAAATGTACGGCGAGGCACCGTGGAATGAGTACAAGGTAATGGCCTTTCCTTATGGCTACTCCGGGTTGTTCAACTCGATGAATGCGCCGGTTACTCTCTTCACTTCGGAGATCACAAACAATGAAATATATTTTCCAATAAGGTCAGTAATTCACGAAGTATCCCATACCTGGTGGGGTAATATTGTGTCGAGCAACCCCGATGAGAATTATTGGTTGTACGAGGGGTTCGGCAAGTTTTCCGAGATTATTGGTATCAAACCGGCACTGGGCGTGGATGTTGAGAGTCTTAGCTTCTTCCGTCTGAAGTTGTGTACGCTACCCTATATTGATTATGTCCCGTCGATATTGGAATCTCAAGATTCAGAGGACCGTGTGCTGGTTAATGTCGCGGCCTATTATATGGGTGCAACTTATCTGAGGATGCTTAGGTTTGTCATTGGTGATAAGAATTTCTACAAAGGTATTTTGGAATATGTCAGACAATGCCGTGGAATGTGCATCTCGACAGATGATTTTCTAACAATCATGCAAAAGCGATGCAATAAGAAGTATCATGGAATGCTGTCCGACTACATTAAGAATCCAGGCTATGCGCGCTATGAAATAGATAGACTCGGTACAATATATAATGGTAAGCACTACCTTCACAATTATGAGATCATAAATATTGGTGACAAGGATATCTACACTCCATATCTGGTTCAGAGTGACATGGAGAGTTACAAGGAGTATCTTTTCCTGAAAAAAGGAGAGAAATTTCTTGTTAGGGTGAAGAGTGGGTTCCGAGAACCCGCCGATCACATTGTTGTCGACCCAGAGGAGTTGTTCCCAGTGTGTGGGGCGGGGCTAAAAGGTCCAGGGGCCATAGTGTATGAAAATCCGTCACGCGAGGTGAAGGTTTATAATGTGGCCGCTGATGCGCCCTTTGCCAGAGCCGGGATTGTTGATGATATGACGTTGATTAAGCTGAACGGCGAAGAACTGGCTGGCAATGACTTGCGTACCCTGAATCACATGATGCTGCAACCAGGTGGCACCGAGCTGCAACTACTGGTTAGGGCAGGAGATGGCGAACCCCACGAAGTCACAGTCGTATATTGACAACCAGCGATTCTCTAATTAACATAATAACATAGTAACACGATAACATAATAGCTGGTGTTTATCACCGTATTCTGTTTTGCTCATTTCTGTCCCGCTGAGCGGGATAATCGACCTGCGCGGCAGGACATAATGACGCAATGACAAAATGACCTAGCTGAGTGCCGCAGGCACTCGAGGAGTAGATATGAATTATGAATTAGAAAAAAAATACCACATATCATATTGTGGCTCGTACTGCCACATCTGTGATTGGCATACCGGCAAGATCAGGAAAACCTTCCAGCTGGCATCGGACATGATTGATAACTTGGCTCTGAAGAAGCAAATTGGCAACAAGCTTGATATTGAACGCTTCAAAGAAGGATTAAGAAATCTCGCAAACTCTTCGATATGTCCGGGATGTAAGGCTGAGGCGGGTGTAAGAAAGCCTGATGAAGACCGTTGTAGGATAAGGCAATGCTGTTATAACAAAAATTTTGATCTGTGTAATGAGTGCTCGGATTTTCCGTGTGAAACATTAAAGAGCAACCCAGGTGTCATTAAGTTCCGCTGTATAGAGAACTTACAGGAGATAAAGCAAAAGGGGCTTAGAGAGTGGATCGACCGTCAGTGGAAGAACTATGTGACCGAGCCGATTGAACAGTAACTAAAACTTCACGTATTCATGACAAGGATCACGCCGGTTGTTCTTATTGCTTATGTTGTGTTAATACTAATTTCACTCTTTCTGGATCCAAAGAGGAGAAAGACAACGTCGAAGGGTGCACGCTCGATGGCTCATATGATACTCTTCTCAACCTTTAAGATGTTTGTGGTCATAGGCATCGTGCTGGTTGGCGCCGCATTTTACAGAATTAGTGTTTTTCAAGTGACTGGGTTATCTAGCTTTTCTATAAATTGGGAGGCTTTGGGTTTTGGCATTGCCGCAGCGTTTGGCTTTGTTATGATCTATCTACTCTGGCAATGGGTTGGATCACATCTGTTTACTAAGAAACCGCAAACTGAAAAGGCTGGGTCGGGTATTATCGACGCGCTGCCAAAGCGGTTACTACAGTTGATTGTAATTTTCGTGATTATTAGTCTAGAGGCGGGCGTGCTGGAGGAAATCTTTTTCCGGGGCATCATGCAATCTGATTTCTCCCATTACTTCACGCCTCTTGCTGCAGGTATTATCAGCGGTGTGCTATTCGGCATAGCCCATTTCTATCAAGGAACATCAGGAGTTGCCGGTACGTCCATACTCGGTATCTGGCTAGGCATTGCATATGCGGTAACAGGTAATCTCCTTGTGCCCGTTGTCGGTCATTTTTTTGGTGACTTAGGCTGTATGATGCTCGGTGCCCATCATGTTATACACCCGGAAATCGCAAATAAAGATATTTAAGTAACTTTTCGAAAATACACTGAGCATAATAGGACCTAGCTTCTTCTTGACAAACATCGTTCCTGCCATTAGAATAAGCAAACAACATTATTACATGGTTACTTTAGAAGCTAATGAAGGTAATAACAACTTAATGAATATCATCGTAATCTATTTTTTTCGCTGTAATCGGCGAGTGTTTTAACACTCGAGGAGGTCGAGATGGTTGACAAAAAAACTTCCGAAGAAATCTTGAGAGGTATGGATGAGGCAGCCGAAAAGGCAAAGGATGATTTCAACACCCTTCCCGAAGAAACAAGAAAACTCGCCGCTGCCTGGGTGAGAAAGTGGTATCTGAAAGCAGGTTATAAGCGGCTCGGCCGCTTCCTGGTCGCCTACGCAAAATCCTACGAAGCAGAACAGCCGAAAGATTAACAGCTCGGGCGTTTCGTCCATCACTGTAATCATGGATGCGAAGCATCCAATGACATAGTGACGTAATGACACAATGACTGAATGATTGGAGGTATCTGATGCACAAATATACAGGAGTTATTGTATTATCATGCATTATGTGTTCACTGGGTCTAGGCAAGACCATCCAGGTCGATGTGACAAACGATGGCGTTGCCGACATAGTTAAGATGGGACTGAAAATCGTGACTGTACAAGATGGTGTTTCGAGCAAGCTGCATACAATTGTTGCCGGGTTAGAATCTCTGGCTGACATTTCGGTTGACGATTACTTCAGCCGGACGAAGGGCAATGAGATTGCGATTTTAATGCTGCCTGAAGAAAGCTTCCTCACCGAGGTCTATGGATACAGGAATAACCGTTTCGTGAAAGTGTCAGAGATACTGCCTGGTGAGCTCAGTTTTGACGAAGAAAGACGGCTGTTTGGCTACGCCATGCATGCCTGGGATCGCAACGAAGTAATGACATATTGGCCGATAATTGAAGACGAAGGTTACATGAAAGCAGCGCCGATTGTGCAATCCGCTGAGACTACTTTCGTTGTTGCTGCAAGAAGGACCAAGGAATTACCTTTCGTTCTCCAAGACGGCACATTGACCATGTGCGTCGCGGCAACTCTGGACACGAATGTCATAGTCTTTCTTACGGACGAAGACGGCACGCTTATCAAGCAGACTACGATTGACCCACGCACCGGATTTTACGGGCGCGTCATTGCGGAGCAAGCGAAAACAATTACGTTCGCGGTCGACAACTCACAATCTGCCGACCCCAAGACCATCCAAGTCATCATCAAACAATACGCTTATCGCTAACTTCGTTGTAGTAATCGGATAATCTCGACCTTGTTTCTGTAAGAGTTTATGCCTGTCCACGAAGTCAATGACTTAATGACTCAGTGCCAGAGTGACTTTTAGTTTTTCCAATGACTCAATGACAAGATCGACTGAGCTTGTATTGACAAATGCGCGAGCAATCTGTATACTACGTTTCTGAAAGGAGTCAAACTATGTCTAAGATTGTCATAATTGGTGCCGGAATGGGTGGACTCACGGCGGGTAATTTGCTGGCAAAGAAGGGTCATAAAGTGGTGATATTCGAATCACACAGCGTGCCGGGCGGGTATACTGCTGGATTTCGGAGAAAAGGTTTTTACTTTGAAAGCGGCACCCTGTCATTTGAGTCATCCCCCGTAGTCTTCTCGGCTATGAAAGAAATGGGTGTCTATGATAAGATACCCTTTGTTCGGCAGTATTCGCGTTTTTTGACCAACAACCTTGATTGCAGCCTGTACAAAATCGACGACTGGCGAAAAGCTTTGTACACTGCTTTCCCATCAGAGAAAGATAATCTAGACAAATACTGGGCTGAAGTGGACAAGATGCTTAAACTATATGTTGCGCTCGGGAAGCCGAGAAATTTTATACAAAAAATCATCTTCTTCCCCAACATGGTGCGATTCATGCGTATGTACCGTAAATACGAAAAGATGACGGTTACCGAGTTCACGCAGCGCTATTTCGATAAGGATTCAGAGCTGTTTTTCCTTCTCAAGGAGATGGGTTATCCAGATATGTCCGCTTCGGTAGTTGCCGCGGCATTGATTGCCTTCATAGATGACTACTGGACCGTGAAGACTGGAATGCAGTCATGGGCTGATGTGCTTGCCGATAACTTCAGGAATTTGGGCGGGGAATTGAGTTTGAAATCCAGGGTCGAAAAGATAGTCACTAAAGAGGGTGCTGCAGTTGGCGTTGTGTGTAATGGTAAGGAATACTCGGCTGATTACGTGCTGTCAGCTAGCGATTATAAGAAGACGTTTTTGACCCTACTTGATCACAAGTCACTGCTGCCTGAAGGCTTTTTGGAAAAGGTGGAAAAAGCGGCTGTATCTGAAGGTTTTTTCACGGTATATCTCGGTCTGAGTCTACCTGGAGAAAAATTACAGGAATTCATGAAGCTACCGCATGTCATGTACTATGATCTTAAATCTGGCTATGACTTGTACAATACCGACGATAAAGATTTTTTTGAGAAATGTGCATTGTGGTTATACTCAACATCTATGTTCCATGAGGGAAACGCACCGGACGGCAAATCCTCACTCATGATTCAATCTCCCGTGCCCCATCACTGGATGAATAACTGGGGTAATGGAGACCGTGAGGTATACAAGAAGTTGAAGGAGAAAGCAAGAAAGACACTTATTCAGAGGGCTTCTGCGGTTATACCAAATCTCGAGCAGTACATTGAATTTGAGGATGCGGCCACGCCTTTAACGTATGAACGCTACACAAATAATACGGACGGAGCGACCTCGGCATGGAGCTGGAATCCTAAGAAGTGGTTCTACAAAGACGGATATAATATCCGCGTCACAACACCTGTGACGAACCTTTTGATCTGTTCATGCTGGGCGCATCAAATGGGCGGGATTCCCACCGCAATCCAAGCTCCACAAAAGTGCGCAGAACTGATAAAATAGTATGTAGCAGGTAGAAATATACGCGAGCTC